>BPGD01000001.1:3810936-4437915 GCA_026002855.1 Bryobacteraceae bacterium
CCAATATCGCGTACGTGAGGAAAGGACAGTCGCCCTATTCCGTGAATGCGCTGGCGGCGCTGGCGGTGCGGGCCGCCGTGGAGGACCGCGAGTACCTGGATAACTACGTCCGGCAGGCACTGGCTGCCCGCGAAATGCTGTATGAGGGCTTCCGGCGGCGCGGCATCCGTTACTGGCCGTCGCAGGGCAATTTCGTGCTGTTTGAGGCGGGCGGGCGCGCCATCGAGGTCCGCGATGCGCTGCGGGAGCGGGGCGTGCTCGTGCGGGACCGTTCCTACGAGCTTCCGGGCACGGTGCGCGTCACGGCCGGCACGCCGCAACAGGTGGAGCGCTTCTTCGCGGCGCTCGACGAGGTGTGGAAATGAGCCTTCCCGTGCTGGTGTTTGACATGGACGGCGTGCTGGTGGACGTCACCGGCAGCTACCGCGCCGCCATCGCCGAAACGATCCGTCACTTCACTGGAATCGCGCCAGACGCCGATTCCATCCAGGAGTGGAAACTGCGCGGCGGGTATAACAACGACTGGGTTCTGTGCCACCACTACTGCCGCGAGCTGGGCGTGGAGCTGCCCTATGATCGGGTCGTTGAGTATTTCAACCGGGTCTTTTTCGGCGACAACCGCGACGGCTTCATTTCGCGTGAGGTGTGGCTGCCGCGGGACGGGCTTCTCGAACGGCTCGGCCGCAGTTACCGGCTGGCCATTTTCACCGGCCGCAACCGTGAGGAGCTCGATGCGACGCTGGACCGGTTTTCGCCCGGACCGGTGTTTGATCCGATCGTGACGGCCGATGATGTGCGGCGCGGCAAACCGGCGCCGGACGGGCTGATCGAAATCGCCCGGCAAACCGGAGCGCCAATCGCCGCCTTTGTGGGCGACACGGTGGACGATGGAATGAGCGCCCGCGACGCCGGGGTTCCATTCATTGGTGTGGCCGCGCCGGATGCGCCGCGCCGCGAAGAACTGACGGCGGCTCTGCGCGGCGCCGGCGCGATGGCGGTCATCGAGAACGTGAACCAGATTGAAGAGGTGCTTGCCGGATGAGGTCCGCCACCATCGAACGCATGACTCGCGAGACGCAGATCCGCGGCTCGCTGAAGATTGAAGGCCGCGGCCGTTACGACATCTCCACCGGCGTGCGGTTCCTGGATCACATGCTGGAGCTGTTCGCCCGGCACGGCGGGTTTGATCTGACGCTGCACGCCCGCGGGGATCTGGACGTCGATCAGCACCACACGGTGGAAGACACCGGCATCGTGCTGGGCCAGCTCTTCACGAAGGCGCTGGGCGGCCGCAAGGGGATCAACCGCGCCGGCTATTTCGTGCTGCCGATGGACGAGACGCTGGCGGTGGTCGCCGTGGATCTCGGCGGCCGGCCGTATCTCGTTTACGAAGACCGGGTCCGCACGCGGCTGGTCGGCGATCTTCAGTCCGAACTGCTCGCGGATTTCTTCCACGGATTCGTGACTCATGCCGGGGCGAACCTCCATGCGAAAGTCCTCTATGGCCGCTCGAACCATCACAAGGTGGAAGCCATCTTCAAGTGCTTCGCCCGCGCCATGCGCTATGCGTGCTCGAAGGACGCGCGGCTGAAGGACGAGCTGCCGAGCACGAAGGGGCTGCTATGATCACGGTGGTCAACTACGGGGCGGGGAATCTGCGCTCCGTGGCCAACACGCTGGAGGAGCTGGGAGCGGCCTACGAAATCACCCAGAACCCGGAAGCCGTGGACGCTGCGCGGGCGATCATCCTGCCGGGCGTGGGACATTTTGGCCAGATGATGGACGCGCTCGACCGGCTCCGACTGCGGGACCCGCTGGTGCGGAAAGCACGCGCGGGCGCGCCGCTGCTCGGCATCTGCCTGGGGCTCCAGGCGATGTTCGAGGCGAGCGAGGAAGCGCCGGAACAAAAGGGCCTGAGTCTGTTTCGGGGCACGGTTCGACGCTTTCCGCCGGACGTCCGCTGCCCGCACATGGGCTGGAACACGGTGCGGCGGGTGAAACCTTCGCGGTTGTTTGACGGACTGCGCGAGCCTGCCTATTTTTACTTCGCCCACAGCTACTGTTGCCCGCCGGGGCCGCATGCCGCCGCGGTCTGCGACTACGGCGTCGAATTCTGTGCAGCGCTCGAACAGGACAACGTCTTCGGAGTGCAGTTTCACCCCGAAAAATCCTGGCCGGCCGGCCTTGAGGTGATGCGCCGCTTTCTGGCCGCCGCCGGCGAGCTGGTGCAAGGATAGAAGCAGATGCTTGCCAAGCGCATCATTCCGTGTCTCGACGTCACCGGCGGTCGCGTGGTCAAGGGCGTGAACTTCGTCGGCCTGCGCGATGCCGGAGATCCGGTGGAGCTCGCTGCGCGTTACAACGAGCAGGGCGCCGACGAGCTGGTCTTTCTCGACATCACCGCATCGAGCGATGATCGCGCGATCATGGCCGACGTGGTGGCCCGCACCGCGCGCTGCGTCTTCATCCCGCTCACGGCTGGCGGCGGCATCCGCACGGTGGAGGACGCGCGGCGCATCCTGCACTGCGGCGCCGACAAGGTGAGCATCAACACGGCGGCCGTGCGCCGCCCGGAGCTGATCACCGAAATCAGCCGCGAGTTCGGCTCACAGGCCTGCGTGCTCGCGATTGACGCGCGGCGCAACGGGCGCGGGGGCTGGAACGTGTACACCCGGGGCGGGCGCGTGGATGAAGGGATCGACGCGGTGGAGTGGGCCGCGCGCGGCGAGGAGCTGGGCGCGGGCGAGATCCTGCTGACCTCGATGGACGCCGACGGCGTGCAGCAGGGCTTCGACTGCGAGCTGACGCGCGCCGTGAGCCGCGCGACGCGCGTCCCCGTCATCGCCAGCGGCGGCGGCGGACGTCCCGAGCACTTCATCGAAGTGCTGACCACGGGCGAGGCCGACGCGGCGCTCGCGGCCAGCATCTTTCATTACGGAACGTGGACGGTGGGGCGGCTCAAGGAAGAGCTCGTGCGCGCGGGCATTCCGGTGAGGACTCTGACATGATCATTCCCTGCATTGATCTGATGGACGGAAAGGTGGTGCAGCTCGTGCAGGGCCGCGAGAAGGCGCTCGAGGGGGCGCCGCCGCTGGAGATGCTGGAGCGGTTCCGCAGATTTCCCGAGATCCAGGTGATCGACCTGGACGCCGCGATGGGGCGTGGCGACAACACGGCGATCGTGGAAACGCTGGCCGCCCGCGCCCGGATCCGCGCCGGCGGCGGCGTGCGGACGCCGGAGCGGGCCCGGCGGCTGGCGGAGGCCGGGGCGGCGAAAGTCATCGTCGGGACGGCGGCGTTCCACCGGCCCACGCTCGAGGCGATCTCGGCCGAAATCGGCCGGGAGCGGGTGATGGTGGCGATTGACTCACGCGGCGGCCGGATCACCGTGAAGGGCTGGACCGAAGAGCTGGACAAATCCGCCGAAGATGTTTTAAACGAACTGGAGCCTTTTTGTTCAGGCTTCCTCGCCACCTATGTCGACAAGGAAGGAATGATGCAGGGCACGGACCTCGAATGGTTTGCCCGCCTTCGCCGCGCCACGCCTCTGCCCATAACCGCCGCCGGCGGCATCACCACGCTGGAGGAAATCCGCGCCCTGACGGCTCTAGGAATTGACTGCGCCCTGGGAATGGCCATCTACACGGGGCGTCTCGACCTGGACGAGCTGGCCGCGATGAACGCGCCATGAAACTGCGGGCGTCCATTGTCGATGTCGAGACCACCGGGCTGAATCCCGCGGCCGACGAGGTGGTCGAGCTCGCCCTCGTGCTTTTCTCCTTTGATCCCAGAACGGGGACCGACATCCAGGTGCTGGACGAATATTGCGGTCTTCGCGATCCAGGGCGGCCGATCCCGGCCGGCGCGACACGGGCCCACGGACTCACGGACGCCGACGTGCGCGGCCAGGCGCTGGACGAGGAGCGCGTCCACAGCATCCTGGCCCGCAGCCACTGCCTCATCGCCCACAACGTGAGCTTCGACCGCGGCTTTGTGGAACGGCTGTTTCCGGAGGCCCGCCGCCTCCCGTGGCTGTGCTCGATGGACGGCATCGACTGGCGTGGCAAGGGGCAGGCGTCGAAAGGGCTCCAGCAGCTTCTGGCGGCGCACCGCATTGAGCCCGGCTCGGCCCACCGCGCGCTGGACGATGCCCGCGCCACGCTGCGGCTGCTGGCGACCGTGCAACCCAACGGCAGGACGTACCTGGCCGACCTCATCAGCCGCCTTCAGTTGAAGCAGGGCTGACTCCCTCTGCCTGTACACTGGTGACGATGGCCGGCGATCCGCTGTCCCCCAGGCTGCGCGTCACCCTGTGCGGGCTTGTGTTTTCCAATCCGGTCATTGCCGCTTCGGGTACCTTCGGCTACGGCGTCGAGATGGCGCCGATCGTGCCGCTGCGCCAGCTTGGCGGGCTGGTGGTGAAGGGGCTCTCGCGCGAACCCATGCGCGGCAATCCGCCGCCGCGGCTGTACGAGACGCGCGCCGGCATGATCAACTCCGTCGGGCTGCAAAACATGGGCGTGCGGGCCTTCGTGCTAGAGAAGCTGCCCGGGTTGCGCGGCTGCGGCACGCGCGTCGTCACGAACGTCTTCGGTTACGCGGTGGAGGACTATGCCGAGGTGATCCGGGTGCTCGAGGACGCCGAGGGGGTGGACGCGTACGAGCTGAACGTCTCCTGCCCCAATACAAAACACGGCGGAATGTTTTTTTCCTCCGACCCGCGGCTGCTGGCGGAAGTGGTCACGGCCTGCGTGCGGGCCGCGCGCAGGCCGGTGATCGTGAAGCTTTCGCCGAACGTGGCCAGCATCGCGCCGCTGGCGCGCGCGGCCGAAGACAGCGGGGCGTCGGCCATTTCGCTGGTCAACACGTTTCTGGGCCTTGCGATTGACGCGCGCACGCGGCGTCCGCGCCTGGGCGCAGGCTACGGCGGCGTCTCCGGACCGGCGATCAAGCCGCTGGCGCTGCGGCTGGTCCATGAGGCCGCCCGGGCGGTGAAGATTCCGGTGATCGGCCTGGGCGGCATCCTCACCGGCGAGGACGCGGCTGAATTTCTGATCGCCGGCGCGGCGGCGGTGCAGGTGGGCACGGCGACTTTTGCCGATCCCTGCGCGCCGGTGCGCATCGCCGCCGAACTGGACGAATTCTGCCGCGCACAGGGCATCACGAACGTGTCCTCGCTCACCGGGACGCTGGAGATGCCCGGCTGAGGCGGCGTCAGGCAAGCTCGAACGAATCGCCGCGCGAGGGGATCACCGCCTCAAGCCCGTAACGGTCATGGATGGCCTGCCGGAGCGCCGCGGCCTGCGCGGGCTCGCCGTGCACGAGGAAGACGCGTTTCACCGAACGCGCCACCGGCTTCATCCAGGCGAGCAGTTCGCGCTGGTCGGCGTGGCCGGAAAGCTCGTTCAGTTTCACCACCTCGGCGCGCAGCCGCACGGGCTCGCCGAAGATTGGCACCTCGGGCCACTTCTCGACGATCTTGCGGCCGAGGGTGTGTTCGGCCATGAAGCCGGTGATGAGCACCATGTTGCGCGGGTCTTCGATGTTGTTGCGCAGGTGGTGCAGGATGCGCCCCGCTTCGCACATGCCGGAGGCGGAGATGATCAGCGCCGGCCCGCGCAGCTCGTTCAGCGCCTTGGACTCGCTGACGTCGCGCACATAACGCAGCAGGCGGAAGCCGAAAGGGTCCTCGCCATTGCGCAGGAATCGGCTGGTTTCCTCATCGAAGAGGTAGGTGTGGCGCCGGAAGACTTCCGTGACGTCGACGGCGAGCGGGCTGTCGACAAAAATCGGAATCGAGGGAATCTGTTTTTCCTCGATCAGCTCGTGCAGCAGCAGCACGAGCTGCTGCGTGCGGCCCACGGCGAAGGCCGGAGCGATGATTTTTCCGCCGCGCGCCGCGGCGCGGCGGACCACATCGGCGAGCTTGGCCTTTACCATGTCGAGGTCCTTGTGCAGGCGGTCGCCGTAGGTCGATTCCATGATGAGGTAGTCCACCTCGGGCAACGGCTGGGGATCGCGGAGGATCGGCAGCTTCGGCCGCCCCACGTCGCCCGAGTAAGCCAGCCGCACCGTCTTTCCGTTGCGCCGCAGCTCAAGCACAAGCGCGGTGGAGCCGAGCATGTGTCCCGCCTCGATGCCCGTAAATGTGACCCCATCGGCCACCTCCTTCGGGTCCCCGTCGAGCACGGACTGAAAGTGGCGGAGCGAGCGTTCGGCGTCGGCCTGCGAGTAGAGCGGCTCGACGATTTCCAGTTCGTCCTCGATGCCGAGCAGCCTGCGCCGGTGTTTGCGCTTGGCCAGGAAGAGCGCGTCCTTTTCCTGGAGGTGGGCCGAATCGGGCAGCATCGAATGGCACAGGTCCACCGTGGCCGGCGTCGCATAGACCGGCCCTTCGAAGCCGCTCTTGACGAGCGTGGGGATGTTGCCCGAATGGTCGATGTGCGCATGGGAAAGAAGCACTGCGCTGATTCGGGAGGCGGCGAAGGGAAAGTTTGCGTTGCGCTCCCGCGCTTCCTTTCTCCGCCCCTGAAAGAGCCCGCAGTCGAGCAGGAGCCGCGCGCCGTTGACGTTGAGCTCGTGCATCGAGCCGGTGACCGTCTGCGCCGCGCCGTGGAAGGTGAGCTTCATCAAGGCCAGAATCTCACATCCCGCGCCAGAGCAGCTTCAGCGCGAGGAGGGCATATACGGCGGCGAAACCGTACAGAGCGCGCTGCTCGCGGTTCTTCAGGTACAGCCGCAGCGAGAAGGGCTGCGGCGGCATCCGCTCCGGCAGCGTAGGCAGGAAGGCGCGGACGCGGCGCGCGTAATCGTCGTACTGCGGAAACAATTCCCGCAGATGTTGTTCTTCCTGTTCCACTACCGGCAGGTAGACGAGCAGGAAGTAGGCGCCGGCCATGAGCGCCAGCTCGGCGCGGGCCGCGGCAATGACGCAGCCGAGCGCGGCGACAAGCGAGCCGAGATAAAGCGGATTCCGCACGAAGGCGTAGGGCCCGCTGATGGTCAGCGTCTCGTCCTTGCGCAGGTGCCCGGCGGCCCAGGCGCGGAGCGCGAGTCCGAAGAGGCAGAAGGGGAGCCCCAGCAGCAGGGTCGGCGGGACCGGATCGGCGAGCAGAACGAAAGCGGCCGCCAGCGCGATGCCGCTGGGGACGCGCCAACGCTGCACCGCATCCGCCCACCGTTTGCCGAAAAGCGCCATCAGAGCACCTCCCGGAGCGCTTCCAGCACCTGCTGCGGGTGCACCACCCTCATGGAGGGATCCGGCTCGGCGTCTCTGCGATAGGAGGTCCTCGCGCCTGGAGCGCGCAGCACACGGATCGAAGAAGAATAGGGCCCGTTGCGGGCCGGGTCCGTGGGTCCGTAGATCGCCACGCCCGGCCGGCCCAGCGCCGCGGCCAGATGAAGCGGCCCGCTGTCGACGCCCACAACGGCCGCGGCGCGGCGGGTGGCATCGATGAGTCCGGAAATCGATGACACATGCACCCGTGCGCCCCGATGCGCCAGAGCTTCCGCCTGCGCGGGACTCACGTTGAACACGAGCGGCAGCCGCAGAGCCTTTTCGAGCAGTTCTGCCAGCACGAGATAATTTTCGAGCGGCCATTGCTTGGTACCCCAGCCGGCGAAGGGCGAGGCCAGCACAAACGCGCCTTCAGGAAGCACGCCCTCACGGCGCCCTTCGGGCAGCGGGAAGTGCACCAGACGGCCGCTGGCGCCGGCCGCCAGCGCCAGATCCAGGTTGCGGTCCACGACATGTGCGGCCGATGTCGCCACGCGTTCATCATAAAAAAGCGCCGCCGCAGGCTCGCGCAGCAGGCGGCGCTCGAAGCCCCAGACGCGCGCGGCTCCGGAGGCGCGCGCCAGCACGGCTGACTGCAACAGCCCCTGGAAGTCGATTGCCGCGTCAAACTCCATGCGGCGCAGGGCGGCGACGGAGTCGTGCAGCGCCCGAAGGCCGCTGCGGCGGAATTCGATGACCTCGTCGGCCGCGCCGCCGCCGTCGAGGAGCTCGCGAAACTGCGGTTTCACCGCCCAGGCGATTCTCACGTCGCCCGCAGTGCGCAGCGAGGCCACGGCGGGCAGCGCATGGAGAATGTCTCCCATCGCACCGAGGCGCACAACCAGGATCTTTCTCATCCCGCATCCGCCTGGCGAGCGCGCTCCGCGCACTCGAGCACGCGTGCAAGAAACTGCTCGCGCCAAAGGGTGTGATCCGCCGTCAGATCGATGGCATTTCCCGGACAGGCGCATGGATCGAGAAGGACCGCATCGACACACCGGAGTGCAGCGACGAGTTCGGCGCGCGCCTCGGCTGGAAGGATGGGATCAGGCGGATCGGTGATCCAGACGACAAGCGCAGGCGCGCCGCCCCTGAGGCGTCCCAGCTGGTTTGCATGCGCAGCCAGCAGAGGATCAAATGGCCCCTTGACGGCGAGCGCGCCATCGGGGGCGCGCCAGCAGGCGGCGTCCCTCACGATCTTGCGGCGCGTGTCCATCCTCTTCCTTCTAGCATCTGCGGCTTCCCGCTTCCGCGGCCTCCAGGAGTTCCAGCGCGGCATCCACGACCCGCGCCACGCCGACGCGGGTCATGCAGCGGTGATCGATGGGGCATTCGCGCAGCAGGCAGGGGCTGCATTCAACGGGCTCGCGTACGATGCGCGTCCAGGGACCAAGCGGCGAAGTCGCCTCTGCGTCGGTGGAACCAAACACGGCGACCGTCGGTACGCCCAGCGCGGCCGCCACATGCATGGCGCCCGAGTCGTTGGTGAGGAACAGCCGGCAGCGCGCGGCCCGGCGGATGAACTCTTCGAGCGTGGTATGGCCGGCGTGGTTGGTCACGACGACGCCCTGTGCGCGGACGCCTTCTGCCACCTGCTCGCAGAGCGGCCGCTCGCCGGCGGAGCCGAACACCTCCACCGCCGCGCCCAGCCGTTGGGCGAGGGCGGCGGCGGCCTGCGCGAAGCGCTCTGCCAGCCAGCGTTTTGCCGAGCCGAACGCCGCCCCGGGGCTGACGCCGATGAGCGCCTGCGGTTCGTGCCGGATTCCGTCCAGGCGCGCCTCGGGCCGTTCGGGCAGGCGATCCAGCCATCCGATGCGTCGCAGCAGTTCCAGGTAGTAGAAGCTTTCGTGGGCGGGAATTTCCCCCCGGCGCGGAACCGCCACGGGCCGTGTCAGAAACAGACGGCGTGCGTCGCGCGCGTATCCGATGCGCACGGGGATGCCGGCCAGCCAGGCAAGCAGCGCGGCGTCAAAGGCGTTCTGCAACAGCAGCGCGCAGTCGAACTGCCGGCGCCGGAGTTCGCCGGCCACGCGGAGGCGCTCCCGCAGGGCGGCCAGGCCGGAACATTTCCTGTAGAGAATGATTTCGTCGGCCAGGTGGCCGAAGCGGTAGATGTCGGCGACCCACGGGCGCGCCAGGATCGTGATCCGCGCCGCGGGCCAGCGCGCGCGCACGGCGGCCAGGGCCGGCAGGCTCAGGATTGCGTCACCCACCCAGTTGGTGGCGCGGATCAGGATGCGCTCGAACGCGTCCACTCTCCCAATCTAGCAGGGGGTTCTGCCGGGGCAGGAGCGCCTGTGCCCGGCCGTGCCGGAACGCGCCGCGCGGTCCCCCGCCGCCACGCGGGCGCCATTCGTTCCTCGGGCCGGCGCGGCGGAGCCCCTCTTGACAATCGATTCCGGATATCAGTGTCCTGAAGACGAGTTCCGAAACTGACGTCATGTTCACAATTTCGACTCCTACAAATCCCGCCAGCGAGGCCCCAATGCCGCGCAGGGAGCGCGAACGGCTCCGCCAGCGCGAGGAGCTGTTGGCGGCGGCCCTGGAGCTGTTTTCTAAAGAGGGCTTTCACAACGTGTCCATGCACGAGATCGCCCGCAAGGCGGAGTACTCCGTGGGCACGCTGTACCGGTTCTTCAGGGACAAGGAAGATCTGTACAAGGCGCTGATCCGCAGCCGCGCAGAGCGGCTTCATGCCCAGCTCAAGGCGGTGCTCGACGAGGCCGACGGCCAGGACGTTCAGACCGTTCTGCGGCGCTACATCGCCGCCAAGACGGCGCTGTTGACGGGCGGCGCGGCGATGCTGCGCCTCTACTTTGCTGAAACCCGCGGCGCAAGTTTCAACATCCGGGCGGGGCTGGACCGGGAAATCCTCGCGTTATACGACGATCTGGTCGAACGGCTGGCGGGAATCTTTCGCCTCGGGATCCGCCGGAAAATCTTCCGCAATCTCGATCCTCACGCCATGGCCGTGGCGCTTGAAAGCCTGACGAATGGATTCCTCCAATGCTGGATCGAAGATCCCGAACGTCATCCGTATGAGAAGAAAATTCCGCTGATTGTCGACATGTTCTTCCACGGTGTATTGCGCGGGCCCGCCACTTCGAAGCGGACCGGTTGAACCGGCTGGGGGAGATACGGAGGCGAGACGGCATGCCGACGATGGAGAAAATGGGCGCGTTTTTCGGCAGGTTCCGAGCGGGATGGGTGCGGCTGACCTGCGTGGTCTTGCTCAGCGCGGCAGCGGCGGGGCAGACACCCACGGGGCCGCTGCGGCTTACCCTGCAGGAGGCGGTGGACATGGCGCTGAAAAACAATCTCCAGGCGCGGCTGGCGCGCGAGGGCGTGCGGCAGGCGCGTGGAGAGACGGGGCTTGTTCGGTCCGTGCTGCTGCCGAACCTGTCGGGTTCGGCCTCGCAGGCCAATCTCACCTCAAACCTGGCGGCGATGGGCCTGACGCGGGAGACGTTTCCCGGCCTGGATCCTTTCGTCGGGCCGTTCAGCCGCTTCGACGCGCGCCTGCAACTGGTGCAGACCGTGTTCAACCTGGCTGCCATCCGCCGCTATCAGGCTTCGGTGCACGGGCTGTCGCTCGCGCGGGAGGAGCAACGTTCGGCCGAGCAGCGGGTGATCATCGCCACGGTGATGTCTTATCTGGCGGTGATCGAGGCACGGCAGTCGGTGGAGGCCGCCCAGGCTGACGTGGCGCTGGCGAAAAGGCTGCTGGAGCTGGCGCGGAGCCAGCGGGAGGCCGGCGTCGCCACCGGCATCGACGTGGCCCGGGCCGAGACGCGGCTCGCCAGCCAGGAGGTCCGGCTGGCGCAGGCGCGCACGGACCACGACACGGCCCGGCTGAATCTGCTGCGCGTGATTGGAGCTCCGCTTTCAAGCGAGCTGGTGCTGGCCGAGGACATGCGCTTCTCGTTGGAGGATCTGCCGGCGGCCGACGACGCCGTGCGCAGGGCGCTCAACGACCGCGTGGAGCTGCGGAGCGCGCTTGAGCAGGTGCGCATTGCCAGGGCGCACAAACAGGCCGCCGTGGCCGGATGGATGCCCGTGATCAGCTTTTTTGGCGACTACGGCAGCCTCGGCGTCCGGCCGCTCACCACCAGCCTGCCCACGCGCACGATCGGTGTGCGGCTGGACGTGCCGCTGTTTGACGGCGGCCGGACAAAGTCGGGGAACCAGGTGGCCGACAGCCGCCTCCGCCAGGCCGAGCTGCGCTGGAACGACCTGCGTGCGGAGGTGGAGAAGGAAGTGCGGCAGGCCCTGGACAACCTCGCCACCCGGCGCGAGCAGGTGCTGGCGGCGCAAAAGGCCCTGGCGCTGGCCGAGCGCGAGCTCGAGCTGGCGCAGGACCGCTTCCGCAACGGCGTCGGCGACAACGTGGAGGTGGTGAACGCGCAGGCCGCGCTTGAAAACGCGCGGCAGGGCGTGGTGTCCAGTCTGGCTCTTTACAACATGGCCCGGCTGAACCTGGCGGCGGCGCTGGGCCATGTGGAGGATTTTCGGCTGTAGCGCGGGAAAAAATGGGACTGTCGTATGGGCGATCTCAGGGAAAAGGACATGCAAAATTCCGGGAGTTTTGGCAGATTTTGCGCAGATGTGAAGCCGAGCAAGCGCGCCACCATCGTTCTGTTGGCGGTGATTGGCGCGGCGGCGACCCTCGGCTATTACTACCAGCGCAAAGGCTATGAAACCACCGACGACGCATTTATTGATGGCGGAATTGTTCAGATCAGCCCAAGAGTTCCGGGTCAGGTGCTGCGCGTCCATGTCAACGACAACCAGCATGTGAACCGGGGCGACCTGCTGGTGGAGTTGGATCCCCGCGACTACGAGACGGCGGTGGCGAATGCGAAAGCGGCGCTGGAAGCTGCGGTGGCGCGGCACGCTGGTGCGAAGGCCGGACTGGAGCTGACTTCGGCGGTGACCGATGCGGCGCTCGTACAGGCCGCGGCCGGCCTGCGGGCGGCCCAGGCCCAGGTGGACGTCCTTCAAGCAGCGTTGCGACAGGCGGAAGCGGCGGTGAGTGCGGCCGAGGCCGGCCTTCAGCAGGCCGAGGCGAGGCGCGCGGCCGCCGAGGCAGAAGCCCGCCGGGCCGCGGCGGACGCCGAACGCTACCGGGCGCTGTACAAGAAGGACGAAATCTCGAGGCAGATGCTCGACCGCGCCGAGACGGAAGCGCGGGCCACGGCCGCCAATCTCGACGCGGCGGTTCGGGGTGTCGAAGCGGCGCGGGCCCGGCTGGCGCAGGCGCGGGCGGCGCGCGGGTCGGCGGAGGCTTCGCTGCGTCAGGCTGAAACCATGGTCCGTCAGGCCGAAGGACGCCTGAAGGAGGCGCAGTCGCGGCCGGCGCAGATTCGCGTTCGGGAGGCTGATGCCGAAAATGCCGCCGCAGAGCTGGAGCGCGCGCGTGCGGCTCTCCGGCAGGCGGAGCTGAACCTCTCCTACACCAAGATCTACGCGCCCGAAGCGGGCTACATCACCAAAAAATCCGTGGAGCCGGGCAATGTCGTCGGCGCCGGACAGGCGCTGATGGCGCTGGTGAGCGACCGCCTCTGGGTGGTTGCCAATTTCAAGGAGACCCAACTGCGGCGCATGCGCCCCGGACAGCGGGCGACCATTCGCATCGACGCTTACCCGCAGCGCCGATTCCGCGGCCGGGTCGACAGCATCATGAGCGGCGCGGGCGCCCGGTTCAGCCTGCTGCCGCCGGAAAACGCCACCGGCAATTATGTGAAGATCGTCCAGCGCGTGCCGGTGAAGATCGTCTTTGACGAACCCCTGCCGACTGAGTTCAAGATCGGGCCCGGAATGAGTGTCGTGCCGGAGGTCCGCGTGCGATGAGCGATCCGCCCCAAGTGATGTCCGGTATGACGGGCGCTGAAGACTGGCACACGCGCGTCAATCCGTGGCTCATCGCAGCCTCGGTGGTGCTGGCCACCTTTATGGAGGTGCTGGATACCACCATCGTGATGGTGGCGCTGCCTCACATTGCGGGCAGCATGGCGGCGACAAACTCTGAGGCCACCTGGACGCTCACGAGCTATCTGGTCAGCAACGGCATCATTGTGCCAATGAGCGGCTGGCTGGCGCTCAGGTTCGGCCGGAAGCGCCTCATCATGGTCTGTACGGCGCTGTTCGTCATCAGCTCGGTGATCTGCGGAATGGCGCCGAACCTGGCGGTCCTGATCATCGCCCGCATTTTTCAGGGCATCGGCGGCGGCGCGATGGTGCCGGTGGCGCAGGCGGTGCTGCTCGAGGCCTTCCCGCCGGCCCGGCGCGGCATGGCAATGGCGATGTTCGGCGTGGTGGTGGTCGTGGCGCCGATCATCGGTCCGACTTTTGGCGGTTTCCTGACCGACAATTATTCGTGGCGCTGGGCATTCTACGTCAACGTTCCGGTGGGCATCGTTTCGCTGCTGATGATGGGCCGTTTTCTCGAGGATCCGCCGTGGATCAAACACGGCAAGGCGGGCTGGCTGGACGGCGTCGGATTCGCATTCCTGGTGATCTGGGTGGGAGCGCTTCAGGTCGTGCTCGACAAGGGCCAGGACGAGGACTGGTTCTCGAGCAGGTTCATCACCCGGCTGACCATCATTACGGTGATTGGCCTGGTGGCGTTCATCATCCGGGAGCTGTGCGTGGAAGAGCCCTTTGCCGATCTGAGGGTGTTCTCAGACCGAAATTTCTGGGCCGGCACTCTGACGATTTTCATCGTGGCCGGAGTGCTGTATGCGTCCTCGACGCTGCTGCCGCAGTTCCTTCAGACGCTGCTTGGGTACACAGCGGAGCTCAGCGGCTGGGCGATCACTCCCCGCGGCATGGGCGCGCTGGTAGCGATGCCGCTGGTGGGTTATCTGATGTCTTCCATTGACGGCCCCAAAATGGTCCTTTTCGGGCTGACGCTCATAGCCGTCAGCAATTTCATGTTGGGCAACCTGAACCTGGAAATTGCGATGGAGAACTTTGTCATCGCCAACATCATTCAGGGATTCGGCATGGGCTTCATCTGGGTCCCGGTGATGACGCTGGCTGTCAGCACGCTGAAGCCTGAACAGATGGGCAACGCTACCGGCCTGTTCAACCTGGTGCGGAACGTGGGAGGGAGCATCGGGATTTCGGTAGCGGTGACGCATCTGGTGCGTGGCGCGCAGGCGCACCAGAACATCCTGGTCGGGCATCTGACGCCCTATGATCCGGCTTATCAGGGAGTGATGGCCAAACTTCAGGCGGCGTTTGCGCAGACTGCCGGGGGGCCGCAGGCGCAGCCGATGGCGCACGGTGCCATTTATGGAATGCTGCTTCAGCAGGCGAACCTGCTGGCTTTTGTCGACACCTACCGCTGGATGGCGCTGGCCGCCCTGCTGTGCGTGCCCGGCGTGCTGCTGATGAAAAAGGTGATTGCCCGCGGCGGGCCGGCACTGCACTGACGGCCTGGAGAGTAGGGATGGGATGAAAGTTCCCGTCCCGCTGGCCGCTATTGCCCACAGCTGGCGCTATTTTTTGTATTGAGGGGGTGCCTTATGCTGCCTGGGTGCCGGCGTGATTCCAGGCGAAGGCAGGCGACCGGCCCATGCGCCCTTTCTGTTTGTGCCGGACTGCGGCGGGCGCATCCGCCTCTTTTCTCCACCGGTCAGGGTCCGGTTGACGCATTGTGCATCTGTTGCGCCCGCTGTCACCCGGTCCAGTTTCGGTGCATCCTGTCCGAGAAAGGAGTGACGGCTGATGCCGGTCCACGCTGAACCAGAACCGGTGCAGCATTACCGTCGCCGGCCGGACCGGCCGTTTCTGGCCGAGGAGCGCAGCCGCACGACGATCCTTTTCGGCAATCTGACACCGAAGCACGATGCGCTGATCGAGGCAGTATTCCGCGGCAACGGCTACCTCTGCCAGGCGCTGCCGCTGCCGACGCGCGCCTGCTATGACATCGGCAAGGAATTCTGCAACAACGGCCTCTGCAATCCCAACTATTACACCGCTGGAAATCTCATCCAATATCTGCGCCAACTGAAGCGCGAGGGCTGGAGCACGGAAGATATCATCGACCGTTTCCTGTATTTCTCGATCGGCGGCTGCGGTCCGTGCCGGTTCGGGATGTACGAGTCCGAATATAAACTGGCGCTGGAAAACGCCGGCTTTCCCGGATTCCGCGTGCTCACCTTTCAATCCAACCGCGTGATCCGCGAAGGCTCAAACCAGCCGGGGCTCGCCTACACGGTCAACTTCGGGCTGGGCATGTTGAACGCGCTCAACTTCGGCGACATCCTCTTCGAGATGGCGTACCGCATCCGGCCCTATGAAGTCGAGCCCGGCGCCACGGACCGCGCCATGGAGGAGGCCACCCGCATCCTTGCCGAGCACCTGGCCGGGCAGGGCTTTTACGAGCCGTTCCAGCCGCCGCGCAAGGGCAGGCTTGGCAGCACGCTGAGCATCCTGCTCAAGATCTGCCACCACCTCGCGGGCCGCGAATGGCGCCGGGCGCTCGAGCAGGCGCGAGACGTCCTCAACCAGGTGGAAGTGGACTGGCTGCGGGTGAAGCCGCTGGTGAAGGCGACCGGCGAATTCTACTCGGCCATCTCGGAAGGCGACGCCAACCACAATCTGTACCGGTTTCTGGAGAGCGAGGGCGCCGAAGTCCTGGTAGATCCGATTGGCAACCTCGTGCGGTACTGGATCCATCAGGCGCGGGGCCACAACCGCCGGCGCAAGGGTCTGTCCGGCTGGTCGCGCAAAAAGGAATGGACGCTGGCTTTCGCCGAATGGTTCTGGGGCTGGCAGTACCGGCGCACGGCGCGCTTGCTCGGCGGGCTGGCGCATGATCTGGAAGACCAGGACGAACTTGAGAAGCTGGCGGAGCCGTATTACGACCCGCTGACGCGGGGCGGGGAAGCGCACCTGCTGGTAGGCCGCGGCCTGGTGGTCGCCCGCCACCGCGCCGCACATCTGTATCTGAGCGTGAAGCCCTTCGGCTGCATGCCTTCCACGCAGGCCGACGCCGTTCTCTTCATGCTGGCCGCGCGCGAGCCCGATCTGACATTCCTGCCGCTTGAGACGCTCGGCGAGGGCGAGGTGCATGCGCTGAGCCGCGTGCAGATGGCCCTCGGCGAGGCCCGGCGCAAGGCGGTGACCGAGTTTGAAGAAGAGCTGCGGCGCCAGCGCGTCACCCGGCAGCAGGTGGAACAGTGGGTGGCGCGCCACCCCGAGGCGCGGCGGCCGTTCTATCCTTTCCGCCGCAAGGGCGGCCCGGCGGGCACGGCAGCGCAGTTCGTGCGGCATGTGGCCGCGCAGGTGCGGAGAGAGTCATGACACGCTGGCTTGTCGGCCTCGATGTCGGCTCGACCACGGTGAAGGCCGTGGCCGCGCAGGCCGGCTCGGCGCAGATCGAATGGCGTGATTATCAGCGGCACGAGGGCCAGCAGGCGCTCGTCGTCGCCGGGTTTCTCCGCCGCCTGGAACGCGAGCTTGGCCTCGCGCCGGATAACGCACACATTTACATGACCGGTTCAGGGGCGACGGTGCTGGCGCCGGTAGTTGGCGCGCGCTACGTGCAGGAAGTGAACGCGGTGGCGCTGGCGGCTGAACGTCACGCCCCCGCGGCGCGCTCGGTGATCGAACTGGGCGGCCAGGACGCCAAGATGATCTTCTTCGAGCCGCAGCCCAATGGCGCACTGAAGAAGACGGCGACGATGAACGACCAGTGCGCCGGCGGCACCGGCGCCGTGCTCGACAAGCTCAGCGCCAAGCTCCGCATCCCGCCCGAGCGGCTGCGGGAGATCAGTTACCTGGGCCGCACCATCCACCCGGTGGCCGGCAAGTGCGGCGTCTTCGCCGAGAGCGACATCAACGGACTCCAGAAGCAGGGCGTGGCCGCCGAGGACCTGATGGCCTCGCTGTTTGATGCGATCGTCGTACAGAACCTCGCCGTGCTGGCCCGCGGCCATCTGCCCGAACCGGCGGTGCTCCTGCTGGGCGGGCCGAATGTGTTTCTGAAAGGGCTCCGCGAGGCCTGGCGTGTTCATCTGGAACGGCTCTGGAAATCGCGCGGCCTCGAAATCCCGCCGGACGGAGATCTCATCCTTTGCCCGGAAGACGGCGTGTATTTTGCCGCCCTGGGCGCGCTCGAGTTTGGCCGGCAACAGGAAGACGGCGCGCGCTACGCCGGGGCGCGGGCGGTGGAGCTGTGGGCCGCCGGAGGGGTGCGCACCGTGCAGCGGGGCCTGCCCGGGCTGCGAGGCTCGGACGAAGAATTGAAAGCGTTCCTCGCCGAATTTGGCCACCAGCAGGCGCCCATCGTTCCACTCCGCGAAGGCCGCACCGAGCGGGTCTTTCTCGGTCTGGACGGCGGCTCGACGTCCACCAAGGCCGTTCTGATCGACGAAGAGGGCCAGGTGCGCGCCCGCGCCTACCGGCTCTCGCGCGGCAACCCGATTGAAGACGTCATCGCGCTGAGCACGGAGCTGCTGGAAGAGGCCAAACGCCGCGGGACGCGGCTGGAAGTGGCGGGTGCGGCCACCACTGGCTACGCCAAGGACGTTCTCGCCAGGGTGATTGGGGCCGACCTCGCGCTGGTCGAAACCGTCGCACACGCGCGGGCTGGGTTGGCCGTGGCGGGCGAAGTGGACGTGATCGTCGACGTCGGCGGCCAGGACATCAAGCTCGTCGAGCTGCACCGCGGCCAGGTGCGGGACTTCCTGCTCAACACGCAGTGCTCGGCCGGCAATGGATATTTCCTCGAGGCCACCGCGCGCGCCTTCGGTTTCGACGTCACCGAATATGCCGCGCGCGCCTTCGAGGCGCGCCGCATGCCCGAATTCAGCTATGGCTGCGCCGTGTTTTTGCAGGCCGACATTGTGAATTTCCAGCGCCAGGGCTGGACACGCGAGGAAATTCTCGCCGGCCTGGCGGCGGTTTTGCCGAAAAATATCTGGCTGTATGTGGCCAAGATCGCCAATCCGGCCCGGCTCGGAAGGCGGTTCCTGCTCCAGGGCGGCACGCAGCGCAACCTCGCGGCGGTGAAGGCGCAGGTGGATTACCTGCGAGCCCGATTCGCCGAGACCGGCACGCAGCCGGAGATCCGCGTGCATCCGTACACGGGCGAGGCCGGGGCCATCGGCGCGGCGCTGGAAGTGCGCGAGCGGTGGCTGGAGGGCCTGCGGACGCGCTTTCCCGGCCTCGAGGCGGTGCGGGCCATCCGTTACAGTTCGCGCACCGACGAGGGCACGCGCTGCAATTTCTGCTCGAACCGCTGCCTGCGTACCTTCATCGACGTCCGGATCCAGGACAGCGAGAACCGCATTATTGTGGCTTCCTGCGAAAAGGGTTCGGCGATGGACATCGAGGCCGTGCGCGCGCTGAAGGCGAACGAGGAGGCGGTGCGGCGGGACAATCCGAATCTGGTTACGCTGGCCGCGCAGACCGTATGGAAGCCGCCCGCGCCGCCGGCGCTGGTGGCGCGGCCCGCTCCGCGGCTTGCGCTGTCCGCGCGGGACCGCGCCCGGGCCCGCCGCGAGCAGCTCCGCGTCGGCATTCCGCGGATCTTTTACCAGTACGTTTACGGGAGCTTTTTCTCGGCGTATCTGCAAAGTCTTGGAGTGCGCGAGTCGAACATCATCTGGTCAGACTTCACCAGCGAAAAGTTGTATCGCGCCGCCGCGGGCCGCGGGGCCATCGATCCGTGCTTTCCGTCCAAGGTGGTGGTGGCGCACTTCCAGAACCTGCTGTACCCGCCGCGGCAGCGGGCGAAGATCGACGTGCTGTTCAGCCCGATGTTCGACCAGCTGGAGACGCATCTGGAACACGTCCTGGGCACGCATGCCTGCCCGACGGTGATCGCCGCGCCGCAGAGCGCCGCCGCCGCGTTTCACGTTCATGGTGACGAGTTCGCCCGGCTGGGCGTCGCGTTCCTGCGGCCGCTGCTCAACTTTCGCGATCATGAGCTGCTCGAAAGGCAGATGTTCGAGGCGTGGCAGGACCTGCTTGGGTTGACGCGCGAGGAGAACGCGCGCGCATTGGAAGAAGGCTTCCGGGCGAAGCGGGCCTGGGCCGAGTCGATGAAGGCGAAGGCCGCGGAAGTTCTGCGGCGGCTGGAACAGGAGCGCCGCCTCGGCATCGTATTGCTGGGACGGCCTTACCACCACGATCCGGGATTGAATCACGGCATTCTCGACGAGTTCACCCGCCGCGGTTATCCGGTGTTCTCGCAGAGTTTTCTGCCGACCGACAGGGAAACGCTGGAGCGCGTTTTCCGCGGCGACCATCCGCTGGATATCGACGACGTGTGGCAGCACCCCTACTCGGCCAGTACCACGCACAAGGTCTGGGCAGCCAAGTTCGTCGCCCGACATCCGAACCTCATCGGTGTGGAGCTGTCCAATTTCCGCTGCGGGCACGACGCACCCGCCTATCAGCTTCTGGAGAGGATTTTCGAGGCCGCCGGGCGTCCTTTCTTCTGCTTCCGCGACCTGGACGAGAACCGGCCGGCGGCGTCGATCCGCCTTCGCATAGAAACCATCGATTATTATCTGCGCCAGCACCGCGCGGAGCTTGTCGGCGAGGTTTCGCTCCGTTCTGAAGGGCTGTTCCGGGCCGCCATGGCCGCTGTGGGCGGGCGCCTGTCCGTCATCGAAGAAAGGAGCGTCTCCACATGCAGCCAGTGCAGCAGAAGTTGCCCGAACCTGACGAAGGCGGCTATCGAGCCCGCGAACTGAATGCCGTTCTCATGCAGGAGGCGCCGCCCCGGCGCGTCGAGTTCCCGGGCTCTCCACTCTCGCGCCCCGAACCTGTCTTTCCGCAATACCCGTCAAAGGTGGGCGATGTGCCCATCCCCAGGGCCTATCAGCGCAAGCCGGGCCAGAGTGCCTACCGGCAGCGTGCCTCGCTGCCGGTGATCACGCGCGCGCTGCGCGGCTGGCTGGTTCCCTACATCCGCTCGCGCGTGCTGCCGGGCGAATTTCACCCGATCATCGCGTACCTGTTCACCGAATACAAGTGCAACATCGACTGCCATTACTGCTGGGCCTACAACAACAGGGTGAAGGGCATGACCGAGGACGTCGCCCGCCGCTCGATCGACTGGCTGCACGATAACGGCTGCCGCGTCCTCGCGCTCATGGGCGGCGAGGTGCTGCTGCGGCCGCAGTTCGTGCACAAGGTCGTGTACTACGCAGCCAAGCGCGGCTTCTTCGTCTACGTGCCCACCAACGGGCGCCTCATGCGGCCGAGGTGATCGACCGCCTCGGCGACGCCGGCATGGCCACGCTGAACCTGGCCGTCGACTCGGTGGCAGACCGGCCCGAACTGCCCAAGGCGCTGCGCCCCATCGAAAAGTATTTCGAGTTTCTGACCAGGAAACAGTATGTTTACGGCTTCAGCGTCTTCTTCAACATCAATATCACGCGGATCAACCTGGAAGACGTGCGCCAGCTGACCGAAATCGCCCACGACGTCGGCATCGCCACCGACTATCACCTGAACGAGTCGCCGATGCTCGACCAGCCTGATTTCAAACACAAGAGCGGCAACAGCACGTTCATTACGCCGGAAGACTGGCCGCGGGTGGACGAGCTGATCGACTGGCTGATCGAAAAAACCGCTCCGGCTACAAGATGGTGAACTCGGTGGCGCGCCTCCAGGAGATGAAGCTGTTCATGCGGGGAAAGATCCAGCACTGGAACTGCCGCGCCGGGGCCAATTCGCTCATCATCCGCACCGACGGCTCGCTCGCCCCGTGCTTCCCCACCTACAACGCCACCTATGACTGGGGCATTGTCGGCGCGCCGAAGTTCGACATGAGGCAGCTTGACGAGATGAAGCGCGAGTGCCAGAAGCACTGCTTCTCGACGCTGAACCACATGCTGGCCTACTGCTACGACACGGGGCGCGTCATCGGCTGGGTGCTCAGGCAGGCCGCGCGCGGCTTCCAGGGCACGACCGG
Organism: Bryobacteraceae bacterium; assembly: GCA_026002855.1. NCBI lineage: Bacteria > Pseudomonadati > Acidobacteriota > Terriglobia > Bryobacterales > Bryobacteraceae > Bryobacteraceae bacterium. The sequence goes on from BPGD01000001.1 coordinate 3,832,152, forward strand.
AACGCTGGACGACTGAGGCAGCGCGCGCCCTCCAGGTGGAAACAGAAATTCCGGGGCCGTCTTTGCCGGACGGCCTCTCGTCCGACCGCCGGCTGCCTGCCGGCGGTTGGTTGCGGCATTGCGCGGCGCAGGCTCAGCGCCTGGCCTCCTCGCCCAGCACGCGGAGCGCGTCGGCCTCGGTGAACTGCTCCACCTTCTGGCTGATGTTGTAGGCGCAGAACTTCGGGCCGCACATCGAGCAGAAGTGCGCCCCCTTGAAGCCCTCCTCGGGAAGGGTTTCGTCGTGGTAGGCGCGCGCCGTCTCGGGGTCGAGGGCGAGCTCGAACTGGCGGTTCCAGTCGAAGCGGTAGCGGGCGCGGCTGAGCTCGTCGTCCCAATTGCGGGCGCCCTTGCGGCCGCGGGCGACATCGGCGGCGTGGGCGGCGATCTTGTAAGCGATGATGCCCTGTTTGACGTCCTCCTTGTTCGGCAGCCCGAGGTGTTCCTTCGGGGTGACGTAACACAGCATGGAGGCGCCGTACCAGCCGATCATCGCCGCGCCGATGGCGCTGGTGATGTGGTCGTAGCCGGGCGCGATGTCGGTGACCAGCGGACCGAGCGTGTAGAAGGGCGCCTCATGGCACCACTTCATCTCCTCCTCCACCTGCCGCTGGATCTGATCCATCGGCACGTGGCCCGGGCCCTCGATCATCACCTGCACGTCGTAGTTCCAGGCGACTTTCGTCAGCTCGCCCAGAGTGCGCAGCTCGGCGAACTGCGCCTCGTCGCTCGCGTCGGCGATGGCGCCGGGCCGGAGTCCGTCGCCGAGGGAAAATGTGACGTCATATTTCTGGAAAATCTTGCAGATATCCTCGAACCTTTCGTAGAGGAAATTCTGCTTGTGATTTTTCACCATCCACTCGGCCATGATCGAGCCGCCGCGGCTGACGATGCCGCAGATCCGCTTCGTCGTCAGCGGAATGTATTGCACCAGCACGCCGGCATGGATGGTCATGTAATCGACCCCCTGCTCGGCCTGCTCCTCGATCACTTCGAGCACGAGCTCCGGCGTCAGGTCCTCGACGCGTCGCACCCGCGCCACGGCCTCGTAGATCGGCACCGTGCCCACCGGCACAGGCGACTCGGCGATGATCGCCTTCCGGATGGCGGGGATGTCGCCGCCGGTGGAGAGATCCATCACCGTATCGGCGCCGTAGCGAATGGCGTAGTGGAGCTTTTCCAGCTCTTCGGCGATGTTCGACGTGGTGGCGGAATTGCCGATGTTGGCGTTGATCTTGCAGCGGGCGGCGATGCCGATGCCCATCGGCTCAAGCCGGGTGTGGTGGATGTTGGCCGGGATCACCATCCGGCCCCGCGCCACCTCGCTGCGCACGAGTTCGGCGTCAAGCCCCTCGCGCCTGGCGACGTACTGCATCTCCTCGGTGATGATGCCCTTGCGGGCGTAATGCATCTGCGTCCGCACGGGGTCAGACTTCCGCTTTTCGGCCCAGCTCGCTCTGTCCATGTCCTCATTATCCCATCCCGCGCCGCAGGCTTCTCCGTTGCCGCCGGAGCGCCGCGCGGCGCGGATTTTCAGTCGCCGTCGCGGTCAAACGGGATGGTGCGCACGCGAACGCCGGCTTCCTCGAACAGCTTCATGACGCGCGGGAAATGTTCGTTGTACTGGTCGCTCTTGTACCGCTGGAAGCGTTTTTCGTCAGTGACCACCTCGACGATGCCCGCCTGAACGATGGCACGCGCGCAGTCCATGCAGGGCATCAGGTCCGTGTAGATGGTGCAGCCTTCCAGCGGCGTGCCGGCGCGGGCGGCATTGTAGATGGCGTTGCGCTCGGCATGCTCGATCCAGAGGTATTTCTCCGGCCGCTCAAACCGCCCGGGCACGTTGTCGTTGACGCGGCGCGGGAGGCTGTTGTAGCCGGTGGAGCGGATCTCGTGCGCGGGGCCGACGATCACGCAGCCGACCTGCGTGGAAGGGTCCTTGCTTCGCTTGGCGACGACGCGGCAGATCTCCAGGTAATAGCGGTCCCAGTCCGGCACCTGTGGCATGACGGCATCCCCTGGCGCGAGGCGGGCTGGCGCCCGCCCCGGCGTCCCATTATGACTTTTCCTCTTCGCCCTCGTCGAGCAGGCGCATGCCTTCAAAGGTCTGCGGACCAAGCAGCCCGGCGTGGGCGTAGACGCGCAGCTTCTGGCGCGAGTCCTCGATGTCGAGGTTGCGCATGTGAAGCTGGCCGATGCGGTCAGCGGGCGTGAAGGCGGCCTCGCCCCTTTCCATGGTGAGCCGCTCGGGCTTGTAGGTCAGGTTCGGGCTGTCGGTGTTGAGAATGGTGTAGTCATTGCCGCGCCGCAGTTCCAGCCAGACGTCGCCGGTGATGGCCTTGGCCACCCAGCGCTGGAGCGTTTCGCGCAGCATCAGCGATTGGGGATCAAACCAGCGGCCCTCGTAGAGAAGGCGCCCGAGGCGGCGGCCCATGTCGCGGTACTGTTCGAGCGTGGCCTCATTATGGATTCCGGTGACCAGACGCTCGTACGCGATCCACAGCAGGGCCATGCCCGGCGCTTCATACACGCCGCGGCTCTTGGCCTCGATGATGCGGTTTTCGATCTGGTCCGACATGCCAAGCCCGTGGCGGCCGCCGATGCGGTTGGCTTCGAGCACGAGCTCCACCTCGTCGTCGAAGCGGCGCCCGTTGAGCGCCACCGGCACGCCCTCTTCAAAGGTGACACGCACTTCTTCGGGCCGGATGTCGACGTCTTCCCGCCAGAAGGCCACGCCCATGATCGGCTCGACGATCTTCATCCCGCGGTCCAGGTGTTCGAGGTCCTTGGCCTCATGGGTCGCGCCCCAGAGGTTGGAGTCGGTCGAATACGCCTTCTCCTTGCTCATCCGGTAACCGATGCCGGCCCGTTCGAGCAGCTCGCTCATTTCGCGGCGGCCGCCGAGCTCGTCGATGAAAGCCTGGTCGAGCCACGGCTTGTAGATGCGCAGGTTGGGGTTCACCAGCAGCCCGTAGCGGTAAAAGCGCTCGATGTCGTTGCCCTTATATGTGGAGCCGTCGCCCCAGATGTGCACGCCGTCTTCCTTCATCGCGCCAACCAGCATCGTGCCGGTGACGGCGCGCCCGAGCGGCGTCGTGTTGAAGTAGGGCAGGCCGGCGGTGGAGATGTGGAAGGCGCCGCATTGCAGGGCGGCGATGCCCTCATGAACAAGCTGGCGGCGGCAGTCGATGAGCCTGGCCTTTTCAGCGCCGCATTCAAGCGCCCGCTGCGGAATGGCCTCGTAGTCAGGCTCGTCCGGCTGGCCGAGGTTGGCGGTGTAGCAGTAAGGAATGGCGCCCTTCTGGCGCATCCAGTAAACGGCGGCGCTCGTGTCGAGGCCGCCGCTGAAGGCAATGCCGACCCGCTCGCCGACGGGCAGGCTCCTGAGGATGTGACCCATGGATGTGTCCCTGATGAGAGGATGAATCGCGCTGGCGCGCGAACCTTTCATTGTAGGACGTGCGCGGCCGGCTGCGCGCCTGATAGGATGGCAGCGATCATGCGTGTCGCCATCGTCGGACTCGGTTTCATGGGCCTGACCCATCTGAAGGCGTACCGGCGCATTGCCGGGGTCGAAATCACCGCCATCAGCTCGAATGATCCGCGGGTGCTGGCCGGAGATCTCTCCCACATTCAGGGCAATCTCGACATCGCCGGCGAGCCGGTGGACATCCGCGCCGTGCCGAAGTTCGAAGACGCGTTCGAGTGCATCCGGCAGTGCGAGGCCGACGCCGTCGACCTCTGCCTGCCGACGGCGATGCACGCCCCGGCGGCGATCGAGGCGCTGCGGCGCGGGCTGCACGTGCTGGTGGAAAAGCCAATGGCGCTCGACGGCGAACAATGCGAGCAGATGATCGCCGAAGCCCGCCGCGCCGGCCGCATCCTGATGACGGCCCAGGTGCTGCGCTTCTTTCCGGCCTACCTGCCGCTCGTCGAGGCGGCGCGCAACGGCGCGCTCGGCGCCGTGCGCCATGCGCTGTTCCGCCGCCGGTGCGCCGCGCCGAAGTGGGGCGCCTGGCTGACGGACAAGAAGCAGAGCGGCGGCGGCGTCTTCGACCTGCTCATCCACGATGTGGACATGGCGCTGGTCTGCTTCGGCATGCCGGAGGCCGTCAGCGCCGCCGGACACGAAGACCTGGCGGCGGGCATTGACCTGGTGACCGGGCAGCTTCACTACGAGTCGGGACTGTCGGTGACGATCACCGGCGGCTGGCACCTGCCCTCGGCGTATCCGTTTTCCATGGAATACACCGTGGTGGGCGAAAATGCCGCCATCGAATACAGCTCGGCCGGCCGCCCGCCCCACTGGTATGACCGGGAGAAGGATTTCGAAATACCACTGGAAAACAGGGACGGATATCAGGCCGAAATCGAGTATTTTGTCGAATGCTGCCGGGCCGGGCAGGCGCCGGAGCGCTGCTCGCCCGAGTCGTCGGCGGCGGCCGTCCGCGTGGCGCGCCTGCTCGATGAGGCGAGAGCGAAAAGAGGAGAACCTGTACCATGCCGGTAATTCGTGAACGCGAAATCGGGATTTTCTTCTGGGCCGAGCCGGACGCCGACGCGACGGTGCGGGCGGTGAAGGCCTGCGGCGTCGTCTCCGGCCAGCTCGGCGTGGATGGCACGGTGGCGCTGAGCGAGGAAACCGCCGGCCGCTGGAGGGAGGCGCTGCGGAAGCATGACTTCCACCTGTTCACCGTCTTCGCCGCCTACGAAGGAGAGAGTTACGCCGACATCCCCACCGTGCAGCGCACCGTCGGCTTCATCCCCCGCGAGACGCGGGCCGCGCGCGAGGTGCGCACCCGTCAGGTGATCGACTTCGCCGCCGCGCTCGGGGTGAAGAGCTTTGGCTGCCACGTCGGCTGCATCCCGGCCGACCGTCAGGATCCCGACTACCACGCCGTGCTCGAGCTGGTCCGCCGCATCGCTGACTACGCGGCCACCTACGGAATGACCTTCTGCCTGGAGACCGGGCAGGAGCCCGCCGAAGAGCTCCTCGCCTTCTTCGAGGAGGCGGGCCGGAGCAATCTGAAGATCAACTTCGACCCGGCCAACATGGTGCTCTACGGGTCTGGAGAGCCGATTTCCGCCTTCCGGCTGCTGCGCCAGCACGTGGCGAGCTGCCACGGCAAGGACGGCGATTGGCCGGATCCGGCCAGGCCGGGCTCGCTCGGCGTGGAACGCCCGTTGGGGGAAGGGTCGGTCAACATCCCGAAATTCATGGCCACGCTGCGGGAAACCGGGTTCACGGGGCCGATCTGCGTGGAAAGCGGCGTCCATGGGGAGGAGCAGCGCTGGCAGGCGCTGGCGCGCGCGGTGAAGCTGCTGGAATCGCTCCGCTGACGGCCACGGGGCCAGCCCGCGCCAGACCGTGCCTATTCGCGGTCAAGGACGGTCTCGACCTGAAAGACCCGTTTTCGGCCGTTGGAGCCGATGCGGCCCGTATATTTGTGCGTCCCGTTGACGATGAGCACCATCGGCCGATCCACCGGATAGTCGAACAGCAGCACATCGCCCTGCTTCAGCTCGAGCATCTGTCCCACAGTCAGCGTGGGGCCAATCAGCCGGGCGTCGAATTTCAGTTGCGCCGGCTGCAACAGGCGCCACATCCGTTCCTGCTCCTGCTCGGTGGACTCCGATTTCCGCACCGACCACTGCTGGTCGAACTTCTGCCGGAGCATCTTGACGATGATCGACGGGATGCCCAGGTTCATCATGCCGGCGATCTCGCCAATGCGGATCTCGATGCCGATGGCGACCACGGCCTCGTTCGGCGCGAGGATCTGGAGCAGTTGCGGCTCGGTCTCGAAGGCCTCGATGCTGAAGTTGATGTTGGTGATTGGCGCCCAGGCCTCGCGCAGGTCGTGCAGGATAATTCGGAAGACGCCGGTCAGGATGGAGCGTTCGATTTCGGTGATCTCCCGGTTCTCCTTCAGCGGCGTCTTGCCCGTGCCCCCGAGCAGCATCTCGAGAATGGGAAACACCATCTGCGGGTTCATTTCCAGGATGGAGTTGCCATCGAAGGGACGCATGCTCAGGCTGACGATGCAGGTGGGCGCCGGCAGACACTGGGAGAACTCGAGGAAACTCAACTGCTCAACGCTGATCAGGTTGACCATGACGTAGGCGCGCAGGTAGGCCGAGAGGCTCGAAGCGAGCGAGCGCGCAAAGTTGTCATGCAGCAGGTGAATGGCGCGAAGCTGGTCCTTGGCGATGCGGTCCGGGCGGCGGAAGTCATAGGGCTGGGCGCGCTTGGCCGGGTCGTCCTTGGCGCGCACTCCCTTGACCGTGCGGAATACGTTGTCGATTTCCTCCTGGCTGAGGAGCCGGTCTGATGCCATCCTGCTCCATGGATCGGAGGGCGGGCGAAAGGGGTTTATGCGTTTTTCGGCTTAGTCTGTTCAGACGTCTGGGATAGCCCGTTTTGGGGAAGGGGCAGTACGGGCCGCTGGTAGACTGAGATTGTGAGGCGGTTCTACGTCCAGAACTTCGGCTGCCGCGCCACCCAGGCCGACGGCGCGGCACTCGAGGGGCTGCTGCGCCAGCGCGGGCTCGATCCGGCCGGCGATCCGGCCTCGGCGGACGTCGTCATCATCAACACCTGCACGGTGACGGCGGCGGCGGACGAAGATGCCCGCAAGGCGATCCACCGCGTGCACCGCGAGAATCCCTCGGCCCGGATCGTGGTGACGGGTTGTTACGCGCAGCGCGCGCCGGAGGAGCTGGCGCGCGTGCCGGGCGTGGCCTGGGTGGTGGGCAACACGCACAAGGCGCAGATCGCCGGTCTGCTGGACACGATCGACGCTCCCGCTGAGTATCATGGCCAGGTGCTGGTGGGCAATATCCACCAGGAAGTCTCATTCCTGTCAGCGCCCGTGGAGGACGCCGCAGGAGACCGCACGCGGCCCAACCTGAAAATTCAGGACGGGTGCAACAACCCGTGCTCGTTCTGCATCATTCCGGCGGTGCGCGGCCCCAGCCGCAGCATGCCGGAAGAGGAGGTCCTGCGTCAGGTGCGGGCGTTGGCGTCGCGGTATGCGGAGATTGTGCTGACGGGCGTCAACCTGGGCCGCTGGGGCAGGGAACGGGGGTTTGCTCCGGGCCGCCGCCTGCATCATCTGCTGCGGCGGGTCCTCGAGGAAACGGAGGTGCGGCGGCTGCGAATCAGCTCGGTGGAGCCGATGGACTGGACCGACGAGCTGATGGAAGTGGTCGCCTCGAACCCGCGCATTGCGCCGCACGTCCATATGCCGTTGCAGTCCGGCTCGGACACGGTGCTGAAGCGCATGAAGCGGCGTTACCGCGTGCGGCACTACGAGGACCGGCTGCTGCGCGCCGCACGGCTGCTGCCCGACGCCGCATTTGGCGCGGACGTGATGACCGGGTTTCCAGGCGAGACGGAAATCGAATTTCAGGAAACGCTTGAATTTGTCCGGCGCATGCCGTTCACCTACCTGCATGTTTTCACGTATTCCGAGCGCCCGGGTACGCCGGCTGCATCCATGCCGGGACAGGTTCCGTGGGAGGTTCGCAAGGAACGCACCCGCCGGCTGCGCCACCTGGCGGCGGAAAAGAACGCCGCCTTTCGCCGACGGATGGTCGGGCGAACTCTGAGCGCAGTGACGCTGGACAACGGGAAGGCGCTGACGGGCAACTATCTTCAGGTGCACCTGGCGCGGCCGCGGCCGGCCAACCAGATCATCGACGTCCAGGTCGGTGCCCTGGCGCCGGACGGGGTGGCCGAAGCGGGCGCGCTGGCTGTCATCAACGGGTGAGCCCTGTCATTTCCAGGGCGCGCCATGCAGACGGGGCCGCCCTCCGCCGATGAACAGGGTGGATGAGGACGGAGCCCCGGTTTTGGATCCGGAGCGGACTGCTGGCGGTCGCGGCCACCGCCATGGCCGCGCTGCTGGCCTGGCCCGTGCGGTCCTTCTTTCTCCGGGGGCAGACGGACTTCGTTCAGCTCTACGTCGGCGCACAACTGTCCGGCTCCGGCAGGCTTTACGATCCGGCAGCAAATTACGAATGGCACCGCAGGCTGTTCGGCGTGCGCCTGCCTGCGGTGCTCCACACAAGACCTCCGTTCTATTCAGTGCTGCTCCGGCCGCTGGCGTGGCTTCCCTACCGCATTGCGTGGTGGCTGTTTGTGGCGCTGAACGTGACAGCCGCCGTCTGGGTCTTCTTCAGGGTATTCAGGCCGCGATCTCCGACCGCGGCCATCGGGATGCTCAATCCGGCCGTGTGGCTGGCCATTCTGTGGGGGCAGGACGTCTGGATTGCCGTGGCCCTATGCGCGGCGGCCGTGTTGCTGATCGAGCAGGGGCACGATTTTGAAGCGGGCGCCGTGCTGTCCCTTTGCGCCATCAAGGCGCACCTGTTCCTGCTCGTGCCGCTGGCCCTTTTGATGCAGAAAAAATGGCGCGCGCTGGCAGGCGGCGCCGCTGGCGGGACCGCCCTGATCGTGCTCAGCTTCATCGGCGGCGGTTGGCGATGGCCGGCGGAATATCTTTCGGTGCTCTCCAACCCGGTAATTCACCGTCACATGAGCGGCATGCCGAACCTGGAAGGAGTGGCGGTTTATTTCGGAGGTGCAGAATGGGCGGTTGCGGTGTCGGCAGCCGTGGTCGTGTTGGCCGTGGCCTGGATCAGCCGCCGTAGGGGCAGCGTTCCGGCGTCCCTGGCGGCCGGCCTGGTTGGGAGTTTTCTCACGAGCTACCACGCCTACCCGCACGATGCCGTGACGCTGCTGCTCGCGTTTGCGCTGATCCGGCCGGACAGCCTGCGGGGAGCCCCGGCAGCCGCCTGGTATCTGCTGGCCAGCCCCCTGCCGCTGCTGCTGGTTCTTCTCGGGCCGCCGTTTCATGTGGCTCTCCCCCTGGCGGCGATGCTCGCCCTGGCGGCCATGACGTGGCCGATGGCCGCGCATGTCCCCTGCCGCGAAGCCGCCGCCGCGCCCTGCCCATGACAAGACCATGCACTGCCGAATCTCTGGCCCGCCAGTCGGCGGCGACCGGCCGAATGGCGCACCGGGCGGCGCCCGCCGCGGGAAGGTCTCGGCGCGTTTGCCGATCGCGGCCACTGTAAACTGCTGGTTGTAACCGGCCATGGATGCCACGGAACGAAAAATCGTCGTGCTCGGGCTGGGGGGACTGTTTGCGGCCGTTCACATGCTTGGCCTGGCCGGAGCCATGGGCGCCAATTTCGCCGAGGGCAGGAATGATTTCGCCGCATTTTATCTGGGAGCGCGGCTGGCGACAACGGACGGTCTCTATGACGCAGAGAAGCAATACGAAAGTCAGAAGGCGCAGTTCGGCTACTACATGCCGGCCGTGACTTTCATTCGGCTCCCTTTCTATGCACTTCTGTTAAAGCCGCTCGCGTCGCTGGAATACCGGACCGCCTGGCGCGTCTTTTTGCTTCTGAACGTTCTCTGTGCCGTATGGTTCTTCCGAAGATTCCTGTGGGGCGACCACGCGGCCTTCCTGCTGGGCGCGAGCTTTCTGCCCGCCTACGCCGCGCTGGCCAACGGGCAGGACGTCTGGCTGGTGGCCGCACTGTGGAGCGCCGCCATGGTGCTGGAAAGCCGCGGCCGGGACTTTGCCGCCGGCGCGGTGATCTCGCTGTGCGCCATCAAGCCGCATCTTTTTGTGTTCGTGCCGCTCGTCGTGCTCCTGCAGCGGCGGTGGCGGCTGCTGGCGGGCGCTGCCACGGGAGGCCTGGCCCTGCTGCTGCTGTGCTTCCTGGCCGAGGGGCCGGGTTGGGTGGAGCAGTGGGTGGCTACGGTGAGCGACGCGCGCGTTCATCCGCGGCTGGAAGTGATGCCGACGCTTCGCAATCTGGCGGACATGGCCGGTTGGCCCGGCTGGACGTACTGGATGCTGAGCGGGCTGGCCGGGCTCATCGTCGCCTTCCTGTCGTTGCGATCTTCGAAGATCGAGCCCGGGCTGGCTGCCGCGCTGGCGGGCGGGCTGGCGGTGAGCGTCCACGCGTATCTGCCAGACGCCGTGCTGCTGCTGCCCGCGTTCGCAATGCTGCGGCGCCAGGGCCTCCGTGGACCGCCGCTATGGTTGTGGGGTCTCTTGCTATCGCCCGTGCCCTGGCTCCTATGGCTTTGGGGCCGGCCCGGGTCCGCCCTCTTTTCGGTCTTCGCGCTCGGAGCGATGGGCACGTTGCTGATGTGGCGGCCGCGCGAGTCGGAAGCAGAATTCGACCGGGCAGGCCCGCCGGCATGAGGCAGCCGGATTCGCCCGGTGCAGGCCGCGCAGCGGCGGCGCGACCGGCTGCTAAATCTCGCGGCGGTTCTCAAGCGACTTCGACATGGTCACCTCGTCGGCATACTCAAGGTCGCTGCCGACAGGAATGCCCATGGCGATCCGGGTGACTTTCACGCCAAGCGGTTTCAGCAGCCGCGCCAGGTAAACGGCCGTTGCCTCGCCTTCCACGGTCGGGTTGGTGGCGAGGATGACCTCCTCGACGCCGCCCTTTTCCAGCCGCTGAAGCAGCTCGCGGATCCGCAACTGCTCCGGCCCGATGCCCCGCAGCGGGCTGATGGATCCGTGCAGCACATGGTACAGGCCGTCGTAGATCCGCGTGGTTTCCACCGGCAGGATGTTGTGCGGCTCCTCGACCACACAGATCTTGCGCCGGTCGCGGTGCGGGTCGCGGCAGAAGGGGCAGAGCTCGGCGTCGCTGATGTTGTTGCACTCGGCGCACAGGCCCAGCCGGTCCTTGACGTCCAACAGGGCGGCAGCCAGGCGCTCAACGTCCTCGCGCGGGGCGCGCAGGATGTGGAAAGCGATCCGCTGGGCGGACTTCTGCCCGATCCCCGGCAGGCGCTTGACTTCCCGGATCAACCGCTCGAGCGGCTCGGCAAAATCAGGCATCCCGGTTCGCGGCTCCTCAGAACAGGCCCGGCGGCAGACCCAGTCCGCCGAGCATCGCCTGCGTCTTTTTCTTCGACTCCTCGTCCACGCGGCGCGCCGCTTCGTTGAACGCCGCCATCACCATGTCGCACAGCATCTCGATGTCGCCGGCAGCCTCCGGGTCGATCCTTACGCCCAGACACTGTTTCAGGCCGTCCATCTTCACGGTGACCATGCCGCCGCCGGCGCTGGCCTCGACGCGGATGGCCGCGATCTCTTCCTGGAGGCGCTGCTGCATCTGCTGCGCCTGCTTCATCATCTGCTGCATGTTGCCGCCGGGGAATTTCATTCAGTCCTCCCTCAGGTTCCGCACGTCGCGCACCTCGCTTTGCGGGAACAGCTCGCGGAACCGTTTTACCGCCGGGTGTTCCAGCGCCCGGGCCGCGGCCGCACCGGCGGTCGCGCTTCCTGCGCTGGCGTCCGTCGGCGGCGCACCGCTTTCGCCGCCATTCGAAACAGTCACTACGACCTTCACCGGCCTACCGAGCAGCTTCTCGAGCGCCCTGGCGACGTCCGGGGAACGGAGGCCAAGCGCGGCTGAACGCGGAGCGATGAACTCCACTGTGTTGGCAGACTCACGCACTTCGCTCTCTTCTACCGCGTGGGCGCTCATCGAGGCGCTCATCGCCTCCAGCGCGGCCGCCAGCCGCTGCTTCAGCGAGCCGTCTTGCACTTCCTGCACAGCAGACGCAGCCTGCCGCGGCGCGGCCGGAGGGACGGAGGACCGCGCAGGCGCCGCCCCGGCGGCCTTGCCGCCGCCCGGTCCCGAGGAAGCGGCCGAAGCGCTGCTACCCGCCGACAGCGCGCCAAGAACCTCCTCGATCGGCTTCAGCCGGCCCGCGTGGAGCAGCCGCAGCAGGCCCAGCTCCAGATGGAGCCGCGGCTGGAGCGAGTACTGAAGCTGCGAGTACATGTCCAGCGAGAGCTGAAGCCAGCGGGTCAGGTCCTCTTCCCGGAACCGCGCCGCCGTCTCGCGCAGCCGCGCCTGCTCGGCCGCCGGGGCGGCGATGAGGCGCGTCTGGGCTCCGGCGATTCTGGCCACCAGAAGATTGCGGAAATAACGGCACAATTCACGGCAGAAATACTGCAAATTCCTGCCCGAATTTTCGAGCTCCGCGACGATTTCCAGCATGGCCGCCGCCGAACCGCTTTCGAGCGCCGCCGTCGTTTTTTCCAGCGTCTCCAGCCCGTACAGTCCGAGCAGTTGCCTGACGGCCGGACCCTCGAGCCGGCCGCCGCAGCAGGCAATGGCCTGGTCGAGCGCGGAGAGCGAGTCCCGCACGCTTCCCTCGCCGGCCTGGGCCAGCACGGCCAGCGCCTCCTCATCGGCCTCGATTCCCTCGGTGCGGCAGATCTCACGCAGTCTTTCCGTCAGCAGTGAAAAGTCAACGCTTCGGAAATTGAACTGCTGGCAGCGCGAAGCAATCGTCGCCGGGATTCTGTGCGCTTCGGTCGTGCAGAGGATGAACACCGCCCATTCGGGCGGCTCTTCGAGCGTCTTCAGCAGCGCGTTGAAGGCCTCGTTGGTGATCTGGTGGGCCTCGTCAATGATGAAGATCTTGTAGCGGTCGCGAGAGGGGCGGTAGCGGACGTTCTCCCTCAGCTCGCGCATTTCGTTGATGCCGCGGTTGGAGGCGGCGTCGATTTCGATTACGTCCGGCGCGTTGCCCTGGGCTATCTCAACGCACGAGCTGCACTGGCCGCACGGCTGTGTTGTCGGGCCGTCCACGCAGTTCAGGCAGCGGGCAAGGATCCGCGCCACCGTCGTCTTCCCCGTGCCGCGCTGCCCGGCAAAGATGTAGCCGTGCGCAATGCGGCGCTGGGCGATGGCATTTTCGAGCGTCGCCCGCACAGGCTCCTGGCCGAGCAGCTCGGCAAAGGTCTGGGGACGGTATTTGCGGGCCAGGACCTGATACATGGAACGGGAAAACAGCGCCAGGCCCCGGGGAATCCGCGGCACACGGGGTGGGGGTCCTACCGTTGCTTCCTTCCGGACCTGGCGGGGTTCGGACCGCCCCGTTGCACGGAGCCCGGAACCTGGCAAACACCTATGCTAGCACGGCGGCATGCGACGAATGTTCAAACATTTTCCCGCCTTTTTGTTCGGACGCGGCCGGGCGGCCGCTGGTAGAATCAAGTTGAGGATTGATTCTCATGAAGGGCGCTCCCGTCCAACGCCGCCGCACGCGGCAGCGCGCCGCCATCCGCTCGGTGCTGGAGGCGGCCCGCCGCCCGCTGAGCGTGGCCGAGATCCTCGACCTCGCCCGGCGGCAGGTCCGCGGACTGGGCATTGCCACTGTCTATCGTGCCGTGGGCGCGTTGCTGGAGGAGGGCTTCCTGACGGCGGTGGAGATCAGCGGCGAAGCGCCGCTCTATGAGGTGGCCGGCCGCGGCCATCATCATCATTTCCGCTGCCGGCGATGCCGCCGCGTGTTCGAGGTGGAGGGCTGCGTGCCTGAAGTCGAGCGGCTGGCACCGGCAGGCTTTCTGTTGGAAGAGCACGAAATCCTGCTCAGCGGTCTCTGCCTGGAGTGCGCGGAGCGCCGCAGAGGTGGAGCCGGCTGAACTCCGCGAAGGGTGTTCTCCACAGCCCGGCCCGGCTGCGTTTGGGGCCGCAGCCATTTTCCTGCCCGGTCAGGCCGGCATTGTGAGTCTGCCCGGGTCCTGCCCGGTTCGCTAGACTCCAGGGAAAGCATGGCCGCGGTCCTGCCGCGCACAAACGGGAACTGAGAGCATGCCTGCCCGCCGCATTGTCTGCCTGAGTGCCGAGTCGGCCGAGACTCTTGCCCTGCTTGGCCGCGCCGGCCTCATTGTCGGCGTCACCGCTTACGCCCCGCGTCTGCCGGAGCTCGCCGGCAAGCCGCGTGTGTCCGGATTCTCTTCAGCAAAGATCGATCGCATTCTTGCCCTCGAGCCTGATCTCGTCATCGCGTATTCGGACGTGCAGGCGGACTTGGCCGCGTCGCTGGTCCGGGCCGGCCGCAACGTGCTGGTGACCACGCAGAGGACCATCGACCAGATCCTGGACACGGTGGAATTGCTTGGCAGGATCTCGGATGCTGCTGCGGAGGCGCGGGCGCTGAGCGCAGACCTGCAAGAAGGGCTGGAGGCGGTCCGCCGGCAGGCAGCCCGGCTGCCGTTGCGGCCGCGCGTGTGGTTTGAAGAGTGGATGGATCCCTTGATCGCCGGCATCGGCTGGGTGGACGAGCTCATCGAAATCGCCGGCGGCCGGACGCTGTTTCCCGAGATGCGCGGGCGGTGGCGCGCTCAGGATCGAACGGTGGATCCGGAAGATGTCGCGCGGCGAGACCCCGAGCTGATTCTGGCAAGCTGGTGCGGCCGGCGCATGCGTGTCGAGACCATTCTCTCCCGGCCTGGCTGGGCGGAGACCACCGCGGCTCGCCTCGGGCTCATCCGCGAGATCCGCTCGGACCGCATCCTGCAACCTGGGCCGGCGGCGTTGCGGGAAGGCCTGAGGCTGATTGCCGACGCCGTGGCGGAGGCTGCCCGCTCAATCTCGATCGCGAACTGACAGCTCCGCACTGATCCTCGAAAAAAGCCGCCTTGCCGCATCCCGGTTCCCCTGCGCTGGCTGACACACGGCATCGGCCCCGGCTCTTTTCCGTGGGCCTCCACCTCGGCCGCTCGTGGGAAGCGTCATCGGACTCGCCGCGTCCACGTCAGTACGAACGCCACCCCGGGCACCGTAGCGTCTTCCGTGCGGGCCGTCGTTGGCGAATCCTTGATGTTCACGTAGGCCAGCAACGGCACGGTCAGCGTAAGGGCGTGGCTCCTGATGCGGAAACCCACGCCTGGCTCCACCATGCCAATCGTTCCTGGACGGCGAAATCCGTCCGAGGGTCCGAAGGCGTCGTGCACCGGAACGCCCGAAATCCGGTAGGCCAGCATGGGTGTTGGCCAGCCTCGCGCAGTGCGGAACGAGGCGCCGAAGTGATACAGAAACTGATCAGTACTCGAGTTGGGGAACCGGTTGTTCGGATTGCCCAGCGTCTGAAAGAATCCCGGCACGCCTGTCGTGTTCCGCGGGTTGGCCATGTACGCGGCGGAGCCGTACACGGTCATCGCCTCGAACTGATGGAATCCGAAAAGCGTCAGTACCGGCGCCCACGCGCCGTCGCCGGGCTGGACGGAAATATCGGCAGGAATTTCCCGGCCGAAAACTCTGCCCTTCACTCCGGAATCGCCCGTCGGGACTTTCAGGCCGAATCCAAGGCCGAGGTTGCCGTGGGCGGATTCCCGCACCGGCAGCAGCCACACCGAGGTGCGGAATGTCACGTCCCCGATGCCCCGCGCCCGCACACCCACCCACTCCCTCTGGCTTGAGCCCGCTGGCGCACGATACACTTCAAACGAGTTGAAAACGATGGGCACGTTCACGCCCAGGGTCCAGCGCCTCGATACGCCGTAGCTCCAGTCCATGTTCACCAGGTTCTGTGTATTGATGGGGCCGAACGGATCAAGCTCCGGGAACGGCCGTTTGCCCTGGTAGTGCCTGTCGGACACTGCGCGGCGGTAAGTCACCGCAAGCTGGTGCTCGCCCTGGCGCAGATAAATGCTGTCCCCGCCAAACACGGGCGGGTTCTGCCGGTTGCACACTCAACCCTGACCTGATGCCGGCCGCTGCAACACAACGACAAAAATCAGCAGAGGAATGATGCGCAAAGCCCCTCGATCTATGTCAGTGGACATTTCGGTACAGATTACGCGAAGAGGGGAGTTTGGGCAATTGGCTTGATTGATTAACCAAGATCAACTAGCCGTCTGCGGTCTCCGCACGGGAACTGTTTTACAATGGGGGAATTGCCTGTCAGGAGGGGTTCAGGATGAAACTGGAAACCGCATCCAGCAGACGCGCGCTCCTGGCCGCTGCTTTCGCTCCCGCTGTTTGGACTACTGAGAAGTCGGGTTCGCGCCTGCCAGTCACCGGCGCGGGCAAGTGGTTGTTCGAGGTGCACCACGACTGGGGCGAGCTGCCCGCGCGCATCTCCTACGGCAACACGCACGGGGTCTGCATCGACTCAGAAGGTCTTGTCTACGTCCACCACACGGTGAACGCCGCTTCGGCCAGCGATGATACCGTGGTAGTCTTCGACCCGCGCGGGCGTTTCGTCCGGAGCTGGGGCGGCGAGTTCAAAGGCGGCGCGCACGGGCTCGCCATCCGCCGGGAAGGCAGCGAAGAGTATCTATATTTTTGCGACACGCGCCGCGCCGTGGTGGCAAAATACACGCGGCGGGGCGAGCGCGTGTGGGAAATCGGCTACCCGGAGGAATCGCCTGCTTACCAGCCAGGCGCAGACGGCAGGCGGCCCCGCTACAGCCCGACCAATCTCGCCATCGCGTCCAGCGGCGACATCTATGTGGCCGACGGGTATGGTTCGTCATTCATCAATGTCTATGATGCCCAGGGGCGCTGGAAATTCACCTTCGGCGGCAAGGGCAGGGAAGCGGGCCGGCTGGACTGCCCGCACGGCATCGCCATCGACCGCCGCGCCGGGGCCGAGCGCGTGCTGGTGGCCGACCGCACCAACCGGCGGCTCCAGTATTTTTCTCTCGACGGCAGGCATCTTGGTTTTGCGGCCGAGGGTACGGTGAAGCTGCCCTGTCATTTCGACTTCCGCGGCCCGGCGATGGTCGTGCCGGACCTGGAGGCGCGCGTCACGCTGCTCGACGGCGCTGACGGCCTGATCGTGCATCTCGGGGAAGACGATTCCGGCCGCTGGAGCGAGCTGCGAAAGCTTGCCAGGGACCGTTTTCCTCCAGGTCGGTTCATCTGCCCGCACGCGGCCTGTTTTGACGGGGAGGGCAATCTCTTCATCGTCGAGTGGGTGGAGGCCGGGCGCGTAACAAAATTGAAGAGAATCGTTTGAAACAGATGTCTCAAGAAATTGTTGTCCGCGACGCGCGCCCCGAGGACGCCGAGTTTCTCGTCCGGGGCAACGCCGCCATGGCCCTCGAAACCGAAGGACTGTCGCTGGATCGCGAGCGGCTGCGCGCCGGCGTCTTTGCGCTTTTCGACGACCCGTCGCGCGGCCGCTACTTCATCGCCGAACTGGGCGGGCGCCGCGCCGGACAGCTCATGATCACTTACGAATGGTCCGACTGGCGCAACGGCTGTTTCTGGTGGATCCAGAGCGTCTGGGTGGAACCCGAACTGCGCGGCCGCGGCGTGTTTCGCCTGTTGTATGGCCATGTCCGGGCGCTGGCGCGGGCCACGCCGGGAGTCTGCGGGCTGCGTCTTTATGTGGAAAGGTCCAACGCACGGGCCCGCGAGGTGTACCTGCGTTGCGGCATGCACCAGACCAGCTACGAAGTGTTCGAAGAGGATTTTGTGTTGACACGGGCTCACGTCGGCGCGTGACGCATTTGGTGCATGCAGACGTTGCCAGGATGGCTCTCAAGGCGGCTCGGTGCGCGAAGGATTTTCTGAGCCGCGAATGCAGCCCGTGCGCCAGGGCGAGCAGAATGCGAACTGGCGGAAATCGAGCGCGGCCCTCAGTGGCGCAACCCTGTGCGCCGGCGCCGTTGAATGGCACTGCTTTGAGAACGGGCTCACATCCGGCCTGGAGCGGCAGTCCATCGGTACTGCCAGGCCCTGAGCCGGCCGCTCAATCCGAATTCAGGAAAGCCATCCGGCAGGCCGGCTGCGGTATGGGGAACGCTCAGTGGGTTTTTTGAGGATCGGATGCGGGGACGGAATTTCACGGCCAGCACCAGGTCCCGGAAAAGAGGCTTCTCCCGACGCCCCAACGCCATGCGAAATTCGGGGAGGTTTCAAGAGACCAAATGCGTGGCGGTGAGGGTGGGATTCGGCGCCTTCATCAACGTAAGTTGCTGAAACAGAATCTCTTGCGAGACAACATTTTCTTCCTCAATTGTTTGCGCAAAGGACAATTTTCTCTCGTGTGCCTGATTTTGGCCGCTTCGGGACACGAGGATCGACACCAAACCGACACCAGGAAACTCACAATTCGTTCTGCTTCAGTGGGTTCGAGAAATCCGTTCGCAGCCACTGAGTTGCAGTTATCAATCGACGGCGTTTCTTTTCTTCCTCATCTCCGTCCGCTGCCTGGCCAGACTCGCCGCAGCCTGCGCCTGCTGCTCGCCTGCGGGCTGCAATGGCAACTACACACCTGATAACCCGGAAGGCCGAATCGAGTACAGGATCCTCCAGACACGGGCCACGACCTCTTCAGCCGCGGTTGAAGCCTGCAACGAAGCCTCACCCTCGATTCGGAGGAATGAGTGTCATGAATAGTTGAAGCACTGATTGCTCTTCCAGCGAGGGGCACCCACGCTCACCCTGGAAGGGATGACCCACGAAGCCTTGCCTGCCCAACTCCTCCTGCCCCCGGCCGGCGCGGGTGAGGACGGCAGAACGAACTGATCGAAGGGCAGCCGGCGTCGGCTCGAAGCATTGGGCCGCACCGGGGCAGGGTTTTTATTTGATATGAGCTTGACGCCCTGGGTCGCCCCTCAGGCGGAAACGGATGGCGTGCTTTTTGATTGAAACAAGACCGGTGCGAAATGGCCAGCTCCGGCAGGGCGCAGCGCTGGCGGGCGCACTGCCAGGCGGCCTCATTCGGGGCGGTATTCCTCCGGCAGCGGACCGCCCCGGACCAAGAGCGCTTTGAGCTGGCGCGCATGCGAACACTGGCCGCGGTATTCAAAGCCCGGGCAGCTGCAGGTGACGTCGCCAGAGTCGTCCGCCTCCAGCAGGTAGCTGACGCCGGGTTTGGAGCTGCTCGGGATCCGCCAGCGGCGCGAGCGCTTGCCGGCAAGCACCTGCGCCAGCAGCCGGATGGCTTCTTCTACTCCCTCCACGGGTTGAGCGACCGGCGAGCTGCGGTCCGAAAAGGCCGTGTCAGCGACAATCGAATCAGCAGCCTCGCGCAGAAGCCGCGCCGCCTCTTGCGGTGTCAGTTCGCCTGGTGACAGATCGGCCAGTTGCGGCGACAGTCGCCTCAGAGCCAGCTCCAGCTCGGCCAGCACGTCCCGCGTGGCCTCGGGAGTCAGCTTGCCCTCGACCACGGCTCCCACAAGCGCACTCTTGGCCTGCAGCACCCTTGCAACGAAGTCGTCCAGCGTATTGGGCGCCGTCATGTAGGTCACGTTCACCGTCGCCTTCTGCCCGATGCGGTAGGCGCGATCCTCGGCCTGCCAGTGGTTGGCAGGCACCCAGTCGAGATCATTGAAGACCACCTGCCGCGCGGCGGTCAGGTTTAGCCCCACGCCTCCGGCCAGAATGTTGCCGACGAAAACGCGCACGCGCTCATCGCTCTGAAAGCGGTCAGCCAGCTGTTGCCGCTGCCGCGCCGGCGTGGCGCCGGTGAGCACAACCGCCTGCTCGCCCAGTCTGGCGGCGATCTTCTGCACCGGCTCGTCGAAGCAGGAAAACACGAGCACCTTCTCGCCCTGCTCGACGGCATCCTCCACGAGCTCGAGTGTGCTGGCCGTCTTGGCCACCGCCAACTGGTGGCGCGCCCGTGTCAGATGGGCCAGCAGCCGGAGGCGGTCGCTGGACTGCCGTGACGCCGAGCCCTCGCCCCGCTGGTTGGCCAGCAGCAGCGAGACCACGCGTGTCATCTCCCGGGCGCCAGTATTCGGAGTCACGTTCACCGGCAGCCACTGGCGCAGCTTCGGCGGCAGCGCCAACACGTCCTCCTTGCGCCGACGCAGCATCACGCCACGCAGCTGCACGGTCAGCTCTTCGAGGTTCGACGCCCCATCCGTGACCCAGCCGTAGCCATTGTGGCGCGCATCGCAGTAGCGTTTGGCAAAGGCGAGAAAGCTGCGCCCCATCGGATGCCCCACCAGTTGCAGCAGCGGAAACAGGTCGCGCGGCCGGTTGGTCAGCGGCGTGCCCGTGAGGGCATGCAGGGCGGCATCAGTTGGGGATGCCTCCACCAGCCGCCGCGCCAGACGGCTGCGCTGGCTGGTGTGATTTTTGAGGTAATGCGCTTCGTCGAAGATCAGCACCCGCCAGTCGACGCGAACCAATGAATCGATGTATCGCGGCAGGAGATCGTAGTTGATCACCGTCCAGATGCCTGGGCCCGACCGCAAGAGCTCGCCCGCCTGGATCACCTCCACACGCGCCTCCGGGGCGACAGCGCGAATCTCGCGCGCCCAGTTCAGCTTCACCGAGGCCGGACAGACGACCAGCCACGGCCCCTCGGGAGCCGTATGCCGCGCTGCAAGGATGGATTGCCGCGTCTTGCCGAGGCCCATGTCGTCGGCCAGGATGGCGCGCCTCCGGCCCAACAAGAAGGCAATGCCCTCCACCTGGTGAGGAAACAGTCCGGCAGCGAGCTCACGCGCCCGCTGCAATGCAGTGACCTCATGACTGAGCGTCTCCATGGCGATTGCCCCCGTGCCTTGCAGTTCCAGTTTCAGTGAGGCAGTGGCTCATGGATTGAGCCTGTCGCACGAATTTCTTTGCGACATGCGCGGAAGTCTGGATCGGTTGCCCGGGTTGCACCGAAACATGTGGCGCTGAAAATGTTTAGTCCTGACTCCAAAGGCGCCCTGCCATCCTCGGGGACTCCCGCCCCCTGTGCCTCACCCGGTTTCCTGAACAGCTTTTCGAGTGATCGTCATGCTGAGGGCTCGAGGGCAAGCAAGGCCTGATGAGCCTGCCGCAGGGATTGGAAGTGGAGGCGTTCGACCAGCCACTGCTCGTTGTAGCGCTGGCGGAATTGTTCGAGCGCTCCGGCCAGTTCTTCCAGGGTGTTGAAATGCCGCACCCAGAGAAGCTGCTCCTTGAGGGTGCGGAAGAAGCGTTTGACGCAGCCGTTGCCTTTGACTTACCCCTCTCTCTGCCGGTCGAAATTTGAAAAGCCGCGTTGCATTCGAACTGTCCTGCCGTCCCGCCGGAGCCGCCCGTCGCTGACGTGCAGCTAAGGCACGGCGGCGCACAGCGGGCGAGGGCGCGCCCATCAGGGCTCGGCCGGAGGCGAACCCTTGCCCGCGAGCACCGCCGTGCTACTGACAACCAGCGACGGGCGGATCGGCGGGATGGCGTCCATCCTGATGATGAGCTTAGAGCGCACCTCTGCATATTCATTCGGCGTGCGGTAACCCAGACCGCCATGCGGCCTTTCGGTGTTGTGCTCCTTCGAAAATGTCTCCTTTCTCCCTTCTCCACGCCTCGATCTTCTCCTTCGCCTCAGCCAGGTTCGCGAGCCAGTTCGCATTCAGAAACTCATCGCGCAGCCCGCCGTTGAAGCTCTCCAGATAACCGTTGTCGATCGGCCCCCCGGCTGGACGTGGACGACTCCGACGCCCTGCCTCTCGCACCAGACGAGAAAGCGACGGCTCGTGAATTCCTCCCCCGTTGTCGCACCGCAGCCGCTTCGGCGTTCCCCGCCTGGCAATCATCCACTCCAACGCCTGCGTCACTTTCCGGCTGCCGAGGCTGGCGCCCACTTCGATCCCCGGACACTGCCTCGTGTACCGCTCCAGCACTGTCAGAATCCGGATCCGCCCGCCGCCCGCCACCGCGTCACTCAAGAAGTCCAGCGCCCATTCTTCCTTCGCCGCCCGCAGCAGCAACCCATCCGGCACCGGCCGCTTCAGCCGATTCCGCACCGCCAGCCGCACGCCCGGCCGCGCTTCCCGGTACAAGCGATAGACGCGTTTCAGGTTCACACCGCGCCCTTCCCGCCGCAGCAGCACCCACAGCCGCCGGTAGCCTTAGCGCGGCTTCTTCTGCGCCAGCATCACCAACCGCTTCCGCAGTCCGTCGTTTCGATCGGGAAGAGCTTCATGGCGAACACTGCTTCGGTCTACTACCGGGAGCTTCGAAGCCTGGCATTCACTCAACCCATACTCGGCTGTCACAAACGCCACGTCCCTGCGCGCGCTCACAAGCTCCACCCGTTTTTTCGAATCACCGCCTTCAGTGCTTCCCTGTCCAGGCTGAGCTCAGCCTCCGGCGTCTTCAGCCGTCGGTTCTCCTCTTCCAGCGCTCGTAGACGCCGCGCCTCATTGACCTCCAGCCCGCTGTACTTGGCTCGCCAGTTGTACAGCGTCTGGTCGCTGATGCCCAACTCCCGCGCCAGGTCCCGCGCCGGCCGCCCGTTAGAGTGGCAGGATCGCACGGCGGAGCTCACCGGCAAGGGTACGCCGCTGGCCCCGCCCTGATGGGCGCACCCTTGCCCGCTGTGCGCCGCCGTGCCTCAGCTGCACGTCACCTACGGGCGGCTCCGGCGAGATGGCTAACAGACGCAGTATGAAGAACGGCTTTCCAAATTACTCTTGGTAGAGAAAAACGGGGCAGGTCACTCGAGAGGGCTCGTTCGTGTCCCCATTTAGGGACTCGACTGAGTATGGTTTCCCGAGTATCATAGGCACAGCCAATCACAGGGAGAGATAGCTACCGAAAAGGAGGCGCCAGGGATCCAGTCCGCATCTGCCTTCGCGAGGGCTTGATGACGAGCCCCATCGTCTCCACCGACGGCTCGGCATCCAATGGTCAGCGCCTCTGTGCTCTACCTCTGGAGGCTCCGTTCGATGTCCACGCTCTGTCCAAAATGTCAACAAGCCGTGGGCCAACAGGCCAGATTCTGCGGTTATTGCGGAGAGCCATTGGACGGTATGGCCACCGCCCAATCGTCTCAGGCTTCCCTTGGCGCCCCGGCCCCACAACCCATTTTCCACCGGCTGAAGGAAGACCAGAGGGACTGGGACGCACCGACCTGGCGCATCGCCAGCGGCCTGATGGCAGTTGTTGCAGGAGCCGCACTCTGGCTCCGCAGGGATAGTATTTCCGCATGGTTGCTTTGTATCCCCGTCATAGCCGGCGGACTCATCCATGCTCTCCAGATGCCCTCAGTAGGAGGCTGGCTAGACAGGCTTGGATCCTGGCTCGACCACTCTTACCAAACCCGAAAAGGCTCTGACGGGTGGCGGAAGGCAGCCTGGCAGCCGGTTCGATTCCTCCATTGGGTCTGGGATCGCACGCGGAGCTGGTCGTCGCCGCACGCGTCGGCGGGTGTGCGTGCCGCCGGGTTGCTCCTGGCGATTGGCCTGTCAGCGCTTGGCGTGTTTATCGCCGCCACACTCGCTTTCTTCACTGTGCTGCTCGTTGTTGGCTTCATCATCGCAGCTCTCATCTTCATTCTGGTCTGGTCTTTGCCTTTGCCTTTCTCATCAGAGCACGGGGCGGGGTCGGCCAGCCACGGTCAGTCTTCATCCTCCACGCGCAGCGAACCTGACCTGGAAGAAGTCATCGAAAAGCTAAAGAGCGGTTCCTACAGAATCGAAGACGACGGTGCCATCGTCAGCACGGGCCTTTTCAGCGGACCTACAGGATACAAAATTGACCTTAGCACTGGCGATATACTGAAAAGAGGCGGACTGTTTTCCGAATCGACAGGATATCAAATAGACCTTGATAGCGGGGACATCGTAAAGAAGGGGTGGCTGACGGACGATCCCACAGGATACAGAATAGATCAGGACAGTGGACAGGTTGTCAAGCGAGAATGGCTCACCGATAGTCCGACCGGATTACGCATTGATCGCAGGAGCGGGAAAATAGAGAAAGAAGGCTGCTTTCTGACGACGGCGTGTCTTCGGGCTCGAGGCCTTCCTGACAACTGTGCGGAACTACAGGAGCTGCGAGCATTCCGGGATGAGTACGTCCGAAAGCGCGTCGACGGGGAGGAAATTCTTATGGAGTATTACCGCCTTGCTCCACAGGTCGTGTCATGCATTGACAGATGCTGCAAATCCAAACACATTTATGAAGCTCTGTACAGGCGCTTTGTGGAAAGAAGCCTGGAACTTATCCGGGCTGGGCGCAACGAAGAGGCACTTTGTTACTATCGCAGCGAGTTCGAGAAACTCAGAAGCGAGTTACGGCTAAACTACTAGTACTACTGGGTCATAAAAGAAACATTTTGTGATACAATTGTTTTGTGCGCTCCGCCCTTTCCGGGCCAAGCCCGCAGGAAAAACGCCTGGCGGCCTGTTTGTAGGGCTCGGGCCTTGGCCGCCGGGCACGCTAACCGGCACGAGCCCTTGAAAGACTACTGCAAGGGCCTGCTGCTGCCCGGCGAGCGCAAGAGCATCGAGCCCATGGCGGCACGGCTGCATCCGGACCGCGTACAGGCGGCCCGGCAGTCGATGCACACGCGAGTGGCGCAGGCGCCGTGGAGCGACGAGGCGGTGTTGGCCGAAGTGCGCCGCCGGGTTTTGCCCGCGATGCTGCAACGAGGGCGGATTCTGGCCTGGATCGTCGATGACACGGGCATTCCAAAGAAGAGGCGGCATTCGGTAGGCGTGGCGCGGCAGGACTGCGCCTCAGCTGGGCAAGCAGGACAACGGCCAGGTGGCGGTGAGTCTGAGCGTGGCGACGAGCGAAGCGAGTCTGCCCGTGGCCTGGCGGCTGGATTTGCCCCAGGAGTGGGCGCGGGACCGCGACTGGAGGCAGAGGGCCGGGGTGCCGGAGGAGATCGCGAATTCGAGACCAAGCCGGAAATCGCGCTGGGGATGATCCGCCGGGCGGTAAAAGGGGACGTGCCGGTGGGAGTCGTGCTGGCCGATGCCGGCTATGGCAGCGACACGAAGTTTCGCGAAGGGCTGGAGGAGCTGGGGCTGGAGTATGTGGTGGGGGTGCAGTCGAGCGTGAGCCTGTGGCGGCCTGGAGAGCAGCCGCTGCCGCCGAAGCCGCGACGGGTCGTGGGGCGGCCGCCGAAGCTGCTGCGCCGGAGCGCGGAGCACAAGCCGGTGTCGGCGCGCGAGCTGGTGCGGGAGGCGGGTGAGAAGGCGCTGCGGACGGTGATCTGGCGGGAAGGAATGAAGGAGGCTGTGCGCTCGCGCTGCGTGGCGGTGCGGGTGAGGCCAGCCCATCGGGACTACTGGCGGAGCGAACCGCATGGCGATCAGGGGCTGCCGGCCGAGTGGCCGCGCCCGAGCGGCGGAGCCGAGCAAGTCTTGGGTGTCGAACCTGCCTGCGGAGACGCCCTTGAGGCGACTGGTTGAGTTGGCCAAGCATCGGTGGATCGTCGAGCGGGACTATCTGGAGTTGAAGCAGGAGTTGGGGCTGGGCCACTTCGAGGGCCGTTCGTGGCGCGGCTTTCATCATCACGCCACACTCTGCATCGCAGCGTATGGGTTCCTGGTGGCCGAGAGGAGCCGTTTTTCCCCCTCAGCACGCGCCGGCAGGCTCGCTCTGGCCGAGCCGCCACAGCTGGACCAATACCGGCTGCGGGGGAGCCAGAAAACCGGGACAGCGCGTTGAGCCATTCTCGATCGCGAGCCTGCGCCAGCGGCTGGCCAAGGCCATCGCCAGGCAGCTTCCTTGCTGCCCTTTTTGCGGGGCCCGACGTTGATGACCCAGTAGTACTAGGCTTCGGCGATCTGATCCGACAGCACCTGACGGATCCGCGCCGCGGCAAGAACACACAGTTGCCCCTGGCTGATCTGCTCCGGCAATCGGTCTACGGCCGCCTGGCCGGCTAGGAGGATGTCAACGACGCCGAGCGCCTGTCCCAAGATCCGACCTTCCTGTTGATCGGCTCGGAGAATATCCGGGAGCGCGGGGCCGCCCTCACTTCGCGGTTGCAATCCTTCGAGACGGAAATGCTGGCCAAAGCACACAACTTCGCCGGCCTGACGCGGATCAACCGGGAGCTGATCGCCAAGGTTTAAGCCATCGACTCGCCCCGACGAGGCGTGCTGGACATGGATTCCACGGAAATCCCGGTCTACGGCCAGCAGAAGAACAGCGCCTACAACGGTCACTTCGAGTCGACCTGCTACCATCCGCTGCTGCTGTTCAACCGTTAGGGCGACTGCCTGGCGGCGAAACTGCGGCCCAGCAATGTCCGCAGCGCCGACGGCTGGGAAGAAGTGCTGTTGCCGGAGATCGAGTGGCAGCAGAAGCAAGGCAAGGAGATGGTGTTCTCGGCGGATGCCGCGTTTGCCAAGCCGGAGATCTACGAGGCGCTGGAAGAACGGGGCGTGAAGTACGCCATTCGGATTTCTGCCAACGAGAGCCTGGAACGGGACATTGCGGAGTTGCTGACGCGGCCCGTGGGCCGACCCTCTCACAAGCCGGTGTTCCGGTACAAGAGCTTCCTGTATCAGGCCGAGAGTTGGAAGAAGGCGCGGCGGGTGGTGGCCAAGGTGGAGTTCCACGCCGGGGAACTGTTCCCTCGGGTCGGGTTCATCGTGACCACCCTGGAGATCGACAGCCGGGCAGTGGTGCTGTTTTATAACAAGCGGGGCACCGCGGAGCAATGGATCGAGGAAGGTAAGTAGGCCGTCGAGATGACGCGGCTGAGTTGCCATCGGTTCCGGTCCAACGAGGTGCGGCTGTGGCTGAGCGTGATCGCTTACAATCTGGGGAACTTGTGGCGGCGGGTGGTTCTGCCGCTGCGCGTTGGCAACTGGTCGCTGACGAGCCTGCAACAACGATTGGTGAAGACGGGCGGTCGGCTGATCAAGCACGCGCGCTATTACTGGCTGTTGCTCGGGGAGGGTCACTTGACGCGCCGGCGTTTCGGGGCGATGGTGCGGCGGATCGAGGCGCTGCTGGCGCCGGCGGGGTAGCCGGGGACGCTGAGGGAAGCAAAATTTAATTGAAAGACGCGGCGGAGGGGGGAGGGGTCTCAAGAAGTCGCCTCCGAGTGCGCAGGTTTCGACGCCGGAGGCAACGGGAGGTGGCAGGGGCGACCCATACGGGCCGTGGCGAAGTCGGCGGTGCCGAAAAAGTCATGCTGGGGTTGACGCGGGCGGGGGGTAGGGATTGGCTGGCTTTGTACCGGAGTCAAAATGGAAACTCCGGATAATAAGGCACAGTGACAGCAGTGGAATGAGGATGATCAGCATGCGGCAGTTGATCCTGATCCCGATCGCTCTTGCTGCATCGACGTTTGCGCTCGGGCAGCAAGCAGCACACCCGGCGACGAAAACGGCTCAAAAGCAGACCACGGAGCTCACGGCTTCGCCTAAGCCCCAGGGCCTCACCGTCGATAGCATCGTTTCCATGACCCAAGCGGGGCTATCGGAAGACCTGATTGTGGCGCGGATTCGCAAGGAAGGCAAGGCGTTCGACCTGAGTCCAGAGGAGATGATCAAGCTGAAGAATGCAGGCGTCAGCGACACCATTCTAAGGGTCATGCTGGACCCGCAGGCGGAGGTCAAGCCTGCAGCTCAACCCATCCCGCAACCACAAGCCCCGGCCGCCCTAGTGGCACCAGTCGTTGTGCAGACTCCAGCGGTACCGGTGGCCGCAGCAGTTTCGAATCCCTCGGGTGCGACACCCGGGCCCGAACCAAGTGCGCCCGCCGCAGATCCGAATGACCCCATGACCCCACACGATTCAGGCATTTACCTTTACACAAGAGATCGGGACGGCAACCCAAAAATGATTGTCCTTGAGCGGGCGGCCTACCAAGGGTCCAAGACCGGTGGTGTGCTCACATCGGCTTTGACCTATGGCCTCAGGAAGGCCAAGATGAAGGCTGTCATTCCTGGGCCTAGAGCGAGCGTTCGTACTAGCGACCGACGTCCGGTGTTCTACTTTTACTTCGAAGACAAGGCATCAGGGTTGGGCAAGAGCTACTTTGGATTGACGGGCCTCTCCAACCCAAATCAGTTCGCCCTGGTAATGCTCGAGGTGAAGAAGTCCACCAGGGAGACGATTATTATGGAGTTTGGGGCTCTCGGGGCATCGTCCGGGACACATGCGAAGTCGATGGTGCCTTTCAAGTCTGAGCGCATCCGGCCCGGCTTGTACAAGGTGGTTCCAACCGAACAACTGAAGGAGGGAGAGTACTGTTTTCTCGCCTCCGCAGGGTTCGGCGCATATGGGGCGGGTGCAGCAGGCGCTGTGGACATTTTCGACTTCGCGATAGTTCCAAATCAGTAGCCCGGCTTTCGCTGAGAGCTTGCCTGCTCCCCCGCCCCACGATTTCCTTGGACACTGATTTGCGATAAGGGAAATCAGTATGTCCAACACGAAACAAGCGGATTCCGGGCCCGCTTGAAGGACCGGAGGGCGCGCTCTGCGGGGCCGGAATCCGGCCGCGGCGGCAAGGGCCGTTGGTCGGCCAAGCGCAAGATGAGTGTGGTCCTGGAGCTGCTCTGCGGCGCGGATCTGGAGTCGACGAGCCGCAAGTATGGTCTCACGGCGGCGACCCTGTCGCCAGTGGCGCGAGGCTTTTCTGGCGGCCGGCGAGGAGGGGCTCAAGATCCGGCAGGAGGATCTGGTCGACGAGCAGGGCCGGCGGATGAAATCCGTCATCGCCGATCTGGCGATGGAGAACGAGCTGCTCCCGCGGCGCATTCGACGCATGGAGGACGAGAAGCCATATCTCAAGTGGAGGTCGAAGAAATGAGCCGCACCCGGTCGGCCTCCACAGGGCGTAGCTACGGGCGCCCCTCGGGTTCTGAAGGCGTGGGGCCTGCCGCGGTCGACGTTCTACCAGCGGCGCCGCCTGCATGCCTCGCCGCGCCTGCCCGCCAGGCGCGGCCCGAAGACGCGCTCCACCGATGAGCAGCTTACCGAGGAGATCCGCCGTACGATCCAGGCCTCGCCCTTCCGCGGCGAGGGCCACCGCAAGGTGTGGGCGCGGCTGCGCCATTACGGCGTGCGCACCTCCTTGCGGCGCATGCTGCGCCTGATGCGCCAACACCAACTGCTCGCCGCCGCAGCGGCAGCCGCAGCCCGTCGAGCTCAAATGGCACGAAGGAGCCATCCTCGCCCGACGGCTCAACCAGATGTGGGGCATCGACGCCACGGCCGGCTTCACTCTCCGGGACGGGCAGATGCCCATCTTCGCCATGATTGACCACTGCTCGGCCTGCTGCCTCGGCATCCACGTGGCCAAACGCGTCACGCGGTTCGAGGCGCTGGGGCCGGTGCGCCAGGCTGTGCGCGAACAATTCGGCGGCTTCTCCGAGGGCATCGCCCTGGGCGTTGGACTGCGTCATGACCATGGCTCGCCCTTCATGAGCGACGACTTTCAGCGTGAGATCCGCTTTCTCGGCCTCGTGTCTTCACCGGCCTTCGTCCGTGAGCCGGAAGGCAACGGCTGTATCGAACGCTTCTTCCGCACCCTCAAGGAGCAGCTTCTTTGGGTGCGGCACTTCGAAACCCTGGCGGAACTTGCCGAAGCGCTGGAAGAATTCCGCCAGCGCTACAACGAACAGTGGTTGGTCGAACGGCTCCACTTCCAACCCCCGCGGCAGGCTCATCAGGCCCTGCTTGCCCTCGAGCCCGCCGCATGACGATAATTCAAAAATCTGTCCAGGAAATCGGGGGCGGTACACCGCAACGGCCGTCCAGCCCCCAGCTGGTTGACGGCATCGATCATCTGCTTTTCCGCGGATCGGCTTCGCTTAATCCATTTCTATCGTCATTATGAGCACCTCCAAAGTATCGCTGGCTGAGTTTCCGGAGAGCATCTCATCAGGTCAGTGCTCAGAGAATTCACTCAAATTGGGATATTGACCCGTCTTTGCGGATCACCTAGAATCCTGCTGTCTGTCGAAGGAGAATCTGATCCGATGTCCTGCGGCTGGCAAAGGCTGAGATCATTCCGTGTTCCGTTTCTTGTTTGCATGTTTTCCATATCCGGCGCCGCCTTGGCTCAGGTCTCAGCGCCGGTGCTAACCGGGGCGACGCCGAACTCCATTCCGCAGGGCAGCAGCTACCAGAATGTAACGCTGACCGGCTCAGGATTCACAACATCGAGCTATCATCAGTTCTCTATCGACGGGGGCAGCACGTGGAGTTGGGCGACGGCGGCACCCACCTACAACAGCTCCACTTCCCTGACAGTCGCCGTAAACAACACGATCGTGCGGACGGTGTGGGTTCGTGTGTGCTCGTCTTATGGCAGCAGCGTGTGCTCGAACAGCGTCACGGTGACGGTGACTGCAGCGGCGCCGGTGCCGACAGTGAGTTCGGTTTCCCCGACACAGATGCCGGCCGACGGGGTGACGCGGCCGCTGACAATCTACGGGAGCAATTTCCAGAGCGGGAATGTGGTGCAGTTCAAGTGGGGCGTGGGCGCCGGGGCGGGAGTCTGGAATACCGGCCTGTACAATCCGCCGACGATTGTCAGTTCAACCCAGATGACGATCAACATGAACCCGGGCACGGTGACGGACACGATCTATGTGCGGGTGTGCCGTTCGGCGACGCAGACGACGTCGGCGGACTGTTCGTCGGGGACGCAGTCGGTGACGGTGACGGCGGCGCAGACGCTGACGGTGACGCTGAGCGCGAACCCGTCCAGCGGGACGGCGCCTCTGAACGGGGTCAGTCTGACGGCAACGGTTGGGGGCACGGCCACGGGAACGATCAACTACACGTTTTACTGTAATCGCGCCGATACCGGGATAAACATCACCTCGGGCTGGGCGGCGAAGTTTGACGGGGTGTACGACAATCCAAAGACGGCGTCGGGAGCATGCAGTTACTCCGCGCCTGGAACGTACACGGCGAAGGTGATCGTGGAGCGGGGTTCGGCTCCACCCACACAGGCGCAGGCGACGGTAACGGTGACGGCGGCGGCACCGGTGCTGACTGGAGCGACGCCGAACTCCATTCCGCAGGGCAGCAGCTACCAGAATGTAACGCTGACCGGCTCTGGATTCACGACATCGAGCTATCATCAGTTCTCTGTCGACGGCGGCAGCACGTGGAGCTGGGCGACGGCGGCGCCCACCTACAACAGCTCCACGTCCCTGACCGTCGCCGTCAACAACACGATCGTGCGGACGGTGTGGGTTCGTGTGTGCTCGTCCTATGGCAGCAGCGTGTGCTCGAACAGCGTCACGGTGACGATCCAGGCGGCGCAGACGCTGACGGTGACGCTGAACGCGAACCCGTCCAGCGGGACGGCGCCTCTGAACGGGGTCAGTCTGACGGCAACGGTTGGGGGCACGGCCACGGGAACGATCAACTACACGTTTTACTGTAATCGCGCCGATACCGGGATAAACATCACCTCGGGCTGGGCGGCGAAGTTTGACGGGGTGTACGACAATCCAAAGACGGCGTCGGGAGCATGCAGTTACTCCGCGCCTGGAACGTACACGGCGAAGGTGATCGTGGAGCGGGGTTCGGCTCCACCCACACAGGCGCAGGCGAAGGTAACGGTAACTGCAGCGGCGCCGGTGCCGACGGTGAGTTCGGTTTCCCCGACACAGATGCCGGCCGACGGGGTGACGCGGCCGCTGACAATCTACGGGAGCAATTTCCAGAGCGGGAATGTGGTGCAGTTCAAGTGGGGCGTGGGCGCCGGGGCGGGAGTCTGGAATACCGGCCTGTACAATCCGCCGACGATTGTCAGTTCAACCCAGATGACGATCAGCATGAACCCGGGCACGGTGACGGACACGATCTATGTGCGGGTGTGCCGTTCGGCGACGCAGACGACGTCGGCGGACTGTTCGTCGGGGACGCAGTCGGTGACGGTGACTGCAGCGGCGCCGGTGCCGACGGTGAGTTCGGTTTCCCCGACACAGATGCCGGCCGACGGGGTGACGCGGCCGCTGACAATTTACGGGAGCAATTTCCAGAGCGGGAATGTGGTGCAGTTCAAGTGGGGCGTGGGCGCCGGGGCGGGAGTCTGGAATACCGGCCTGTACAATCCACCGACGATTGTCAGTTCAACCCAGATGACGATCAACATGAACCCGGGCACGGTGACGGACACGATCTATGTGCGGGTGTGCCGCTCGGCGACGCAGACGACGTCGGCGGACTGTTCGTCGGGGACGCAGTCGGTGACGGTAACTGCAGCGGCGCCGGTGCCCAGTCTGACAGCATATGTGACGACCCCCTCGTCCCCTGCTTCTGGCCAGCCGTTCACCATCAACCTGACCGGCAACAATTTTGATCCGGCTTTGGCGCAGATTCTGTTTACTGGCCTAGGCTGCAGCCCGTGCGTGGTCTCCAACAGCTCACTGACCACCAAGAGCTCGACGCTTCTCATCGGCCCGGCAACCCTGGGCTCGGCAGGGACCTATACGGTCACCGTCCGCAATGGCGCCAGCGGACCGGTCTCCAACGGGCTGCCGTTGACCGTAGGCGGGGTGACGCCTTCGCTAACCAGCTTCTCGACCAGCCCCAGCCCGCCCGTGGCCGGCCAGCCGTTCACGCTGACTCTGAACGGCAGCAACTTCGATCCTGCTCTCGCGCAGATCGTCATTTACGGCACAGGGTGTGGCCCGTGCGTCATTCCGAACGGCTCTCTCACGACGAAAACCACGACACAGATCGCCGGCCCGGTGACGCTGACCAGTTCGGGAAGTTTTGACATCCGGGCGCAGAACGGGTCTGGTGGAGGGCTGTCGAATACCTTAACGCTGGTTCTGGGCACTCCCGCGCCGACTCTGACCATGCTGGGCACCACGCCGACGTCCCCTGCTCCTGGCCAGCCGTTCACCATCAACCTGACCGGCAACAATTTTGATCCGGCTTTGGCGCAGATTCTGTTTACTGGCCCAGGCTGCAGCCCGTGCGTGGTCTCCAACAGCTCACTGACCACCAAGAGCTCGACGCTTCTCATCGGCCCGGCAACCCTGGGCTCGGCAGGGACCTATACGGTCACCGTCCGCAATGGCGCCAGCGGACCGGTCTCCAACGGGCTGCCGTTGACCGTAGGCGGGGTGACGCCTTCGCTAACCAGCTTCTCGACCAGCCCCAGCCCGCCCGTGGCCGGCCAGCCGTTCACGCTGACTCTGAACGGCAGCAACTTCGATCCTGCTCTCGCGCAGATCGTCATTTACGGCACAGGGTGTGGCCCGTGCGTCATTCCGAACGGCTCTCTCACGACGAAAACCACGACACAGATCGCCGGCCCGGTGACGCTGACCAGTTCGGGAAGTTTTGACATCCGGGCGCAGAACGGGTCTGGTGGAGGGCTGTCGAATACCTTAACGCTGGTTCTGGGCACTCCCGCGCCGACTCTGACCATGCTGGGCACCACGCCGACGTCCCCTGCTCCTGGCCAGCCGTTCACCATCAACCTGACCGGCAACAATTTTGATCCGGCTTTGGCGCAGATTCTGTTTACTGGCCCAGGCTGCAGCCCGTGCGTGGTCTCCAACAGCTCACTGACCACCAAGAGCTCGACGCTTCTCATCGGCCCGGCAACCCTGGGCTCGGCAGGGACTTACACAGTGACCGTTCGAAATGGGTCTGGGGGACTGGTTTCCAATGCGCTGTCGCTGACGGTCAACGCGGTTGTACCGGCGTCGCCATCGATTCAGTCTCTCAGCAGACCGAGTATCGATCAGGGGTTTAGTTATGCAGAGGTGAGCATTTACGGCAGTGGCTTCACGGCACAAAGCTACCATCAATTTTCCATCGACAACGGGGCTACCTGGGATTGGGCCGTGTCGCCCCCGACCTACGACGGGCCCACAGCCCTGACCATCGCCGTGGCGAACCAGATCCCGCGCACGGTTCTTGTGCGTGTGTGCGCCTCGAAAGGCAATGGTACCGCCTGTTCGAACAGTCTCCCGATCACGGTGGTTCCTCCATCGGCTCCGGTGCTGCAAAGCTATTCGAGTTCTGCCTCTCAAGGCGCGGCTTTTGTCTTTGCCGGGATCGGATATACTCCCAAGGGCGCTGTCCGGCGCATCCTGCAAGGGGGCGGGAATGTTTCGCGCGATTTGGGGACCATCAGCGCAGATTACACCGGACGCGTGGATTGGACGTGGGCAACCTCATGTTCAGACGCCGCTGGCTCATACGTTGCGAGGGCCATCGACCTGGCCGCCAACCGCGAAGCGCAGGCGACCGTGTCGCTCACAGCATCCGCCTCCTGCAGCCTGTCGCCGAAACTTGAGTTCATCACAGGTCAGCCTCTGCTGGGGAACACCTTGGTGATTGAGGGCGCCAATTTTACACCCAACGGGCAGGTCCGCCGCTTCGTAACAGCGCCAAACAGGGCTACTCAGGAGATCGATCCGGCTCAAGCCGACGGCTCAGGAAGATGGACGTGGAACTTCGTTACGAACTGCGCGGATCCCGCGGGGACGTGGGCGCTGGTCGCCCTCGATGTGGGCAGGAGCCTATCCAGTAACGTGCTCTCTGCGCCGCTGTCAATGAACCCTTCATGTCCAGCCCAGCCAGACCTCACCGACCGGGCCGAGCTGGTTTCCGAAAGCGGCCCAACTTCTCCACTGAGCGCCGGATCCACTTTTGTGCAGGAGTGGGTTCTCCGCAATACCGGAACGACATCGTGGGATTCCAGATACCGGCTCGAGTATGTCTCCGGCGACGCCGGTTGCCCACGTTCATCGGTGGCCGTGAAGTCCCCTGTGCCGCCTGGCGGCACCTATCGATTCAGCCTCACGTGCTCAGTTCCGCCATACAACGGCGCAATCTCCGAGTCATGGCAGTTCACGGGCCCGCAGGGAACCATTCCGATCGGGCAGGCAGAACGCCTCTGGTTGAGGCTGTCCGTATCCGCACCGGCATCGCTCGTTTTTTCGCAAAAATCTGTTTTATTCACATATAAGGCCGGAGACGAACACCCACCCCTGCCTGCTGTCATCACCTTGACGAGTTCAGCCGGGAACGTCCCTTATGAAATCCAAATTCAACCGCCCGGTGTGGCCTGGCTAAAGGTGGACAGGAAGGGATCATCAACGCCCGACACTCTCAAGCTCAGTGTGAAGACGGGGTTGCCTCCCGGGGAATATAGTGCTTCCGTGCGCGCTGTTTCTGGTACATCAGTACCGGCAGAGTTAGCGATCCACTTAAAGGTTACAGAATACGCTCCATTCATCGGGGGTGTGCCCTCCGGGCAGCTCATTTTGTTGGGGTGGCTCGATCCTGCACGAGATACGATTGTCCTCACCCACGGCCTTCAGACGGAAAATGAGGCAAACTGGGAGGATAAACTCTGGACTGGAGTGCAGCTCAAGCAGGCAACTGCTCTTCTTGTAAAGAGGCTACACGGTCGACCCGTGAATATCGTCCGATTTCTTTGGGGCGGTGCCAGGCAAGGCCCGATCGGTTATCCCGCAGCAAAAGCTTTTGCCCCTCCTTCCGGGATCGTGCTTGCGAGCCGTCTCATTCAGGGGCTGTGTCCCGACTTTTCGAGAACGGGGGTTTGCACATACAACAGGAGGATTCACTTCATCGGACATTCACTGGGGACAATTGTAAACGCTCACGCGGCCAAAGCATTTCTCGAAGTTGCCAATCAGATCGCACAAGCACAATTTACCACCCTGGACATGCCGCAAAATCTTGTATCACTTCTTCCTGACGCCTACACAGGTTATTCGAGCGAATTTTTGGCAAGTATTCTTCCTCTTGACAAATTGCGCGGGCGATTAATTCTCGAAAATTATTTTAGCAGGAGTGGACTTACTGGTGTCGGTGATTTTGTAACTGGTGCACACTATAATGTGGAACTCAACGACCCGGACCGATTAGATGCAATATTCCTCGAGGGTGGCCTCTCTGGCTTTAGCGCGCATAGCGGTGTCCACCAATGGTATCGCTGGACGATCTGGCCGAAATTGCCGATAGACTCGTTTAGTGCAAAGGACGACGTATGCCCGGATTGGCAAAAGGCTGTCTACAACTGGTTTGATCCCAAAACTGAGGAAGACCTGATTGCAGTGCAACATATTACAAATAACCATAGCCTCAATCCGTGCCAGTACGGCTTTAATACTTCAATTATTCTCGACGACCACACTGATGCTACTTCATCGAACGATAAGCAGGGTGGACGTCTCACCAATGAATTCTCTTGGATGCCTCTCTATGCGGGGACGTCGCTGAGCACTTCGCCGTCCTACGCGAACTGCGCAGTTCAAACCCGCCTGGCGACCGGTGCCCCGGTTGGCGGCATGAGATCGGTGATCGAATCCATCTCTTGTCGAGGCGATCAGTCCGCCTACTCTGCTTTGCCTATTTATATTCCCCCGGGAGCAACTGCGATCTCCTTCAAGGTTACGGTGGATTCACCGGCAGAAGGCGACCGGGCGGTTGTGGCCGTAGACAATCAACCGATCTGGGTGCTGGATTCAGGCTCGATCCTGCCTGGCTTTGAATTTGAAGCGGGGCCGATTCCGGTCGATAATCTCACTGGGCAGCGCGTGCTGACCGTCTCTTTAGTAAAAGAGGGTAACCAAAACAACGTGGCGTTTCAGCTGAAGGATTTTCAGGTTCAGGTGCGGACTGTGGCCACCATACCGGCGATGCTCTCTGCTTCCGTCGTCCGGCCCGATAGTCTACAGGCTGGCCAGCAAGGTGCACAGATGCAGATTGTAGTGACCAATGCCCGCGATGCCGGCCCAACCGCTGGCGAAGTAAGCGTCGACCTGCTCTTGCCTGCCGGGCTCGACTTGGTCTCCGCCTCGGGCGCTGGATGGAATTGCGTGCGCAATCGGTGTGTGCGTTCAGACTCTTTGGCGGCCGGGTTCAATTACCCGCCCATCGTCGTTGTTGCGAACGTTTCATCCTCGGTTGCCAGCCCTGCCGTGGTCCTCGTGAGCACAAGCGGCGGCGGCTCTGCTGGTTCGATGACCCGTGAATCGATTCCCGTCGCTGGAGCCAGCGGCGGGTCGTATGGAAACTCAGCGGACGATGCATTTGTGCCCCTTGTGCTCCCCCAACTCGCTTACGGGGGCGGCTGGCAAACAGCACTGTACTTCTATAACAGCAATCCGTCTGCTGTGAGTTTCCCTCTCAACTTCATCAGCCGGACAGGCGGGCCGCTGGAGGTACCGTTGGCCGGGCTGGGTCCAACCAGCTCCCGGATCCTGACATTGGGAGCCGGAAGTACAACCGTGCTCGTCGCGCCAAATGTCGGGGAACTTGTGCAAGGTTGGGTGGAGACGGCTCTGCCTTCCGGAGTCAATGCTTACGCGGTTTTCCGGCAGTCCGTGCCGGGGCGCCCTGATCAGGAGGCCGTCGTGCTGTTCGAGCCCAGGTCCAGTCGAACGGCTGACTTCGCCTTTGACGACGAACGCCAGATCACAGCGGTCTCCATCGTGAATCCGGCTTTGCAATCGGCGACAGTGAAGGCATCCGCATACGGTGCTGACAACCGCCTCCTCGGAAGTGCAGATTTGCCGATTGGGCCCCGATCCAAGCTGGAGTCTGCGCTCAGGGAGCTCCCTGGCCTTGGAAGGGTGGCCGGGCGAATCGGTCGCGTACGAATCGAATCGGACAAGGATTCGATCGCGGTGCTAGGGCTCCGCTTCGGAGGAGAGGCCGTGACGACTATCCCCGTAGCGCAGAGCGGCGGCACTCAGACGCCATCGGGACGGTTCGTGTTGCCACAGGTCGCTTTTGGAGGCGGTTGGACGACGGAAATGTATTTTACGAACACCTCAAATACCGTTGCGAATGTCCCGGTGAACTTCTTCAGTGATAGGGGGACTGCTTTGAGCGTTCCGATGCAGGGCAGTCAGTCTTCCTCGTACAACATGACGCTTCGTGCAGGCGAGACGATGCGCCTGACTGTGTCAGGCACGGAAAGCCTAACACAAGGTTGGGCGGAGGCAAGTCTGCCACCAGGAGTCATTGGATATGCCGTCTTCCGTCAGACCGTACCCGGAAGAGCTGACCAGGAGGCAGTGGTTCCACTCACCAGGGCGGACGGCCGAGAGGCTCAATTTGCTTTTGATGACGCTGGCTTGACCACCACGGTGGCGCTTCTTAATCCGGCCTACTCGGCGGTCTGGATTGCCGTTACGGCCTACGGCGAGGATGGACAGCTACTTGCCGCTACGCAGCTGAATTTGCCGGCGCTTTCCAAACAGGCGTACATTTTGAGGAACCTTCCCGGATTGTCGATGCTGACCGGAAAGCGCGGACGCATAAAAATTCAGGTCATGTCGCTGGGAACGATTTCTGCGCTCGGGTTCCGTTTCGGTGGCGAAGCGTTTACCTCCATACCGGTGCAACATCGCTAGTTGGATGCCTTCTCTTATTGACTATAGGGTGCCAAAGCATGCTCCACGGCCTTCTGATCTGCCTGGACAGTCAATGGCCACAAGAAGCATATAGGATGTTCGACAAGAAACAAGCGGATTCCGGGCCCGCTTGAAGGACCGGAGGGCGCGCTGTACGGGGCCGGAATCCGGCCGCGGCGGCAAGGGCCGTTGGTCGGCCAAGCGCAAGATGAGTGTTGTTCTGGAGCTGCTCCGCGGCGCGGATCTGGAGTCCACGAGCCGCAAGTATGGGATGGTGTCCCTACCGCAGTTGAAAGTTGCGCAGCGGTTCATGATTAGTTTACGCCACCGCCTGCCGGGTGGCTGGCTGCAATCCATCAAGGATTGCCTTCAAGGCCCACAGGTCCCGATAGCCCATAATCTTTCGAAACGATTTTTCGATTTCTAAGAAGGCCGCGGCCGACCAACGCGCCGCCATGCCCGTCCGCCAGCGGCACACGCGACGCGTGCGATCGCGGACTCCGGAATGCGGATTATCGACAATGTTGCTGGTCGCCAAGCATCGATGCAGCGAGGGCAGAATATCCAGCCGGTTGATGGTGAAGCATTCCTCCAAGCCTTCCAGCAGCGCCGCGGCGGCATCCGGATAATCCTGTTCCAGCCAGCCGGCGATCTGGCGAAACTTGGCCATGCCGTCTTTCTGGTTCATCTTCCAGGCGGCGCGCATCAGCGAAGCCGTCTGCGCTTGCTGATGGCGCGGCAGCCGTCCGAGCACGTTGCGTAGTTTGTGATTTCTACACCTTTGGACGGGCGTCTCCGCGCCGAACACCGCGTTGATGGCCGTGCGCAGCGCTTTCGAGCCGTCAATGACGAACAGGCGCCGGCGTGAGGGATCGACCCCGTGATCCACCAGATGCTGGAGCAGATCCTTGGCGGCTTCGGCATTCTCGGTGGCTCCTTCGCGCAACCCCAGCACGTGCTTGCGGCCCTGAACATCCACGCCCACCGCGGCCAGCACACACTGATCCTGAAACTTCATGCCATCGATGTAGATGATCAGCAGATCGACCTCATCGAAGCGCCGTTCCATGAGTTGCTTCAGCGCGGCTTCGGAGGCCTCGATGGCTTCCCGGCTCACCGTCGATTTGGATACGCCCACCGTGTCGGCCATCTCCGCAATCACGTCCCGATATCGGCGTGTGGAAACACCGTTCAACAGAATCTGAAGTGTACTTAGCGGGAGTTGAGCGGACACCGGGGCACCGCGGCAGCGGTGCCTGAGGCGGCGTTCCGGTGGTAGATTTTGGGTTTCTCAAGACTCAGATCACCACGAAAGGAACTGACCGCCTCATGAGCACCAGAGAGAAGCTTATCAAGGCCCGCTTGGGGCTATTGGCCCTGGCCCAGGAACTCGACAACGTCCGCCTGGCCTGCAAGCGTGCCGGCATCAGCAGGAGCCACTGCTACGAAATCAAGGAAGCTTACGAAAAGTACGGTGCCGAGGGCTTGGCGCCGCAGCCGCGGCGTCGCCCTCGGATGCCCAACCAGACGCCTCCGGAACTCGAACAGCGCATCCTTGAGATGACCGAGCAATTCCCCACCTACAGCTATGTCCGCATCAGCGGCCAACTCCGCCTCATCGGCGTCGGCGTTTCGCCTTCCACGGTGCGCGCCGTCTGGCAGCGCCACGGACTCACTCTGCGCATCCACCGCCTGTTCTGGCTGGAGCAAAAGACCGCCGATCGCGGCGGCGTGCTGACCGACCGCCAGATCCGGCTCATCCAACTCCACCGCCGGCGAACGGTCGATCCCGAACAGCACGTCGAAGCGCCGTATCCAGGCTATTTGCTGTGCCAGGACACCTACTTCGTCGGCACCATCAAGGGCGTCGGCAAGATCTACATGCAGAGCGTGGTCGACGCCAATTGCTCGCTGGCGTTCGCCAAGCTGGCGCTGTCGAAGGCGCCGATGACGGCCGTGGACACGCTCTACGACCGTGTGCTGCCCTTCTGTGAAGAGAGCGGCGTGGCGGTTGAGCACATCCTCACCGATAATGGCAGGGAATACTGTGGGCGCGAGTTGCAGCATTTCTTTGATCTGTTCCTGGCGCTGAACCAGATCCAGCATCGCCGCACCGAAGTGCGCTCGCCGGAGACCAACGGCTTCTGCGAACGCTTCCACCGCACGGTGAAGGAGGAGTTCTTCTCGGTGGCCTTCCGCAAGACCCTCTATGAAAGCCTGGACCAGCTCCAGGC
The DNA here is from genome assembly GCA_026002855.1 of Bryobacteraceae bacterium. Taxonomy (NCBI): domain Bacteria; kingdom Pseudomonadati; phylum Acidobacteriota; class Terriglobia; order Bryobacterales; family Bryobacteraceae; species Bryobacteraceae bacterium. The sequence continues at coordinate 3,872,278 of BPGD01000001.1, forward strand.
CGACCTGGACCGATACCTGGATTTCTACAACCGCCAGCGAGCCCATCAGGGTTACCGCACGAAGGGAAGGACCCCCTACCAGGCCTTCTCAGATGGTTTGGCTTTGCTGCCTCAGCGGGAGGCAGCATGAGATAGAATCAACCCACCGGAACGCCTCCCGGTGTCCGGCAATCTCCCGCTGAGTACACCTCTTCTTCAGGAGCCGGCTCAACTTGCATCGGATCATTTCCCGAGGTCTTCATCGGCAGGCCGGAGCCGGGCGAATCCATCGCGACAATCAATTCCAGCTCCTCGCGCAACTCATCCATCCTGAGTCCCCCACCCCGGCAAAGCGACAGGCGCTCGAGTCTGTCCCGCAAAGGGTCGCCGGCGGACAGGATCTTGAGGGCCCGTCGGATCTGCTGATGCAGGACCGCAATCCCCTGCTTGAATTCTCTCCATTGGGCATCCAGCAGATCCGCCTCCAGCTGTTGCCCTTGTGTCTGCCCCAGATCCTCTTCTTCGCTTGCGGTCACAGTTGTGGCGCCCCGCCCGGTCGTGGCGCGATGTTTCCCCCTTTGCGCTTTCCTGACCCCGGCGGCCTTCGTCGGCCCCTGTTCTGCCGCGTCGACCTGCCCGCCCGTGTTCACCATCCAGCGCGCTTCGGCCAGCTTCATCAGCCTCTCGGCCACTGCGTCCGCATGCGCGATCTCTGCCAGCAATCGAAGAGCACGTTCCCGCAGCGCGGTGACTAGCTCGGCTCTATTCGGCACCGACAAGATCTTTATCCTCCCACGAGAGAATGCGCGCATAGGCTTCCGCCACCGCTTCCATCAACGGCCGCGTCGCCTCCACCAGCAGCGAAGCCGTGATGTAACGCTGGCTGACGTCCGCCATCAGACTGTGCCCCAACGCAATCCGCGCCAGGTCCGGCGTCGCCCCCGCCTCGGCCAGACGCGTCCGCATCGTGTGTCGAAGATGATGAGCCGATACCACGCCCCGCTTGTCGTCTCTCACCGTCGTGATCGGCTGACCCTCGAGCACCGGCGACGGAAATACCCAGCCCTCCGCAGTGGGCGGGCATTGCCGCTTCCATCTTTGCAGGACATCGATCAGCCGCTTGGACGCGGCCACGCTGTAGGACCGGCCCCCTTTGGCAACGGCAAACCGGATTACGCCTCGCTCCAGATCCACGTCGTTCCAGCGCAGATACTGCACACTGGCTGCCCGCGCGCCTGTCAGCAGCAGGGTCAGCCACATCACGCGCTTCATCGGCCGCAGCCGCTCTACGGCCTCCCACCACGACCTCAGCTCATCGTCACTCAAAGCCCAGTCGCGAGGCCTGGGCGTCGCAATGTCCACGGCCACCGTCGGCGGCGGCGGCAGATCCGTCTGAACACGTGCCGCGTAGCGGTAAACGGCGCGCAACGTCCGGTAGACGCTCGATGCCGTTGCGACGCCGTGGTGCCGGGCGATCGCGTGGTAGCGGGCTCGAACGTCAGCGCGGCTGTTGCCCAGGTCCTCCAACGTGCGCCCCTTCCAGTCGCTTAAGTAACGGTCCAGATGCTCCCGATACAGCTTCTGGGTCTTCGGCGCGAGGTTCTTTTCGTTCAGGTACTGGGCCCACGCCGCCTCAAGCGTTACGCGGCCGTCTGGCGGCGCGGGCTTCAGGTCGCGCCAGATCTTTTGGGCTTCCCGCCGCGCCTGAGCAAGCGTCATGGTGCCTAGCACCCTCTGGACAAGCCGGCCATTGACCTTGCGCTGTACCAGATAGCTTTTCGTCTTCGCGCGGCATCGAATGTACAATCCCATCGAGCCCTCAATCCGCCAGGTGCCGCTGTTGTAGGGAAGCGAGTCGATGGCTGCCTGAGTGGCCCTCACCGTTTTGGCACGACGCCTGTCCGCCGGGTCGGGCATCGTGATGATCTTTGGTCTGGCTTCGCTCACTTCTCACCTCCTGTTGATGGTCCGCAAATCGAATTCCACTGCAGTTTTGGCCCGGAGCAACTAACTTGAGTTAGCTGCGAGTCAGCGGCGAAACGGGTCATACTGCGGGTCATACTGTTTCTGACATTATCGGCGATTATCGACGAGGAAGCAAGGTGAGCGTAAGTGACAGTACAGAAATATGTTGCAGTTACAGCTGAGGACAAGCAAGGAGGTCGGTTTAACTGACTTTTAATCAGGTGGTCGCGGGTTCGAGTCCCGCCCGGCTCACCAGATTCTTTCATTCCCCTGCGCGCCGCCTCGAACGCCCTCTCCAGCCCCCAGGCACCCGCCATTTTTCCCACAGGTGCGTCCAAATGAAGATGCCGACTTTTTCACTCCTGGCAGGCTTCCGCGCGCAACGGATGGAAATTGTTTGAGCGAGGAGCGCGCTCGCGCAGGTGCACCGGCTGAGCCACCGCGCCGGCGGCCGTCGCCAGCTCGAAACAGAACCGCCCGGGAATGTTCCGGTGCTGCGGGGGACTCAGGTTGCCGCCGCCCATGCACGAGGCGGAAACAGCGCCATTCCGCCACGGCGCTGCCGGACGCGGCGCGTCCGGAGTGCATGGGCGCCCGCGCCACCGGGCGCGCCCGGGCATCAAGCCGGGCCCGGTCCCATGCGCCTTCGCGCTCCCTGGCACGCGCCCGCAGGCAGAATGTACGTCTAAACTTGGATGAATCCAGGCAAATCGAAAAAGGAATCAGGACCGTCCCTGGCACCAGCAGTCCACAGCGACGGACTGGGCTCCAGGAATCAGCCGCCGGGCGGTTTCCGGCTGGCGGGCGTACAAAAAGGGCGCGAGCCGGAACTCGCGCCCTCTGTGGAAGGAAGACCGGGAGGAGGGAGAATTACGCGACCAAGAGCTCCTCGATGGACTCGCCCTCTTCCGCCCGCCGCTTGTCCATGTACTCCTGGCAGGTAATGCAGTACGGCGTCCAGGGCACGGCGTTGAGCCGCTTGGGACTGATCTCTTCCTCGCAACGCAGACAGATGCCATACGTGCCCTCGGCAATGCGCTGAAGCGCCGCCCGCACGTTACGCAACATCTGGGTCTCGCGGTCCAGGTTGCGGATGGCCAGCTCGCGCTCGGCCGCATGCTGGACCTCATCGATCGCGTCCGGGGTCTTCTCGATGGCGATTCCTTCGCGCTCCCGAACCGCCTGCGACAGTTCGGCCAGCTTCGCCTCCAGAATCTGCTTGTACTTGTTGAGTTCGTTCTTGGTCATTGTCGTATCTCCCTCTTGCTTTGCTTTCTCCTTCCCTTCTTCCTCGGTCAGGCCGCTCGGCATCCCAATAGACGTGCAGCAACGTCACAGGTTGCAAAATCTAAGCGGCCCCGGCTCAAAAATCCTCACATAAGTAATCCCTAATGGAAACTCACTAGGAATCGTCAGGATTGCCACCCAATGCACCGGGCGCAATCCGACAGGATACCACATTCCAGCAATTACGCTGCCACTCTTCGACCCCCGATGCCGTCCTCGGGATTTGGCCAGTGAGTCCCTCTTGGGGCAGCGCCGCAGGCACGCTTGCGCGAGCCCCCGTGTCGGCTGGTGTCCACCGCCCGCCGACTGCGGCCATCGGTTTTCAAAGATCCGCTGCGCCCAGGGGCGGGGGAGCTTGCGGTGCCGCTGCCCCTCCCGGGCTTCACAGGATACTGCACCTTATCGGCAGGTGCAACGAAAATCGTTAGCAGCGTATCCATACAGACGCACTCTTGACAAATTTGTTTCAGCCAATCGGCCCGCCTCTCACACAAAGAAAGAATTTAATGCTCTGCCCCTTCGCCCCCGGCCAGGGCGCTCCAGCTTGGCTGCGCGCTCAGCGCCCTACTCGAGCCCCAGCCGGGTGACAAACACGCCCAATTCGCGCGCATCGCCCGGCGCGCGCGCCGCCGGCCGAACCAGAATCTCGACGTGCATCTCCCGCGCGGCCTCCGGCAACGGGGGTAACGTCAGCAGCAGGTGAAACGACGGCCCCTGCCTGTCCAGAACCACTTGGCCGAGCTCTCGCCCCTCCACCCGGAAGCGCACTTCAGTCGGCGTCGCCAGCAGGCTTGTCGGCCGCATTCCGGCCACCCGAAGCCGCCGCCCACGCACGCCTGGCGCTGCCAGCACGGCCACGGCGCTCGGGCCGGTCCAACGGCCGCCGGGCTCGGCCTCGTACCATCCTCGCGGGAGCCACTGCCCCGCACTGGCCGACGTCAATTCCAATTCAACGGGCGGCAGAGCCCGCCACTCGCCAGGCAGACGATGCAGGTAGAGCCGCGTGGCTGCGCGCAGGCGCCTGTATGGAGCCTCCCAGACATACGCCACCAACGACCCGCGCGCCGCGGCCTGGCCGATCTCGGCCGGATCGCACACGGCAGGGGCAATGGGGTCATAGCCTGCGGGAACCGCGATGGTTGTTGCTTCTCTCGGATCCAGGCAGATCCGCTGCCGGAACAGGAGCCGCGAATCGAACAATGCCCCCCAGAACAGCTCGTCGTTGACGCCCGTGATCACCAGCAGCCGGCCCGGATGCAGTTGGGTGGCCCGCTCCAGTGCCAGCACAAAATGCATCGCCTCGCGGCCCCGAGCATGGCGCCAGTCGGCCATCTGACGATGTGCGCTGCCCGCATAGACGCCATACAGCCCGCACACGGCCAGGGCGGCCGCCCGCAGCACGGATCCGCGCCGCCAGGCTGCGTCCAGCCCGGTGGCCAGCAGCCAGGCCAGCCCGATGGCCGGTGAGGTCAGATAATAATCCGACACGTGATCCCGCAGCGGCAGCACCGGCGCGAGCGTCACCGTAAACCACACCCACCCGAACACGGGCAACGCCTGACGCCTGGCGGCCGCCACGAGCAGCCACACGCAGGCGGCAACGCCCACCAGCCCGCCCGCAGACGGCCGCGGCAGCCAGGGCAGGGCAGGGGCGCCCATGGAGGGCTCGGCGGCCAGCGCCAGCTTCCAGTACCGGAAATACGTCGTCGTCACCATGGACACGTCCCAATGCCGCCCATAGACACCGGACGACGGTTTCGGAATCCACAGGAAGTGGACGCCGGTGAACAACAGGCTCGGCAACCACAGCCACCACACCGCCCCCGGCACGCGCCTGCGCTCCAGCCAGCACCAGGCAGCCGCCAGCGCCGGATAAACCACCATGATTTCCAGCGCGCCCAGCCCCAGTACGAACAGCGCCGCCTGCGCCGCAAACCAGGCGCGCCGCCCCGTCTTCAGCCACTCGAGCAGGCACGCGAACGCTCCGAGCAGAAAAAACGCACACAGCACCTGGTTGTATGCCGATAGCCAGGCCAGCGGCGTCGCCAGCCCCGGGCTCGCTGCCCAAAAGAGCGGCGCCGCCGCTGCGGCCAGCCGCGAGCCGCTCACCCGCCACGGGATCCAGCCAAGCAATGCGAGGTTGGCTGCCTGCGTGGCCGCGACCACCAGATGATAAGGCCGGTGGTCGAGCCCAAACAGCCGTTCCAGGAGCACAAAGAACAGCCGTTCGCTCCACACCCGCACCGTGCCCTGCGCCGCCGGCTCGAACAGCGCCTTCCATAGCCGTTCGGCCGAATCCACACCCCGCGCCAGCGCCAGCCAGGCGAAATCGTCCTGATGGAACCAGGCGCGCAGCCCGTTCCAGTCGAGCCATCCCATCATCACGAGCGCCGGCACAACCAGCAGCAGATGGCGCTTTTCGAACCGCATCAGGAAGCCCCGGCGGGCACGAGACGGAAACGCGTCGGAATCACCCCCAGCCGGCGGGAGTCGCCGGGCGGTGAAAGAAACCGGTCCAGTGTGAAGTCCACGATCACCGCCTCTTCGCCCAAGGCCTCGGCGGGCACGCCGAACGCCGCCCGGTGCTTGCCCGGGCCGGGCGCGTGCCAGGGCTCGAGTTCTCGCCCCTCCACGGCCGCCCGAAGCGTCGCGCCCGCCAGCGCCGCGGCGGCCGCCTCCGGAATGACGAACTCCATCTCCAGCCGGCCGGGCTTGCCCCGCAGGGAGGGCGGCACGGCCAGCGTGATGGTAAACTGCGGCGCCGACCATCGCCACCCCTGCGGCTCCATCGGATAAAACCCGTCCAGAAGCTGCCCCTCGTCGGCAGGATTGGTGGCGTCGATCTCCGCCCGCAGCTCGCCCGGCTCTTCCACGGTCAGTTCCGGGTGCGGATGGCGCTCCCGCTGGCAGCCGGCGGCGGCCAGCAGCGCGCACAGCAGGATCAGGCCTCCGCGCATGGGCGCACCTCGACCAGGCAGTTATAGAAGCATGGTCCGCCGCCGATGTCGGTCAGCCGGTCGCTGATCAGCACATTCACGTTCACGCCCCCCGGGGCCCGGCCCGGCCAGCGCGTGGCAGGAGCACGCACGACGCCCGGCCGCACATGCGCCCCGACGCGCGCCCGCAGACGCACCGCGCCACGGGCGTTGTAAACCTCCACCTCCATTCCGTCGTGAATCCCCCGCGCCGCTGCGTCCTCCGGGTGAATCTCCAGCACGCTGGTTTCTTCCTCCACCCGCGGCAACATGCCAAAGCTCGAATTCAGTCCATCATGGGACTTCGAGCTGACGAGTTCGAGCGGAAACCGCGCGTCGAATTCCGCACCCAGGCGGCTTTCGGCCGGCGGCGTATAGTCCAGTGCGTCTCCATCGAGGTTCGCCCGCACGCCGGCCAGCGGCCGATCCGGGACGTTCAGGCGAACGAACCGCTCGCGTTCCAGACGCTCCAGCGTGATGCCGCGCAGGTAAGGCGAGTCCGTCCTGAGCGCCTGGCGGATCATGTCGTCGTCGCTGTCCTCAAAGCAGGGATCGGCAAAGCCCATGCGCTGCGACAGCTCGCGAAAGATGGCCGTGTTCGGGCGGCATTCGCCCGGCGGCGGCACGGCCGGCCGCGCCAGTTGCAGATAGTAGTGGCCGTAGGCGAAATACAGGTCCGTGTGTTCGAGAAACGTGGTCGCCGGAAGCACCAGATCGGCAAACCGCGCCGTATCGGTGATGAAGTGATCGATCACCACCGTGAACAGGTCTTCCCGGCGCAGTCCCTCGACTACGGCGCGCTGGTTGGGGCACACGGCCGCCGGGTTGGAGTTGTATACCACCAGCGCCTTCACCGGCGGCGAATCCAGCCGCGTGAGCGCCTCGCCCAGCCGCACCATGTTGACCGTTCGCGCCGGCGGCCCAAGATCGGGGCGTTCCAGCGCCTGCCGGTTGACCTCAAACGCGCCGCTCGTGGTCAACAGCAGCCCGCCCCCGCGCTCGTCCCAGGCGCCGGTGATGGCCGGCAGCAGGCTGATGGCGTGCACCGCGCGCCCCCCACGCTCACTGCGCTGCACGCCATAGTTCAGACGGATCACCGCCGGCCGCACCGTTCCATACTCGCGCGCCAGCCGGCGAATGTCGTCCGCCGCAATGCCGGTGAACGCCGCCACACGCTCTGGCGGATAAGCGGCCGCGCGCCTCCGCAAAGATTCGTCGCCCTCCAGCTTCCTTGCCAGACCCTCGGCATACAGCACGTGCATCAGGCCCAGCGCCAGCGCCAGGTCCGAGCCCGGATACGGAGCCAGGTGCCAGTCGGCCAGCGCCGCCGTCTTCGTGCGCACCGGGTCGACGACAATCAGCCGCGCGCCCCGCCGCCGCGCCTCCACCACAAACGGCCAGAGGTGGACATTCGTCGTCAAAATGTTCGCGCCCCAGGCGAGGATCAGGCGCGCATGCACGAAATCCTCTGGCGGCGTCCCCAGCCGGCGGCCATAGGCTTCCATCAGGCCCGCGCCACCGGCGGCGGCGCAGATGGTTCGCTCCAGCCGCGAAGCCCCCAGCCGGTGAAAGAAACGGCGGTCCATCGACGAGCCCTGAAGAAATCCCAGCGTCCCGCCGTAGCTGTAAGGGAGCACCGCCTCCGGCCCAAAATCGGCGGCGACCGATTTCAGCTTCGCCGCCATGAAATCCAGCGCATCATCCCACGAGATTCGCTCAAAACGGCCCTCGCCTTTCCCGCCGGTGCGCCGTACCGGATACAGAAGCCGCTCGGGGTGGTACTCGCGTTCGAGATACCGCGTCACCTTGGCGCACAGAAAACCCTGCGTGACCGGATGCGCCGGGTCGCCGCGGAGCCGCACCGCCCGCTCGCCTTCGGTCTCGACGACGATTGCACAGGCGTCCGGGCAGTCGAGCGCGCACACCGAATGGCGGATCAAACCCATGATGTGGCAATTCTACTCTTTCTTTCTGCCGAGCAGCGGCAGTCGGCGCCGCGCCAGGCGGCGGATGAAGTCAATGTCGCCGTCCAGAAAGTCATAGCGCGGCAGTTCTTCGGCGCGCTCCCAGACGATCTGCTGGAACGTGCGTGGCTGCGGTTCGCCTTCGAAGTGCTCCACGCGATGGAACAACAGCACCAGCGGCGGCCGCCCGGTGACGCGCTGCTCATAGCGCGCAATCTCCGGGCCAATGTCGGCCTCGATGCCCAGCTCCTCCCGCAGTTCGCGCCTCAGGGCTTCCTTGGGAGACTCACCCGGCTCGACCTTCCCACCGGGAAATTCCCACTTCAGCGCATGGCGGTCCGTGGCCAGCCGCTGTCCGATCAGGAAGCGGCCTTCGCGTTCAAGGACACCGGCGACAACGAGAATCGATCGGGGCATGATCGAGACGGGACGGAGAAGCTCTTTATTTAGATTCTAGTCGAAGGGGACGTGGTTGACAGCCTCACCCGGCACGGTGGGTTCGGGCTCGTGCCACCCGCTGCATGCAAAGGGCCTGGCGGCAGCAGAGCCGCCAAAACGGCTCGCCCGAAAGGCGAGCCGAACAAGCGGTCATCGGCCGGCCGCGCGCGTTCCGGCTGCGCCGTGGCCCCTCGTTCTCAGCCGCTCAGACGCCTTGCACGCGCGGCTCTGAAAAGGCGCTCTGCCGGGTCGGCTGGGGGAGAACCCGGAGAGCGCGGAGGGTGAAGCCGCAGCGGTTGTCGAAGGGCTCGACGATGGCTTCAAGGCCAATGACGGGCTGGACGGTCCAGTGACCGTAGTCGCGGTAGACGTCAGCAAACAGGGCGGCCTCGAGGAAGCCGGTCCAGTCGGCGAGGGTCACGAATTTCATGACGCCGTTGGAGGCAGGGTGGCGGCGGTCGGCCACGATGAGACCAGCCACACGGATCGCCTTGCCGTAGAAGTCCTGCTGGCGGCGCCAAAGTTCGGCGGCCGGGAGGTAAGCGCGCCAGTCCACATGTCCGGCCCACAGGGCCAGCGGGTGGAGGCTCACCGGGAAGCCGAGAACCTCGGCCTCCCAGCGGGCGCGGTTCTCCTCCGTGGGCTCGAAGGCGGGCGGAGGTTCGGCTTCAACCAGCCGGCCGCGCCAGCCGTAGGCCTCAAGCCGCTGGAGACGCCAGAACAGGCCCCCGCAGGGCTCGCCAAAGGCGTCCAGCGCGCCGGCCTTCAGCAGGGCGAGCCACTCGGTGCGGGCCGGTTCGGCGCGGCGGTAAAAATCGGCCGGGTCGCGGAAGGGACGGCGCTCGATGATGCGCTCGAGCGTGGCCTGGGTGAGGCCGCGGACCTGGTCCAGCGGAAGGCGGATCTGACGGCCGTGCACGGTGAAGCGGCGGGGATCGGAGAGGTGGATGTCCGGCGGCAGAAACTCCGCCCCCAGCCGGAGCGCTTCCAGCACATAGACGATGGGCGCATAGAAGCCCCGCCGGGAGCTGAGCACGGCGGCCAGAAATTCGAGCGGGTAGCGGGTCTTGAGCCAGGCCCCGGCGTAGGCCTCGACGGCATAGGCCGCTGAATGGGCCTTGTTGAACATGTAGCCGCGGAATTCGCTCACCATCTGCCAGACGCGGTCGATCTCGGCGGGCGTGCGGCCGACAGCGAGAGCGGAGCGGCGGAACTCTTCGCCGAGCTGTTCGATCAGGGCCGCGTCGCGGTTCTTGACGAGGGCGCGGCGCAGCAGATCGGCGCGGCCCCAGCTCATGCCGGCAAAGCCGTTGGCGACCAGCAGGATGTGCTCTTCAAAAGCCATCAGCCCACAAGTGTCTGCCAGCAAAGGCTCCAGTGACGGATGAGCGTATTCGACCGGCTCGAGCCCCTGGCGGCGGCGGGCAAAGGCCGTCTTCTTGCCCTCGTTGGCGGCGCCGGGACGGATGATGGATTCGACGGCGGTGAGTGTGTCGATGTCGCGGCAGTTGGTCATCACCAGCAGACTGGTCATGGCGGGGGACTCGATGTGAAAAACGCCGCGGGCGTTGCCGGTGGCGATGGTCTCCCAGGTGGCGGCGTCGTTCCAGTCCAGCCGGGACAGATCCGGCTTTTCTTTGTGGTTGGCAGCGATGTTTTCAAGCGTTTCCCGAAGGACGGTGAGGCCGGCTTGGCCGAGCAGATCCATCTTCAGCAGGCCGAGCTCCTCGACGTCTTCCATGTCGTAATGGGTGGTGAGCCACCCCTTGGAGGAGACAAAAAGGGGCATCCGGGAGGCGAGCGGGTCCGCACTGAGCACGAGTCCGCAGGGGTGCATGGCAAAGTGGCGGGGAATGCCGTCAAGCTCGCCGGCGATGCGAAGGATGGTGGCGTAGGGCTCTTCGTTCCAGGGCAGATGGCGGCATTCGGGTGTTTCGAGCACCGCTTCCAGGGCATCCCCGTGATGGCGGGGGAGGTGCTCGGTAAAGCGGCGGGCCTCCCGCTCGGGGATGCCATAGACCTTGGCGATCTCAGCCACCGCGGAGCGGCCCTGGAAGGTATGGACGGCGCCGATCAGCGCGGCGTGTTCGCGGCCGTACTTTTCAAAGACATGTTCGACGACTTCGTCGCGGCGATCCCAGGGCAGGTCGAGGTCAATGTCGGCCAGCTTCGAAAACTGCATTCGCTCCCGGTTCAGAAACCTTTCAAAGCAAAGGCCGAAGCGGAACGGGCAGACATTGCTGATGCCAAGCAGGTAGCAGACCAGGCTGCCGGCGGCGGAGCCGCGCGCCAGCGTGTCAATGCCGCGCGAGGCGCACCACTCCACCAGGTCGGCAAAGACGAGAAAGTAGCCGGCATAGCCGACCTCCTCAATGATGGCCAGCTCGCGCTGGAGCCGCTCGAGTACATGCGCGGCCGGCGACGGGCCATAGCGGCGCGCAAGCCCGGCCTGGACCTTCGCTCGCAGAAGCTGGACGGGGTTGTCACAGGGGAACTGAGGGAAGCGGATGTCGCCAAGGGTAAAGTCGAACTGGCAGCGCTCGGCAATGCGGAGCGTGTTCTGGAGCGCCTGCGGAAGTCCACCAAAGTGACGGGCGATGTCGTCGGGTGAGTGCCAGTGGTAGCGGCCTGGCGGGAGCTTCTCCGGGTGGCTCTGACCAAGCAGCGTAAGGGTCCTCATGGACTGGAGAATGTCGTACTTGAGCCATTCCTGCGGCTCGAGATAGTGGACATCGACAGCCGCCGCCAGCGGAACGCGGCGGCGCCGCGCCAGCTCGACAAGAAAGCGGGCAAGCCGCAGGGAGTCCTCGTTGTGAGGGTTGATCTCCAGGGCGAGGTTTTTCCCGTAAGTCGCATGAAGAGCGCGGAGTTCCTCCTCGCCGGCGCGCCCGCGCCGAAGCGCCTGCCCGACGGGACTGCGTGCGCCGGCCAGGCAGATCAGCCCCTCCTGGTAGCGGGCAAGCTGATCGACGGCAATGCCGGCGGGATTGAGCCTTCGGGGGCTGGTGGAGCCATTGGCTTGAGAGCTCAGTTGTACTGGAAGTTTTTCTGGATATCCATTGTTCAGATCAGCACTTTCACATTCACGCAGGGCGGCCTCGGTGAGCAGGCGGCAGAGGTTCTCATAGCCGCGGGCGTTCTCGACCAGCAGGACAAGCGAGCCACCCCCGGCCAGGGTGACCTCGGCCCCGATCACTGGGTGAACGCCGAGCTGCCGGGCACGCTTGTAGAAGCGGACGGCCCCGGCCAGGGTGTCCCGATCCGTGAGCGCCGCGGCGGCCATGCCGGAGGCGTGCGCGGCCTCGGCTGCCTGTTCGGGGCTCATGGTGCCATCCAGCAGAGAGTACCAGCTATGGCAGTGGAGCGCAGCCAGAGTCATGGTGTAAGCATTTATAGTATAACGCCGGATTCAGCGAATGGGAAGAGAAGGCGAAAACAGCGGCGGAGAATCGCGCGCGGGCGTCAGGTTATCCGCGGCCAATCGCCCGCCGCGGTGATGACGATCCAGGGAAGGAGCCCGCCTCAGCTGCCATAGCGTTCGAGGAAGGCGGCCACGGTCATCGTGCCCTGGTAGAAATTCTCGAGCCGGAACTTTTCGTTGGGAGAGTGGAGGCCATCGTCGGGCAGGCCGAAGCCCATCATCACGGTGGGGATGCCGAGGTGGCGGGCAAAATCGCCAACGATGGGCACGCTGCCGCCGGAGCGGATGAAAACGGTGGGCTTGCCCATGATTTCGCGGAAGGCTTCGGCGGCCGTATGAATGGCAGGGTGCTCCGGATTGACGACCACTGCGGGGCTCGCCGAAAGTTTCCTCACCGAGGTGCGGATGCCTTTGGGCGTGTTGGCGGCTACCCAGTCAGCAAACACGCGGAACATTTTCTCTGGATCCTGATTTGGCACCATCCGCATGCTCACCTTGGCCACGGCCGTGGCGGGGATCACCGTCTTGGCGCCGGGCCCGCTGAAACCGCCGCCGATGCCGTGGACTTCAAGAGTCGGCCGGGACCAGATGCGTTCCAGCACCATGCGGTCCGGTTCGCCGACCAGGCACGGGGCGCCCACTTCCTTCTCCAGGAACTCTCGTTCGGAGAAGGGCAGCGATTTCCAGGACTCGATTTCGGCCGGCGCCGGTTCAGCCACGTCGTCATAAAAGCCGGGAATGATGACGCGCCCTTCGGCGTCCTTGGCCCTGGCGAGCAGCTCGATCAGGCCGTAGACGGCGTTCGGGGCGGCGCCGCCGTACAGGCCGGAATGCAGGTCGCGCGCCGGCCCGCGCGCCTCCACCTCCATGTAGACGAGCCCGCGAAGGCCGGTGCACAGGGTGGGCATGCCTTCGGCGTAGAGGGCGGTGTCGGAGACGAGCGCGGCGTCGGCCTTCAGTTTCGCCGGGTTCTCGGCCACATATCGGGCGACACTCGCCCCGCCCACTTCTTCCTCGCCCTCAATCAGGAGCTTCACGTTGACGGGCAGGCGGCCGTGGACGGCGAACAGAGCCTCCACCGCCTTGATGTGCATGTACATCTGCCCCTTGTCGTCGGCCGCGCCGCGGGCGTAGAGATTGCCATCCCGTACCTGAGGTTCGAAAGGCGGCGAGATCCACTCTTCCAGCGGGTCCGGCGGCTGGACGTCGTAATGGCCGTAGCAGAGGACCGTGGGCTTGCCGGGGGCGTGGAGCCAGTCAGCGTAGACGAGCGGATGGCGCTGGGTGGGGATGATCTCCACATTCTCAAGCCCGGCGGCGCGAAGCCTCTCAGCGACCCACTCGGCGGCGCGCGCGACATCGCCCGTGTGGGCGGGATCGGTGGAAATCGAGGGGATGCGGAGAAAATCCTTCAGTTCTTCAAGAAACCGTTCAGCGTGGGTGCGGATGTAATCGTTGGCGGCCTGCGACATGGGGCTCTCCATCGGAAACCCCTTCATTATACGGGCGGCCGTGAGAAAAAAGCAGGCCGGGCGGCCTCCGCCTGCCGCCCGGCCTCGAGTGGCTGCCGAGCTCAACCCGCACGCGGGCCGCGCCCAGGGACGGCCGCCGAATCCGTCCCTGTCTTTGCCCCGCCTGACGCGGCCCGCGCGCCTCACCCGGGGAGCACGCAGGCAGCCGGCCCAGCCCGGTATGGCGGACCGCGCCGCGCCGCACGGGCGCAGCCGGCCCCTCCACAGCCGAAAAATAGCGGCGAATTTCTGCGGAATGCCCCAGAAATCCGCCGCATTTTCCTGAAATGCAGGCAAATATTTTTTCCCGCCGGCGGTGACGCCCGCAGCCGCGCTTGCCCCGCGGCGCCCCGGCGCGGAAGAATATGGGCCATGCGGCCCCTGTTCGCAGCCCTGCCCCTGCTCGCGCTCGCCGCCTGCGGCGGCCCCGCCCCAAAACAGGAAGCGAAGAAGAAACCGGCGCTGCCCGCTGCCATGCCGGCGGTGTGGAAGGCGCGTTTCGAGACAAGCCAGGGCGTCTTCGTCGTCGAAGTGCGCCGCGACTGGGCGCCGCTGGGCGCGGAACGGTTCTGGAAGCTGGTCACGACGGGTTTCTTTGACGACTCGCGCTTCTACCGCGTGCGCCCCGGCTTCATCGTCCAGTTCGGCATCGCCGGCGACCCCGCCGTGCAATCACTGTGGAACTCCGCTCCGCTGGCTGATGATCCGGTCAAGCAGCCGAACCTGCGCGGCACGGTGAGCTTTGCTCAATCCGGCCGCGCCAGCCGCCGCACGCAGGTCTTTGTCAACCTGAAGGACAACCGCGCCCTGGATCGCGGCGGCTTCGCGCCGTTTGGCCGTGTGGTCGAGGGTATGGACGTGCTCGAAAAGCTCTATGCAGGCTACGGGGAGTGGTCGCCTCCGGGACGCGGGCCGGAGGCGGCGCGCATCCAGACGCAGGGCAACCGCTATCTGGACGCGCAGTTCCCGCGGCTCGACCGCATCCTGAAGGCGCGGGCCGTGATCGACTGAGCCGCCCTACCGCTTCGCCGGCACGGCGCGGCCGCGCTTCCATTCATAGACGAAGCCGAGCGGGTCGATGCCGAGCCGGCTGCGCAGCCCCCGTTCGATGGCCTCGCGGGCTGCCGCGTCGAGCGGCCGCGGCGCCTCGTATTGCAGCCGCATCACCGCGCCCTGCTCGGTGTAGCCGAATTCATAGCCAAGCAGGCGGCTCGCCCCTTCGGGCCAGAGTTCGCGAACGGCAGGTCTGATGCGTTCGATCACCGTCTTGCGCAGGTCTTCGAGCGACGGCGGAGGCGGCGGCGGAAGCGCAACCATCGGCTGGCGCAGCCGCTCCCGCAGGGCCGCGAGTTCCTCCTCCCCGGCGACTTTTCGCACGATCACCGTTGCGGGCCGGTGAGTGCGCTCAATCATCAGGCGTTCGGCCGCGCGGACCTTTGCCGCCGGCACGGCCTCGGCCACCACCAGCCGCAGCACGGTATTGTCTGTCAGGATGTCCAGTTGCTGCGTGAGCACGTTCGGGGCGCCGATCAGCCGGACGGCCTCGCGCGCCGCCGCCCGCGCGGTGCTCTCGCCGGCAAGCTGCATGAGCGACTTCCGCAGCGGAATGAACAGCAGCACAAAGGTCACGGCCACCATCAGCACGCGCCAGCGCAGCTTGCCAATGTCGCCGATGGCCGGCTCCATGTGAATCTTCTCGATGAGCCTCGCGAACGGTCCCCTGTGGGCTTCGTCCCGGGTGGCCGGCGCCACCGCCTCGCGGACCTCCGCCTCGTCCATGCCCTCCAGGTAAAACACCGCAAACGCGCTGGCGCCGATCGCCACCAGGTTCGTCAGAAACAGCAGCATCGCCCCGGAGATGATGGGCCAGTTCCACCCGCTGCCGACCCCGAAGCCCACCGTGCACAGCGGCGGCATCAGCGCCACCGCGATGGCCACGCCCGGCAGAGCAGTGACGCCGCCCCCTCCTCCGCCGCGGCAGACGACGATCGAGCCCGCCAGTCCGGAAAACAGTGCCACGCCCAGATCCAGCAGGTTCGGTTGCGTCCGCGCCAGGATCTCCGCCGTGGGCGACTGAAACGGCAGCAGCCAGACGAGAAACGCCGAAAACAGCACTGCCGCCACAACGCTGGCCACGATGCCGAGGAACGATTTGATGCCCAGGTACAGGTCCGAGGCCGCAAAGGCCAGTCCGCTCGCCAGAATCGGTCCCATCAGGGGAGAGATCAGCATCGCGCCGATGACCACCGCCGGACTGTTCAGCACCAGGCCAAACGTCGCGATGCCGGCCGATAGCAGCAGCTCAAGGGCGTAGTTGACGTTCAGCACGCGCGCAGAACGGACCATCTGAAGATAAATGGCAGGCTTCGCCCCCGGGTCGATCTCTAGAAGCCGGTTGAAATAGTCATGGACTGCCCGCTTCGTCACCAGCATGCTCTCAATGCTAGCAACCCCGCTAAAAGCGCTCAATAAAGCGGCGCCTCGCCCGGCGGGCGCGTCTTCCAGCGGCGGTGGATCCACAGCCACTGCTCCGGGGCGCGCCGGACCGCCTGTTCGAGCCTCGCGTGCAGGGCCTGGGTGTCGCTCAGCACGTCTCCGGTGATCTCGATTTCCGGCTCGAAGTGAAGCACGTAGCGCTGTTCGGCGTCCGACCAAAGCGCATAGCCGAGAAGCACCGCAGCCCCGCTGCGGTGCGCCAGGCGCGCAAAGCCCGCATCGACGCAGGCCTTGCGGCCAAAGAAATCCACGAACACGCCGCGGTCCGCGGTGACGTTTTGATCAATCAGGATTCCCACCGCGCCGTTGGCCCGCAGCGCTTCCACCAGAGGACGCAGAAACTGCTGGCCGCGCCCGACCACGCGATTGCCGCTCATCGTGCGGTAGCGCGTGATGAGTTCATCGAGCCTCGGGTTGTCCAGCGGGCGCGCGACCACCGTCATCGGCTCTGTCATCAGCGCGTGCGCGAACGCCGAAAACTCCCAGTTGCCGAGGTGCGCCGTGGCGATCAGCACCCCGCGGCCGCGCTCCTTCGCGCGCCGGTAGTTCTCGATGCCCTCGTAACGGATGAATTCACGCACATTGCCCGCGTGGATCTGCGGGAACCGGCTCAGCATGGCAAGCACCCGCGCCAGGTTCATCCAGCAGCCTTCCAGCAGCCGCGCGCGGGCCGCGCGCTCAAGCTCCGGCATGGCGATCTCGAAATTGCGCCAGGCCGCCGCGCGCAGACGCGGAACGGCGAGGTCATACAGGGACAGCGCCCTGCGCGCCAGCCGCACGGGGTCGCCGCTCGCCCGCAGCGCGGCGAGCAGCGCCCGGGCCAGCGCCGCCTCGGCATGGTTGCGCAATGGGGACCGGCGCGCCAAAGCGGTATTGTAGCCCGGATTTCTCACTAGCAGGCCACGGCAGGGAATAGCCCCGTGCCAAAAACGTTTCTCTGAAGAAATGTTTTGCCAGCCCCGCAACAGCCGCCGCCTCCACCGCTCCGCCCTCGCCCTCCCCAGACCCCTCGTCCACCCTGCCGGTCGCACCGCCGCTTCTCTGTGCGCCTGCGCGTTCTCGAAAGGCTCCGTCGCCTTCTTCGTTACGCCCCGCGCAAAAGCCTGCGCCACCACCACGGCGGCCGCCGGTGGTCAAAACTCCCGCTCGCCTGCCGCCCGCGCCCGCTACACCCGGTAACAGCCAAACACCCGCACCAGGTCGCACAGCTCGCCCAGATGGCCCAGCGCCCGCTTCACCCGCTCCTCCTCCACGTGGCCCAGAAAATCCACGTAGAACAGATACTCCCACGGCTTGCCGCGCAGCGGCCGGGATTCGATCTTGGTCAGCGAAAGGTCCCGCAGCGCAAATGCGCTCAGCGCCCGGAACAGCGACCCCGGCTGGTTTCGCGTCGAAAACACGATCGACGTCTTCCACCCCTTCTTCCCCGTCTCATCGAGCCTCAGCGGCGGCTGCCCGGCCCGGCGCAGCAGGAAAAAGCGCGTGTAATTCTGCCGGTCGTCCTCGATCGAGCGCCGCAGGATCCGCCCTCCGTAAGTCTCCGCCGCCACCACGCTGGCAATCGCGGCTGCGTCCGTCACCTGCTCCTCGATGAGCATTTTTACGCTGCCCGCCGTGTCATAGAACGGCACCCGCTCCCACTCCGGATGCGCCCCCAAAAACCGCAGGCATTGGTTCAAAGCCACCGGATGAGAGAATACACGGCGAATATCACGCAGCCGCACCTCAGGACGCGCAATCAGGTTGTGGACGATCCGGAGATTCAGCTCCGCCACAATCCGGTGATCGAAATTCAGCAGATGGTCATAGTTCTCATGCACCGACCCGTGCAGCGTGTTCTCAATGGGGATCACCGCCGCGTCGGCTGTTCCGTCCTCCAACGCCCGGAACACGTCCTCAAATCGTTGACAGGAAAGGACGCGGATCGAATTGCCCAGCAGTTGGAGCGCGGCCTCATGGCTAAACGAACCGGCCTCTCCCTGAATCGATACCGTCATCGGATTTTTCCGGGCCGTCATGGTGGATCACGCCGGGTGCCGCCCGCCAACGCCCCAGGCCCGTTTTCCGAAATCGGAGCAGGCGGCTTGCGTCTGTTCCGAATTCAGAACAGAATCAAAGTAGCGAGCCCTTTGCCCGGCTGCCGGGGCAGGCGCGGTGGGAACCGGCGATCCCGATGATACCATGCTGGAACCTGGACTGAGACTCAAGCAGATTCGGGAACGGCTCGGACTCCGCTACCGCGACGTCGAAGAGTTCAGCCAGCAGATCGCCGACCGCCACCGCAACAGCGAGTTTCTCATCCCCATCAGCCGCCTCTCGGACATCGAAAACCGCGGCGTCGTGCCTGGCATCTACAAGCTCTATTCGCTGTGCGCCATCTACCGGCTCGACCTGGCGGAAGTGCTGAAATGGTACGGGGTCGACCTCGCCGAGATGCCCGCTGACAGCGTCTCGCTGGCCTCGGGCAAAACCCATCTGATGGGCTTCAGCCGCTCCTCGCTCCGCACCTGGTCAAGCGAGGTTCTGGTGCCGCTGGCCCTCGACCCCGGGCTGGACCTTTCAAAAACCACCTTTCTCAGCCGCTTCATCCAGAGCTGGGGCACGCTTCCCCTCATGATCCTCAGCGGCCACGAGCCGAAAAATTACCGCTACGCCTACCTGGGCACGGAGGACTGGTTCATGTACCCGATCCTCCGCCCCGGCAGCCTCCTTCTCATCGACGAGAGCCGCCGCAAGGTCGTCACCAGCGGCTGGGCGAGCGAACTCGACCGCCCCATCTATTTCCTCGAGCATCGCGGCGGCTGGATGTGCGCCTGGTGCAGCCTCACCGAAAACCAGCTCGTTGCCATCCCGCACCCGGCCAGCTCCATGGCCCCTATGGTCTTCGCCTGGCCGGATGATGTCGAGGTGCTTGGGCAGGTCGTCGGCGTCGCCAACCGGCTCACGGCTCCGGCGAAGAGCCGGGTTCGCTCCTGAGCGCTTCCAGCAACACCGTGAAATTCGACTCGTAAAGCTCGCGTTGCGCCGGACTGGCCCAGGCCGGAATCACTGCCCGGTACGGCGCCAGCCGCAGCCAGTTCTCCACCAGCGTCCGCTTGCTGGCAGGCAGGGTGGAGAAGTATAGCTCCAGGTCCGCTTTTTGCTGGTCCAGCCGCAGCGCCAGCCAGTTCAGGAACGTATCCTCGTGGCTGCGGCGAATGGCTTCGTCTGCCTCCCGCTGTCCGAAAATCATTGCCAGCCCGTGATGGGCGTACTGGCCGGTGTTGACATCGCGCAGTGAGGCCAGAAACACCAGCCGCGCGTAAATCGACGGAATGCCCGCCAGAGTCCGCCGCCAGAGTTCCTGCGCCGGCCTGGGCTTCGATTCCATCGATCCGCGCCTCAGCACGATGTACCTGTCCTCATCGGGCGCCGCGCCCGCTCGCGGGCCGGCTCCTTTTCTTCGCTATATCCTACACCCATTTTGACGAAAACGGTTCGGCTTTTTCTGCCTGGCCGCCCCGCCAGCCGCCCGTGTTCCATCGGCGGAAATCCTTCGCTTCCGCCGATGGGAAACGGCCATCTCCGGGTTAGTCTGGCCATCGGAATCCCAATTCCACCCCGAAAGGAGAACCGACCGAAAATGAAGAGAATCCTGCTTGCCTTCCTGCTGATGCTGCCCGTGATGAGCGCCGTCAACCGCGCCACCTCGGACCCGATGCCCGATCCCTGCTTCCCCTGCAATCCCCCGTGGCCGCCGGACGGCACAAAGGGAGGCGTGGTCATCGAGCTGCCTCTCTCCATGCGCTGAGGCCAAACAAGGATTCCCCCTGCGGGAGGGAGCCGGGCGGTGCCCTCCCGCATTCCTCTTTTTCCTCCCGCCATTCCCTTATCTGATATGATCGCCTCCGAGCGCGATGAGCACTCTTCGACTCCTTGAGCTCTCCGTCTGGTACGCGACCATCGTCCTCCACGCGCTGCTTGTGTGGAAAATGCTGCGCTGCCGGCTCGCCGGCAACTATCCCGCCATCTTCTCCCTCCTCGCCATGCAACTGGTCCGGTCGGCGTGGCTGATCCAGTACATCTACACCCCGGAGGCTTACAGAGCCAACCTCAACAGGTACGCCCTGACGATCCTGTTCACCGAGCCGGTGCTCATCGCTGCCAGGGCAGTGTCTGTCATCGAGATTGCCGGAAACATTCTCGCAGCCTATCGGGGACTGCGCGTGCTCGGCGGCACTGCGCTGCTGGTGGGCCTGGCGGGAAGCCTGCTGGTGTCCCTGCTCCTGCACTCCTCCGAATTCACCTTTTCCAACGAGCCCGCCTTCTGGCTGCGCGTATTGTATCTGACGGAGACCACCGTCTACACGGCGCTGCTGCTCTTCCTGCTGCTGCTGGCCCTGTTCGTGCTCTACCATCCGGCCCCAATCCGCAGGAACCTCCTCGCCCACGGCATCGGCTTCAGCATCTACATGATCAGCTCGGCCGCCGCCGTCTGGCTTCGCAACCAGGATGCGGCCCAATGGACACGGCTCGCCAGCACCATGCGGCTCGTGCTGTCTCTGGCCGGACTCGCCGCCTGGGTCTGGATGCTGAGCCCGAAAGGGGAACAGGAGACCGTCTCCGTGCACGTCCCGCTGTCTCCGGAAACGGAAGAGCGGGTGCTCGCCCGGCTCCACGCCCTGAACTCCGCGCTCGAGCGCAAATGACGGCGCGCGGGCTTGAAGCCCGCCCGCGCGCGTGCCATCATGATCGGCGGAAGCCCGTGTGCGCCGCGCTCCTGCTGCTCCTGCTGGCTGAAGTTTACGAAGTCCGGGGAACCATCGTTCCCGCCGTGCAGGCGTCGGTCGCCCTGCACGGGGCCACGGCGCCCTTCCATTCCTCCACCCTCTCCGGCCCGGATGGCCGCTTCCGGTTCAGGAAAATCGAGCCGGGCACATACACGCTCATCATCTTCGTCCCCGGCCATGGAGAGACGCGCAAGACGATCTCCGTCGGCCCATCCACGGCGGACCGCAAGGGGCGCATCGAGCTGGCCGTGCGGCTGGAGGAGAGCCGCATGACACCGGACCGCTCCGCCGTCGTCAGCATGCGCCAGCTCGCGATCCCGGACAAGGCCCGCGACGAGTACCGCAAGGCCAGCCGCAGCCTGGAGTCCCGCGACGTCGAGGCCGCCATCGCTCACCTCAAACGCGCCGTCGAGATCGCGCCACAGTTCGCCGCGGCCTGGAATTTCCTCGGCACCATCGCCTACCAGACGCAGCGTTATGCCGACGCCGAAAAGTATTTCCTGCGCGCCCTGGAAGCCGACTCGAGTGCCTATGAGCCGGTGGTAAACCTTGGCGGCGTCTATGTCACCATCGGCCGGTTCGACGAGGCCTGGAAATACAACCTGAATGCGGTCCTGCGGCGGCCGAACGACGCGCTGGCCCACTCCCAGATGGGGATGACGTATTTCGGCCTCGGCCGCTATGATCTGGCCGAAAAGTACCTGCTCGAGGCGATCCGGCTCGACCCGGCTCACTTCAGCCACCCGCAGCTCACCCTGGCCGAGATCTACCTCCGCCGCGGCCAGAGCGCGCGCGCCGCCGACCTGCTCGAGGATTTCCTGCGCCGCCACCCCGACAACCCGGCGCGGGACTCCATCCGCGCCATGATCTCGAAGCTCCGCGGCAGTCCCAAAAGCTGAACGTCAGGCCTGCGCGGCGTGCAACGGCTGGTAGCACGGGTGCAGCCACGTGTGGTAGTCGATGATGCGCCCGCGCACCGCCTGCGAGTACAGCTCGCGCAGGTGCGCCGTGAGCGGGCCGATCTCTCCGCTGCCCACCGGGATATGGTCGACGCGCGTGACCGGCGCGATCTCGACCGCCGTGCCGGTGAGAAACAGTTCCTCGCAGGCGTACAGCTCCGTGCGGTCGATGGGCCGCTCGATCACCTCCAGGTGCAGCTCGCGCCGCGCCAGCTCGATGACCGAGGCCCGCGTGATGCCTTCCAGGATGTTCTCCGAAGGCGGCGGCGTGATCAGCCGGCCGTGGCGCACCATGAAGAGATTGCAGGTGGCGCCCTCGGCCACATGGCCGGACTCGTTCAGCAGGATGGCCTCGTCGTAGCCGTGCCGGTGCGCCTCCGTGGTGGCAAGCACGCTGTTGACGTAGGCCCCGCAGATCTTGCCCCGCGCCGGCAGGGCATGGTCTTCCAGCCGCCGCCAGCTCACCACACCCGCATGCAGCCCCTTCGAGCTGTCCAGGTAGACGCCAAAGGGCACGGCGATGATGGCAAAGTCGTATTTGCCGTCCGGACGCACCCCGATGCGCGGCGACGACATGTAGGCGATCGGCCGCACATAAATGTCCGTGCGGAACCCGTTCAGCCGAACAAGCTCGGCCGTCAGCGCCGTCAGTTCCTCCGGACTCCTGTCCGGCTCGATGCCCAACATCCGGCAGTTCGTCTTCCAGCGCGCATAATGGTCCTCGGCACGCACGAGAAACAGCTCTTCAGCCTCCGGCGACCAGTAGCCCCGGATCCCCTCAAAGACTCCGGTGCCGTAATGGAGCGCGTGCGTGAGAATGTTCACCTGGGCCTCGCGCAGCGGCACCGTGCGTCCGTTGAAGTAAACGACCGTGTCCATCATGTCAGGCATGGCAGGGCTCCTTTACGGTCTCAGCTTTCAGCTCTCGCAGCGCCTGGCGGCCGCGTTCGAGGGCGCGGCGATCCAGTTCAAGCCACTTTTCTGACTTGACGACCCGCGCCATCGCCCGCTCCACCACTTCCACCGGCACCACCGGCAGCGCCTCCAGCAACGCGCCGAGCGCCACCACATTGCCCGCCTTGGCGCTGCCCTCGCGGTCGGCGATTTCGAAAAAAGGCAGCGCGTACATGGCGACGTCGCTGCGGCGGGCGTCCCCCGGAATGGCGCTGCCATTGTACAGGACAGTGCCGCCCGGTCGCACCGCGCCAAGGAATTTCCGCAACGACGGCTCATTCAGCGCAATCAGCACGTCTGGCTTCGAAACCAGCGGCGAGTCAATCGGCTTCGACGACAGCCGCACGTGACAGTTAGAAGTGCCCGAGCGCATTTCGGGGCCATAGCTCGGCAGCCACGAGACCTCGAGCCCATAATCCATGCCCGCTTCAGCGAGCAACTGGCCGAGCAGCAGCACGCCCTGGCCGCCGAAGCCGGCCACGCGGATGCGCAGGTCGACCTCGCCTGTTGCGCCGCGGCGCTCGAAGGCCGGCTCTTGTTCGGGAATTCGCAGCAGACGCGGCAGCTCGGCGAGCGGCGCGCCCGGCGGGCGCGCCGGCAGCGGCTCCCGCTCGGCGGTCCGGTCGCACTTGACCCCTAACGGATAAAGGCTTGTCATCACCTCGCGCACATGACGCTGCGCCTCGACCGGATCCATCTTCCAGATCGTCGGGCACGGCGACAGCACTTCGACAAGCGAAAAGCCAAGCCCCTTCATCTGGGACTCGAGCGCCTTGCGGATGGCGCGCCGCGCTGCCAGGATCTGCTTCACGTTGCCGAGCGCGACACGTTCAATATAGACGGGACCGTCGAGCGCGGCCAGCACTTCGCTGACATGCAGCGGATAGCCGTCGTTTTGCGGAGTGCGGCCGAACGGAGTGGTCGTCGTCCTGTTGCCGAGCGGCGTCGTCGGCGCCATCTGGCCGCCGGTCATGCCATAAATGGCGTTGTTGACGAAGATGCAGGTGATCGGCTCGCCGCGGTTGGCGGCGTGGAGGATCTCGGCCGAGCCGATGGCGGCCAGGTCCCCGTCGCCCTGGTAGGCGATGACGATCGCATCGGGCCGGGCCCGCTTGATGCCGGTCGCGGCCGCAGGCGCGCGGCCGTGCGCCACCTGCACGTTGCCGGTGTCGAAGTAGTAATAAAGGAAGACCGAGCACCCCACCGGCGATACGACGACGACACGGTCGGCGATGCCGAGCTCGTCGATGGCCTCCGCCAGCAGCTTCAGCGTGATGCCGTGGCCGCAGCCCGGACAGTAGTGCGTCTGGTGCTGGTTGTCCTCCTTGCGGAAGTACGAATCGTACAGGCAGTCGGCCTTGGCGTGAATGGGCTTCATGTGGGCGGGGATCGTCTCAGGCATGGCTCAGCACCTCCTGGACGGCCTGCGAGGCGCGTCCGTCAATCCAGCGCATGACGTGATCGAAAATCTCTTCCGCGGAGGGCACGTTGCCTCCGCAGCGGCCGTAAAACTCCACCGGGCGTTCGCCTTCGACGGCCAGGCGGACGTCCTCAATCATCTGCCCGGTGCTCATTTCCACGGTGAAGAAGACGGCCGCCTGGCCGACGAGCCGGCGGATTTCGGCCGTGGGGAAGGGGTACAGCGTGATCGGCCGCAGCAGGCCGGCGCGGACGCCGCGCTCACGCAGCATCCCTACCACGGACTTCAGGATGCGCGATACGATGCCGTAACCTACGAAGATCAGATCCGCATCCTCGGTGTGGTAGTTCTCCCAGCGCGTCTCGTGCTCCTCGGCCAGACGGTACTTGGCCGCCAGCTTGCGCACGTGCCGTTCGAGGTCGTCGGGCTGGAGATAGATGGACGTGATCAGATTCCTGCGCGTCTCCGGCGTGCCGCATACGGCCCAGTCGGGAACTTTCGGCTCGGCGGCGGGAGTGGAGTGGAAATCCACCGGCTCCATCATCTGCCCCGTGTAGCCATCGGTGAGGATCATGACCGGATTGCGGTAGCGGTCGGCCAGCTCGAAGGCAAGCCGCGCCAGGTCGCACATCTCCTGGGCAGTGGCGGGGGCCAGCACGAGGCAGCGGTAGTTGCCGTGGCCGCCCCCCTTGACCGCCTGGAAGTAGTCGCTCTGCTCGGGGGCGATGTTGCCAAGGCCGGGCCCGCCGCGCATCACGTTGACAATCACGCAGGGCAGCTCCGCGCCGGCCAGATAACTGATGCCCTCCGACATCAGGCTGATGCCTGGGCCGCTGGACGCGGTCATCACCCGGACGCCGGCCGAAGCCGCGCCGTAGACCATGTTGATGGCTGCCACCTCGCTTTCGGCCTGGAGGAAGACGCCGCCTGCCTGGGGCAGGTAAAAGGCCGCGGCTTCAGTGAGCTCGTTGGCCGGAGTGATCGGATACCCGTAAAAGGCGCGGCATCCGCCGAGAATGGCGCCCTTCACGAGCGCCTCGTTTCCCTTGATGAGCTGTCTGGGCATGGCTCGCCTCCCTGTCTCAGGCCACGGCCTTGTACACGGTGATCGCGCCCGGCTCCGGACAGGCATAAAAACAGAGCCCGCAGCCGTTGCACCCATGGCCGTCATAGACGGCCGGATGGTAGCCGTACCGGTTCAGGTACGGCGCCGGATGGATCACCTTCTGTACGCAGGCCTCAATGCAGAGGCCGCAGCCCTTGCATTCGTCTTCGTTGATCACGATGTAGCCCTTGTCTTCCTTCACTGCTGCGGGCATGAGCGCCTCCTCAGGAAACCGGAATCAGTTTGGGCCGCAGATAGCGGGCCTTGTAGGCGAACTCCGTCAGCATATCGCGGAATTTCGGATCCGCAATGGCAATCAGCGCCTCGGCGCGCTCGCGCAGCGTCTTGCCATGCAGATACGCGATGCCGTGCTCGGTCACCACATAGTGGACGTCGGCGCGCGTGGTGACAACGCCCGCGCCGGGGTCCAGCATCGGCACGATGCGGCTGATCTCGCCGTTCTTCGCCGTCGAGGGCAGGGCGATAATGGGCTTGCCGCCGGGGCTGTGCGCGGCGCCGCGGATGAAGTCCACCTGGCCGCCAAAGCCGCTGTAGGGACGCGTGCCGATCGAGTCCGAGCACACCTGGCCGGTGATGTCCACCTGAATGGCCGAGTTGATGGCCACCATCTTGCGGTTCTGCGCCACCACGAACGGATCGTTCACATACTTGGTGGGGTGGAACTCGAACAGCGGATTGTCGTCGATGAAATCGAAAAGCCGCCGCGTGCCGAGGACAAAGCTGGCCACCAGCTTCGCCGGGTGGATCGTCTTCTGCGCGCCATTCATCACGCCCTTTTCGATCAGCGGAATGACGCCATCGGAAAACATCTCGGTGTGCATGCCGAGGTCGCGGTGGTTGGTCAGGAAGCCGAGCACCGCATCCGGCACCGCCCCGATGCCCATCTGCAGCGTGGCCCCGTCGGGAATCAGCGAGGCCACGTTGCGCGCGATCCGGCGCTGAATGTCATTGGCCGGGTCCGGCGCCATCTCCGGCAGCGGGTGATTGACTTCAACGATCTTGTGAATTTCGGAGATGTGGAGGAACGTCTGGCCGTGCGTGCGCGGCATGTTCGGGTTCACCTCCGCGATCACCCGCCGCGCATGGCGCGCCGCCGTCAGCGTCGTCTCGATGCCCACGCCAAGGCTGAAATAGCCGTATTTGTCCGGCGGTGAAACCTGGATGAGCGCATAATCGAGCCGCATTTCCCCGCGCTCAAACAGCCCTTCGATTTCGTGCAGGAAAATCGGTACATACTCAGCACGCCCCTCCTGCACCGCCTGCCGGACGTTGTCCCCAATGAACAGCGCAATCGTCCGGAAACTGCGCTCATACTCCGGCCGCGTGTAATCGGCCCCGCCCATCGTCTTCAGGTGCACGATCTGGACGTCCTCGAGATCGCGCGACCGCTCCACAAGCGCGTTGACCAGATCGAGCGGCACGGCGCAGCCGGGATGGATGTAGACGGTCTGCCCCGAACGGATCTCGCTCACCGCATCGGCCGCGGTGGTCCGCTTGTCGAGATACTCATTCAGCCACTGCATCGTAGCCCCCCTCGGCATCTCCCCTCGGGCGCCTCCAGCCAAACCAAATTGCCGAATTTAATACCTTCATAACCGATACTTTGACGCCCGCTTCCTTTATGCGCCATCCCGCGCCGTTTGTCAAGTCCCTTCTTTCCAGTATGTTGCAGTTGTAGCAAAGTACACCACCTTGTTGTGGTGCTACCAGCCAAAACCTGCTTCTGAACAGCGGCTTGCAACCACCGGTGTGGAGGGGCAGCCGCTTTTCGGTTAAGGTGAAGGGTGGCCCCAAGGAGGGACCGTGCGGAAAGAGAGCGCGACGCGATTCGACGAAGACCGATATCAGGCCGCCCGGCAGGGGTTTCTCAACCGCTGGCCGGCGTATGGGGACACGGCGGCGCTCGACGAGCTTCGCGCGAGCGACTACGCCCGGCTGGACGCTCTGGGCGAGGTGTACCTGGATTACACGGGCGCCGGGCTGTATGGCGCCAGCCAGGTGCGGGAGCATGTGGCGCTGCTCGAGTCGCACGTGTTCGGTAATCCGCATTCGCGCAATCCGGCCTCGGCGCAGATGTCGGAATGGGTGGAGCGCGGGCGGCGGGACGTGCTCGAATATTTCCAGGCTTCGCCGGAAGAATACACGGTCATTTTCACGCCCAATGCCACCGGTGCGTTGAAACTGGTGGGAGAATCGTACCCCTTTTCACCCGGAAGCATTTATTTATTGACGTTTGACAACCACAATTCAGTAAATGGAATCCGGGAATTTGCGCGCGCCCGCGGGGCACGGATCCGCTATATTCCGCTTTCCATTCCCGGCCTCCTCGTGGACGGAGAGGCGCTGGAAGCGGCCCTGGCCGACCGGCCGGAGGGAAAAAATTGCCTGTTTGCCTACCCGGCCCAGTCGAATTTTTCCGGAGCGCAGCACGACCTGGCCTGGGTGGGCCGCGCCCAGGCTGCCGGATGGGACGTCCTGCTGGACGCCGCCGCCTACGTTCCCACAAACCGGCTGGATCTGGGCCGCGTGAAGCCGGAGTTCGTCACGCTCTCCTTCTACAAGATGTTCGGCTACCCGACCGGCATCGGCTGCCTGATCGCGAAACGCAGCGTGCTCGGCCGGCTGCACCGGCCGTGGTTTGCGGGCGGCACCATCACGGTCGCCTCAGTGCAGGGCGACCGCTATTTTCTGGCCGACGGCCCCGAGGCCTTCGAGGACGGAACGGTCGATTTCCTGAACATCCCCGGCGTGGAAATCGGCCTGAAGCACCTGCGGCGCGCCGGACTCGAGCGGATTCACATGCGGGTGCGGTGTCTGGCGGAATGGCTGATCCACGAGCTGAACGCAATGCACCATCCCAACGGGCTGCCGCTGGTGCGGATTTACGGGCCCGGCCCGCAGGGGCCCCGCGGCGGAACGGTGACGATGAACTTTTACGGAGCCGACGGGCGTGTCATCGACCACCTGCGGATCGAAGAGTTCGCGGCGCGCGAGCACATCTCGCTGCGCACCGGCTGCTTCTGCAACCCCGGCGGCGGGGAAGCGGCGCTCGGGCTGCGCGCCGAGCAGCTCACGGCATGCTTCAACCGGCCGGAGGTGCGCCAGGCGTCCCGCTTCACTCTCGAGGACCTGCGCATGTGTATCGACGCGCAGAGCACCGGCGCCGTGCGGGTCTCCTTCGGCATCGCCTCCAATTTCCGCGACGCCTGGCGGTTCGCCGAATTCGCCCGTTCGCTCATCGGCTGCCGCGCGGACTCGCTGCGTTAGGATGGCGGCATGCAGGCCGCCCTCCTTGCTCTGCTCCTCGCCCAGCCGGACGCGACCACACTGGAGAGTCACTACGGGCGGCTGGAGACGGAGCGCCGCATCTACCGGCCGCTCGACCGGGTGCGCGTGAGCGTGACCGGACGCGCCGGCGGCCGCCGCCTCATTCGCGGTGCGGGTTCGAAGGATTTCTGGACGCACGCAGCGTGCCGTCTGGCGCCAGCCGGTGCGGCGTCTCAGCGGAAGTCAGGAACCTGAACAATCCCGGGCGATTTTCCAGCAATGCGGGCGATCACGTCGGGAACCTTCGGCCGGCGCGGGCCGCAGCCTGCCTGGCGATCGCTGTCATCTCCGCCCGCGGCGCGGTACGAACCGCTGGCTGGGGCATCTCAGCCGCTACAGCCGGTGGAGGCGGGGCAGCGCTTCCGGTTCCGGGCGTGATCGCCCCGAGTGATGATCTACCAGGATGTTCACCTCCTTTCGGTAGCAATCACTGCTGCCTGTATCATCGGCAGTTCCGGCCGGTTCTTTAGCTCCACCTGCGCCAGGAAACTCTCGCGCGCCGCGGCGCGCGCGGCTAAGCTGAAATGCAGGATCGCTCTGTCATGACTGACCGCCGCACCTTCCTCGCCTCGCTTGCCTCTCTCGGCGCCGCCCCGCTGGTCTCGGCGCCGAACCCGCTCGACATGAGGATCGAGTCGGTGGAGATGTTCGAAGAAAGCTACTCCTACCGCACCCCAATCAAGTTCGGCGGTTCCGTGGTGGACCGGGTGACGCTGCTCAACGTGCGGCTGCGGGCGCGCAACCGCACCGGCCGCGAAGCGGAAGGGTTTGGTTCGATGCCGCTCGGCAACGTCTGGAGCTGGCCCAGCCGCAGGCTGGGCTACGACGGCACTCTTGCGGTGATGCGGCGGCTGGCGGCGCGCATCCGCACGCTGACGGCCGCGTTCAGCGATTACGGCCATCCGGTGGAGCTGAACCATCACCTCGAGCCCGCCTGGCTGAAAGCGGCGGCGGAACTGGAGACGCCCGAACCGGTGCCCAAGCTCGCCGTGCTGGTGACGGCCAGCCCGTTCGATGCCGCCCTCCACGATGCTTACGGCAAGCTGTGCGGGGCGAGCGTCTACCACTGCTACACGCGCGAACACCTCCGCGAGGACCTCGGCCGGTATCTCGGGCCGGAGTTCCGCGGGCTGCACCTGGAGCAGTTCGTGCTGCGCCATCCGAAGCCGCAAATGCCGCTCTACCACCTGGTGGGAGCCGTGGACCCGATCCGCGAGTCCGACATTGAGCGGAGGGTCAACGACGGGCTGCCGGAGACGCTGGCCGAATGGATCGACTACAACGGACTCACGCACCTGAAGATCAAGCTCAACGGCGACGACCTGGCCTGGGACCGTGACCGGGTGCTCGCGGTCGAGGCCTGCGCGGCAGAGACGATGGCGCGCCGGGGAACCCGGCGCTGGCATTATTCGCTCGACTTCAACGAACGCTGCCCGAACGTCGGATATCTGATCGAATTTTTGCGCCAGATTCGTGAAAAATCCCCGGCGGCTTTCCGCCGGATCCAGTACATCGAGCAGCCGACGCACCGCGACCTGAAGGCGCACCGGGAGAACGTGATGCACGAGGCCGCGAGGCTCCGCCCGGTCGTGATCGACGAATCGCTCACCGATCTGGAAAGCCTGCGGCTGGCGCGCGCGATGGGCTATACCGGAGCGGCGCTGAAGGCGTGCAAGGGACAGGCGCAGGCGCTGCTGATGGCCGCCGCCGCGCAACGCTGGAAGATGTTTCTGTGCGTCCAGGACCTCACCTGTCCGGGCGCGTCGCTGATCCATTCGGCCGGGCTGGCCGCGCACGTGCCCGGGGTGGCCGCGATTGAGGCCAACGCGCGCCAATATGTGCCGGCGGCCAACCGCGGCTGGGAAGAAAAATTCCCTGGCATTTTTGTCATCAGGGACGGATATATGAAGACGGGAATTCTCACCGGGCCGGGCCTCGGCGCGGTGTGAGCCTGCGCCTCAGTGCACGGTTGCGGCTCAGGCGTCCATGCGGAAAATGAACAGGCGCGAGGGCGCGTCTTCGGGGACGAGATAAAGCAGCCCGTCCCGGTAGTCCATGCCCTCGCTCGTGTAAGGCACGCCGCGGTCGGTGCGTCCCAGCAGCACGGTCTGCAAGGGCATCAGCGTTTCCGGGTCGAGCCATTCGAGCACCGCCACGGCGGCCGGGCCGCGGCCACGAAGCCCCGACGCGAGGATCGCCCCATAGCGCCGTTTCATGTCCTGATACCGCGTGGCGTTCGGGTTTGCCCGGGTGCGCAGAAGCACGCCCTCGCGTGAATAGAGATAAAAGCGGCGCGCGTCCCAGTTCGCCATCAGCAGCCCTTCGGGCAGCACGGCGAGCGCGCCGATGTGATCGGCAACCTCAAAGGAGGCGAGGACCTCGAGGGTCGCTTTGGATCGGCGCTGGATGACCGTTCTCGACTGCGGCCGGTACTCGGCCACGGGGATCCACAGCGAGTCTTCGTCCTGGTCCATGCCGCCGGGGTGATACATATTGCCTGACTGGAGCTCGACGGCGCGCAGCCGTCTGCCGGTGGCGAGGTCGTACTCGAAGAGGAACCCCTTGCGCGAGGACTCATCCACGCTGGTCAGATAGAGCCGGCCTTCGCCGATGACGAGGCCCTGCACATGATGCGTATTTCCCTCCAGCGGCAGCACGCGGAGCAGCGAAAGAGCAACAAAAAAGAACAGGTGCATACGAACGGAGGCGCCCTACAATGCCAGTATGACGCGCGGAATTCTGATTCTACTTTTTCTTTGCCCCCTGTGGGGCGCCGACGGCGTGCGGATCCTCATCGCGTATTATTCCGAGACCGGCCACACGGCGGCGCTGGCCGAGGCCGTGCGCGAGGGCGCCGCGCGCGTGGCGCGTGTCCAGGCGCTGGCGCGGCGGGTGAGTGAGGTCAGCGATGAAGAGATCCGGGCGGCCCATGGCGTGCTGATCGGAACGCCGGTGCACTGGCAGACGCAGGCGGCGGCGGTGAAGTCGTTCCTGGACCGGATGGGGCGCGTGCTGGGGCCGGAGTTCGGCGAGGGCCGCACGGGCGGCGTCTTTGTCACCTCGGGCTCGCCATCGAACGGCGCCGACCTGGCGCGGCTCGACGTGATTGCCGCGCTGCTGTCGCTGCGGTTCGTCGTCGCGGGCGGCGTGATCGAGGGCGGCTACGGCTCGCTGGGCGCGCAGGCCTTTGGCGAGGTAACGCCCGTTGCGCGCGAAGACGCGCGCCGCTTCGGCGAGCGCTTTGCGCGCCTCACCGCGAAGATGCGGGGCGTGGCAAGATGACAGCGCACGCCGCAACGGGCTTCCGCCTGATACGATGCGGCAGAGCGGCCGCGCGGCGCGCTGCGCCGCGTCATGGCCCCGAACAGGGAGAACGACGGATGCGCTGGATTCTCTGGATGATTGCGGCGGGCCTGTTTCTGCTGCCGGCTCCGGTCGCTGCCTCGCAGGAGCCGGTGGACACCCGCAACTGGAACACGGCCGACGATCACCATCACATGCTGCGGCAGCTTGGCATCCGGGCGCTGCGGCCCGGTCCGGCTGCGCGCGAAGGCGCTCCCAATGCGGCCAACTACGACGAATCGCGCGCCAATCCCTTCCCCGATTATCCCGAGCTGCTGCGGACGCGCGACGGACGGCGGGTCACCGCCCCGGAGCTGTGGTGGAAGGTGCGCCGGCCGGAGATCGTGGAAGATTTCGAACGCGAGGTGTACGGGCGCGTGCCCGCCAGCGCGCCGCGGATCGAATGGCGTGTGGTCCGCACCGCAGAGGACAGGGCCGGGCCGTTTCCGGTCATCGCGCGCGAGCTGCGCGGCCGGGCGGACAACCGCGGCTGTCCTCAAATCGAAGTGGAAATTCAGGCCGTGTTGGTGACGCCCGCCTGGGTGAAGCACCCCGTTCCGGTGATGATCCTGTTCGGCCGGCCCGCGTTTCCATCCGACCCCGTGCCGCCGGCGTTCGCGAAGTTTGCGGCGCTGGCCGGACCCGACCCTCCGGCCACCGTGCAGCTCATCGGAGCCGGATGGGGCTACGCGCTCCTCAGCCCCGCCAGCATTCAGGCCGACAACGGGGCCGGACTGACGAAGGGCGTCATCGGTCTGGCCAACTGCGGCCGGCCGCGCAGGCCGGACGACTGGGGCGCGCTGCGCGCCTGGGCCTGGGGCGCATCCCGGCTGCTCGACTGGATGGAGACCGACTCCCGCGTGGACGCGAAACGCGTCGGCGTGGAGGGCGTTTCCCGCTTTGGCAAGGCGGCGCTGGTGGCGATGGCCTTCGACACGCGCTTTGCAGTGGCGCTCATCGGATCGTCCGGCGCCGGCGGGGTCAAGCCTTTCCGCCGCAATTTCGGCGAAGCGGTGGAAAACCTGGCCGGCCAGGGAGAATACCACTGGATGGCCGGGAATTTTCTGAAATACGCCGCGGCGGAGGCGGATTTCGGCGAAAAAAATGCCGGCGATTTGCCCGTTGATTCGCACCAATTACTCGCTCTTTGCGCCCCCAGACTCGTGTTTATCAGTTACGGAATTCCGGAAAAAGGCGATGCAAAATGGCTGGACCAGCAGGGCAGCTTCATGGCCGCCGTTGCCGCCGGACCGGCCTGGCGGCTGCTCGGGGCGCGGGACCTGGGAGTGAACGACGGCTACCGCCAGGCGAAGATGCCGCCCGTGAACACCGGGCTGCTCGGGGGCGCGCTCGCCTGGCGGCAGCACGACGGCGGCCACACCGACGGGCCGAACTGGAAATATTTCATCCCCTGGGCGTCCGCCAGGCTCGGCTGCCCGCGGCCCGCGCCGCCGCCGCTGGCCGCCGGCGAGGCAGTGCCGCGGCTGGACTCAAATTCGCTGGAGGCCCACGCGCAACTGCTGGAGAAGACCAAACGGGGCCGCATCGATCTCTACTTCCTGGGCGATTCGATCACGCGGCGCTGGGGAGCGCTGGACTACCCGGAGTTTCTTGAACACTGGAAGAAGACGTTTTTCGGCTGGAACGCGGCCAATTTCGGCTGGGGAGGAGATACAACGCAGAACATTCTCTGGCGGATCCGCAATGGCGAAATGGAAGGCGTGAACGCCGGAGTGGTCGTGCTGCTGGCGGGCACGAACAATCTCGGCCGGCACGGCCCGGAGGAAATCGCTGCCGGAATCCGCGCCATTCTTTCGGAAATTGAGAAAAGAATGCCGTCGGCCACGGTGATTCTCATGGGGATTTTTCCGCGAAATGACCGCCCGGAACTCGCCGGCGTCATCCGGAATACAAATGCGTTGCTGGCCCGATTGGCAGGGCCGCGGGTGCGCTTCCTGGACCTGACGGACCGGATGACGGGCCCGGACGGGAAACCACTCAGGGAAGTGCTGGATCCTGACGGCATCCACCTGGCGTTGCGCGGCTATGAGATCTGGGCGGAGGCGCTGCGGCCGCATCTCATCGAGCTGCTGGGGCCGCCCGCCAGCGAAGACCATGCCCCGCCGCCCACGGGCAACCCGGCGGCCGTGCGCTAGGCGGCGCCCGCCTGCGCCAGCGCCTCGCCGAGGCGGGCGATGTCGGCTTCGTTGTTGTAAAAGTGCGGTGAGACCCGCAGCAGCCCGTGCCGCGCCGAAACGAGGATCCGTCGCTGTTTCAGCCAGGCTGCGACGGCAGTTGCGTTTTCCATGGCAACGGCGACAATGGGCGAGTCGTGATGGGGCAGGGCCTGGGGAAACAGGCGTCGGGCGCCGGCGGCGAGTTCCAGCACGCGCCGCTCGATCTGTTCGGGGCCGAGCTCGAGCATGAGATCGACGCTGGCTTCCAGCCCATAGAGCAAAGCCGAAGGCAGCATGCCACCCTCGTATTTCTCGGCCGAGTCCTTCAGTTCGGGCCGGCCG
Organism: Bryobacteraceae bacterium; assembly: GCA_026002855.1. Taxonomy (NCBI): domain Bacteria; kingdom Pseudomonadati; phylum Acidobacteriota; class Terriglobia; order Bryobacterales; family Bryobacteraceae; species Bryobacteraceae bacterium. The sequence goes on from BPGD01000001.1 coordinate 3,906,730, forward strand.
TGCCAGAGCGCCGCCACCCGGCGCCAGTCGTGATGGGAGCGCCAACCGACGGCCAGCGGGGCCAGCCGCGGCCGCAGGCGCTCGTGAACGGCGGCGAAGGCGGCTCCGTTCGGCGCAAGCATCCACTTGTAGGCGTTGACGGCCAGCATGTCCGGGGCGATGCGCGCGAAATCGAAGCGAAGGGCGCCGACATGTTGCGTGCCGTCGACGTAGAGAGGGACGCCGCGGCGGCGGCATTCGCTGCTGATGGCCTCCAGCGGCGCGTGCGAGCCGGTGGTGTAGTTCACCGAGCTGATGGCGACGAGCCGCGTCCGCGGGCTGATCGCGTCCGGCAGCCGCTCCGGTGGGACCTCGACGAGCCGTGCGCCGCGGTAGAGCGGCGCGTAGATCTGATTGGGAAACTCCTGCTCCAGCGTGAGCACTTCGTCCCCCGGCTGAAGGGCCAGGCCGTGGATCAGCACGGCCAGGGCGCTGGAGGTGTTGGGGAAGAACGCGATATCGGTGGAGCGCGCGCAGATCAGCCGGGCGATCTTTTCGCGCAGCCGGTCGTGATCGTCGAACCAGGAGAGGAAGTCCGAGCAGGCCAGTTCGCGGCGGCGCGCAAGGTGATCCAGCACGGCCTGCTCGGTGCGGGTCGAGAGTTGGCCGAAGGTGGCCGTGTTGAGAAAAGTCCAGCGGCTGAGGGAAGGGAAGAGCCCGCGGATGGCGTCCCAGTCCGGCATCAGTGTCTGGCCTGCGGGCGCGCCTGCTCGATGGCCTGGCGGATGTCGGCCGCGGCCGACGCGGCGTCGATCTCCTTCACTTCGCGGGTGCGCCGGTTGACCAGCTCCAGCTTGCCGGAGGCGAGCTTCCGGCCGATGTTGACGCGGAAAGGCACGCCGATGAGGTCGGCATCCTTGAATTTCACGCCGGGGCTCAGGTCACGGTCGTCGTAGAGAACGTCCACGCCCGCCTCTTTCAGTTCGCGGTAGAGGCGGTCGGCAGCCTCTTTCAGCGAGCCGTCGGTGGCCTTCACGGGCGTGATGACGACCTCGAAGGGCGCGATGGAGACGGGCAGGCAGATGCCGTCCTCGTCGGAATAAAGCTCGACGGCGGCGCAGAGGACGCGTTCAACGCCGATGCCATAGCTGCCCATGATCACCGGAGTTTCGACGCCATTCTGGTCGAGCACGGTGAGGCCCATGGCCTGGGAATACTTGTAGCCGAGCTTGAAGATATGGCCGATCTCGACGCACTTGAGAATTTCGAGCGGCGCGCCGGTGTTGAGCTCCGTGTCGCCCGGGGCCACCTGGCGGAGGTCGTGCCATTCGCCGCGGAAATCCTCGTCCGGGGTGACGTTTCTCAGGTGGTAGTCGTCGCGGTTGGCGCCGCAGACCATGTTTCGGCGGCCGCGCAGCGCTTCATCGATGAGGATGCGGACGCCCTGAAGGCCGACAGGGCCGAGCGAGCCGGCCGAGGCTCCGAACAGTTCCCGGATCTCGTCCGGATGAGCCGGGCGGAACTCCTGGCAGCCGGCGGCGGACTGGAACTTGGTTTCCGAAAGCTGATGATCGCCGCGGAGAACGGCGACGACCGGGCGGCTGTCGGCGATGAGGCAGAGGGTCTTTATCAGCGACGTCTGCGGCAGTCCGAGGAATCGCGCCACTTCCTCGATCGTTTTCTGATTCGGCGTGTGGACGGGTTCGGGCTCGATCGCGCCTTCGGGGTCCGGCGCCTCGGGCGGCTTCGGCCGCGAGACGGCCTTTTCGAGATTGGCGGCGTAGCCGGTCGCGCGGCAGAGCACGACGTAGTCCTCGCCGGCCTCGGTGGCGACCATGAACTCCTGCGACTGCGAGCCGCCCATGGCGCCCGAGTGCGCCTCGACCTCGATATAGTCGAGCCCGCAGCGGTCGAAGATGCGGCAGTAGGCGATGCGGTGCTTTTCGTAGGATTCGTCCAGCCCCTCCGGGCCGAGATCGAAGGAATAGGAGTCCTTCATGATGAACTGGCGGACGCGGAGCAGTCCGGATTTTGGCCGGGGTTCGTCGCGGAATTTTGTCTGGATCTGGTACCAGATCTGGGGCAATTGCCGGTAGGACCTGAGCTCGCCGCGGGCGATATGGGTCATGACCTCTTCGTGCGTCATGCCGAGGCAAAGAGGCCTGCCATAGCGGTCCTTGAGGCGGAAAAGATTATCGCCCATGACGTCGTAACGGCCGGATTCCTGCCAGATTTCGGCCGGATTCAGGGCGGCGAGATGGAATTCCTGGGCGCCGATTGCGTCCATTTCCTCGCGGATGATCTGCTGGATTTTCAGCATGGACCGCTGGGCGAGGTACAGGTAATTGTAAATGCCGGCTCCGAGCTGGCGGATGTAGCCGGCGCGGAGCAGCAGCCGGTGGCTGACGACTTCGGCCTCGGCGGGCGTTTCACGGAGTGTCGGAATGAATGCGCGGGACCACAGCATGGGAAACCCTTGAGTGTAGCACGCAGGCCGCGGAAACTTGCGGCAGGCGGCCGCGGCGCCAGGCTCAGGCCCAGGGCTGCCCCCACCAGCGGCGGCGGAAGTTGCGGCGCAGCCGCGCGGCGGAGAAGCCCGCCACGGCGGAAAACAGGCCCAGGGAGCCCCAGACAACAAGCTCGCCGCGGCGGCGTTCGGCGGCCAGCGGCCGGCCCGGAAACGGCAGGGCCGGATCCAGCAGGCGGACCAGGAGGCGCAGCCGGACCGGGCGGCGGTTGCCGCCCTCTGATTCGAGGATCAGAACCAGGTCGGCCGGGGCCGCGGCGAGGAAGGCGAGGACCCCGGAACGGGCGAACTGCGACTGCGCGAGCACGGTGTGAGGCTTTCCGTGCAGCCAGGCGTCAACGTCGGCGGCGGGCAGCAGCACGAGCCGCGCGGCCGCGCCGCGGTGCACGAGCCAGGAGCAGGCCACCCGCCGCGCGCCGCCGTGAAGCGGGATGGCGAGCGTGCGCACCTGGCCGGGGGCGATGTCCACGGTGTCGTTGAAAACCGTCTGCACGGCAGGCCGTGGCGGCGTCGCCAGCGCAAGCAGCAACAGGAGCAGGATCATTTTTCTTCGTGCACCAGCCGGCCGGCGACGAAGTGCATTTTTACTTTTGTGCGGAGAATTTCGGCCGGCGGGATGGTCATGATGTCGCGATCCAGCACGATAAAGTCAGCGTATTTTCCCGGCTCGAGCGTCCCGCGCAGCTTCTCTTCAAAGGCCGCATAGGCCGGGAAAATGGTCCAGGATTCAAGCGCCTCTTCGCGGGTCATTTTCTGGTCCGGCGTCCAGCCGCCGGGCGGATTTCCGGCGGCGTCCTGGCGGGTGATGGAGGCGTAGAAGCCGGCCATCGGGCCGGGCTCTTCCACCGGGAAATCGCTGCCATTGGGCAGCGGAACGCCGAGCGCAAGAAAACGCCGCCAGGCGTAGGCGCCGGCGATGCGGTCCGGGCCGAGGCGGGCCTCGGCCCAGCGCATGTCGCTGGTGGCATGCGTGGCCTGGATGGCGGGGATGATGGAGAACTCGCGGAAGAGGCGGAAGTCGGGCAGGGAGACGACCTGGGCGTGCTCGATGCGGAAGCGGCGGTCGTTGGGCCCGCCGAGGACGGCGGCGTAGGCGTCGAGGACGATGCGGTTGGCGCGGTCGCCGATGGCGTGGGTGCAGACCTGGAAGCCGCGGGCGGCCGCCTGGCGGGCGATTCTTTCGATCTCGTCTCTGGGAGTGATGAGCAGACCGGTGTTGTTGCGGTCGTCGGAGTAGGGCTGCCAGAGGGCGGCCCCGCGCGAGCCCAGGGCGCCGTCGGCATAGAGCTTGATGGCGCGGACCGTCAGCCACGGGCTGATCTCCGGGCCGCGGTTGAGGTACTCGCGCCAGAGGGGCCCGTCGCCGCCGATCATCGCATAGATGCGGATGGCGAGTCGTCCTTCGGAGATGAGCTCGCGGTAGGCGCGGAGGTCTTCCTGCGAGACGCCGGCATCGTGGACGCCGGCCAGGCCAAGGCGGGCGCATTCGGCGGCGGCCAGAGCGAGCTGGTGCTTGACCTGCGCGAACGTGGGCGGGGGAATGCGCCGGCGCACGACTCCCATCGCCTGGTCGATCAGAACCCCCGTCGGCCTGCCTGCGGCGTCGCGCAAAATCCGGCCGCCGGGCGGGTCGGGCGTGTTTTCGTCGATCCCTGCCAGGCGTAGGGCAAGCGAGTTGACCCAGGCAGCGTGGCCGTCGACGCGGGACAGAAACACGGGGTGGTCCGGCGCGGCGCTGTCCAGGTCCCTCGCGGTTGGAAAGGACCCGCCCCAGTTCGTCTGATCCCAGTTTCGGCCGACGATCCATGCGCCCTTGGGGACCGTCGCGGCGCGCTCGCGCACCCAGGCAGCGATTTCCGCCACGCTGCGCACATGGCGGAGGTCGCGCGATTCCAGCAGGGCGCCGAGGCCGCGCATGTGGGCGTGGGAGTCAATAAAAGACGGAAAGACGGGCGCGCCGCCGAGGTCCAGGCGGCGCGTGGCCGGCCCGGCCAGGCGGAGGGCCTCTTCGCCAATGGCGGCAATGCGGCCGTCCCTGACAGCCATCGCCGAGACCGGCTTGGAGCGGGCGGTGACATAAATGCGCGCATGGACGACGAGCAGGTCGGCTGCCGGTTGCGCCTGCGCCCCAACGGCTGCCGCCAGCAGGAATAGAATGGGGAGCATGGAAGACAGTATGTCACAGGGCCCCGTGGAGGCCGCGGCGGCCGTGGAGGGGTGGCGGAGCTGGGTGGCGGGCGCCTGCGGCGTGGTCCTGGCGCTCGTGTTCCTTGTCGCGGGGATCTGGAAACTCAGTGATCCGCTGGCGACGGCCGAGCGCGTCACCCAGCTGCTGATTCCGAAGCCACTGGCCACGCCGGTGGCCCTGCTGGCCGGCATCGCCGAGACGTGGATCGGCCTGCTGCTGCTGGTGCCGCGTTGGCGGCGCTGGGGCGGCTGGCTGGCCGCCGCCATTTTGCTGGTTTTCATGGGCTATTTCGCCGTCTTTTACGGGCGGCTTCAGGGAGAAGATTGCAGCTGTTTTCCGTGGCTGAAGCGCGTTGTCGGAATGCAGTTTTTCGTCTCTGACGGACTGATGTTGATCGCCGCGCTCGTGGCGGCGGCGTGGTCCGTTCGGAGCACGAGCCTGAAGCAGGCGGCCATGGCGCTGGGCGTGATTGTCGTCATGGCGATGGCCGTGTTCGGCGCGACCCTGGTTCAGCGCAGCGACGTCGAGGCGCCGGCGGAGATCCAGGTGGATGGCAGGCCTTATGCGCTGCGGCAAGGGCGGACGCTGCTGTTCTTTTTCGACCCCGAATGTTCACACTGTTTTCAGAGCGCGAAGCAGTTGGGAACGCTCGAATGGAACGGCGCCCGCGTGGTGGCGGTGCCGACGGTGAACCCGCAGTGGGCCACGGCCTTTCTGCGCGATACGGGTCTTCGGGCCGGGGTGAGCTTTGATGCGGGCAGGCTCCGCCAGGTGTTCCGTTTCACGGACCCGCCCTACGCGGTGGCGCTCGAAGACGGGCGCGTGCGGCGGGAGTTCACGTTCGCCGAAGGGGAAGACGTCCCGGCGGGCCTCCGGCAGTTGGGCTGGATCCGCTGAGGGCGCGGGCCGCTTCAGCCGGCTTCCACCCCGCGGCGGCGGGCGTAGTGGCGGCCGAGTTCGCGGAGGCGGTCTTCGCTGATCCGTTCCCGAACCAGTCCAAACAGCAGGCGCTCCTCCACCGCGAAGTGTTCGCGCACGAGATCCATCAGCCGACGCAGCAGCGCGCGGGCGCGGCCCGACTGACGCACGGTGCGGAGCTCCTCGAGCAGGCGCCGCATTTCCTCATGTTCGCCGTACATGGCCTCGAGCGCTTTCTCGAGCGCCGGGGGCGCGTGATCCAGCGACGCGAACAGGAGTTGATCCTCCTCGACGGCATGGGCCTGCAAGACGGCCTCCAGAGCGGCGCCGCAGCCCTTCAGCTCGGCCAGCCCCATGGGAGAAAGGCGCTGTTCCATGCTCCGCAGGAGCGCCAGGATGCAGCCATGCTCGCCGAGCAGCAGCTCGATGAGCCCGGCGCCGGTTTCTTTCTGCACTGCGGCCATGCTTCAGGGGAAACGTCTTTTATTTTGACAGATTCCGGTCTGATGGACGATTGCCGGGCCGCATGGCCGTTTTGATAGCATGGCGGGTGCACAGCCATGACCACCTTGTTGCGGGCGGCTGCGTGGGCGGCGGCGCTTGTGCTTCTGGCAGACCTGGCCGCGGACGCCACCCAGCGGAGGAAGAAGAAGCAGAAGGAAGAAGAGGAGATCACGCAGACGCTGGAGCTGCCTCCGGAGCCGCCGGCTTCCGTGTCGGCCGACCCGGCCAGGCTGGGCTTCGTGCATGCGCCTCTTTCGGCGCGAGGACTGCTTTCGCAGCAGACGCGCGACGGGCTGCGGTCCCTCCTTCAACAGGCGCGCGGGGCGCGATTTGTGCGGATTCGCGCCTACGTGGCGGGCTCGGGCGACCTGCGGCGCGTGCCGATGCTGGTGGCGGAGACCTTCGCCGAGCGCAAGCTCCCGCTGCCGGTGGTGACAGTGGTGCAGGTGGGCGCGTTGCCGCTGGAAGGCGCCCAGGTGCAGATGATGGCAGCGATTGAGCAGCGCAAGCCGGCGGGAGCGGGAGTTCTGTTTGCGACCGTGTCTTCGCGCGCGCCGGCGGAGACGTTCCGGCAACTGGCGCGCACGATGGAACAGGCGGCAGTGAAGCCGGAGGCGCTGGCCTCGCTGGTGTGCGGCGTGACCAGCCCGGATCTGCTCGAGCCGGTGCGGCGCGAGGCGGCGGCGCTGTTTCCGCGCACATCGCTGGTGGCGTTTCAGGTGCAGCGGCTGCCGGCCGAACCGGCGGTGGCGTGCGAAGCGGCGGCGCCGCTGGCCGAGCCGGTCGCCGGGGGCGTGCGACGGCTGGATTCGGCGGTGGCGCTGAGCGTGCCGCGGGCCGTGTTCACCGGGGCGCAGCTTGCCTTCCGTTATGAGGAGAGCGACGCGCGTCTCGCCTTTCAGCGGCTGGAACGGACGCTCCAGCAGGCGGGCGCGTCGCTGAAATCGGCCGTGGTGTTGAACATCTATCCGTTGTCGCGGCAACTGGCCGAACTGGCCCGCCGGGTCCGCGCCGAGTTTATCGATGTTGCCAATCCTCCGGCGGGGCTGATCGTGCCGTATGAAGGGCTGCCGTCGATGGACGGCGCGTTCGCCCTGGAAGCGGTGGCGGTGCCCGCGCCGGGTGTGCAGTAATTGACTTTGAGCGAGAACCGGAGAGACAGAAAGCGAGGTACTGATCCATGTCGCAGGCTCCTGTGGTGACGTTTGGTGAAATCATGCTGCGGCTGGCGCCGCCGGGTTTTGAGCGGCTGCTGATGTCGCCCACGCTGGTGGCCACCTTTGGCGGAGGCGAGGCCAACGTCGCCGTCTCGGTCGCCAATTTTGGACATCCGGCCCGTTACGTGACGGTGCTGCCGGACAATCCGATCACGGACGCCTTCATTTACCAGATGCGCGGCTTCGGCATCGACACCCGGTTCATCCGCCGCGCCCCGGGCCGGTTCGGCATTTACTTTGTCGAGCCGGGCGCCAACCAGCGGCCCTCCAAGGTGGTCTACGACCGCGCCTACTCGTCGATTTCCCAGGCCCGGCCGGGCGATCTGGACTGGAAGGCGATCTTCGCCGATGCCGGCTGGTTCCACATCACCGGCATCACGCCAGCTTTGTCGCAGTCGGCGGCCGACCTGGCGCTGGAGGCGGTGAAAACGGCGCGCGAGATGGGCGTGCCGGTGTCCTGCGATCTCAATTACCGGAAGAATCTGTGGAAGTACGGCAAGAGCGCGCAGGAGGTGATGACGGAGATTGTCCGCTACGTGGACTACGCGATTGCCAACGAAGAGGACTGTCAGAAGTCGCTCGGCATCCAGATCGACGTGGACGTGGCGTCCGGCAAGCTGGACCGCGGCCAGTATCAGCAACTGGCCGAGAAAGTGCTGGCGGCGTATCCGAACCTGAAACTGATCGCGATCACGCTGCGGGAGAGTTATTCGGCCTCGCACAATGGCTGGTCGGCGTGCCTGCACGACCGCAACGAATTCCTGGTGAGCCGGCATTATGACATCACGCATATCGTCGACCGCGTGGGCGGCGGAGATGCCTTTGCCGGCGGGCTGATCTTCGGGATTCTGAACTTGTCCTCGCTGCGGGACGCGCTGGAGTTCGCGGTGGCGGCCTCGTGCCTGAAGCACAGCGTGCCGGGCGACTTCAACCGGTTCTCGCGGGCCGAGGTGGAGGCGCTGCTCAAGGAGGGCGGCAGCGGACGCGTGCAGCGCTAGGGCGGACGTGGCGGCGGCCGCGGGACGCGCGCCGCGGCGCCCTGCGGGCACTCGGGCCCGGAGGCGTGCAGTGTGAGTCCAGGGGCGCCACGGAGCAGGACCGGAAACCCGCGGGAAGATGATCTGAAGGCGCGGCGGCGGCAAGGGAAGAAACAATTTCCCGGATTCACGTTTTATACACAGGGTGTTCACAGAACTGTCATCACAAGTTCTTGAATACAGGCAAAATAAAGTTCGGCCCGGAGAGCGGTTTCCGGGTCGATTTCTGTTGACACTTTCGGGGGGCTGTTGCATATTGAAGATGGTTCCAAGAGGTTCACGGAACAGCGAGCTGAATGGAACGTAGCGAGCCCGGAACGATGATCCGGCAGTGGAACAAAGAACGCTGCCGGGGAGCGAAGGGCGATCGGGCGTTCCGGACGGCAAGCCGCCGAGAGAGCCAGCCTGACGGCGCGCGTTGATCCCGAGGGGCGAAAATCCCGGAGGGGAGCGGCTGGAAGGTTCGGGCTTTCCGGGTTGGCGCTGATTCGGCGGACAACGGGTCTTGGCCGCAGATCTCCCCGGAGGTCCTCGAGGCAGCCGAGGAGGGAGGCCAGGGCGGACCGGGTTCGCGGGAAAGCGTCAATGGAGGCGAAGAAGCAGGCCAGGATCGGTGACCCCGCCGGGGCGCTCCGGTAACGGCAGCGTCCATGCGGGCGAGAGAAAGGCCGCTTCGAGTTCCCGGCTTCGCTTCGGCTGAGTCGCTGGCACGGCCTCCTGCGGTGAACTGGTTCCGGGCAAATCCCGGGGTCGGGGAGCGGGAAGCCAAGGGTGCCCGGTCAGCCGGATGCGCCACGCTCAGGCCCGTCTAGAAGGGTCGGCGAGCAAGCTGAGTCCGCGGGTCACTTGGAACCATTTTTGTGGGCCCGCCAGAGCCGTGCGGCTCCCCAGAAGGGTTGAGCCCGGCCGGTGGCGGGCCCACAATGCTTTTGGACCCGGTCCGCCGGGCTCGCCGCACGGCCTGGATCTGCGTCTTGTCGAGATCACCCGCTTCACAGCCATGACGGGGGCTCCTCCGAAGAGCGAGCGGAATCAATCGACACGTGCGGCGTAGCAACCGCAAGCCATGTTGGGCCGCGCCGTTCACGGTTCGTTTCGCAGTCTGCGGCCGCTTCCCTCGCGGCTCAGTCGCGCGGCGCCGCGCGCCTTGCACCTGCGGCTGGGACGCAGGAACACGGCGCGTGCGTATCGCCGGAGCCGGATTGAAGGCGCTGGGGCAGACTGCTCCCGTCTCTTCATGCATCATTGAACCATTGGCGGCGGGCCGGGCGGGATCCATTCGAGGCATCCCGCCCGCGCCGTGTGGCCGCCCGCGTCAACCGGAACGCGCCCTCCTGGCGCAGCCCGGCCTCGCGGCCGCGCCCGCTGGGGGCCGCGGCGCCGAATGGGCCGTATTTGTCGAGCTCATCAGGTCTTACCTTGGGACATCCGCTTTTCCTGCCGCCGAAGCGACGAGGCTGCCTGGTCGCGTGAAGCCGCACAAGCGGCCGCCCGACGAGGCTGTCCGGTCCAAGCGGGGGGACTCTGGCCAGAGATTCGTATCCCCGCAGAAAAGAGTATGCCACGCGGCCGCAAGCATGCCGGGTGCAAGTGATTGATCTGGCGAGTGCAATTGCGTGTGACGGAACTCCGGCGGCGCCGGCGGTTTTCCCTTCCGGGCCGCAAGGGAAGCGGCCGCAGGCCGCCAGATGAGCAGCCAGCAGCGCGCGGCCCGGAAGGGCTTGCGGCAGCGGCAGGTGTCGGCCGCTTTTGCTGGCCCGGACGGGCGAGCGTGAGTCGCGGCCCAGAAGCGCGTGATCATCGAGGGCGGCGAATCGGCGGGTGAAATGAGAAAGGCCGCCCCACCGCGGGGCGGCCCAGAATTTGCAGGATGGCGAAAGAAGGAACTACTTCTTCTCTTCCTTCTTCTCCTCGCCCTTCTTGTGCTTCTTCGACTTCTTCTTCTCTTCCTTCTTCGGCTGATCCGGCTGCGTCTGGGCGAACGACGGCGTCACCACCATCGTGAAGGCAGCCATGGTCAGGGCGGCAAGAATCTTCTTCATCTGCTTTCAGCTCCTTGAGTGAGTTGGGGGCGGCGATCTGCCGCCTCTCGACAACCAGCATGCGGCATGGGCGGGTGGCGGACCAATCGCCCGTGCGGGCTAGGGCGCGCGCCGAATTTGAGGGATGGGGAGGGGCGGCCGCTTCTGCTATTCTCCGGGAGAGCGGCTCTGACTCCGATGGAGAACGGCAGGGACGACAATCGCCGCGGGCCGTGCCGGCCACGCTGTGGCTGCTCGTTCTGGCAGCGCTTCGCGCTGCTTTACTCGCGGCCCAGGAGGGCGTGATTTTCGACGGAGCCGGTACGACTGCAATGAAAAGGATTGACGTCATCTTCTTTGACGCGGGCGGAGGCCACCGGGCGGCGGCGACCGCGTTGAAGCAGGTGTGCGAGCGCGAAGGGCGTCCGTTCGAGATCCGCCTGGTGCATCTGAAAGAGATACTTGCGCCGGTCGACGTCTTCCAGAAGCTGCTGGGGCTGGATCTCGAGGAGATCTACAACCTGCTGCTGCGCAGGGGCTGGACGCTCGGCTCGGCGCAGGGGCTGCGGTTCATGCAGGCAGTGATCCGGCACTACCACGGGAGCGAGGTCGGCCTACTGCGCCAATGGTGGCAGGAACGATCGGGCGGGCCGTTGCCGGACCTGGTAGCGAGCGTGGTGCCGAACTTCAACCGGGCGATCTTCGAGGCCTGGCAGGCGGTGCGGCCCGGCGCTCCCTACGTGACGATTCTGACGGACCTGGCCGATTATCCGCCGGCGTTCTGGATCGAACGGCAGCCACAATTTTTCATCTGCGGCACGGAGAAGGCGCGCCGGCAGGCGCTCGGCATGGGCCATCCGCCTGAGCGCGTGTTTCGCGTGTCGGGCATGATCCTGAATCCGCGGTTCTATGAGACCCTGGAGCTGGACGTGGCCGCCGAGCGGGAGCGTCTGGGCCTGGAGCCGGGGCTCGCGACGGGGCTGGTGCTGTTCGGGGGTTATGGGTCGGAGGCGATGGAGACCGTGCTCGAGCGGGTGGACCGCAGCGGGCTGGAGGTCCAATTGATTCTGATTGCGGGCCGGAATGAAGCGCTGCGGCAGCGGCTGGAGCGGCGCCGCACGCGGATCCGCAAGCACGTGATCGGCTTCACTGCGGAGGTGCCGAAATGGATGCGGCTGGCGGATTTTTTCATTGGCAAACCGGGGCCGGGGTCGATTTCCGAGGCCATCCACTGCCGGTTGCCGGTGATCACCGTGCGCAACGCGTGGACGCTGCCGCAGGAGCGCTACAATGCCGACTGGCTGAGGGAACAGGGACTGGGGATCGTCCTGGACAGCTTCCGCAAGGTGGATGACGCGGTGCGGGAGCTCGTCGAAGGCGGCCGACTGCGGCCGATGCAGGAAGCGTGCGGGCGCATTCAGAACCGTGCCATCTTTGAGATCCCGGAGATTCTTGAACGACTGCTCAAGCAGGCTGGCACCGCGTGACGGCAGTCGCTGTTCGCTGTTTCTTTGCTTGCCAAAATAGGCGAATCGCCTTATGATGCGCGAAGGCTCCCCCGATGAAGCAACTGCAACTGAACTGGTACGGGTTCCACGAGTGGGAGCGGGCGGTGGCGCGGGTGGTGTCGCTGGGATGGGGCGTATTCTGGGCGTGGTTCGGGTTCGCCTCCGGCGTTGCGGAATACGCTTCGGTGGCCGACATCTTTCTTCAGACGCTGCCTGGGCTGATCTTCATCGCCGTGTCGCTGCTTGCCTGGAGACATCCGGCGCCAGGCGGCACGCTGCTGGTGGCGCTGGCGATTGTCGTGTTCACGGCCTACTGGGCAGGCGCGGAGAATGGCCCGGCGGCGCGGGGCCTGGCGACGGCGCTGCTGCTGGCGTTGCCGCCGCTGACGAGCGGCGTGCTATTTCTGGCCTCAGCGCCTTCGCACGACTCGCACCAGTCACACCATCGGATGGACTCCGGGCACGCCTGGTAGACTCTGGACATGCCCCTTCGTCGAAGAGAGCTGCCGGCCGTGCTGCTGGGCGCGGCGAGAGCGTTTGCGGCGGGCCGCATCGGGCTGGACCGCATCAGCCTGCTTACCGATGAGATCGCGCGGACGCCCGAAGACGCCATCGCGTTCTGCAAGCAGTACGGGGTTCAATGGGTGGAGCTGCGGGGCGTGCCAGGCAAGGGCGGGACCTACGCTTTTTTGGAAGAGGCGGAGCTTCGCACGACGGCAAAGCAGTTGCGCGAGGCGGGCCTCCGGGTGTCGTTCCTGAACACCCCGCTGCTGAAATTTCCGCTTCCGGGCACCGAGCCCGCGCGGCGGCGCAATGAGACGCCGGAGCAGCGGGCGATGCGTGAAAAGCGCGACCAGGCGCTGTTCGAGCGCCGCCACGAGGATCTGGCCAAGGCGCTGCGCGCGGCCGAGATTTTCGATGTCCGGCTGGTGAGGGTGTTCACCTTTACGCGCGTGGCCGAGCCGGCGGCGCTGCTGCCGCGCGTGGCCGAACTGCTGGGCGAGATGCTGCCGGCGGCGCGGCGCGCCGGCGTGAGGCTGCTGGTGGAGAACGAAGGCTCCTGCAACGTGGCCACGTCAGCCGAGCTCAGGCGGCTGTGCGAGCTGGTGAGCGACGAGACGCTGGGCATCAACTGGGATCCGGTGAACGCCATCGGCCATGGGGAGCGGCCGTGGCCGGACGGCTATCGCGAGCTGCGGGTGCGGCGCGTGGGCAACGTGCAGATGAAGGCGCGCGGGCTGGTGATCGGGCCCGACTTTGTCCCGTGGAAAGAGATCTTCGACGCGCTGGCGGCCGACGGCTATGCAGGCAGGATCGGGCTGGAGACGCACGTCTTCGACGGCACGCTGATCGAGAAGGCGCACCAGTGCATGGGTGAGATCCTGAAGCTGACCGGCAGAGGATGAATCGATGAAGAGGGAGATCCGGGTGCCGCCGCTGGTGTGGTGGGGCCTGGCGGGGCTCGTCGTGGCGGCGGCGCTGGCGGGCATCGCCTATTGGCTGAATCGGGGTGTGCAGGCGAGGCTGGAAGTCCGGTGGCTGAAGGTGCGGACGATTCCAACCGGGCCGGAGTCGTCGCTGGCGGTGTTCGATCTGAGGATCCACAACCCTTCGCGGGTGCTGTTTCAGGTGAAGGAAGTGGAAGTGGCGGTGGTCGACGCGGGGGGAGCGCGGCAGGAGGGGATGGTGGCAGCGCAGACAGACCTGGACCGGGTGCTGGGTTACTATCCGCTGGCGGGGCCACGCTACAGTCCGGTCCTGATGTTCCGCGAGCGGATCCGGGCGGGGGAGACGGTGGACCGGACGGTGGCGGCGTCGTTTCCCGTGCCAGTGGGGGCGCTGGAGTCGCGGCGGCACTTTGAATTACGGATTCAGGATGCCGACGGGGCGATGGTCACGGCATGGGAACGGGCCGGGCGCGGCCGGTGAGCGGACTCAGGCCGAGGCTTCGCGGGCGGCGGGCGGTTGGACGCCGAGAATGCGCTTGCGGTCCCGCTTTTCGCCGTACATCTTGCTGTCGGCGCGGGCCAGCAGCTCCTCGGCGGTCTGGCCGTCGCGCGGGTAGAAGGCGGCGCCGCCGCTGAGTGAGACGACGCGCTCACCGCAGAGCTCCATGCCGCAGCACTCCACGTAGGAGCGGAGCCGCTGGAGGCGCGTGGCGATGGCCTCTTCGGTGACGCCCGGCAGGACGAGGACGAACTCATCGCCGCCCATGCGGGCCACGAAGTCATACTCGCGGCAGTTCTCTTTCAGGCCCTGGGCGACGAGCTGTAGCAGGCGGTTGCCGGTGAGGTGGCCGAACTGATCGTTGACGCCCTTGAAGCCGTCGAGGTCGCAGACGAGCAGCCCGAGGGTGCCTTCGGTGCGGGCGCAGCGGGCGAGTTCGTTCTGGAGATGGAGGAACAGGGCGCCGGCGTTGGGCAGCCCGGTGAGGAAGTCGACCGAGGCGCGGCTTTCGGCCTGCTGGAATCGGGCCGAGTTTTCCACACTGACGGCGAGCTTGGGAGAGATGGCCAGCAGCAGGCTCAGGTGCGCATGGGTGAAGGCGTCCTGGTGGGAGGAATAGAGATTCAGCGTGCCGACGAGGCCGCCGGGGCCGTCGAGCGGGATGATGAGAGCCGACTTCAGCGTGGCCGCGGCGACGGGGTTGCGGTGGGCGATGGGATCTTCGGTGGGCAGGGCGTTGAGGGCGGGCCGCAGGGTGGAGGCGACGACGCCGGTGACGCCCGAGTTCATGCGGAGCGTCAGGCCATGGAAGAGCGTGTAGTTCTGCCCCTCGATGAACGAGGCCTTGAGGTGCTCGCCCTGTTTGAGGAAGAGAACCATCGTCTCGAAGGGCATTTGCCCGTGGAGGCGGCGCGCCAGGGCGTTGAGGGTTTCTTCGAGATCGAGCGAAGAGCCGAGGATCTGGGCGAACTCGAGAACGAGCTGCTCTTCGCGGCGCGCCTCGGCGATGGCGTGAAGGAAGGCGGGCACGTTTTCTGCGGCTGCGCCGGGCGAGGCGGCGCCGCGGGCAGCCGTGAGTCCTGAAGGCGGCCTGGCCGGGGCTTCCCGGTCGAGGTCGCGGTAGACGCACTCCAGCCGCGCGACGACCATCGGGTCGAGACCGGCGCCGGCCTCCTGCCGCACCTTTTCCATGGCGTCGTCGAGCGAGAGCGCACGGCGGTAACGGCGTTCCGTGTTGAGGGCGAGCAGCATGTCCACGGCAGCCAGAACGCGGGCCTCGATGGGGATCTCATCGCCGCGCAGGCCGAGCGGATAGCCGGTGCCGTCCCACCGTTCGTGGTGGGCGCGGACGATGTCGCTCACCAGGCGCGGGAAGCCGGCCTGTTCGATGATCTGGGCGCCGATTTCAGGGTGAACCTTCAGGCGCTGGAACTCGTCCGGAGTGAGCCGGCCGGGCTTCATGATGATATGGTCGGGGACGGCCACCTGGCCGATATCGTGGAGAACGGCGGCGACGCGGAGGGCCATGATCTGGTCTTCCTTCAGGCCAACGGCGCGGCCCAGGCCGGCGGCGAAGTGAGCCATGCGGTGCAGGTCGCCGAGCGGGGTGATGTCCTTGGATTCGACCGCAAGCGCGAGCGCTTCCACCATATTGAGCTGCATGGCGGCCAGTTCTTCGGCATGCTGCCGCTCGCGGGCGAGAGTTTCCAGTTGCAGCCGGTAGGCGTAATACACGAGCATCCCGACGGGAGCAATGATGAGCAGCGACCAGGCCCAGGAGATCTGCGGCAGGGTGGCCAGCAGTCCAGCCAGGGCGGCGCCGGCCATGTAGTAGGGGAGGGACCAGAGGAAGCGGTTTTTCCAGATGCGACGGAGAAGTTCGCGCTCCCGCAGGGAGGTGGCCGCCGCCAGCGGAAAAGCAGTGATCAGAAAGAGCACGATGGAGGCCAGCGGCAGGGCGGCGGCCACGCCAATGCCCGGCAGAGCGCCCAGGACGTATTCGTAGGCCGTGTGCGCTCCTTCGATTCCGATGACCCAGACGGCGACCTGGAACAACACGTCGAGCCAGTCGGTACGCGCCGGCGAATGTTGCAGCGCATGGATGGCGGCCCCGGTGATGCCGATGGCGAGTGTCTCGGTCAGTGGCAGTTGCGGCAGGCCGGCAAGGACGAAGACAAAGCTGACCGAGATGCTGCCCGAGACAGTGGGGAGACCGAAGCGGGTGAGGGCCGACAGGGCGCTGAGGGCCAGGTACAGGACATAGAGGGCGGAGCCGCTCTCATGATCCTGGTGTGCCTGGACGGCCAGCCACACGAGGGCGGTGCCGACCACCACCCACTCGAATGTGCGAGGCTGCTTCTGCATCCGTGCCGGACCTTTCCGGGCTGCGCGGATCAGAGAGCAACATCGGGGCCAAAACCCGGTCATGGTTTTCTCCTCCGGCCCCAACCGGTTGGGATAGTGTCATTTTCGCAGCATGGAGGGCTGGTTGGCAACAGACTGCCGACGGCGGGGGGCGGGACAGTTTGTCCCCCGCGGGCGTGGCATGGGACAATTTGTCCTTGCAGGCAGGAGGGCCATTGTCGCACCAGCCAGCCGAGGCAATGCCGGCGGGCTTTGTCGACATCCATGCCCACGTGCTGCCGGGGGTCGATGACGGGCCGATGGATGAAGAGCAAAGTATTGCGATGCTCGAAATGGCCCGGCGTCATGGCACCTCGGTGCTGGTGGCCAGTCCCCACGCCAATCCTTTCTACACCTTTGATCCGGCCCGCGTGGAACATCTTATCGACCAGTTGCAGCGCCGCGCGCCATCGGGGCTTGCCCTGATCCGTGGGTGCGATTTTCACCTCACTTTCCATAACGTAGAAAATGCGCTGCGTTTTCCAGCCGATTTCGCCATCAACGGAAGATGCTATCTGCTGATGGAGCTATCCGAGCTGACCGTCTTTGCCAACACGGACTCGCTCTGGGGCCGGCTGGAAGAGGCCGGGCTGCGGATCATCCTGACGCATCCGGAGCGGAACGAGTTGTTGCGGCAGCGGATGGAAGTGATCGAGCGCTGGGTGGAGTCGGGCCGCTACATGCAGGTGACCGCCGGGAGTCTGCTGGGCCACTTTGGAGCGCAGGCCCAGCGGTTTTGCGAGCAGATGCTGGAGGCGGGGCTGGTGCATTTTGTGGCGAGCGACGCGCACGACCTGCGGCGGCGGCCGCCGCGCCTGGACGAGGCGCATGCGTGGCTGGCGCGGCGGTATTCGGAGGAGTTCGCCGCGCGGCTGACCATCGAGAATCCGCTGGCGGCGGTCGAGGGTCGGCCGCTGCCGGCGGGCCGGCTGGCGCCGCCGAAGCGGGCGACGCGGCCGCCGTGGTGGCGGCGGCTGGCGGGGCGGGGCGGCGAGGCGTGATTTTTGGCGCGAGCCTGCATCTTTTTGCGGGGGCCGGGACTCCAAAGGAAGGAAGCGCCTGCTATACTGGCTGCTGACACCAAACGTCAGAGTCGGGCCTGAGCCTTCCTGAAGAGAGATTCGTGCAGAAACAGACAACTCCCCCCACCCCTTATCGCCTGGATAATGTCAACTGGGTGACCACCATTGCGCTGCTGCTGCTCCATATTGGAGCGGTCGCCTCGTTTTTTTATTTCGACTGGAAGTCGGTGATCGTGGCCGCCGTGCTGTATTGGACCTGCGTTGGCTGGGGCATCGGCATGGGCTACCATCGGCTGCTGACGCACCGCGGATACAAGGTGCCGAAGCCGCTGGAGTATTTCTTTGCGATCTGCGGCACGCTGACGCTGGAGGGCGGGCCGATTTTCTGGGTGGCCACTCACCGGCTTCATCACCAGCGCTCCGACCAGCCCGGCGATCCGCACAGTCCGAAAGACGGGCCGTGGTGGGCGCACATCGGATGGATCATTTTTGGCGAGACGAAGCACAATGCCACGGAGATGATGGCCAAGTACGCGCCGGATCTCGGCCGCGACCCCTTCTACCGCTGGCTGAACACGTACCACTACGTGCCGCTGATCGTGATGTCGGCGGTGCTGTACTGGGCGGGCGGGCTGCCGCTGTTTCTGTGGGGCGTGTGCACGCGGGTCGTGCTGGGGCTGCATGCGACGTGGCTGGTGAATTCAGCCACGCACCTGTGGGGCAAGCGGCGATTCCAGACGCGCGACGACAGCCGCAACAACTGGTGGGTGGCGCTGCTGACGTTCGGCGAAGGCTGGCACAACAACCACCACGCGCACCCGGTGTCAGCGCGGCACGGGCTCACCTGGAAAGAGCTGGACATTACGTGGCTGCAAATCCGGCTGCTTGAGCGGCTGGGCATTGCGAAGAAGGTCCAGGTGGCGCGGCTCGACGAGCAACCGCCCGTCGAGGAAGAAGCGGCAGCCTGAGCGGCTGACCAGTCGAGAACCGGACCCCGGCGGCGCGCTGCGGCGCGCGGCCGGGGTTTTTTGTGTCAGATGCGCCCGAATTTTTCGACCGCCTGGCGGATGCTGCGGAATTTTTCGATGAAGGGATACATCCGGTGCTCGGTGTCATCGAGCTCCTGGGCGCGTTTGAGGACTTCGGCGGCCTTTTCCTTCGGGACGACGGCCACGCCGTCCTCATCCGCGGTGACGATGTCTCCGGGGCGGACGAGGACGCCGGCGCACATGACCGGCACGTTGGCGGCCCTGAAGCGGTAGTGGTTGATGGACGTGGACGGGACGACGCCGGTGCTGAAGACGGGGAACTGGATGCGGCGGATCTGGGGCACGTCGCGGACGCCGGCATCGATGACGGCGCCGGCGAGTCCGCGGTAGCGCATGGCCGTGGCCATAAGGCCGCCGATGCCGGCGATGTCGGCGCCGTCGGGCAGTACGAGCACGTAGACCGAGCCCGGGGCGGCGGCGTCAATGGCGTCGAGCATCCCCTGGGACGCCTTGCTGCCTTCGCGGTGTTCATCCTTCTCCATGAGCACTGTCACCGCCGGGCCGGCGAACTTGCATGGAAACAGCGGGCGCATGCGGTGCGACATGTAGGCGCGCTGTCCGTAGAGCTGCTCCATGGCATCGGCGACGCTGGCCACTTCGACGAGGCGGAAGCCTTCGATGAGCGGGTCCGCCGCCGGGGCCTGCCCCGACAGGAAGGCGGCCGCCGCCACGAGCAGGGCGGCGAGAGAGACGACGATGATTCGGATCATGCCGAACATCCTATCAGCGGCGTCAGCCGCAGGAGGCGAGGCAGGCCGGGTCGAGCCCGATGGTTCCGTTCAGGCTGTGGAGGAATTCGGGCGAGCGGATCCATTCGAGCCGGGAGCGGGCAGCGGCGATGCGGGACGGCAGATCCAGTCCGGCATAGAGGCCGCCGGGATCCGGCTGTGAGGCGGCCGCCTGGAGCGAGCGCAGGTGGCGCTCCCACAGCGACGCCTGGCTGGACTGGAAGGTCCGCAGCCGCTCCTGATACCAGCCGCTTTCGAGCAGCGCCTCGCGGGTGAACATGCTGCGGATGGCGGGGTCGTCCGCCGTGCGGCCCTCGTAATGGCCGAAGGCCATGATGTGAAGCAGCGCGCGCACCGGCGGGCAGGCCCATTCGACGCTGCCGTCCTCGAAGTAAAGCAGCGCGACGCGGCGCTGGCTTTCGACGATGGCCTCGACGCCCTGGACGAACAGATCGAGGCCCTGGAGCTCCGGCCGGAGCCACTCGTCAGGGAATACGGCGTCGGGGTTTTCAAAAATGCGGCCAAGAAAATGCTCAGCGAATTGCCGGGTAATCCGGTATCCAAGGCGGCTGGCGAGGACTTTTCTTCCCTGAAATTCGAAGTCTTCCACCTTTTCGAGATAGCCGTTTTCGATGAGGAAGCGCGGGTCGCGTTCGACCACCTTGATGCGGCACCAGAGCTCGGGGACCAGCATGCTGAGGTCGTGATCCACGCGGTAGCGGGGCCCGACGTAACCGGCGACGGTCGTGAAGCCCTCGTAGCCGGCAAGGATGGCCGAGACGAGGGCGTTGTTGACGTCGATGACGGGGGGCAGCGCGTTGAACGGGCCCTTGGTGAGCGCGCCTTCGCTGCCGAAGCCGGTGGTGGAGGGGGAACGGCCGGTGAGGCTGCTGATGAAATCCATGAAAAGTTCCGGCAATTCCTGATAATGAATGGGCCCGTAAACGGCCAGAGGCGGGAGGCCAATTTCCGGCTGCGGCGGATTGGCGCGGCGCCCTGGCAGGACGGAATTGACGGGGAAATCAACGGGCGCACCGGCATCGAGGCCGCGGTCGAGGCGGGCGCAGACATCGGCCAGGTAAGTCTCGCGCGGGTTGGCCAGATCCGGCCTGGGCTGCTGGTAGCGGGGGTTTTTTGTCGGCCGGCCATCGACGATGCGCGGGTTGGCGGAGCAGACGGCGTAACGCGGGCGGGGTGAGCGGAGGAAGGCGAGCAGGCGCTGCTTCATCGGTTCGGTGAAGCGGTCGAAGTGGACGACGTGATCGACGATGGCCTCGACCTGCTGGCGGGTGAGGGGCTCGAAGTTGGAGAGGAAGACGCCGTTGGCGGCGATGTCGGCCTCGGCCTGGGGATCGGCGCCGGGCACGATGGCGTCGTCGGGGCGCTGGAAGAGCAGTTGTTCGCAGTTGTGGACGATCTTGAGCGACGGGTGGAGCTCGCGCGGGTCGAGGCCGCGGAAGGCCTGGCGCGGCAGGGTGAGGCTGGCGGTGATGTCGTCTTCGATCTGGATGCGGTCGGCGGGGTAGAAGTCCGGCCGGAGTTTGAAGATGCGCCAGGAGCCGTCGCGGTCATAGCCGACGCGGAG
This sequence comes from Bryobacteraceae bacterium, assembly GCA_026002855.1. Classification (NCBI taxonomy): domain Bacteria; kingdom Pseudomonadati; phylum Acidobacteriota; class Terriglobia; order Bryobacterales; family Bryobacteraceae; species Bryobacteraceae bacterium. Next base: position 3,927,363 of record BPGD01000001.1, read on the forward strand.
GTAGTTGGCGACCAGTTTCTGGTCGTCGAATTTCAGCTCGTGGCCGAGCTGGCCGTTGACCATGTCGACGGTGAAATGTTCGCGCCAGCGGTCGCCCCATTCGGGGCGGTAGTAGCGTTTGACGGTGAAGACGAGCTGGCGGACGGTCTGGGGCAGGGAGCGGAGCCAGGCGTTGTAGTCGTCGGTGTAGTCGGAGGAGGGGGTCAGCAGCTTGATGACGGAGCCGAGGCTGCGTTCGAGGCTGAGAATGGGGCGGCGGGCGCGGGCGGGAGGCTGCGGGGTGCGGTAAATGCCGGAGAAATCCATGGCGAGGATTTTTTCCACTTCGTCCATGTCGGTGTGATAATCGCGGACGAATACGGGCCCGCGGAGGAGCATTCCGCTGATGGATTTCGAGATTTCGCTTTTGCCGGCGCCGGAGACGGTGCAGGGCTTGTGGATGAGCGTGCCGTCGGCGCGTGTGCCGACCAGGCGCCACATGGAGCCGCTCAACTGCTTTTCGAGGCGGAGGCGGTAGCCGGAGGGAAGCACGTAGACGCAGCCGGCGCGGAGGCGGATTTTCTGCTCGGCGCCTTCATGGCGCCAGCGGATTTCTCCGGCACGGACGTCGAAAATGGAGTCCTCCGGAACGTAATAAATGGACGGGTATTTCCGGTCTATGGCGTAGCGTTCGGGGCGGACGTCGACGCGCGGACCGAGCAGGCGCATGGCGTCCTCGAAGACGGCGCGTTTCAGCGGGACGGTGCGGTCGGCGATGAAGTTCTGGCCGAGGATGTAGGCGGGAAACAGCAGGGCGCCGCCGGCGTGCTCTTCCTCGGCCAGGCCGGTGAGGTTGGCCGAGAAGCTGATCTGGGTTTTGATTTCCTTTTTGCAGTAGCCGTAGTAGCTGTCGGCGATGATGGTGACCATGACGCCGCGGCGGTCGCGGCAGGCGAGCTTGAAGGCGCCGCCGTTGTTGTAGGGTTCGGCGGGGTCGCGCCAGCACATGCCGTCGCGGCGCTGGCGCTCGGTGGCCTGGTCGAAGTGGGGCAGACCGAGCTCCTTTTTGGGGATGCCGACCAGGTGCGGAGCGAGGATGATGCAGCCGGTGTGTCCGGTCCAGCGGAGCGGGTCAAGGGCGGCGTCGTTTTCCGGAAGGAAGGGATCGCCGGCGTTGCCGAAGATGCCTTCGACGAAGTCGAGGTTGCTGACGAGGCTGCCGGGGGCGAAGAAGCGGATCTCCATCGTCTGCTGCTCGATGCCGGGGGCAGCGGGGATGACGACGGGACGCAACAGCAGGGACACCCAGAGGTGCGCTTCGCGCTTCTGGCCGGCGGTGAAGGGGAGGCGGAGCACGTCACGGGGCGGGCGGAGGGCGCGCTCGAGCAGTGCGGCGGCGGCCTGTTTGGGGACGGCGATCTTGTCGGCGGGCACGGGCAGGCCGCCTTCGGCGATGTGGAAGATGCCGTGGGTGGTGCGGCGGTCGCTGCGCGGGTTGTGGAGCACGCCCTGGGCGACGCGGTAGGAGTCCAGATAGGGGGAAGAGAAGTGGTCGCTCGAGCGAGGCAGGCTCATGACGCGGGCCAGGCCGGGGCGGTCGAGCACGAAGGTGTGGGAAGGCAGGCGCGGGGCACCGTGGGGGCGGACGTCGGCCAGGTACGAGTCGAGGAACTCGTGAATGCGCTGGTCGGCCGGGCAGTAGAGACCTTCGAGCATCCGGCCGCGGACGTGGTAGTTTTCCAGCAGCGGCCGGGCTAGCTCGACGAAGGGCTCGGGGAGGTCCTCATCGGCTGGAGGCTGGCCGAGGGCGATGAGCTTGAGGTTGATGTAGCGGACGAGGTCCCTTTCACGTTCGGGATCGGCGGCCGCGTGAATCTGCACAGGACACACTGCTTCCATGGCGTTTGACACCCGGGGATGATTCAGACTGGATGGGATCAGTCAACGGACGGAGTGCTTCCGCCCGTTTCCTCCCAGCGTAGCAGGCGAATGAGGCGGGCGTGCGGACGGGCCGCTTCAGGTGCCGAGGATCTGGCCGTAGGGCCGCAGCGAGGGGATGCTGTCGAAGGCGGCCTTGAGACCTGCGGTGATGGGAATGGCGAGGAACAGGCCGGCGGCGCCCCACAGCAGGTACCAGAACATCAGCGCGATGGTGACGACCAGCGGATTGAGGTGGACGCGCGCGCCCACCAGTTTCGGGTACAGCAGATTGAGCGCGATGAGGTGGAAGACGGCAGTGGTGGCGCCGATGACCAGGTAGGCGGGGAGGGTGTTGTAGATGGGCAGGGCGGCGATGAGCGGAGGAATCAGCGCCAGCGGCAGGCCGAGGTAGGGGACCAGGCTGAGAAAACCGCTGAGCGGGCCGACCACCTGCCAGTAGGGGAGCTTCACGAACCAGAAGAAGCTGGCGCTGGCCACCGAGAGCAGCACGCCGAGAATGAAGTTGCCGACGAGGTAGGCGCGGGCCACGTGGGCGATGCCGTTCCAGGCCTGGAGCATGCTCTGGCGTTCGCGTTCGCCCGGCAGGGCGTTGAGCACGGCGCGGAGGATGTGGTCGCGCCAGCTCAGCATGAAGTAGACGAGGAACGGGACGAAGGACGCCATGAGCGCGGCGTCAGTGTAGGCGGCCAGCCGCTGGTAGATGGCGTTGACGAGCTGGCCCTCCTCCCGCTGGATGCGCACCTCCTGCACCTGGGGCGCGGGAGACGTGGCGGGCGGGGCGGACTTGCGGCGCGATTTGGGCTGCGAGGGAGGCTGCTGTGGCGGCGGCGGAGGTTCCCGGAGCCGCTTTGGGACGATGATTTCGCGCGCCGTCTTTTCGACTTCCTCGATCTGCTGGACGGCGGCGTCGACCAGTTCGGCGATGCGGCGGCTGTAATTGGGCAGGTCTTCCCACAGGCCCTGCACCTGAAGCCAGAGTCCGAGTCCGAGCAGGTAGACGACGGCGAGCATCAGCGCGCAGGCAAGGAAGCTGGCCAGGCCGCGGGGAGCGCGGAGCCGCATCAGACCGTTGACGACCGGCTCAAGAAGGAACGCGAGCAGAACGGCGATGACGAAGGTGATGAAGAAGACGCGGCCGAAGTAGAGAATCGCGGTGATCAACAACAGGGAAGCAAGCAGGCTGGCGGTGCGGGCGGGCCGGTCGGGGGCAGCGGTGCTCTCCATCTATCGCCGGACGATGACTTCCTGCAGGTTTTCCCGGGTGAGGTAAAACCTGAGGGACTCGAACTTTTGGAAGAACCGCTCGATCATCCGCGTGCTGAAAGGGCGGAGGGGCCGGGGCGCGCCGCGGGCGGCGATGAGGAGGTGGCGAGGGTCGGCCACGCGGCAGGTCAGCGGCGCGGCGGAAGAGGCCTGCTCAGGGTGGAACAGGGCCAGCAGCAGGCCGGAAGGGGCCATGATGCGGTGGACGCGCTCGAGGAGGGCGAAGGAGAGGTCTTCGGGAAGGAACTGCAACCTGTCCCAGCACAGCATGACGTCGACGGAAGCGGGCGGGAAGTCGAGGCAGTCCTGGGGCAGCGCGGCGGCCTGGGGCAGCGAACCGAGCGAGCCGAGCACGTCTTCGGCGTAGAGGCGATGGCCGAGGCCGGTGACGTAGTCGATGGTGCTCTGGAAGGCGCCGCCCAGATCGACGACCTGACCGCCGGTGAAGCCGGACAGGAACTCGCTCACCTGCTCGAAGGCATACGAGCGCCTGCCCGGCGCGGGGCCGCCGCCCGCCGGGCCGGAGGCGGACCTGGGCAGCGGCTCGGTTTTCATCCTTTGCGGTTCTCCTGGCGCGGCGCGGGGGCCTGCGGCGAGGAAGCGGATTGCGGGGAAGCGGGCGGGGCCGAGGATTGCGCCGCTGAAGCGGCCGCCGCAGCGGACTGTGCCGCCGGAGGTGGGGGCGCGGCCTTGGGCGCTTCGGCGCGCACGGTCTCGACGTTGCCCTTGAAGTAGGCCTCATCCTCGATGACGGGCCGCTGGGCCCTGAGGTCGCCGATCACTTTCGCGTTCTTTTTGATTTCGACCCGCTCGGCAGCGTCGAGGTTGCCCTGCACGGTGCCGTAGACGACAATTTCGCGGGCGCGGATCTTGCCGTGGAGCACGCCGGAGGGCCCGACGGTGAGGCGGTGATCGGGCAGATCGACGTTGCCTTCGAGTTTGCCGTCGATGACCAGGTCTTCGGCGCCGCGAATTTCGCCGGTGATTACCAGGCTCTTGCCGATGAGGGCGCCGGAGCGGACGGTGCCATATTCGGCGGTGCGGACGGGGTGCGTGGACATGGGGATGGCCTCTTTCTGTTCCGGTTGGGAAAGGGAGCCGGCGGTCTTGGCCGGCGGTTCTTCATCGCGTTTGCTTCGGTACCACATGATGGGTTGTGTCTCCTGTCCTCCGGATGCGGTCCTTGACCGCCCAGGGCGCAGCCGGTTTGCTCTTTATGGTAGTGGCCGGGGGCGCGCGAATGCAAACAAAGCGGGGCAGGAGGGCGGCAATGGGATAATGGCAGTGTGACGCGACTCCGGGACCTGGAAGAGCGGCTGGAGCGGCTGGAACATCAGCTTGCGGTGTATCAGCGCATCAGCCGGCTGATGGTACGCGAGCAGAGCCTGGCCGAAACGCTGCATGCCATCGTGCGGCTGGTGCAGGAATTTACCTCGTGCGACGCCTGCTTCATTTACCTGATCGATGGTGAAGACCTTGTTCTTTGCGCCAGCTCCCGGCCGCATCCGGCCCACATCGGGCGCGTGCGGATGCACATGGGCGAGGGGCTGACCGGCTGGGTGGCGCGGGAGCGGAAGCTGCTGGCCATCAGTGCCGAGGCGTATCGGGATCCGCGTTTCAAGAGCTTCAGCGACCTGCCGGAAGATTCCTACGAGGCGTTTCTTTCGGCGCCGGTGATCGCGCGCAACCGGGTGGTGGGGGTCATCAACGTGCAGCACCGCGCGCCACACCGGCACACGGGCGCGGAGATGGAGCTGCTGACGACGGTGGGGGAGCAGGTGGGCTGCCTGCTGATCGTCGCCCGGATGACGCCGCAGATGATCGAGCAGGCGAACCATGTGGAGCTGGTGCTCACGCAGGGACACGCCGTGCGGGCCGACGAAGCGGTGTCCCAGCAGGGCGGTTCCTGACGATGCGGCGGCGGGAATTTCTTCTGGGCGCTGCCGGGGCGCACGCCGTGGCCGGCCAGACAGGCGGGTTCCGGCGGCTGGCGGAAATTCCCGCAGGCCCGATCCCCGGGCCCGGAGGGGAGACGGGCGCGCCGGCGGGCCGCCGCTGGCGCATTCAGTGGATGTTCGACGAAGAGGAGCGAGAGGCGCGGCTCGCGGATTTCTGCGCGCCGGCGCCGGGCCGCGCGGTGGCCGTGCTGCGGATCGAAGGAGAGTTCCGCGGCCAGAACGTGGCGCTGGTGACGCGGAATGGGGGCGGCGCGTGGACGGAAGTCCCGCTGAAAGACGAACCGGTGTCGCTGTTCGCGCTCGATGATTCGCGGCTGTGGCTGGTTGGCGGGAAATCGCTGTGGTATTCCGCCGAAGGCGGGCTGGAATGGACGAAGAGAAATTTGCCACGAGGGACGAAAAACAGGCCCGTATTTCGCGTTCATTTTGTGGATGAACGACGCGGCTGGGCCTTTGGCGCCGGACGGACCTTTCACCGGACGCTGGATGGCGGCCTGACGTGGGCGGCGGTGCCGGAGTCCTCCGCCATCGAGTTGAAAGACGAAAACACGGCGTGGACGTGGATGGTGTTTCTCGATGGGCGGCGCGGGCTGGTGACGGGGTTTTCCGCGCCGCGGCGCGATGCCGGTCCCTGGCCGGACTGGATGGCGCCGGAGGGGAGGCGCGAGCGCCGTCTCCAGCCGACGACGACGATTGCCGGGGAAACGCATGACGGGGGCGAGAGCTGGAAATTCAGCCTCACGTCCGCGTTCGGCCGGGTGGTGCGCGTCCGGACGAACGGGAATCGGGGAATTGCGATTTCCTATTACGGCGAGAATTTCGAATTTCCCGGGGAGGTGTATCTGCTGGATTTTCACACTGGCGGGAGCCGTCCGCTGTTCCGCCGGCGGGAGGTGCAGGTGCATGACGGGGCGGTGCTGGCGGACGGATCGGTGGTGCTGGCGGCGGTGCAGCCTCCGGGGAGCCTGCGCGGGGCGCCCATTCCGGGGCGGCTGCGGATCTTTCACTCGAGCGATCTTGAGCGCTGGACCGAGATGAAGGTGGACTACCGGGCCGAGGGTGGGCGGGCGATGGTGGCCGCGGCCTCGCCGGACGAGTTGTGGGCGGCCACTGACACCGGCTGTATCCTGCGGCTGGTCTGACGCATATGATGGGAGTGCCATGACACTCTCACGACGCCGTCTTCTTCAGGCCGCGCCGGCGGCCGCGGCCGCGGGCGCGCCCGCGCAGGGCGCTCAACCGGGGGCCGCGCGGCGGATCCGGCTGGCGGTTTCGACATATTCGTATTGGCACTTCCGCGGCGAGCGCTATCCGATTGAAAAGGTCATCGATCACGCGGCGGAGCTCGGCTTTGAGGGCGTGGAAATCCTGCACCGGCAGATGCGCGACGAGTCGCCCTCGTATGTGAACGCGCTCAAGCGCCGCGCCTTTCTGCACGGGCTGAGTTTCCCGATGCTTTCGATTCACCAGGATTTTGTGTTTCCGGCCGCCGACGAGCGGCGCCGCCAGATCGAGCACACGCGGCGGTGCCTGGAGCTGGCGGCGCGGCTGGGCATTCCGTGCGTGCGGCTCAACAGCGGGCGCTGGAAAACCATTCCGTCTTTCGACGAGCTGATGAAGGTGAAGGGTCAGGAGCCGCCGCTGCCCGGCTATACGGAGGAAGACGCCATTGGATGGTGCGTGGGGGCCATCGAGCGGCTGATCCCCGTGTGCGAGCGCCTGGGCGTAATGCTGGCGCTTGAGAATCACTGGGGCCTGACCACGGACGTGGACACGCTGCTGCGGATCCACCGGACGGTGAACTCCCCGTGGCTCGGCATCAATCTCGATACCGGCAATTATCCGGGCGACCCGTATGAAGGCATCCGGAAGCTGGCGCCGCATGCCAGCATCGTGCAGGCCAAGACCTACTATGGCGGGGGCGAGTGGTACACGCTGGAGCTGGACTACAGGCGCATTGCCGGCATCCTGCGCGAGGCAGGCTTCGCCGGCTGGGTCAGCCTGGAGATGGAGGGAAGGGAAGAGGCGCGCACGGCGGTGGAGAAGAGCTACCGGATGCTGCGCGAGGCCTTCGGCTGAGCCCGGGGCGGGAAGGCGCCGCGAGGGAACTGCCATGCTGATTGCAACCGTGCTGATCCGTGTGCTGATCGTCACCGGGCAGACTGATCTGCCGTACCACGACTGGCGCGAATCGGCGCCGTTCCTGCGCGCGCACCTGGAACAGAGCGGCCGCTTCGAGGTCCGGCTGCTGGAGGAGCCGCGCGCGCTGAACCGGGCGGCGCTGGAAGGCTACGACGTGCTGCTGTGGCATTACAACGGCCCGCGGCTGCCGCGCGAGGCCGAGCAGGCGGTGGAGGATTTCGTGGCCTCGGGCAAGGGATTTGTCTCCTTCCACGGGGTCACCTACGGCGCGGCGCTGGGGCAGACGCGCCGCCCGGACATGCGCTGGGAGCAGAACGCGGAGGCGTGGTCCGCCTACCGGCGGCTGATTGGCGGGGCGTGGAAAGTGGAAAACATCGGGCACTCGTTGCGGCACGTTTTTCCGGTGAAATTCGTGGACCGCGGGCATCCGGTTGCCAGCGGAATGCCCGAGACATTTCTTGCCAATGATGAACTCTACCACCGGCTGGATCTCGAGCCGGGAGTGCGGGTCATCGCCCGTGCCTGGAGCGACCCGGCCAGGCAGGGCACCGGCCGGCAAGAGCCGATGGCCTGGACGGGCGCCTTCGGCCAGGGCCGCATCGCCCACACGCCGCTGGGCCATGACCTTTCGGCGATGGCGCAGCCGGGATTCCTGGCGCTGCTCGAGCGGATGCTCGAATGGGCGGCGACAGGCCAGGCGGCCGCTGCGCCGGCGGCCAGGCCGGAGCGGGCGCGGGTGCTGGTGGCGACCGGGGGACACACGTATCCTTCGGCCTTCTTCCGGCTGTTTGAGGACCCGCGCATCGAGTGGACCCATGCGGGCTCGCAGAGGGAGGCTTTCGGAGCGAAGCCGACAGGCCGCTTTGACGTGATTGTTTTCCACGATATGGCAGAAACAATTGGCGAAAAAGAGAAGCAGAATCTGCGGGAATTCGTCGAAAATGGCGGGGGAATTGTTTCGATTCACCACGCGATTGTGAACTACACGTCGTGGCCCTGGTGGTACGAGGAGGTCATTGGCGGCAAGTTTTTCACCGCAGACACGCCGCAGCGGAAGAAGTCCCTGTGGAAGGAAGGCGTGGAGATGGTGGCCACGGCGGCGCCGGGGGCGGAACGCCATCCGGTGCTGCGCGGCGTGCCTCCGCTGCCGGTGAAGGACGAAGCCTACAGCGGCATGTGGCGTTCGCCCCGCATCCAGGTGCTGATGGAAGTTCGGCACCCCGACAACGATGCGCCGGTGGTGTATGTGGGGCCGCATCCGAAGGCGCGCAGCGTGTACATCCAGTTCGGGCATGAAGCCGCGACTTTGCTGTACCCGGGCTATCAGCGGCTGGTGCGCAACGCGATCCTCTGGGCAGCGCGTCGGCTGCCGGAGTCCTGACGGGCGGGAACTGGCGAGCGGCAGCGCGGCTCAGGAGGAAGTGCGCTGGAGCCGTTCCCGCATCCTGCGGATGTATTCGGAGCGGACGCGTTCGGGCGCCTTCGGGTCTTCGTCCGGCATGGCGAGGATTTCGGCGAGCCACGGCCGGGCGCGGGGGCCGAGTGCGTCCACGGCATTGAGAGCTTCGAGGGCAGCCCAGGCGCCGTGGTTCACCGGATGGCAGAGCGGAACGAGGGCGGCCATGGCGGCCCGGAGGTCGTCATCACTGCCATACCGGCCGAGCGCTTCGGCGGCCGCGATGCGGACGGCAGGGGATGAGTCCAACAGCGCCCGGGCCAGGGCGCCGCGGTGCGCGGCGGCGGCCTTGGGGCCGCGCATCAGCAGACCCATTGCGCCCCAATAGCGAACGCCGCTGTCGCGGTCGCCGAGCATCGTGGCCAATTGCGGCGCGGCGCGCGGATCGAGGGCCGAGGCCAGCTGCGCCGCTTCGAAGATTCGCACCGTGTCGAACCGCTTTGGGTCTTTCGCCATGTCAAAAGGCGACTCGCCGGCGGCGCGGGCGTGCATCTCGCTTTCGGCCAGAAGGCCGACGTCGCGAATGGCCAGCTCGTGGCGGCGGTGCTCGGCGCGCAGGCGATCGAGGATGCGGCGATGGGCGGGCGAGGAGGCGAGGTTTCGGACCTCGTCGGGGTCGCTGTGCAGGTCGTAGAGCTCTTCGGGCGGCTTGGGTTCCCAGAAGCGGCGCTGGACTTCGCTGAGCCGGCCTTCCCGGTACAGGCGCTCCCAGACCTGTGTGGTGGGCGTCTCCCACATGTAAGCGAGGTACTGGCCGTAGATGAGGTGAGGCATGTAGTTGCGGATGTAGACGTAGCGAGCGTCGCGCACCGAGCGGACACAGTCGAGCCGTTCGTCCATGCGGCCGCGGAAGCCGAACAGATAGCGGTGCGGCGGGGCGGCCCAGGGGCCAAGAAACGGTTTGCCGTGGAAATGTTCCGGTGGGCGGAGGCCGGCGAGACTGAGGACGGTGGGCGCGAGGTCGATGAAGGAGACCAGCCGCCCGGAGCGTCCGCCTTCGACGTAGCCGGGCGCGGAAAGGTGGCGGAATTTTGGCGGAATGGAGACGACAATTCCAACGTTCAGGCCGGAATTATAGGGCCATCTTTTGCTGCGCGGCATGCCCGGGCCGTGGTCGCCGTAGAAGAAAATGATCGTGTCGTCCAGCAGCCCGCCATTTTCGAGCTCCGCAAGCAGCGCGCCAGCCTGGGCGTCCATGGCGGTGATGTTGTCGTAATACTGCGCCCAGTCGTGGCGGACTTCCGGCGTGTCCGGGTGATAGGCGGGGACGGGCGCGCGGGCGGGGTCATGGACGAGCGTGTGCGGCCGGCGGCGGATCTGGCTTTCGTGGGTGATGGTGAGATTGAAAACGGCAAAAAAGGGCTGCCCTTTGGCGCGGTGGCGATAATGCGCCGTGTTGGAGGATTCGTCCCACGTGCCCGGCGGCTTGACGAGGTTGTAGTCCTCCTTGACGTTGTTTGTGCAGTAGTAGCCGGCGTCGCGAAGGTAGGAGGGGAACATGCGGACGCCGGCGGGCATCGGCGCCATCGAGCGCATGTGGTGGGCGCCGAGGGCGCAGGGATCCATGCCACTGATGATGGCGGTGCGCGCCGGAGCGCAGACGGGCGCATTCGACCACGCGTTCATGTAGATGGCGCCGCGGGCGGCGAGACGGTCGAGGTGCGGCGTCACCGAGAAGGGATCGCCGCAGGCGCCCAGGTGCGGGCCCATGTCTTCGGCGGTGATCCAGAGAATGTTGGGGCGGGGCGGCTGGCTAGACCGGACGATGGGAAAGAAGGGCAGGGCGGCGAGGGACCGGCGTGTGGGGTGCGGATGCATGGCGGCCTCCCGGCGGCGTGAAACGGGCGTCGCCGCCGTCCATCAACAATAACAGAGGAGCGAAGCTACCGGGACGGCTCGCCGAAGCGTTCGTGCAGGTAGCGCAGCAGGCGATCCACCCAGGCGGTGGGCATGCAGGCGATGAGCACGAGCACGATGCCGAGGCCCATGATGGCCAGCATCAGCGGCCAGGGCAGGAGGTCGGAACTGGCTGGCATGAAGGTCCCCTCTGTGAGATGAGATGCGGGAGGGCCCGCGCGGGTGACCGCATTCGTTGGGAGGTTTGCTACTCTGTGGGTAGAAAGCCGGCGTAGCTCAGCTGGTAGAGCGCCTGACTTGTAATCAGGGGGTCGCAGGTTCGATTCCTGTCGCCGGCTCCATTCGTCTGGATTCCCCTAAAGCCCTGCTCCGTGTGGAGGAGTCGGGGAGCCCTCTGCCGCGGCAAGGCGCCAGATGTGCAGCAAGGCTGATGGGCCAGCCATCGTCTGACAAGAAAGGCGTCCGGCCCTGGCCCTATTCAACGGGCGTTGCCTTCGATGATGAGGCGAAAGCTGATGCCTGAAGAAGCCTGTGATGGCTCGCGATCCAGAGGGCCAAGCCGCCCGATGCGGGGAAGAATCGGCTGGCGGCTGACGACGAGCAATGCTTCGTCCTCGCTGCTTTCCCGCAGATAAGTTTCCACGGGCTGGAAACGGCTTTCGAGGGAGGAGAAGGCCCGGTTGTCGAAGGTATTTCCGCGCACGAGCGGCACGAAGAACGGCTGAGACCGGATGGCGCCTTCCTGGATCCATTCCCGAAAAAAGGCGAGGTTCTCGCGCAGGTAGGATTCGAGGGAACCGTTTACGGAGAATTCGAGGAGGACTCCCGATCCTGCCATCCGGCGCCAGACTTCCACTGCGCCACTCTGCGCCGCCGGGTTGACCGCAATGACTGTCCAGATGGGCGGCCGGATGGCGGATCCGGGAGGCAGGCGCATGAATTCCTCAGCGGTCCACAGGGTAGGAGGGCCCTGGTCCAGCCAGACGCCAACTCCGAAACCCGGATTCCACGACGCGCCCATTCGCGCGAGGACATCGGCTTTTCCGTCCTCGTGAAGACGCCACATCTGAAGCGCGAGGAAGGTTTGCGTTTTGTCCGCGAAGAGAGCGCCGCGGATGGCAACGGCGGCAGACGGGGGCGGGAATGGACGCTTGACGCCGAAGTTACGGGCCGGCCGGATGAGGCACCGGAACCAGGGCCCGACAGGGGGCAATTCTGTGACCAACAGGGGCGGGGGCGAGTCAGCCAGCATGTTCCTCCCTTTGTGGCTGATCCATCCAGGTTGACTGAAGCTCAGCGAGGACCGGATCCAGAGGTTCGGCCGCAAGCAGCAGGACGCCGCCATCTTCCGGCGATTCGCGGAAATAGAGTGGACAGGCTGTCAGAACGCACTGGAAAAATTCGGCCGGCAGGCTCACGAAATCGACGGCCTGGAGGCACGGCAGGATGAGCGGCAGTTGCTGGCAATCCTCGAAATTTTCCCATCCATGCAAGAGGGCGGCTTTGAGTTTTTTCGCCCAAGGAGCCTGCGCGCGGCCGGCCAGGTTCAGGGCAGCGCGTCCCACGGCAGAGCCGAGGCGCTCCTGGAGAAATGGATTTTCCAGCAAAGCGCGAGGAATTTCCTGAAACAAATCGCCATTCGGTTCCGCAAATAGGAAGATCAAACCGCCGTAGCCGGCGAATGTCCGGGCGAACGGCTCCACGCTGCCGCAGTGACACCAATAGTACATGCCGCGCAGGATCTGCTCATCGGGGAAAGGCTGCTGTGGATCCATGGCACGCGCGAGCACATCTTCGGACAATTGTGCCGGCGGGGGCTCCCAGGGCCTGCGGCCATAGACGAGAAGCGGCAGCAGTTGCATGAGCTGAGTGCGCCAGACGTGACCGAATTGCCGCTGAAGGACGTGGGAGGGCAGAAATGGATGTGGGACGAGCGACCTGGAGCCGGCCCACTGGCAGAGGCCCGTGAGGACGTGCGACAGCCACTGGCGTTCCAGCGTGCGGGCTGGAAAGCCGGACAGCGGCGCCCAGTAGGCGGCCGGCCACTCAATGGTATCGGCTTTCACCCAGGGCCGAATGGTTTCGGAAGGCGTGGACGTTATCATGATGCGCGGAAAGAATCACATCACCCGGCTGTTGCTGGACAGATGGGCGGAGGAGACGTCCAGGGCGGAGTCAACATCGACGGCGCCGGCTTTGGCCTCGACGGCGCGGGCTTCTGTCTTCACGCCCTCAATTTCCGCCTTCGCCAAGACAATCTCGATGGAGCCGTATTTGGCGGCCAATTCCATCAGGCCCTGGTTGACGGCAAGATTGAACAAACATAAGTCCAAGTTCGTTAGCGAATAGGCATAATTGACGACATCAACGCTCATTCCAATCAAGCTGCCCTGAAAACCCTTCGTTTCAAACCACTGGGTTGGCTCGTTGGTATGTCGTGGCGCGCTGTGGTTTTCCGTGAGGGGTTGCGTGTAGTTTTCCGTAGTCGCGCCGACGCGGTTCAAGGTGGTCGTGCCGGTCACATTGGACGTGAAGTTGCCCCTGGTCTGGTGTGTGCGGTTGGTTTCGTCCATGCACCGGTCGCCCTGAACGGAGCAGGAGTAGTTGCCGGTGGTTTTCAGCGTCCGATTCTTTTGGACGCAGGAATACTGATTGCCTTCGATTTCTTCGTAATCGTCGCCGTGGACCAGGGTGTGCTGCGTGGAGCCCGAACGGGGCCGAAGCGTTCCCATGTCGGGCCGCCACCGGTCGCCGCAGATTTCCACGCGCGTCGCTGTAAGAATGTCAGACTTGAAGAGTGCCATTGCTGTCTTCTCCTGAGGATGGGTCTTCGTCTTTTTTCTGTTCGTTTGCAGGTGGAGCTGAGGCCAACGGCGGGAAGGGCAGGAACGGGGAGATCACGGGGGCGTCCTGGCCGGTTGCGGCGGTTTTGGGAGTGGACTCCGGCGGGAAGGGCAGGAACGGGGAGATCACGGGGGCGTCCTGGCCGGTTGCGGCGGTTTTGGGAGTGGACTCCGGCGGGAAGGGCAGGAACGGGGACATGAGCGGGGCCTCTTCGCGGGTGATCTTTTCCGTTGCCGGTCCGATTTCGCGCAGGAACTGGTTGCAACGCATGTGGATGGTGCCGCCGGCATGGAGGAGGATGTCGCCGTCGGAGTGGATCAGGAGTGTCTGATCTCCTTCGAACATGGAGATGCGGATGTGTTGGGGGGTAGCCAGAACGATGGCTTCGTCGCCCTGAAGATCGTCGAAGACGAGGCGGTTGCCGCTTTTGGTTACGATCCGCTTGATATCGTTGCCATCGGCCTCCCCGCCGTGAAGGTCGTCATTGGGCGGCATGTGGGTTCCATTCCAGAGCGAGCCGAGAACGATGGGACGACTCGGGTCGCCCTGCTCAAACATGATCGCCACCTCATCGCCGACCTCGGGCATGAAGAACAGCCCGCGCTTGCCGCCCGCGTGCGGGGAGAGGACCGGCGCCCACGTGGTTTCGCTTTCCTGGTCCTCCCAGAGGAATTTGACGCGGACGCGGGCGCCGGCCTCCGCGACGGCGGAGGCGACGACACGTCCGATTGTCATTCCGAGGTTGGGCTCGCGGGACTTGCCGCCGCCTGGCGAGGGGATGCGGATATGGGGGATCCGGACCGGGCTTGACGGCAGACTGGCCTGGCTGGGCGGCTTGCGCCATGATCCTTGTGTGGCGCCGGGTTGGACGGGCTCGAGGTAGTTGGAGAAGGGCGAACACCAGAAGCGGTTCCGGTAGCCCTTGCCGAGGGTCCAGATGTGTTCGACGCGGTAGACGCCGTACGTCCCCTCGGCCTCGTCGAGTCCCGCGATGGAGACACAAGCCCCGGCAGAGACACGGCAGTCCTGCGATTCGCCGTAGCCATTGCAACTTCGCAGGCGGCGTCTTTCGGACTCCAGCCGGAGCTCGTCCTCGAATCTGTCGTGTGTCCCGGAAAGGAATTTGCCATAATGGCCGTCTTCGAGCTGTTTTTCCAATGAGGCCCGCACTGCGGCGCCGATCAGGCTGCCGAGAGAGCCGAGTTGAGGCGGCTCGCTGCTGGTCTTCTGAAAATGCCTGGAGACAGCCGTGGCGCGGTCGTAGTTGGGACCGTTGACGTGGACTGGTACGAGGCGCCCGGTGGAACGAAACACGGCGAGGCTCTTTTCCTTTCGCCAGGTGAGGTCGGCGGCGGGGGGCTCATAGGCGGAGATGATGTCGGCGCCATCGGGCGAGACGCGTATGAAGCAGCGGTGGCGGTCGGCGAGGCGAACCATCAGGCTCCAGTCGCTTTCGGCGTACTGTACGACGGTGTATGGGCCGCCACTGGCCTCGACACGGCGCGGCTTTGAGTGGATGGCCAGTTCCCGAAGGATGGCATCAACGGTTTTTTTCCGGAAGATTCTCGAGCGTGTGGTCACGTCATCGAGCCAGGTTTCGCTGACGCCATGGTAGATCAGGTTGCCGGCGCCCGACAGCTCGTGTTCGACATCGACACGCCGCACGAGGCCGCGAAACAGCGTCAGGCTCGTGCCATTTTCGTCTCTGGCGACGACTTCCACCGGGGCGCCGAAATCGTCTTCAACCATGTGACGGGAACCGGGCAATTGCCGGAAGCGGCTCAACAGGCTGGCGTGGCGATTCAACTCGTAGGTCACTGCCAGCTCGAGCAGACTTAACTGTTGGGGGACTTCGCCGCGGATCAACACCTGGATGGCTGATGGGGTCATGGCAGAGCGAACCTCCGTGCCCCGGCGTTGGGGAAGATTGCCAACCCTGCCGGCGTCCGCCGTTCGATAGCCCGTGAGGGCGATGAGGACAACCACGGCCTTCGAGGCAGCCGGGGACTCCATGCCGCGTGAGTGCCCCCGCCGGCGGGGCTCGGCCGCAGCCTCCGGCCTTCGTTCAGCCCCCGGGGGTCAGCGGGGACAACGGCCGGAAGGCAGTTTCTTGTCCGCTTCGAACACGATGTTTCCGACGCCGGATCAAAAATTGCCCGGCGCGCTAGCGGAGCCACGCGCATTGGACAATGTCACTTGAGCCGAGGCGATGGATTCGATGTTTCCCGTCACAGTAAACGGAATTGTGAGCAGGAATTGTCCGCCGTACTGGCGGGAAGTCTCCGAGGAGAACCAGGTGGTAAAGGCCTGACCGGCCTGGATGGTGAATTCGGACGAGGCAAGACTGGCTCCGGGAGCAGCCGTCAGACGGACAACGACGCCGGAGACCTCCCGGGTGTTGGAAAACGCCGTGACCTGGATTTCGAATCCTGATTGAGTCCGGAGCATGCGGACCGTCTGAATGCGCGGCGCGGCCGGCTCGATCCGGATGCGGCGTTCGAGGGCAGGCGCAGGCGGGACGGGCTGGCCTCCTGCCGACAGGGTGACCCGCAGGACAATGTTGCCCGCCACGGTTCCGGTCTGGAAGGCAAACTGGGATCCGTCGGCCGGTTCCAGCGCCGTTTGACCCTGTGTCAGGCGGACAGAGATCTGTCGCTGACCGTTGGCAAAACGAATGGCCGGATCGTCTGGCAGGCCGGGGTCCGGCTGAAATTCGAGAGTGACGACGCCGGTCAGATCGATTGGATAGGGCCGCGCGAGGGACAGGACGAAGCGGGGCTGTTCTGCCGAGGCTGCCGAGTCGCCCAGCTGGGAGGCGCTCAGCTCCGGCAGCGGCGGCAGCCGGATTTCCAGCGTCAGCTCGCGGACATCATAAAGCGCGGGGGAAGTCTGATCCGCCACACGAAACCGCAAGGGGAATTTGCCCCATGCCGTGGGCGTGCCGGACAGAAGCCCGCTGGAGGACAGCGTCAGGCCCGCGGGCAGAGATCCTTGATCCAGGGACCAGACCACCGGATTGGCCGCCTGGGCCTGGAGCTGGTATGAATACGGCGAGCCAAGCTCCCCGGAGGGCAGACTTTCGGTGAGGATGGCAGGGCGCTGGAGGATACGAATGCTGAATTCCTTCTGAGAGCTTGAAGAGAAGTAATCGGTCAGCCGAACGAGGAAACTGAAATTTCCGGGCTGCGACGGAGTGCCGGAGATGCTGCCGGTGGATGAGTTCAGGGACAACCCCGGCGGCAGCGCCCCGGAGACGACACTCCAGGAGAACGGCGGAGTCGCGTTTGAGGCTGAAAGCGTGGCCGAGTAGGGCACGCCGACAAGACCGTCCGGGAGAGAGGCAGGCGAAATGACGGGTTCCGGCAACGATACAACGAACTGATAGAAACGCTGAACGGACTCGGTGGAGTTCGGCAAGATATAAAGTTTGGAAACGGTGAAACCGAACAGGCCGAATGTCGTCGGTGTTCCCGACAGCACCCCTGTCTGAGAGTTAAAAGAGAGCCCCGGAACCACGAGTGAAATGCTCCACGGACCTTCACTAACGACATTGGGCGGCGGATTCGGAACGGTGAAAGTGACCGAGAATGGAACACCCACTGTGGCGTTTAAGGTTGAAACGTTCGGCAGGATGACGGGCGGAGGGTTTTGGGCCCACAGATGCGAGAGAAGAAATGCGATGCAAATCAATCCACGGGCGACGGACGTTGGCTTCATGATCGTTCCAGATGACTCCTGACATTACTGCGCAGAAGAGGATTCCGGCACGAAGAAAAGCTGGAGCCCTGCGCTGGTGACCCGTCCGAACCAGAGGGTTCGCTGAGCGGGATCAACGAGCTGGATCAGGCCTTCGGCTCCGGCCGGGCTGAGTCTTGCTTCGGCCGAAGGGCAGTCCAGAACCTGCTGAATGCGGCCTTCCGGCGACAGGAGCCAAAGGCGGCAGGCGGCAGGGCCGTCCGAAGCCAGAGCCAGCCAGCCGAAGCGCCCGGCTGGCAGAAGTTGGCGGACCGGGGCGAGGGGGGCAAGCTCTTCCGACGGGGAGGGCTCAGGCCGGCCAGGCTGTAAGCCCGCCACATGCAGACCAGCTTCATCGGCCACCGCGTAGATTCGCGACTTGCGCAGAAAGGCGAAGGCCGAGGGAGCGGTGCTGCTTACGATACGGGGAGGCAGGGTGGGGCCGCCCATCCATAGCAGGCCGTCCGTAATCCAGAGGGCCGCCTGCCCGTCGTCGGAGATGGCGAGGTCATCGGCGGCAGCCGCCAGGATCCATTCCGGCCGGAGTCCCTCGGCCTCAATGTGAAAGATCTGGCAGGACTCGCCGTCACACAGGGCCAGTCTCGAGCCGGAGGGGCTCCATCGAATGAGTCGCCATCCACCGCGGCGAGGCTCGACCGGCAGCAACTCGCTGCGGCCCGCGTTGTCCCGAAGCCACAGCCCGCCTTCGTCGTCACGGATCAGCCAGGCGATCTGCTCAGGGTGGACGGCCAGCAGGGTGCCCGCCTCTGGCAGTGAGTAGGCCAGAGCGCCACCTGGCGTGCCGGCGATGAGGCTGGGAGCACGATTCGCATGGGCGACGCCCGTCCAGGGAATGGACACATCAGATGCGAGGCAGAGGCCCGCCCACGGAGAAAAGAAGAGAAGAAGAAGAAGCGTTGACCAGCCTCTCGCCATCCCGGGAATGCACAGGTCAAAGCAGACGCGTGGAGCGAGCGCAGAGAGTGACCCCGGACCCTTCATCGAGAAGACAACTCCTCCTACACCTGGAGACGCGCGCCGTATCGGCTACAGTGCATCCCGGCCCCCGGAACCCGCAGGCCGCAGCTTTGCGCCGCAGCCTTCAAGCACGCTTACGAACATGTATAGTCTATTTTCTTTGGCCATTTCAAGAGGAATTGCCGCGGTCCACGTACCGAAGGAGTCCCAGCCGGGGCCAGAACCCTGGATCTGTCAGCTTCGGCAGGATCCTTACCGGACTCCGGACAAAAACCCGCGCCGTGAAGAGTTCAACTCCATGTATTTCCCGTCGCAAGCGGCCGGGCTAAGCATGGCCAGTTCCTGCCGGCCTCAGTCCATGGCAGAAGCTGACGGCCGATTGAATCGAACTCAGGCGGCTGGGCGCAGAACGGGGCCAGCGGCTCGACGGGCTGAATCAGCTCTGTCGAGGCTGTCGAGGGCGACGGGGCGAGACAGGACGCTCCATCGTGTGGGCCTGTTCCTGCCACGCGGACTGCTGCCCGAGGGGCCGCAAGCACTCGAGCGCCACACACAGTGGAGCCGAGAAACGATTTTTGACCGACGTCCTGCGGCAGGCACCCTGAGAGGGATGAGCGGACGCCGCATCGGCCTGATGTCAGGCCTGAACGGCAGTGTGTCGGGGCCGACTGTTCGTGGCCGAGGAAGAACCAACCGGCAGGTTCGCGCCGATGGCGCGCGCCGGGCTCGAGCGGATGGCCGCCGGAAGAAACTCTCAAAAGGGGCAGGGAAGCACCGGCCTTGAGCACTGTGCGCCGGCTGACGGCAGACAGGCAGCAGGGCATGAGGGCCTCCACTGAAGAACTGTCGGCTGCTTTCTTTCAGGCAGTCAAGTTTGATTCAAGCCCCGCGCGGCTCAGCCGCCGAGGGCGCGCTCCAGCTCCGCCCAGGCCAGGCGGAGGCCGACGCGGGCCTCTTCGGCCATGGCCTCGGCCTCCGCAGCGGAGGCCCGCGCCTCGGCCAACTTCGAGGGCGGCGCGACTCCCGTTTCCACTGCGTCGGCGGCGATCCGCAGGGCCTCGCGCCTGGCCTGGAGCGCCCGCTCCGCGACCCGCGTCAGATCCTCGAAGCGCTCGACCTTGCGGCGGGCCTTTTCGACTTCGATCTGCACGCGGCGGCGCACCCGCCGCAGGTTTTCCTCCGCCTGCTCGAGCTGTGCGCGGCGTTCGCCGGCCTGCGCCCGCTTCCGGCCCCCGTCGAAGACGTCCCAGCTCATCCGAGCGCCGATGGCGGCGTTGGACGAGGGCAGGAAGGGCACGCCGCGCTGCTGCGCATGGGTGGCGAACAGGGCGATGTCGGGGATGAACTCCGCCTGGGCGGCGCGCACGGCGCGGCGCGCCTTCTCCACCGCCGCTTCCGCCGCTTTCACCTCCGGATTGCGTTCCAGCGCGCGCTGCACCTGCGCGTCCAGCGGACCGGGATCGGGCGGGCTCCAGGGGGAGGGGACCAGTTCCAGCTCAACGCCGGGCCCGAATCCGATGAGGTCAGCGAGTTCGGCCACCAGGTCGGCGCGCTGGATTTCCAACTGTAGCAGGGCATTTTTCGCCTCCAGCAGCCGCGCGTCGGCTTCCATCAGCCTGACATCGAGCGCGGCGCCGGATTCAACCGCGTGGGCCGCATCCGCGCGGACGGCCTCCGCCGCGTCGGCCTTCAGCCGCGCTGCGGCGATGCGCCTTTCGAGCAACAGGGCCCCGAGAAAGGCCTCCTGCACTTTCAGGGTGATCTCGTTGGCGGCGCGGCGTGATTCCTCTTCCGCCATGCGCACGTCCTGTTCGGCGGCGCGCGTGCCGGCGTGAATGCGGATGAGCGGCGTCAGCGGCTGGGCGAGCGTGGTCATGGAGAGTCCGAACGTGTTGGCGCCCTGCAACAGCCGCAGGTCTTGCGAGGGCACAGGCCCGAGCTGCGGCAGCACGCCGAGGAATCCGCGGGGGATCGCGACGTTCTGGAGCTGGCTGTTGTACAGCAGGCTCGATTCATTGGAGAGGCGGGGCAGGGCATTGGCCCGGACGGCATCGCGCCTTTTCTCCGACTCCCGAATTCTGAGGCGCTGGATCTTCAGGATGGAGTTCTGCCGCTTTGCCATTGCCAGCGCCTCCTCCAGCGTGACGCGCTGCGTCTCTGCCCGCAGTGCCGGCGCGAGGGCGAGCAGCAGCAATGCCGGCACGGCAGCGGAGAGCCGCCACCACGCGGCGCGGCGTTTGGCCACGACAAACAGCACGGGCACGAAGACGAGTGTGAAGAACATCGAGAAGATCAATCCCACGGCGATGGCGCTGGCCAGCGGCGACCAGAGGCTGGAGCCGCTGAGGATCATCGGCAGCACGCCCACGGCGGCGGCGGCGGTGGTGAGGAAGATCGGGCGGAGGCGCCGTTCGCCCGCCTCCAGCGCGGCGGTTTCAAGCGGCGCTCCGGCCCGCTGACGCTCGTGAATGTAGTCGACGAGAATGATCGCGTTCCGGACGACCACTCCCGACAGGCTGATGACGCCCATAAAGGCCGTAAAGCTGAACGGATTTCCGGTGAGAATCAGGCCGAACACGGCGCCGGGCAAGGCCAGTGGAATCGACGTCATCACCACGAGCGTGTCCACCGGTGAACGGAACTGGAACAGCAGAATGAGAAAGATCGACAGAATACTCAGCGCCAGCACGACGTGCATCTCCCCAAAAGTTTCGTTTTGACCCTCGATTTCGCCGCCATATTCCACCCGATAGCCGGGCGGCAGGGGAATGGCCGCAATCTGTTCCCGGGCGGTGTTGAGGATTTCCGAAGGCAGGTGCGCTTCGCGGGGGATCGCCATTACGGTCAGCGTGCGCAGCCCGTTGCGGCGGAGGATGCGGCTGGGGCGCCATTCCGGCTCCACACGGGCAAGGCTGCGCAGCGGCACGCGGGCGCCGGTGAGCGAGCTGACGACGTAGGCGTCTTCGACGTCCTCGAAGCGGCTGCGGTACTGTTCCTCGAGGCGCAGGACGACGGGGATGTCGCGGCCGCCCTCCCAGAACGTGGTCACCGGGAGCCCGCTGAAGCCGCCCGCCATCTGGAGGGCGAGCAGCGAATTGCTGAAGCCGAGCCGGTTGGCGACCTCTTCATTGACGCGCAGGGCCAGTTGCGGCGAATCCTCATGAAAATCGTTGAGCACATACTCGGCGCCGGGCGTGCGGCGAAGGATGGCCTCGACCTTTTCTCCGTATTCGCGGAGGCGCCGCAGATCCTCCTCGCCATCCTGCGTGGAAATGATCCGCACCTCCACCGGCGCTTTCATCACCGTGCCCTGTTCCAGCTCACGCACGATCACGAGGGCCTCCGGCGCCACCTGGCTCAGTTCCCTGCGGAGGCGGAACACGAGCGGCGGCGTGTCTTCCGCGTCGCGGGTATTGACGACGATCTGCGCGTAATTGCGCGCCGGGAACTCGGGGTCGACGTTGTAGTAGAAGCGCGGGGCGGAGTCGCCCACGAACGCGGCGAAGCCTGTCACCAGCGGCTGCCGGCGCAGGTGCTGCTCGACGCGCCGCACGGCGGCGTCCGTCTTTTCGAGCTGCGACGCTTCTGGCAGCCAGAGGTGGATGATGAACTGGTTGCGTTCGGCGGTGGGGAAGAACCGCTCCGGCACCACCGTGCGCAACAGCACGATGCCGAGCACGAACACCGCGGCTCCGGCCGCCAGGGTGAGCGCCCTGTTGCGCATCGCCGCATGAATCACCCGGTGGTAGGCCGACTGCATGAAGTCGATGGCGTTGAAGCGCATTTTTCCGGGCTCAGCCTCCGACGGGTGAAGTCCGCGCCGGATGAAGAAGCGGCACAGCCAGGGCGTCACCAGCATGGCGACGGCGTAAGAGCAGGAGAGGGAGACCGCCACGGCCACAGGCAGAGCCTGGATAAACTCGCCGACCGCGCCGCTGATGATCAGCATGGGGAGAAATGCAGCGATGATGGTCAGCGTGGCGGTCAGCACCGGCACCCAGAGCTCGGTGGCGCAGCGCCACGCGGCCTCCGTGCGCGGCGTGCCGCGGTCGAGGTGCTCGACGTAGTTGTCGGCGATGACGATGGCGTCGTCCACCACCATGCCGAGCACGACGATGAGAGCCGAGATGGACACCTGGTGGAGTTCGACGCCGATGGCGTGCAGGAGGGCGAAGGTGGCGGAGATGGTAACCGGGATCGCCAGGCTGGCGATCACCGCCACGCGCAGGGGCAGCAGGACAAGGGTGACGAGGATGACGGCGCCGATGGCGATGCCGAACTCACGGATGAAGTGCCTGATGCGGCGCTCGACCACGGCGGGCTGATCGGCGACGATGTCGATGCGGAGATCGGGGGGCAGCGTGACGCGCACCTGGCCCAGCCGTTCCCGGAGCTTGCGGCCGAAGTCGACGATGTTGTAGCCTTCCTGCATCTCCACGCTGACAAGCACGGCGGGCTCGCCATTGAAGCGGACCAGCGAGCGCGGCTCGCCCTGGACCCGCTCGACGCGCGCCAGGTCGCCGAGATAGACGGGCTGGCCGGAGGGCGAGACGTCGATCATCACGCGCCGGATCTCATCGACGTCCTGAAAGAGCCCGGAAGCCCGCATTGGCGCCACCGCGGCGCCGGTTTTGAGTTCGCCTGCGGACTGGATCGCGTTGCGGCCGCGCAGCGCCTGGATCACCTTCATCGGCGAGAGCGCGTACTGCGCGACGCGTTCCATCGAAGAGGTGATGCGGATCTCCTCCTTCTGCTCGCCGATCCGCCTGAGCTTGGCCACCGCGCGCAGCGTGCGGAACTCGTCTTCGAGCCGCTCGGCGTATTCCTTCAGTTCCGTGTAGCTGTAGCGGCTGCCGTGCACGGCCACGAGCAGCGCGACGGTGTCGCCGAAATCATCGCGCACGACAGGGCCCTGGACGCCTTCGGGCAACTCCGTCAGCCTGAGTTCGATCAGCGCGTGGCGCAGCTTGGACCAGAACACGTCGGGCTGCTTCACATGGTCTTCCAGTTCGACATGGACTACGCAAAGCCCGCTGCGGCTGGTGGACCACGTCTTGGGCTTGCGCACTTCTTCGAAGCGGAACAGGCGGTCTTCGATCTTGCGCGTCACCTGATTCTCCACCTGCTCGGCGGTGGCGCCGGGATAGGTGGCGATGACGAGTCCGGTGCGGATGGTGATCTTCGGGTCCTCGCGGCGGGGCATGGTGAGCAGCGAGGCGACGCCGGTGGCCAGCACCGCGGCCGTGAGCAGCAATGTTACCTGCGGGTAGCGGAGAGCCGATTTGACGGGGTTCATCGCAGGATCTCCGCCTGGACGCGCATTCCGTCCTTGACCTTGTGCTGGCCGCCGATCACGACGAGATCGCCGTCGCCGAGACCTTCGGCGATTTCCACTTCGCGGCCGGCGCCGCGGCCCGTTCGGACGCGCCGTGCATGGACGCGTCCGCTCTGCGGCGAGTAGACGAAGACATGAGTGGCCCCCTGCGGGTCGCGCCAGACGGCGTCCGCAGGGACCGTGCGCACTGCGACCCGGGCGCCGGTTTCGATCTCGGCCTCGGCGATCATGCCGGCGCGCAGCTCCAGCCGGGGGTTTGGCGCCAGCAACCGCACGGGGAACGTGCGCGACTGCGGCTCGGCCGCAAACCCAACGAGTTCGACTTTGGCCGCGAACTCGCGCCCGTCCAGCGACGGGATCCGGACCCGGGCCGTCTGCCCGATGCCGACTTTGCCGATCTCGGCCTCGGGCACGCCCACGCGCACGCGCGCAGGATGCAGCCTCATCAGCGCCACCACCGGCATACCGGCGGAGACCATCTCGCCCGTGTCGGCCAGCCGGCGCGCTACGACACCGGCCAGCGGCGCACGCAGTTGCGTGTCCTCCACACGTTTCCGGTTGAGCCTGGCGTTGGCTTCCGCCTGGCGCAGCTTGGCCTCGGCCGCCTCGCGGTCTTCGCGGCGGGCGCCTTCCATCGCCTCCTCGTAACGTTGCCTGGCCACCTGCCAGTGGGTCTCGATCTTCCTGAAGTCGATTGGCGCGAGGCTCTTTCGCTCGAACAGGGTCTTCATGCGGCGGTATTCGTCCTCGGCCTGCTCATAAGCCGCGCGCGCCTGCTCGAGTTCCTGCCGCCGCACGCCAGCCCGCGCCTTGTCCGCCATTGCACGCGCGGCCGCCGCCTCCCCTTCGGCGATCTCCGCACCCAGGCGGTAATCGGTGGGATCCAGTTCGGCCAGCAACTGCCCCTGGCTGACCAACTGGCCTTCTTCGACAAGCATGCGGCGGATGCGGCCTGGCACCTGGAATCCCAGCTCGGAGGATTCGTAAGCCTCCACGTTGCCCCCGGCGCGAATGACTTCTGCGCGTTGGAGTTGCGCGGCCTGACGGACCTGCACGGCGGCAAGCGGTTCCGGCGCCTCGCTGGCGCGCTTTCCGCAGGCGGCGAGCAGGAGGATCACAATCACCACTGCCCAACGGGGAGAAAGCTGCATGAGAATCACCTTTCACTCCTCAACGTGACACAATTTGTCCCCGTCTGTCGGTTCGCCGCGACATGTATGATGACGGCACTGCAAGACGCAACAGACCGCCGCCCGGACTCCGCTGCTGCGGCGTCAGGGGAGGAGTTCGACGGTCTGCGCGATGTCGTCGGGCGAGAGGTAGAAGTGCGGGCTGAGGCGGAGCCAGCCCTGGCGGGGTGCGGCGACAATGCCGGCGTCGCGGAGACGGGACCAGAGCCAGCGGGCATCGTAGCCCTCCTTGCGGATGGAGACGATGCCGGAGCCGTGTTCGGGGGTCGGCTCCAGCATCAGCTCGTAGCGCTTTTCTTTGGCCCAGTCGGCGAGCAGCCGGCAGAGGTGCTGGATGTGCGCGGCGATGCGCTCGACGCCGGCCTCGAGGATCAGTTCGAGCGAGGCGCGCAGTCCGAAGCATCCGACGACGTTGAGCGTGCCGGGCTCGTAGCGGCCGGCGTCGGGCCGCAGGGTCATGTCGCGCGAGGCATAGTCCTGCCAGCCGGCGACGTTGGTCCAGCCAAACTCGACCGGCTCGATGCGGTCCTGCCAGTCACGCTGGACGTAGAGAATGCCGCAGCCTTCCGGGCCGAGCAGCCATTTATGGCCGTCGGCAGCGAGGGCGTGGATGCGGGCGCGGCGGACGTCGAGCGGGAAGGCGCCGAGGCCCTGGATGGCATCGACGAAGAAAAAAACGCCGTGGCGGGAGCAGATGTCGCCGATGGCTTCGAGATCGGCGCGGTAGCCGCTGAGGTACTGGACGAAGCTGATGGAGAGGAGCCGCGCGCCGCGGGCGGCGCGTTCGATCTCCTCGAGCGGGGCCATGCAGCTCAGCCATTCCACATGGACGCCTTTCCATTGTTCGAGCTTTTTCCAGATGTAATAGTTGGCGGGGAACTCTTCCCGGAAGGCGATGATGCGGTCGCCGGGACGCCAGTCGAGGCCGAGCGCCACGGTGGCGATGCCTTCGCTGGTGTTCTTGACGGTGGCGATCTCTTCCGGGTCGGCGTGGAGGAGGCGGGCGGCAGCGCGTTTGACGCCTTCGACGGCTTCCATCCAGTCCGGGTAGTGGAGGGCGCCGTAGTGGAGTGCGTCGTCTGCCATGCGCTGGATGGCTTCGGCCGAGCGCCGGGGCAGGGGCGCGACGGCGGCGTGGTTGAGATAGATCAGATTCCTGGCGACGGGAAACTCATCCCGGTATTGCTGCCAGATTTCCTGCGGCGTACGATTGCCGTAACCCATCCATACCAATGTACGTTAGTCTGGGTGAGGGGACGGGCATATGAACACCAGGATCCTGGCCGCGATTGCCGCACTGGCGGTCGCCCTGTCTGCGCTGCCGGCGCCGGCGCAGGACACCACTGATCAGTCCAAAGACCAGAAGCAGCAGAAGCAGAAGGTCATCAAGGACAAGAAGAAAGACCCGGACGCGATCGGGGAGCGGGATGTAGGCAAGGGTCTGAACTGGTACTCGCTCGAGAAGGAGATCGCGATGGGCAAGGCCTACGCGATGGAGGTCGAGCGGGTGGCCAAGATCGTGGATGACCCGATCATCGCCGAATATGTGAACCGCGTCGGGCAGAACCTGGTGCGCAACTCGGATTGCAAGGTCCCGGTGACGATCAAGGTGATCGACACCGAAGAGCCGAACGCGATGGCGTTGCCCGGCGGGTTCTTTTATGTCAATACCGGGCTGATCACGCTGGCCGAGAACGAGAGCGAGCTGGCCGGCGTGATGGGCCACGAGATTGCGCACATTGCGGCGCGGCACGGGACGCGGCAGGCGACGCGCGCCGGGCTGGCCAATATCGCCACGATTCCGCTGATCTTCATGGGCGGTTGGACGGGTTTCGGCGTGCGGCAGGCGGCCAGCGTGGCCATTCCGCTCGGGTTCCTTTCCTTCTCGCGCGCGTTTGAGCGTGAAGCTGACCTGCTGGGACTCCAGTACATGTACAAGGCCGGCTATGATCCCAATGGGTTTGTAGACTTCTTCGAGCGGCTGGAGTCGCTCGAGAAGCGCAAGCCGGGGACGATTTCGAAGGCGTTCCGCAGCCACCCGCCGACGGCCGACCGGATCGAGGAGGCGCAGAAGAACATTTCCGAGCTGTTGCGGGAGCGGCCGGAGTATGTGATCACCACTTCAGAGTTCGACGAGGTGAAGGAGCGGGTGATCGCGATGAGCAATCGCCGCAAGCTTGGGCCGAATGACGAACCGAACCGTCCGCGGCTGAAGCGTGCGCCAGGAGCGGGCACGGATACCGCGGACAAGGACGGCCAGAAGACCGAGGATCCGGACGAGCGGCCGACGCTGAAGCGGCGGAACTAAGCGGGGAGCGATTCTCGCGCGGGGCCGTAGCCCCGCCTGGCGGAAGTGATCCGAAAGAGCCGGTGAAAGGCGCCCGCGAAATGGCGCGCGATCACCGGTTCTTTTTTTTCCGGGGAATTCAAGCCGGCGGAACGGGCGGCTTCATGTTCAGGAGGGCGGATCCCGCAAGAGAGGGACTCGCGGCCAAGGGCGCAAGCAGGGCGAAAAAAGCGGGCGGCGGGCCGGAGGTGGTGGAGCCGCCGGCAGCGCCGCCCTGAGTGCACTGCACAGGATGAACCGGTCAGAAGTCGTAACGGAGGGCCGCCTGGATAATACGCGGGTTGCCCACGGTGCCGGAGATCCTGCCCACGGTCTGGGGCGTGGTAATGGTGGCGCCGGGCAGACCGAAGTTGACGTTGTTGAAGGTGTTGTACATCTCCCAGCGGAAGGTGATGCGGTGCTGCTCCCAGGGCAGCCTGAAGCGCTTGACGATGGAGGTGTCGAAGTTGAAGAACCGCGGTCCGCGGAAGCTGTTGCGGCCGGCGGTGCCGATTTCGCCGGCACCGGGGAAGGCGCTGGCGGCGGTGAGCGCGGCGATCTGTTCGTCGGTGAAGTACCAGACGCCACCGCCGCGGCGCATCACCGACCCGATATTGCGGTCCCCGCTGTAGTTGATGTAGGTGGTGGCCGTGGACGGCCCGGTGAGGCGGCCGGAGGACATCGAGAAGACGGTGCCGGACTGCCATACGCCGAGCACACCGATGTCCCATCCGCCGAAGATGGCATCGATGACGGGGTGGACGTCGCTCAGCCAGCGGCGGCCGCGGCCAACGGGGAGCGTGTAGGTGCCGGACCAGTTGAACACATGCGGACGGTCGGCCGCGCCGCGGCCCTTGTTGAGCGCCATGTTGTAGTTGTCGATGGGTGCGGTGAAGCCATTGCCGTCGGCGCTGCCGTTGTCGAGCGACTTCGAGAAGGTGTAGTTGAGCTCGAACTTGAGAGCGCCCATGGTGCGGCGGAAGGACACCTGGAGCGAGTCATACCAGCTTGAGCCGTCCTGCGTGCCGAGGATCACGAGGTTGTACTGCGGGAAGTTGCGCAGATAGAACTGCGGGATCCCGGCGGCGGCATAGAGCGTGTAGTTGTTGCGGTCCAGGTTGTTGGCGGCGGTGTTGGCCAGTTGCTGCTGGACGGTGGTGGCGCCGAGGCGGCTGATGACGGCCTGCGGCGTGCCGAAGATGCGCACCAGCGTGTTGGTGGGCGACGGCTGGGCGCCGGTGCGCTGGAAATTGACGATTTCTTTGAACGATTCGAGGAAGTTTCCGTAGATTCTGGGCTGGTTGACGTCCACCCAGTTGAAGAGCTTGATGCCGCGCGTTCGGACATAGGCGACGTCGAGGATGGTGTTGCGCATCACCTCGCGCTGGATGCTGAGGTTGTAGTGCTGGACGTACCCGGTGCGGAGGTTAGGACCGAAGACAACGATGGATGTCTGACGGTTGGTGGGCAGCACGAGCTGCGGGGCCGGGGGCGCGGCGGGCAGCGGCGGGTTGTCGCGCACGCGCACGTCGGAACCTGCGGCCACGTTGGGGAAGGTCTGCACGGTCTGGGCAAAGCCCGGCGTGTTGCCGTCGACGAGGCTGGCGGTGGCGCCGATCATGCGGTCATAGAAGATGCCCCAGCTTCCGCGGACCGCCCACTTGCCGTTGCGGGTGGGATCCCAGGAGAAGCCGATGCGCGGGGCGAAGTTGTTCAGGTCGGTGTTGTACCAGCCGGAAGCGCGCTGGATCTCGGTGTTATCGAGCTGCGAGAAATAACCGATCTGGTCGATCTGTTTGAGGGTGCCTTGCAGGCGGTCGCGCTCGGTGGGGGCGCCGAAGACCTCATAGCGCACGCCGATGTTGAGCACGAGGTTGCGGGCGATTTTCCAGTCGTCCTGGATGAAGCCGGCATAGTCGCGGAAATAGGTATTTCGGACGCGCGGCTGGCCGGCGGGCTGGAATTTGTCGAGGTCGGAATAATACGTGGTGGTGATATTGCTGACGCGGCCGAGGATGTCGTTATAGAGGTTTTCGAAGCGCTGGCGGTCGGCCGAGCTGATGACGGAGCCGGAGGGGCCGATCGACAGGGGCGGGACGTTGTTGTTTGCCGTGGAGAGGCTGATATTGGGGTAGATGCCGGCGGCGTTGTAGCCCCACTGGAGGGTGCGCTTGAAGGTGAACCCGGTCTTGATGGTGTGGGCGCCCTTCATCCAGGTGAGATTTTCGGTGAGGTCGATGACCGGAGAATTGCGTCCCTGGGGGAAGTTGGGCAGGATCGGGTTGGTGTAAGAGTTGGTGAGGACCTGCGGGCCGGCGATGCGGGCCGGGCGGCGGAAGTCGACGCTGGCCGACTGATAGCCGACCCGGAGCTCATTGACGATGGTCGGTGTGATGGCCCAGTCCGAGCCGGCCGAGAAGCCCCAGCGGATGCCGCCCTGGGTGCCCTGCGGCTGGCCGGGGAACGTGGCATCGGCGCTGTTGAGCGCGTCAATCGACTCGGTTCGAAAGTGGCTGTGGCGATAGAAGACGCGGTGTGTGGCGGCGAGGTTGTAATCGGTGCGGATGGTGAACTGGTCGTTTTCTGAACCGGCCGGATTGTTGAAGCGGAAGCCGGCGGTGTTCAGTCCGTCGCCGAGATCGAAATTGTTCGCCTCGGGCAGCAAATCGATCAGCTTTTTGGTGGCAGGATCGAAGCCGAGAGCGCGCGGATCGTTGGCGACGATGTCGAACGACTGCACGGTGCTGCTGCCGGGCGGCCTCCAGCGGAAGAGGCCTTTTTTGGCCTCGTTGGTGAGGACGGTACGGTTGCGGACAACCTCCTGGGCAGTGCGCTGGCTCTGCCAGTTACCGAAGATGAACCACTTCTCCTTCAGGATGGGCCCGCCGAGCGAGGCGCCATAGGTGTTCTGGATGAACTTGGGGCGGGCGACGCCGCTCGAATTGTTGAAGAAGTTGTTTGCGTTGAGCTTCGTGTTGCGCAGGAATTCGAAGGCATTGCCGTGCCACTGGTTGGTGCCGGAGCGGGTGATCATTTCGATCTGGCCGCCGGCGTTGCGGCCATATTCGGCCTTGCCGCCGTTGGTGATGATGCGGAACTCTTCGATGGAGTCGACGTTGAAGGCGGTGAGTGAAAGCCCGAGGCGGGGGACGACGGCGTCGTTGGCATCAATGCCGTCCAGGCGCGTGTTGTTCGAGCCCTGGCGGGTGCCGTTGATACGGGAAAACGAGCTGTCGCCAGGGGCGATGGAAACGCCTGGCGTATAAGGGACCAGCGCCATCGGGTTGCGCGCCAGTTGCGGCAGGGTGTCGATGTCGCGCAGGGTGACACTGCGGCCCACCTGTGCGTCGGAGGTGTTGACGCGGATGGCGCTGGCCTCGACGGTGACGCTTTCTGCCAGCGAGCCGACCTCCAGTTGCACATCCTGGCGGAGGGTAACGGCGACGTTGAGCTCGATGTTTTCCACCTGCGCTTTTCGGAATCCTGGCGCCTCGACGGTGAGCGTGTAGTTGCTGGCCGGCAGCGAGGCGAACAGGAAGTAGCCGATTTCGTTGGTGGTGGCGGTGACCACGGTCCCGGTGCGGTTGTTGCGGGCGGTCACGTTGGCGTTGGGGACGACGGCGCCGGCCGGGTCAGTGACCACGCCTTCGATGCGCCCGTTGGAGACCTGGGCAGCCGCAGTTAGCACGAGCAGGCAGGCGGCGAGCACCATCGCCGCCGCTGCGAGTACGAATCGTCGCATAGTCATGGGCGAGACTCCTCGAGGTTTTTTCAGACTGACCCGTTGTATCCAGAACTCAGGCGGGAACCCTTTCGGCTGATCGCTTGTGCCGTGGGCGGCTGTTCGGGAGCGACCCTTGCGCCACCTGGATCAACGCCCTCCCAGCGCTCCCGGCCCTTGCGGTACCCTTTCGATCCCAGCACCAGATCCAGATTGGTCGCAATTCTACTACAACCTGGCCGGTTCGGTACCGGCAGAATGGGCTTGGCAGGTCATGAAATTCATTTCATACCATGGGCCTGCGCGGCGCGAAGTCGCGCAACCTTCGGCGACGCGGCCGCATCCAGAGGAGTGCCGCCTTTTGGGTGGGTGCTGTTATACTGAACAATGGGCGGGATTTGTGGCGGGGAAGAGATTTCCCGCCGGCTGGGCCGAGCAGGAACACAATGAGCAGCCGATTTCAATATACGCTGGTGACCCTTTCGGGCGTCCTGGTGGCGCTCCTTCTGGTGGGCGTTCTGCTGGGGCAGAACCGGCCCGCGCAATCATCGGATCCGTACCGGCACCTGAACGTTTTCACCGAGGTGCTGGCCAAGATCAAGTCCGACTATGTGGAAGAACCTGACATGAAGAGCGTGTCGCTCGGAGCCATCAACGGACTGCTCGTGTCGCTGGATCCGTTTGCGTGCTATCTGAACGCGGATCAGTACAGGCAGTACCTGAAGACGCTGGAGAATCCGAAAGGGGGCGTCGGGCTGATTCTGAGCCGGAAATACGGCTACGAGCTGAGCGTGGTGGACGCGATCCCCGGCTCGCCGGCCGACCGGCAGGGGCTGACGACGGGCGACATCATTGAGGCGATCAACGGGATTCTGACGCGAGACATGCCGCTGGCGTTCGCCGACGTGCTGCTGCACGGGGAGCCGGGAACGGAAGTCGAGCTGCGAGTGCTGCGGCTGAGCCGCCCGGAACCGGTGACGGTGAAGCTGAAGCGTGCGCTGGTGACGCCACCGCCGCTGGAGGCCCGGATGCTGGACGGGGAAACGGGCTACATTGCGGTGACCGATCTGACCGCCGGCAAGGCGGAGAAGGTGGCCGAGGCGTTGCGGGAACTGACCGGCAAGGGGGCCAAGAAGCTGGTGCTGGATCTGCGCCATGCGGCGCTGAGCGAGCCCGCCGAGGGCGTGGTGCTGGCGGATCTGTTTCTGGACAAGGGTTTGATTGCGACGCTGGAAGGCCAGAAGGTGAAGAAACAGGTGTTCGAGGCGAGCCCGGCGAAGACGGTCTACCGCGGGCCGCTGGTGGTGCTCACCAACCGCGGCACGACCGGGGCGGCCGAAATTGCAGCGGCAGCGCTGGCTGCCAACAAGCGGGCCGAGCTGGTGGGCGAGCGCACCTATGGCGACGCGGCGATGCGGAAGCCGGTTCCGGCCGGCGATGGCGGCGCGGTGATCATGGCGGTAGCCAAGTACCATGCGCCGGACGGCAAGGCGATCAACGAGACGTCGGTGACGCCGCAGCACCTGGTGTCCGACGTCGAACCGCCGCAGACGATGGACGAAGAGGAGGGCGCAGCCCCTGCGCCGCCAGACCTGAGGCAGCCGGAAAAGAAGGAAGACACGGTGCTCAAGAAAGCTCTGGAGATTCTCGGCGGCAAGGCGGACCAGGCGCACGCCGCTCCCGTGGCTGCGCCTGCCGCGGCCGCCGGCAAGACGTTGCACAAGGGGGCATAGAAGTTTCAGCCATGCCACTGTACGAATACAAGTGCGACCATTGCGGTGAAGTCTTTGAAGTGATCCAGAAATTCAGCGACGCTCCGCTGGAGACGCACGACGGCTGTGGCGGGGCGGTGCGGCGCCTGCTTTCGGCGCCCGCCATCCAGTTCAAGGGCACGGGGTGGTACATCACCGACTACGCGCGCGCCGGCAACAAGGGCGGCAACGGGAACAACGGCAAGAGCGGCAGCGGATCCAGCGGGAATTCTTCCGGGTCGGCATCGAGCGGGAAAGCCGGCAGCGACACCGCCAGCAAGTAGGGCGAGCCGGTGGAGCTGCTCTACCTGTCCCACTGTGTCCCGAATCCGCCCGACAAGGGCGAAAAGATCCGAGCCTTCCATGAACTGAACGCGCTGGCGGCGCGCCACCGCGTGCATCTGAGCTGTTTTGCGCGCAGCGAGAAAGAGATGGAAGACGCGCGGGCGCTGATCGACCGTTGCGCCTCCGTCTACGTGGCGCCGCTGTTCCCTTACGCGCTGCACCTGGCGCGCGCCGGCGTGCGGTTCGCCGTGGGCGCATCGCTCACGGACGCCTTCTATTCGAGCCGCCGGTTTTCGGCCGACCTGCTCGAGCTTCTCAACAGCCGCCCGGTCCGCGGCGCGGTGGCCTATTCGACGGCGATGGCGCCGTTCGTGCCTGCGGAGCTGCCGCTGGTGCTCGACATGGCGGACGTGGACTCAGAGAAGTGGCGCGCCTATGCGAGATACCGGAAGCCGTCTTTTTTGTTTCAAACAGAAGCGGAACGTCTTGCACGACTCGAAGCCAGCCAGGCGCGGCGGGCGCGCGTGACGCTGGTGACGACGGCGGCCGAGCGCGAGGCGTTGCTGCGGATCGCCCCGGGAGTCGAATGTGAAGTGATGGAGAACGGGGTGGATTTTGACTTCTTCGATCCGGAACGGCTGCCCGCTGATGCGGCGCTCGCCGCGAGGCGCTATCTGCTGTTCTGCGGCCAGCTCGACTACTACCCGAACGAGCAGGGCATTGTGGCGTTCGCGCGGGAGATCTTTCCCGAGCTGCGGCGGCGGGATCCGGGCCTGGAACTGATTGTAGTGGGACGGAACCCGGGGCCGAGAGTGCTGGCGCTGGCCGCGCTGGACGGCGTGGAAGTGGCCGGAACGGTGGACGACGTGCGTCCCTTTTACAGGCACGCGCTGGCGACAGTGGCGCCGCTGAAGATCGCCCGCGGGATCCAGAACAAGGTGCTCGAGTCGCTGGCGATGGACAAGCCGGTGCTGGCGTCGCCGGAGGTCTGCCAGACCCTCGGAGCGGAATTGCCGCGCGGCGTCCGCTGCTGCCGGACGGTGGAAGACTACGCGTCTGCGCCGGAGGCGGGCGGGATCCGGCGCCACGCGATGCGGCGGTTTTGCTGGCCGCAGAACCTGCGGGTGCTGGAGCGCGCCGTGGCCCGGCTGGAGCAGGCGCCGTGAAACCGTGCATTTTTTTTGACCGCGACGGGACGCTGATCGAGGAACGGAACTACCTGTCCGACCCGGACCAGGTGGTGCTGATCCCGGGTGCGGCGGAGGCGGTGCGGCTGGCCCGCGAGGCCGGTTATCTGGCGGTGGTGCTGACGAACCAGTCCGGGGCCGGGCGGGGCTACTTCACGCTGGAGGACGTCGAGCGTGTGAACGCCCGGATGGGGGAGCTGCTTGGGCGCGAGGGGGCGAGAATCGACGGCATCTACGTCTGCCCGCATGCTCCAGAGGATGGCTGCGACTGCCGCAAGCCTCGGACCGGGCTGGTGGAGCGGGCAGTGCGCGAGCTGGGCATCGACGTGGGGGCATCGTGGGTGGTGGGCGACAAAGCGACCGACCTGGAACTGGCACGCAATGCGGGCATGCGGGGCGTGCTGGTTCGGACCGGGTACGGGAGCGAGGCGGCGGCGCAACTGAGCGGTGGGGATGGGCTGACCGCGGCGGATGTGTTGCAGGCGGTGAGGCGGATCGTCGGCGAGCGTAGGGGACAGGGGCTGGGGGCGTAGCCGAGAGGTCAATCTCAATCTCAAGGGCAGGGAAGAGGTGAGATTGGCTTGCTGCTGGTTAGGACAGTTTCTATCCAGTAATAGAGTAGATATTGTCATGTAATTTCCTGTTCTACGATGAACTTTTCAGTCATGAGCGAAGCGGGGTGAGAACGGGGCAGGGAGGCAGGGACGGGGCGGGTACCGGGGACGGGTGCTCGAAGACAAGCAGAGTGGTGGTTTTCGGCCAGACGGGCGGTGGCTGGGCGGAAAGACAAGTACTTGATTAAGAATCGCTTTTCTGTTTGGCCGGAGAAATGCTCAGTCGCCAGTGGCCTCTGCCAGAAGGAGGTGACGCCATGAAGCGCACGGTATGGATGATGGCCTTGGCGGGCCTGCTGGTGATGGGCGGCCTGCCGCTGCGGGCCGAGCCGGACGAGCCAGGCAAGGGCGTAGCCCGGATCAGCCTGATCCATGGGGACGTGAGCGTACGGCGGGGCGATTCGGGCGACTGGGTAGCGGCGGTGATCAACGCGCCGCTGTTGGCGGATGATCGGGTGTTGACGGGGCCGGGGTCGCGGGCGGAGGTACAGTTCGACTTCTACCACCGGATTCGTCTGGCCAGCGACACGGAAATCCGGCTGACGCAGCTTGAGTACCGGCTATACCAGATTCAGGTGGTGCGCGGGACGGTCACCTTCAGCGCGCTGAAGGGCGGCGACGCCCAGGTGGAGCTGAACACGCCGGCGGCGGCGCTGCGGCCGATGGCCTGGGGCGAGTATCGAATTACGGTTTATGACGACGACCGGGCGGAGCTGACGGTGCGGCGAGGCGAGGCGGAAATTTATACGCCGCAGGGGTCGCAGCGGTTGCGGCCGGGGCGGACGCTGGTGGCGCGGCTGGATGATGCCAACCGGAGCGAGGTCCGGGCGGTGGCCGAGATCCCGAAAGACGACTGGGACGAGTTCAACCGGGCGCGCGACCGGGAGCTGAGCCGCGCGGCCCGGGTGTATCAATATGTCAGCCGCGACATTTACGGGGCGGAAGACCTGTACGGCCACGGCACCTGGATCTACGTGGCGCCCTACGGCTGGTGCTGGCAGCCGTTTGTGGCCGTGGGCTGGGCGCCGTACCGGCTGGGCCGCTGGGTGTGGCTGGACTGGTACGGGTGGACGTGGGTCAGCTATGATCCGTGGGGCTGGGCGCCGTATCACTACGGGCGCTGGTTTTGGTGGAACAGCGCGTGGCTGTGGTATCCGGGCCCGGTGATTGGCGTGAGGCACTGGTGGAGCCCGGCGCTGGTGGGCTGGTTTGGCTGGTCGAGCTGGGACGGGTTCACCGCGGGCTTCGGCTTTGGCTGGGGCGCGGTGGGCTGGGTGCCGCTGGCGCCGTATGAGCCGCTGTATCCATGGTGGGGGCGGCGGTTCGCCGGCTACCGGAGCGTGAACTACATTTACCAGAACACGACGATCATCAACAACACGAACGTCACGAACATCTACCGCAATGCGCGCGTCCGGGATGGCATCACGGTGGTGCGCGGCGATGATTTCGTCCGCGGCCAGGTGGGCCGGCCGCTGCGGCTGGGCGGCGAAGAGCTGGCCCGGGCGAGCGTGGCGCGCGGGGCGCTGCCGTTTGCGCCAGCGCGGGAGAGCCTGCGGTGGAGCGACCGCGAGCCGATGGTGCGGCGGGCGGATCTGAACCCGGCACGGACCGAACGGTTCTTCACGCGGATGCCGGTGCAGCGGGCTGAGCGGGTGCCCTTCGAGGAGCAGCGGCGGACACTGGAGCAGGTGGCTGCGCGGGGCCTGGGCCGGGCCGACGTGGAGAGCCGGCGTGCTCTGGCGCCGGCCGCAGGCGGCGCCGGGGCCGGAGCTGGTCTCCGCGGCGCCGAGGGTCCGAATGCGAGTGTTCCAGAGGGGCGCGGCTGGCGGCGCGCCGATGAGCCGCGGCGCAGCGAGACTCGCGCTACCGAAAACGAATGGCGGCGGTTCGGGGATCCCGGCGTGGGACTCCGGACGCAGGAAGGCGCGCGGACACGCGGCGCAGAGGACGCGATCCGGCCGCGCAGTGAAGCGCGGTCGGAGGACAGCGGCCGTGGATCGGGCGGCTGGCGCACGTTTGGCGATCCGGCGCGGGGCCTGGTCCGGAGCGTGGAGGGTGATGCCGGAGCGAGGCGAACCTGGTCGACCGGTCGAGGCGCTGAAGCAGGGCGCTCGGCGAACCCGGGCGAGGCCGGCCAGGTGGCGCCGCGGGCGGAGTCTCCGCGGTGGAGCACGGGCGGCGGCCGCAGCGAGTCGCCGGGCTGGATGGTTCCGCGCAGTGAAACGCCGCGGACGGAGACGCCGCGGGCGGAGTCTCCGCGGTGGAGCACGGGCGGCGGCCGCAGCGAGGATGGCGGCGTGAGGGTGGCGCCTGCGCCGCGGGTTGAGCCTTCCCGTAGCGAACCCACCCGGGGCGGAGGCGAGCGTCGCGCGAACCCGCGGAGCGAGCGCGGCAACCAGTTTGTGCCGATGAGCCGCGGCGGATGGTCCACGGGAGGCGTCACGGCCGGCGGCGCCTCCGGCTGGGACGGGTCCGCCGCGGGCTCGTCGATCACGGTGACGCCGAGGACGGCGGGCGATTCGGGTATCGTGGATCTTTCGCCGCGCGGGCGAGGCGAGTCGTGGCGCGGGCCGGATGTCCGCGTGTCGCCACCGATGGAGAGGGCTGCGCCGGTTGCACCGATGACGCGTGGCACGTGGTCGACCGGCGGGAGAAGCGTGGAAGCCGGCGGAGGGGGTGGAGTGATCGGGGGAGGCTCCTGGAGGACAGGAGGCGGTGGCGTGGCGGACTCGTCGCCCCGAAGCGCCGGGGGCTGGATCAGCGGCGGCGGCCGCTCCGGGTGGGCGGCTGACGGCTTGGGCCGCGGTGTGCCGTCCATCAGTGCGCCACGAAGCGCGCCGTCTTACAGCGGCCCGTCTGGCGGCTTTGGCCGCGGAATCCGGTCGGCACCGTCTTTTGGCGGCGGGATGCCGCCAGGGGGCATGGGCGGAGGCGTGCGGTCGGCACCGTCGTTTGGTGGAGGTGGCGGCATGCGGAGCGCGCCGAGCTTTGGCGGCGGCGTGCGTGGTGGATCTGGGGCCGCGAGTGGCGGCGGGGGCGTGCGGGGCGGACGTGGGCGATAGGCTCGCCCGAGTTCATGGAATCGATATTATGTAAAAAATCTACGACGAGGGTGCGCTTGTGCCGGAGCCGCGGCCCATCTTCGGCGCCAGGATGGCAGAAGCGAAAATCGGCGGAGCCGATAGACACGGCCCATTCCAGGCTTGCCCTGCCAAGAACCGCTCCCACTGCCCGCGAGGAGGCGTCGTTTTGAGTGGCGGCTTCCACCGCGGGCGGGCGCCGGGGCGATTTTGTGTTTGCGGATGTCCAGCAGGGTCATGGGGACCCGTTCCCGCAGCCTTCGGCCGCTTCAATCGAGGTTGGCGGTCAGAGCCAGACGCTGGCGCAGCAGGCGCGGCACTTCGTGCGGATCGTGGACTTCGATGACTTCGCAGCCGGCCTGGCGCGCGCTTTCGATTCCTGCGGGCGAGTCCTCGAGGGCGATGGCGCGGTCGGCGCCCAGACGCTGCATGGCCAGGCGGTACGGTTCGGGGTGGGGTTTCAGGCAGCGCACGTCGTCTCCGTAGACGGCCGCGCCGAAGCGTTCGAGGACGCCCTCGGCACGGAGGATCGGTTCGATTTCCTGGCGGCTTGAGGAGGTGACCACGCCCAGCCGTGCCGGCGGGAGATGATGCAACAGGCGCTTGAGCTCGGGATCGATGAGGCCGCCGCGGGCGGCGCGCGCAGCGAAGAGCTTTTTCTTCAACGGGTAGAACGGCAGAAGTTCCTCCACCGTTCGAGGCGGCCTGGCGAGGCCGCCGAGCCGCGCGAGGAAATCCCGGTCGGAGATGCCGACGCAATGGCGGCGGTAGTCCTCCCAGGTGACTTCGAGCCCTGCCGCGCGCAGGGCCTCGTTCCAGCACTGCCAGTGGATGGGCTCCGTGTCGGCCAGAACTCCGTCAAAATCAAACAGAATAGCGGTCGAATTCTCGTTCATCTGTTGAGTAAAATGCGGCACAGAGCTTGAGGAATCCTATGTAGAAAGCGGCCAGGAATTCTGCTTGGCAACTCGATGAAATGCTCGCAATCCCGCACTCTGCCATTGAAATAAGAAGCGCCATTTGATCCATCAATCGAAGGAAATGCTGCGCACCATCTGCTGGAAGAGGGGCTCGAAGGACGGATAATCCGGCACTGGCGCCACGCAGACGACGTAGAAGAGTTCGGTCTCGAGATCGGCGGTAATGAGGACGTCAATTTCGCGGAGACCGGCGAAAGGCGAATCGGAGGAAAGGCGTGTGACGAGTCCGCGGCGGCCTCCGACGACAACGCGCTGGGGCTGTTCGAGAACCCTCATGTTCGACTCGCGCCGGACCATGGCGTCGATCAGCGCCCGGGTATCGCGATCGAGGCTGACCAGGCGATCCGGAATTTTTTCGCGGCGGATGATGACGCCATAGCCGACGAACCCCTGGACGACGCCTTCCGGAGGGGCGATGGTGATGCCGCCCTCGGAGCGGCTGACGCGCCAGTTGTCGGGGTATTCGATGCGGAAGCCGTCGCCGCGCCAGGCCTGCATTCGCTGCGAGACGCTGACGCGCTCCGGCTTCGGCGCCTGCGGCAGAGCGGCGGGGGAGACGCTTCCCTGCTCCGGCTTCTTGACGGCGGGGAGCTTTTCGACGATGGCCTTGATCCGGTTCAGGTCGCCTTCCTGGGCGTTGTAGTCGCCTCGCGGCATATAAGGGAGTTGCTCTTCGATGGCCTTGACGCGGTTGCCCGGGTTGGGGTGCGAAGCAGTAAAGATTTCGACGAGCTTTGGCGTCTTGCCCTTGCGCTCCGCCTCCAGCTTTTCAAAGAAGCGGGCCATCTCGATCGGGTTGTAGCCGGAGCGGGCCATCGTATAGGCCCCAAGCAGGTCAGCATCACTCTCGGCGCTGCGCGAATATTTCAGGAGGACCGAATTGGCTCCCAGTCCGATGCCGAGCTGGGCGAGCTGGCCCATGAGTCCGCCGCCGGTCATCGACCCGGCCAGCAAGGCCACAAGCTGGGTGAACTGCGCCTTGGTGGCCTGGCTGGTGCCGTGGCGGAGGACGACATGCGACAGCTCGTGGGCGAGCACGCCGGCCAGTTGCGCCTCGTTTTCGACGGCGCGGATCAGCCCGGTGTGAACGTACATGGGGCCACCAGGCAGGGCGAAGGCATTGATGGAATCCTCCTGAACCACCTTGAAGAAATACGGGTACTTCTCCAGGCCGCCGCGCTCCACCAGACGCTGGCCGATGCGGTTGATGTAGTCGGTGAGCTCGCGGTTCTGGACGACCACCATTTTCTGTTCGACCTGACGGGCGAACTCGCGGCCGAGTTCGATGTCCTGCTCCTTGCTGAAGAGGTTGAATCCGGGGCGAGGAAGCGGCCGCTTCCTGGCCTGCGCGGCCGCGAAAGGCGCCAGCAGGGCACCGGCCATGGCGGCCACCAGCGCGATGCGTCTCGTCATCATAGGCCCTCTCCTATCATGCTGGCATAATGGACGGTATGACGCCCACTGAAAAAATCTGGCACAACGGGCGGTTTATCGCCTGGGAGGATGCCCGCATTCATGTGCTGTCCCATGTGGTCAGCTACGGCAGTTCGGTGTTTGAAGGCGTGCGCTGTTATGACACCGAGCGAGGCCCGGCCATTTTCCGGCTGCGCGAGCACACGCGGCGGCTGCTGGATTCGGCCAAGATTTACCGCATTCCGGTGGAATATTCGCTTGAACAGCTCATGGAGGCGCAGATCGAGCTGGTGCGCGTGAACCGGCTGCGGTCCTGCTACATCCGCCCGATCATCCTGCGCGGCTACGGCGGGATGGGCGTGCTGCCCGCCAACAATCCGACGGAAGTGTTCCTGGCCTGCTGGGAGTGGGGCAAATATCTTGGCGAGGAGGCGCTGGCCGCGGGCGTCGACGTCTGTGTTTCGAGCTGGAACCGGATGGCGCCGAACACGTTCCCTGCCCTGGCCAAGGCCGGCGGCAACTACATCAACTCGCAACTGATCCGGATGGAGGCCAACCAGAACGGCTACGCCGAGGGCATCGCGCTGGGTCCTGACGGACTGGTAAGCGAGGGCTCGGGCGAAAACATTTTCGTCATCCGCGACGGCCGCATCTACACGCCGCCCGTCTCGGCGGGCATTCTTCCGGGCATCACGCGCGATTCGATCCTGACGCTGGCGCGCGAGGCCGGCATTGAGGTGGTGGAGACCGACATTCCGCGCGAGATGCTCTATATCGCTGACGAGATCTTTTTCACCGGGACGGCAGCGGAGGTGACGCCGGTTCGAAGTGTTGACCGCATTCCGGTCGGCAGCGGACGGCGCGGGCCGGTGACCGAGCGGCTGCAACGCGCCTTCTTCGACATTGTGGAGGGGCGCGCCGAGGACCGGCATGGGTGGCTGACGCCGGTGCCGGCCGCCTGAGCCGGGATGCGAAAGGAAGATGGCCGCCGGTTCCGCTCCCAATGTCAACCTCCCCCGAGATTCACGTTTCGGAGCGGGCCGGCGGCCTGGCTGATTCCACTGTAGAACGCCTCGGCGGCGGCGGCCAAGGGCGGCCGCGCCGGGGAGGGCGCGTTTTCAACAGCTTTATTGCATTTTCCGCTCAATGAGTTAGGCTGTGAATGGAGTGGAGAAGCTGTGCATAAAACGGAACGGCCATGAAATGTTCTGGCATTGACGCTCTGACCGGCGAGGCGGTGGAGATCACCGCCGAAGGCGGCGCCATCACGGCGGTGGAGCCGCTGCTCGGCGCGCCGCGGGGGCTGCGCTGGCTGGCGCCGGGGTTCATCGATCTCCAGGTGAACGGATTTGCGGGCGCCGATTACTGCGGGCCGGAGACGACGCAGGAGGCGATCGCGAGGTCGCTGGAGGCGCTGTTCGCCACCGGCGTGACTCGCATTTTTGCCACGGTGATCACCGGGCCGCGCGAGGCGATGCTGGCGGCGATACGCAACCTGGCGCGGGCGCGGCGCGAGCTGCCGCATGGACGGGCGATTGAGGCGGTCCACGTGGAGGGGCCGTTCATCTCGCCGCACGACGGGCCGCGCGGCGCGCATCCGCGGCAACACGTGCGTCCGCCGGACATCGACGAGTTCCGCCGCTGGCAGGAGGCGGCCGAGGGGCTGGTGCGGCTGGTGACGGTATCGCCGGAGTGGCCCGGCGCGCCGGCGTTCATCGAGGCGTTGACGAGCGAAGGCGTGGTGGCCGCCATCGGGCACCTGGATGCGACGGCGGAGCAGATTGACGCCGCCGTGCGGGCCGGAGCGCGCCTGTCGACGCACCTGGGCAACGGCTCGCACGCGCAGCTTCCGCGGCATCCGAACTATCTGTGGCAACAACTGGCCGATGACCGGCTGGCGGCGTCGTTCATCGTGGACGGCATTCATCTGGACACGGCGTTCCTCCGCGTGGCGCTGCGGGCCAAGGGCATCGAGCGCAGCGTGCTGATCACCGACGCGGTGGCACCGGCCGGCTGCGAGCCAGGGCCCTACCGGCTGGGCGCCGTGGACGTCGAGCTTCACCCGGAAGGCCGTGTGACGCTGCGGGGAACGGACCGGCTGGCCGGCAGCGCGTTGCGGATGGACCGGGGCGTGGAGAATCTGATGCGGCTCGCCGGACTCACGCTGCCGGAGGCACTGACGATGGCGGCGCGGAACCCGGCGAGGGTCGGCCGGGTGGAGCATCGCCTGCGCGGGCTCCAGCCAGGCGAGCGGGCCGACATTGTGGAATTTGATTATGACGCGGCTTCCAGATCGATCCGCGTGACGCGGACGTGGCTGGAGGGCGAACTGGTCTTTGCAGCCTGAGGGCTGTTTCCCTGCCCTGCCCCGTGCCGCAGATGAATCCGCGGGCGGACTGGGCTCATTGGCCGCGGCCGCCTCGCGCCGGAGGGGCCGCAGCGGCGCCTCCCCCGATGACGCCGCCTCCTCCAACAGCGCCACCGCTCCGTGTGCCCAAGCTGCCGGCGCCCACGGTTCCGCCGACGGGAGCGCTGGCGGAGACGGGCGCGCTAGGGGTGTAAGTGGAGCCGGCCGCACTCCGCCGTGGCAGGGAGCCCG
This sequence comes from Bryobacteraceae bacterium, assembly GCA_026002855.1. NCBI lineage: Bacteria > Pseudomonadati > Acidobacteriota > Terriglobia > Bryobacterales > Bryobacteraceae > Bryobacteraceae bacterium. Next base: position 3,970,000 of record BPGD01000001.1, read on the forward strand.
GCAGCCCTGCGCCAAAGGCCCCGCGATCCGGGGCCACGCCAGAACCGGGCCCGCGCTGAGGCGGGAAATAGACGTACTGCACGGTGGAGGGGGTGTAGTAATAGTAACCGAACGGACTGCGGACGTATTCACTCCAGGGGATGTAGGTGGCGAAGCCGAAGTACGGGTTCCAGAACCACCGGCCGCCAGTGAATGAGCTCGACATCAACCCGGCCTGGCGGGCGGCGGAGACGTTGGCCATGGCGATGTAACCGGCGCGGCGCTTCGACCAGCGGTAGAGCGCGTCGGTCCCTTTGCCCTGATCAAACTTCGCGGCCACCCAACCGCCGTTGGCGGCGGAAAGCTCGCGGCCGCCCTTCAGGGTCCAGGCCTGGCCGCCCGCCCGGACCTCGGCCTGTCCGTTGAAGACGCGGATGCGGACGGGCGTGGCCTGCAACCGGTACAGTCCCGCCTTGTGGATGCTGACTTCAGTGTCGCCGACGAGGAGCGTGAGGGAGTGCTCCCTGAGCAGCTCGACGACATCGGCGAGCGCGACGCCTTTCAGCAATTCCACGCGCACCGCGTCGAGCCGGCTTGACTGCATGCGCACGGCCGAGGATTCACCGATGCGGAGAAAGGCGCCCGGGGTGAGCAGGAGCTCGGCGCGGCCTTCCTGCGTCTCCAGCGTCTGGCCCTCTTTGAGTTCCACCAGCTCGGTGGGCCTGCGTTCGAACGGCTTCAGCGAGCCGCTGCGCGCGTCAGCGAGGAAAACATCGCCATCGGCGACGTTGATGAGCCCGGCGCGCGCGGAAATGGCCTGTTGGGCGAGCGCGCCGGAGGGCGCAAGCGCGAGCAGGGCCGCCGCAGCCATCAGAGGCGGAAGGAGTTTCATGGGAGGCTCCCTGACCAAGTGTGACCGCACGGTTGGACGGAAGTCAATTGACGACCGTTTCAACATTTCCGGGAATTTCCGCCGGGGGGCGGCCGTCAGGCGATGCGGGTGAAGGTGGCGATGCGAGGCTCGCCCTGGGCGAGTTCGGCCAGAACGGCGCCGAGCCGCTGAAGGTGCGGCGTGGCCAGATGACGGTCCAGCGCCTCGCGCGAGGTCCAGTTTTCGAAAAAGAGGAAGTGGCCGGGGTTGTCGGTGGAGACGTGAAGATCGTACTGGAGGCAGCCCTCTTCGGCGCGGGTGGGGGCGATGAGTGCTTCGAGTTCGCGGCGGAGCTGCTCGTGACAGCCAGGTCTGGCGATGATTTCGGCAACAACGGTAAGCATGATGCGATTGTCGCAGGGTTGCAGCGTGCGCGTCAGGACTGGCGTTTGCGGATGGGGATGCCGAGCCGTTTGATCTTCTGGTTCAGCGTGGACAGCGGAATCTTCAACAGCGCGGCGGCGTCGGTCTGGGAGTAGTTGCAGGCCTCCAGGGCCTCAATGATGGTGCGGGCCTCGAAGTCGGCGACTTTTTCAAATAGGCTCGCGTCGGGCGGCAGCGCGCCCGTGCCGGGACGGCCGAGCCGCACGCCAGTGGACTGAAGGAGCTGCTCGGGCAGCACGCTCACCGGAACCACCTCACTGGTGGCAAGCACCACGGCGCGTTCAATGGCGTTTTCCAGTTCGCGCACGTTGCCTGGCCAGTTGTAGTCCATCAGCAGGTGCATGGCCTCGGGCTCGAAGCGGAGGACGGAGCGGCCCTGCGAGTCGAGGAACTTGTTGTTCTCGCGGCAGTAGACCTGGAAGAAGTGATCCACCAGCAGCGGGATGTCCTCCTTGCGCTCGCGCAGCGGCGGCAGGTGGATATTGATGACATTGAGGCGATAATAGAGGTCCTGGCGGAACCTGCCTTCTTCGACGAGGCGGGCCAGGTCGGCGTTGGTGGCGGCGACGATGCGGACATCGACGCGGATGGTTTCGGTGGAGCCGACGGGCATGAATTCGCGCTCCTGGATGACGCGCAGGAGCTTGACCTGCATGTCGGGCGTGAGGGTGCCGATTTCGTCGAAGAAGATGGTGCCGTGGTTGGCGATTTCGAAGTAGCCGCGGCGGTTGGCGACGGCGCCGGTGAAGGCGCCCTTGACGTGGCCGAAGAGGGTGGATTCGAGCAGGTCCGGGGGAAGCGAGCCGGAGTTGACGCCGACGAAGGGCTTGTCGGCGCGGGGCGAGTTGGCGTGGATGGCCTTGGCGATGAGCTCCTTGCCGGTGCCGGTTTCGCCGGTGATGAGGATGTTGCTTTTCGACGGCGCCACCTGGGCGACGAGGTCGAGCACGCGCAGCATGCGCTCGCTCTTGCCGACGATGTTGGGGAAGGCGTAGCGCTCTTTCAGGGCGCGGCGGAGCTCGCGGTTTTCGCGCTCGAGCCGGGTGCGCGCGATCTGGCGGTCGATTTCGATGAGGAGCTTTTCGTTGTCCCAGGGCTTGGAGAAGTAGTCGTTGGCGCCGGACTTGAGCGCTTCGACGGCGACCTCGACCGAGCCGTAGGCGGTGATGAGGAAGATGGGCGTTTCGCGGTCGCGGCGGCGGATCTCGTCGAGGACCTCGAGGCCGGAGCGGTCCGGCATCATCAGGTCGAGCAGGACGAGGTCGAAGACGCCGGACTCGAAGCGGCGCAGGCCCTCGGCGGCGGTTTCGGCGGCGGCGACGGAGTAGCCTTCGCCTTCGAGCAGCAATTCGAGCGACTCGCGGATGTCGGCCTCGTCGTCGATGACGAGGATCCGGCCGCGGTTCGTGCGGGGCGCGTCCGCTGGGGTTTCCACTTCAGGCCGAGGCATCAGCAGTTTTCCGGTTCATGGCGGGAAATTCGAGCCGGAACACGGCGCCGCCAGTGGGCGGCGAGCCGGCTTCGATCAGGCCGCCATGCTCTTCCACAATGCCATAACTGACACTGAGGCCGAGGCCGGTGCCTTTGCGGGCGCCCTTGGTGGTGAAGAAGGGGTCGAAGATGCGGGGCAGATGCTCGGGCGGGATGCCCGGGCCGGTGTCGCGCACCTCGGCGCGCACGGTGGCGCCATCGGAGTGCGAGCACAGCACGAGCCGGCGGGGCGCGCCTTCGGGCAGGCCGGCCATGGCGTCGCGCGCGTTGAGCAGGAGGTTGAGGAAGACCTGCTGGAGCTTGCCGGCATTGCCGCGCACGGGCGGCAGCTCCGGGGCGAGCTCGTAGACGATTTCGATCCGGTGCTTTTCGAACTGGTGTTCGAGCAGGGAAACGGTCTCGCGGATGACGCGGTTCAGGTCGAGCGGCTCGAAGTCGGCGCCGGAGGTGCGCGAAAAATTCAGCAGCGAGTTGACGATTTCAGAGGCGCGAAAGGTCTGGCGGGCGATCTTGTCGAGGATGCGGGCCTTCTGCTCGTCGCCGGCGAGCTGCTTGGCGAGCATCTGGGCGTAGGTGGAGATGACGGCGAGCGGAGTGTTCACCTCGTGGGCCACGCCGGCGGCCAGCAGGCCGATCGAGCTGAGCTTGTCGGCCTGAATGAGGCGCCGCTCGAGCTCCTCGCGCTCGGTGACGTCATCGAAGATGATCAGGCGGCCGATGCGCTGGCCGTCCCTGGTGACCAGCGGCGCGATGGCGATGTTGACGATGGGGTCGCGCTGCGCGCCTGCGTCGGCGGCGCCCTCGGCGCCGTTGCCGTTGCCATTGCCGCCGGCGAGCCGGCGCGCGAGGGCGGAACGTTTCAGCGGAATCTTGTAGAGCTGGTGGACCTGCGACTCCCCCCGAAGGGCCTCGAAGTGAACGGCGAGTTCGGGCGGGAACAGCTCATTCAGGCGCCGGCCAAGCGCGGCCGAGCGGGGCACGCCGGTGAGCCGTTCGATCTGCGAGTTCCAGCTTTCGACGCGGTCGTCGAGATCGGCAGCGAGAATGCCGACGTTGATCGACTCGACGATGTTTTCACTGAATTCCTTGAGCCGCTCGTACTGTTCCACCTTGGCGGCCAGCGAGCGGTACAGGCGGGCGTTTTCCACCGCCATGGCGATGTAGCCGGCCAGCGAGATCAGCAGGTCAATGTCGTCGGAAGAGAGGAAGTCGCCCTTGGTGGTGCGGCTGACGCCCAGCCAGGCGAGCGTCCGGCCGCGGAAGGTGCACGGCAGATAGTAGGTGAGGTCAAGCAGCGCAAGCGTCTCGCGCACCGGAGGCGGCAGGCGCCGGGAGACGACGTCGAGGGTGTGATGCGTGTGCTCGAAGAAGAGGTAGGGCTCCTTCGGGTGCTCCGGCAGGAAGGAGAGGTCGAGCGGTTCCCTTTCGAGATGCGTGAGGAAGCCGTCGCGGTCGAGCGCCGAATGGAGGCGGAAGCCGCTGCCGTCTTCCTTCGAGAGGAAGAAGGCGACGTGATCGACCGAGAGCGTGTTGAGGAGGCGTTCGCCGACGCTGCGCAGGGTGCGGTCGAGATCCATTTCGGAGGTCAGCTCGCGGGCGAAGCTCAGCAGGGTGCGGCGGTAGTCAAAGCGGTCGCGGTAGAAGACGTGGCGGTCGAGCTGCTCCTGGATCCAGTGGCGCAGCGGTTCGAAGACGAGCGCGGCGATAAGCACCAGCAGCACCACCGCCGTCGGGCTCAGCTCGTCGCGGCGCGAGAGCGCATAGACAAGCAGAGAGACGATGCCGAGCACAGACAGCGTGGCCAGCAGATAGACGTAGCCCTGCTGGAAGATGATGTCGACGTCCATCAGGCGGTAGCGCAGGATGGCGTAGGCCCAGGTCAGCGGCAGGAACGCCAGGAACAGCACGCTGAGCCGCATCGTCTCGGTCGGTACCATGCCGGCGGCGAAGGGACCCGCGTAGAGGATCGCAAAGGGCACAACGCCGGCCAGCGTGCCGTTGCGCAGCCACTTGAGCTGCTGGCGGAGAATCGGGTCGGCGGCGCGGCGGAAACTGAGGTGGAGCACGAGGCCGCCAGCCAGATAACAGGCCGAAAACACGGCAAGCCAGGTGCGATCCAGCAGCCAGTTCAGCTCGATGAGCGGCACGGCGCTGCGGACCACGCCGGAAGCGAAGCCGAGCTGGAGGGCGGCCAGCGACAGCGCCGGCAGATAAATCGAAAGCGCGCGGCGCAGCGGGAAGGGGCGGCGTCCGGCCGGGAACGTGAGGCAGAAATGAAGAAACAGGGCCGGGGCCAGCAACCCGGCGATCACGTTGCCGGCGTAGATGGCCGTGTCGAAAGCATTCAGCTTGCCCGTGTAGTGGAAGGTATGGAGGATGAAGCTGGCCAGGCAGAGCAGATAGAAGTGCAGCGCCTTGGGGGCGCGGTTGCGGCGGAAGAAGACGAAAAGGCCGATGATGAGATAGGCCGCGCCGACCAGGTACTGGAAGAAGAGGGCGCGGTCCCGGTTGGCGTCGGCGACGATCACCTTGGCGGTGATCTCCACGCCGTCCCGCTCCAGCGTGTAGGTGGCCTTGCCCCAGACGCCGGTGCGAAACAGCAACTGGACGACATCAATGGCCTGGCGGACGGCCACGGCGGGCGTGTTTTCAATGGGGGAGATCCGCAGCAGGACGTCGCCGCGGCGGATGCCGGCGCGGTCCGCGGGCCCCCCGGGCTGGACGTAGACGGCGGTGACGCGCACCCCGCCCTGCGGGCCGGGCGAGTCCATCCAGGTGGCGCCGTCGTCGGGCAGGTGGAAGCGCATCTGCTGCTGGTAATTGACGCCGGCAAAGATGATTGCCGTCAGCGTCAGCACGACGAGCAGTGCGCCGAGGAACTGGCTTCTCAGTCCCTGTTCCACCCTGGACTCCTCAGGCAGTCCGGCCGCCGATACACGTCGGCCTGAGCGTCAGGAAGCAATTCTGCTGCCATCTTCCAAGACCGCCTGCTACTTCCAGCCTACACCTGAAATCAACGGCTTACCAGCAGAAATTCGCAAAAAGCGGACTGGCCGTACCGGAAGCGGAATTGCACCCTACGAAAATGTGAACTGGCGTTGGCCGCCGCTGTTTCACTTCGACTCAAGGATGAAGGCGGGTACCAGGCCGGCCGCCGACGAGAAGCCGCCGCCCGGGGCCGACAGGCGCGCCGAGAATCCATGCACCTTGCCGAGGAAGGCATGCGGGGCGACTTCGACGGTCATGTCGCGGTAGGTGAGTTCGCCGAAGTAGTCCAGCGGGAAGGGGAAGACGGGCGTCTCCACGCGCTGCTGGACGACATAGGGGTGCCGCAGGGCGAGCCGCACGGCGCGTTCCCAGGTGGCATCGTCGACCAGCGCGCCGTCGGTCGAGTGGAGCTCGCTCGAGTCCTCGTTCGGCCGCAGCACGAGCTGGCTGCGGTTCTTCAAAATGAAGTCGATCAGGTCGACGGTTTCGCCCTGCCAGGTGGTCTTTCCCTGGGCCACCAGGCGCGTGGGCGGGATGGTTTCGCGGATCGCCTTGCGCTCGGCGGCCGGGAACGAGCCGGTGACCGTTTCGTCGGTGAGCAGGGCGAACAGGGCGCGCTTGCGCATGACTTCCGCGCGGAAGCTGTTCACCAGACAGACGCGGCGCTCGCGGCAGGCGCGCAGCAGCGGATGAGCGAGGTCGTAGCGGGTGAGCAGATCCTGGGCGCGGACGCCGCGCAGGATCATGTCGATGTGGAAATCGCCGCGGCGCAGCAGGCCGCCCTGATATTCGAGCTCGTCGGGCGAAACGATTTCGGCGAGGAAACCCTGGGAGCGGAGAAAGTCGGCCAGCAAGGCGTCTTCCCGGGAGTCCGCCGTAGCTACGCCGCTGGGGAAGGTGAGGATGGCGACGTTGGGCCTGCCCTTGCCACCGAAATCTTTCCAGGCCTTCAGCAGGCTACTGACAAGCGGTTTGACGCCCGGGGGACGCGAGATGCGGTGGCGTTTGCGGAATTCCTTCATCGGCGCCGTTTCCAGGAACGCCTCTGCGAGCAGTTCGCTGAAGACGGCTCCCCGCGGCAGGTCGGCGCGGGGCGCGGCGAGGTGGAGGTGACCGTTGACGACGGACGCCTCCAGCAGCGACGCGACCGCCGGAATCGAATAGCCGGGGTCGAGCGAAACGAGCATCCGCTCGCCCGGCAGCAGCCCGAGACGGGCCATCAGCGCGGGCTCGCGCAGGGCCAGGTCCCGCACGCGGCAGATAGCGCTGGAAAGCGCCTCGGCGGCTGCGGCGAGGGTGTCATACTGGCGCCGGGTGATGAAGTGCGGCCGCAGGATGGGCGAAAGGGGGCGGCCGTTGGCCGTCAGGCCGCGGCGTTCGAGCTGCGCGTGCAGCTCGCTGATCCACGGAGAGCCGACTTTGGCGAAATCTTCCAGAATGCGGTGGTAGCGGGCAATGGCCTCGCTGAGCAGCGTCATGGCGGATGGTTTCAATTCCAGTATCTCACAGTGCGGGAAAGAAAGAAAGGCTACTACAGGATTAGTTCCGCGAAATGGGACGGACAAGGGCTTGATGTTTGATTCAGTTACAAATTCCAGTAGAGCGGTCTCCCTTCATTAGGCGAACTTCTGGAAGGTGCTGGCCAAGTTGAGAAATGTCACTTTCGTCACCCGACGTTGGGGTGCCCGCCCCGGTTCCGGGGCCCGAACCTGGGGCGTCCCTGCCCGGGAAGGCGAAGAGGGCAGAGGATTTTCGTTGCCACAACCAAATCCCCCGTGCGATGAGGTAAAATGAGGACCAAAGCGGTTCCCCGCGCGGCGGTGGAAGCCATTCGGAACCACAGCCGCCCGAACAGGAACCCTCCGGCTGGGGGGTACTCTCCTCCGACCCCCAGCCGGCCGCCTTGTCCACCCCGTGGCACATCCCAGCAGCCACGACGAATGACGAACAGGGGGAGCCTTCCGGCATAGGGTGTCTTCCCGAGTTGCGGATTCTTTGGATCTCCTCCGCATCAGAGGAGTGACCGACAAAGACCCCATGAACCTGCCGGACGTCAGCTGGGGTGAAAATCGCCACGGTCCGTGGCGACAGCGCTGTGGCCGCTTGTTCCCGGAGCGCTTCGCTCTGCTTCACTAGCGGCTCAGAAGCGCGAGCGAAGCGGTTGCTTCGATTGCGGGGCGGTGGAATTGCCTCAGGCCGACGGACGGGCGGTGGAGGAGTACTTTCCGGCGAAGTTTTCCCACCACGGCTCAAACCAGCGGCGCAGCGCTTCGGCCTGCTGCTGACGGCGTGGTGAGAGAGGAACGGCCGGCAGGCAGCGGCAGAGGCCGCGGACGCCCGCCAGCACCTCGAGGCCGATGGGGGCAGGCAGGGAGTCGATCCAGGCGACCGCTTCGGCCAGCAGCCGCCCGAGCTCATCCAGGGCCTCGCTGTCGCCGCGCTGCCCCGCGTCCCAGATGGCGGTGATGAGTTCCGGCACGACGCAGGCGACGCCGGAGATGACGCCATCACAGAGCCCTCGGCGGATGGCGTCCACGAGAACGTTGTCATTGCCGACGAAGCGGTGCGAATTCAGCGAAGGATCCGCCGTCAACTGTTCCAGCAGATCCAGCCGCCCACTGCTGTCCTTAACGCCCACAATTTGGGGGCAGGCACGGATGAGCTTTTCCGCCGTGTCGGGATGGACGTCCGAAACAAAGGCCGGCAGGCGATAGATGAGAATGGGCCGCCCGACCGCAGCGGCCGCGGCCTGGTAGAATGCCTCGATGTCTTCGACGGCGTAATAGAAGAAATGCGGGGGCGGAATCAGGTGCGCTTCGGCGCCGGCTGCTTCCGCCTCCGCGGCAAGCCGAACGGTGAGATCCGTACTGGCTGAGCCTGCCCCGGCAATGACAGGACAGCGCGCAGGGGCGGCGCGCCGGGCCACGGCGACGGCAGTGCGTCTCTCCTCCACCGACGCCCGGGCATATTCGCCCGTAGCGCCGTTAACGCACACGCCGTCGATGCCGTGCCGCGACAGGAAGTCCACCAGATGCCCGAAATCGTCCCATCGGGGGCGTCCCTCCTCATCGCGCGGCAAAAGCACAGCAGCGATCACGCCACCGAGGGCAGGATTCCGGGACATAATGGTGTACTCCGCCTCCGGAACGCCGGCGAACAGGTTGGCGAACCGGAAGCATCATACTTAGATGGTAGATGACAATGCTGAGCCAGTCAAATAAAAAAGCGAAACGGCGTTCTGCGAAAGCGGCGCAGCGGGCCATCGGCACGCCAGCGTCGCGGTCGCTGGCCAAGGGACTGATGATTGTCGAGGCGCTGGCCTCGCGCGAAGAGTCGATGCCGCTGAAGGACATCGCGGCGCTGATCGGGCTGGGCAAGGCGAGCACGCTGCGTCTGCTGCGCACGCTGGAAGGGCTCGGCTACATTCGGCGCGACGAGCATGACAGTTATTACTGCGAGCGCGTCTGGCCGACCATGAAGCAGCAGATGAGGCTCACCGCGCTGCGGCAGTGCGCGCAGCCGGTGCTGGCGCAGCTCAATGCGGAACTTGGCGAGACGGTGGCGCTGGCATTTCTGTTCGACGATGTAATCCGCGTGGTGGACGTGATCGAGAGCACGCACCACATCCGGATGTCGAATTACAAGGGGGGCATTCTCCAGCCGTATGCCTCTTCGCTCGGCAAGTCGATCACCGCGTTTCAGACGCCCGAGGTGGCCCAGCGGCTGTTGTACACCTACGGGATTTTCGCGCTGACGCCGAACACGCTCACCGATTTCCGCGCCATCCAGGACGATCTGGCGGCGGTGCGGGAGCGCGGCTATGCGTGGGACCGGGAAGAGACGGTGCTTGGTGGCATCTGCTGCGGCGCGCCGATCGTGATGCCCGGCGGCGAGGTGTTCGCCGCCGTCAGCATGTCCATGCCGAAGGCGCGGTTCAGCAAGCAGATCGAGGAGGTGCTGCCGCAGATGATGAAGGACCACGCCGCCGAAATCGCCGCGGCGCTCAGCAAGGTGCTGCCATGAACACGGCCGCAGCATCGGTGGAAGTCCTCACCGGGGCGCGCGCGGACCGGGCCCGGGTGGCGCTGTTCGACTTCGACGGAACGCTCTCGCTGATCCGTTCGGGCTGGTTCGACGTGATGGTGCCGATGATGGTAGAGACGCTGCGGGAGCTGAACACGGGCGAAACGGAGGAAGAGCTCGAGGCGCTGGTGCGCGAATACGTCTACCGGCTCACCGGGAAGCAGACGATTTACCAGATGATCGAGCTGGCCCGGCAGGTGGAGCTGCGCGGCGGCAGGCCCGAGGATCCGCTGGTGTACAAATACCGGTATCTGGACCGGCTGCACGCGCGCATCCGGCACCGGCTGGAGGAGCTCGAAACCGGCGCCGCCCCGCCGGAAAAATACCTGGTGCCGGGCTCTCGCGAGCTGCTCGAGCTGCTGCGCGGCCGGGGCATGACGCTGTATCTGGCCTCCGGCACCGACCAGCAGTTCATGCGGCGCGAGGCGGACCTGCTGGGCCTGACGCCGTATTTCAACGGCGGCGTCTTCGGGGCCCTGGACGATTACCGGAGTTTTTCGAAGAAAATCCTGATCGAAAGGATCATTGGCCGGGCCGAGTGTTCCGGAGATGAAATCCTGGCTTTTGGCGACGGATACGTGGAAATCGAAAACGTGAAGGCGGTGGGCGGCGTGGCGGTGGGCGTGGCGACGGACGAACCCGAATGCCGGCGGGTGGACGAGTGGAAGCGGCAGCGGCTGATCGCAGCCGGGGCGGATTACATTATCCCGAATTATCTCTGTCTTGACGAATTAAAGCGCTGCCTTTTCGGCGAATAGCTACTGAAATCATTCCGAATTTTCCCGGCGCAGAAAGCGCTTTTCGATGATTTCGCGCCGGACGAACGCAGGCGAGCGGAAGGCAAGGCGGGCGGCGATCCGCTCGATCCATGAGGGGCCGCGCCAGCCGCCGCCGCGTGGGCCGAGTTCGCGCTCGAGGGCGCGGGCGTAGGCGGGCCCGTCGAGTTTTTCCGGCCGCAGGCCGGCCTCGAGCACCGTCTCGGCGGCGAGTCGGCCGGAGATGATGGCAGGGAGGATGCCCTCGCCGCTTGCGTCGTGGGCCAGGCCGGCCGAGTCGCCCGCCAGCAGCACTCCTTCCGCATAGAGCGGGCGGCCGGCAGCAGCGCGAAGGAGATAGGCGTGGCCGCACATTTTCGGCTCGCGGCCGTCGGGGAGTACCCCTGTGCTGCGCAGAACACGCAGATACTGCTGCAACGCCGGCTTCAGACGCTCCTGGCGGAGCGTGCCGAAGCCAACGTTCAGCCACCGACCCTTGCGGACGCACCAGCCGTAACCGGCGAGGTCGGGCGCGAAGGCCAGATCCACCGCGCCGGGGGGCAGGGGGCAGCGCGCGGCCTCTGCCTCCGACATTTCAAATTCGGCCTCCTGGGCGACCACGGCCGCCTCCTGGGCGGGCCTGGCGCCGAGCATTCTGGCGACCGGGCAGAAGTGACCGCCGGCGCCGATCAGCACGGGCGCCTCCCACTCGCCGTTGACGATCCAGCGGCTGCCGAAACGCTCAATGGACTCCACCGGCGTGCCCGAGCGCACCCGCGCGCCGGCGCGGTTCAGCAGGAACGTGTCGAACTCGCACCGGCGGATGGCATGGCTGACAGGGCGCGGATATTCGACCTCCACGGGCGAGCCGCTGAGCAGCGAGACGCGGAAGAGCTCGATGGACTCGATGACGCCGTGGCGGGAGTATTCATCGGGGTTCAGGCCGAGCCTGGCGATCACTTCCGGCGTGATCCAGCCGGCGCAGGGCTTGTCGCGCGGAAACAGCGCCCGGTCCAGCACGACCACGTCCATGCCGGCCCGCACAAGCGTGGCAGCGCAGGTGGAGCCCGCCGGTCCGCCGCCCACGATGATGACGTCGCAGGCCGGCATGGGTCAGGCCGCGGCGCGGCTCTCCTCCTGCCACGCCCTCTCGCGGGTCCACAGCCTCTTCGTGCAGCGCGCGCCGGCGAACAACACCTGGTAGAGTTCGAGCGAGCCGGTGCGGAAGGCCGCCTCGGACCCGGCCAGGTAGAGCCGCCAGGCGCGGGCGAACTCCTCGCCGAACATCGAGCACACCTGCGGGTAGGCGGCCTCATAACGCTCGCGCCAGCACTGGAGCGTGCGCGCGTAATGCGGCCGCAGGTTCTCGATGTCCATCACGCGGTAATTGCCCGTTTCCAGCAGCGGCAACGCCTCGCTCAGCGCGGGGGCGTAGGCGCCCGGGAAAATGCGGCGGCGGATCCACGGGCTCAGCGGCGCGGGCCGCGTCCGGCCGATGAAGTGAAGCAGGCCACGGCCGCTGTCGCCGATGGAGCGGCGGATCACGTCGCGCAGGTCGTTGTAATGGTCCTTGCCGACGTGCTCGAGCATGCCGATGGAGACGAAGGCATCGTAGACGCCGGTGATGTTGCGGTAGTCGTCAAGCACGAATTCCACCTGTCCTTCCAGGCCGAGCTCGCTGGCGCGGCGGCGCGCCCAGGCGATCTGCTCTTCGCTGATGTTGAAGGCGCGGACGCGGCAGCCGTGGACGCGAGCGATGTAGAGCGCAAACGAGCCCCACCCGCAGCCGGCCTCGACGACGCGCTCGCCCGCCTCGAGTGCAAGCTTGCGGGCGACGCGTTCCATCTTCGCCACCTGCGCCTCCTCGAGCGTCGCGCTGTCATGGGGGAAGAAGGCGCAGGTATAGACCATTTCGCGGTCCAGCCAGAGCTGATAAAAATCGTTGCCGCGGTCGTAGTGGTGATGGATGTGCCGGCGGGCGGCCCGCAGCGTGCGGCGCTGGGTCCAGTCGAGGTAACGGGACGCGGCCCGCGACAGCCAGCCGCCGGCGGGCAGCGCTTCGCGGCGGCGGTGGACTTCCGCGCAGAATTCTTCGAGCGGACCGTCGACGTCGATCTCGCCGCGGGCGTAGCCGTCGCCGAAGCCGATCTCCGGCTCGAGCAGCAGCGCCCACAGGGCGCTCCAGCGGCGGATGTGCAGGGTGAAACGGGCGTCGCCGCTCTGGGGCCGGGCCGAGACCCCGTTGGGCAGGACAAGGCTTACAGGCGGATCCCCCGCAGCCTCCAGAATCCGGCGTGCCGCGCGGCAGCCGCCCGCGGCAAGCCACTCGCGCAATGCCATGGGTTGGTCACCTCCAGCAAACCCTGCTTCCATCACTATCACCCATCAGGATGAAATTCCAGCCCTTCGCCGGCCTGATGGCGGCTATACTGGCACCAATGAATGAAACGGGGATTCGGGCTCATCCGACGAGCCTGGTGGAAACTGGCGCGATCGGCGCGGGAACGGTGGTGGGCGCATTCACGCGGATTGCAGCCGGGGCGCGCGTGGGCGCGCGCTGCGACATTCGCGACCATGTGCGCGTGGAGGCCGGGGCGATGATCGGCGACGGCGTCGTTCTCCACGACGGCTGCCGCATCGCTGGCGACGTGGTTGTGGAGGATGGCGCGGTGGTGGGGCCGCACGCGGTGACGTTTTCGGGCGCATTGCCCGGAGCTGCGGGACATGGGCCGGATCAGCCGACGCGCATCTGCCGCGGAGCGGTCGTCGGCGCCAACGCGACCCTGATGCCCGGGGTGACGGTAGGGCCGCGGGCGGTGGTGGGCGCCGGGGCGGTGGTGACGCACAACGTCCCGGCCGACGCGGTGGTGGCGGGCAATCCGGCGCGGATCACCGGATATGCGGGCCTCCGGCCGCTCCGGGCGCCGCTGGCGCCGCCGCCGGAAGAACCGGGCGCCGTGCCCACCCGCGTTCGCGGCGTGGTTTTTCATTACCTGCCGCTCATCGAGGACCTGCGCGGCAACCTGGCCGTCGGCGAGGCGCAGCGGCACGTGCCCTTTGAAATCCGGCGCTTTTTCGTCGTCTTCGGCGTGGAGGACCAGAAAATCCGCGGCGAGCACGCCCACCGGACGCTTCACCAGTTCCTGATCTGTGTCCACGGAAGTTGCCATTTTGTCGCTGACGACGGAGAAAACCGGGAGGAATATGTGCTGGACAGGCCCAATCTGGGTCTGTATGTCCCGCCGATGATCTGGGGTGTGCAATACAAATATTCTCCCGATGGCGTGCTTCTCGTGCTGGCCTCAGATTACTATAATCCCGAAGATTACATTCGCGATTATTCAGAATTTCTGGAACTCGTACGGGCCTCGCGGCGATGATATTGCTCAATGATTTCCGCCGGCTATGGGAGGACACGGCGGCGGCTTTCCACGCCGCGCTTGAGCGAACAGGCGCCTCCGGATGGTACATCCTCGGGCCGGAAGTGCGTGAGTTCGAGCGCCGTCTGGCGGCGTTGTGGGGCCTGCGCGAGGCCGTCGGCGTGGCCAGCGGCCTCGACGCGCTGGAAATCGGCCTGCGCATCCTGGGGCTCCGGACGGGCGAAAGGGTGCTCGTGCCGCCGGTGTCGGCGTTCGCCACGGCGCTGGCGGTGATCCGCGTCGGCGGCGTGCCGGTGTTCGCGCCGTGCACTCCCGGCGGGCTCGTGGACCTGGAGGCCTGTGAAGCGCTGATCGAGCGCGATCCGTCCCTCCGCTTTTTCGTGCCGGTTCATCTTTACGGGCACTGCCTGGAGATGGAGAGGCTCGCGCGGATCGCCGCATGCGGAGTGAGGATCGTGGAAGACTGCGCGCAGTCGATCCTGGCGCGGTCCAACGGGCGCGCCTGCGGGACAGCGGGCCTCGTGGCCGCGGTGAGCTTTTATCCAACGAAGAACCTGGGTGCGATGGGCGACGGCGGCGCGGTGCTGACGGACGATGCGGAGCTGGCGGCGCGGGCCCGTCAATGGCGCGATTACGGGCAACAGGGCAAGTATCGCCACGTCGTGCCCGGCGCCAACAGCCGGCTCGATGAACTTCAGGCGGCGTTCCTGCTCGACGCCGGGCTGGCGCGGCTGGAGCGCTGGACGGCGCGGCGGCGCTGGATTGCGGAACAATACCGGGCCGGCATCCGGCATGCGCAGATCGAGCTCCCTGCCCCGCCCCGCGGTTCGGAGTCCGTGTGGCATCTGTTCCCGGTGCTTGTGCCCGATGGCGCGAAAGAGGCCTTCCGGCGGCACCTGGAGTCTCAGGGCGTTCAAACGGGCGAACATTATCCGGCCCCCATGTTCGACCAGCCTGCCATGCAGGGCTGCCCGCACGAGGTGGCCGGCGATCCGGAGCCGGCGCGCGCCTTCTGCCGCCGCGAGGTGAGCCTGCCGATCCATCCGTATCTCACCGACGCCGAGGTGAGCCGGGTCATTGAAGCCTGCAACGGCTGGCCGGGTGCGCCGGGGAGCGCCTGAGGCCCGCTCCGGCGGGATATGCTGGAACGCATGAGAAGTCTGATGGTTCCCGCACTGTTCGTCTGCGTCGCCGCGGCGCTGATGGCCCAATTGCCCAGGGGCGCGAAGCCGCCCGGCGAAGACTGGGTTCAGCTGTTCAATGGCCGGGACCTGACCGGCTGGCGGCCGGTAGGAAAGGAAGAGTGGACGGTGGAAAACGGCGTGTTGATCGGGCGCGCCGTCACGAAGGATTATGGGTATCTCGAAACGGAAAAAGACTACCGCAATTTCCAGCTATCGCTGAAATTCAAATGCATCGGGACGGGAAATTCCGGCGTATATTTTCACACCCGGTTCCGGCCGGGCACTGCGGACGTCAGCCAGGGGGCGCAGTTCGAGATCGACTGCGCGATCGGCCGCCACACCGGCGGCGTGTATGGCTTCGGACGCCAGTGGATCGTCTGGCCGGCGCCGGAAAACGAGACCGTCGTGCGCCAGAACGAGTGGAACGAAATGCTGGTCATCGTGAATGGAAACCGGTACATCTCGCGGCTTAACGGCGTGCCGATGGTTGACTTTACGGATCCGCGCGCGCCGTTCCTCACCGGCACCATCGCCCTGCAACTGCATTCGGGCGGCGAAGGCCACATGCAGTTCCGCGACATCTGGATCCGCGAGCTGCCCTGAGCCTGCCTCGTCCCTGATCTGCTACGCTCGGAATGACGAGGCCGGCGTGCCGCCCCGAGCCATGCATCGAAACCCGACCGGAAGGATCCGCGTCCCTTCCTTTTCCGCGCTTTTCCTCATGATTGCTGCCATCGCTTCCGCCGCTGATGCGCCACCGGCGCTCCAGATCCGTCAGAAGACGCTGAAAAACGGGCTGCGCATTGTCGCGGCCGAAGACCGCTCGCGTCCGGTCATCAATCTTCAGGTGTGGTATCACGTGGGCTCGAAAGACGAAAAACCCGGCCGGACGGGCTTCGCTCACCTGTTCGAGCACCTGATGTTCCGGGGCTCGAAGAATGTGGGGCCCGAGGAGCACATGCGCCTGGTGCGGCAGGCGGGCGGCGTGGTGAACGCCTACACGACATTCGACACGACGGTGTACTGGGAGACGTTCCCCTCGAATTACCTCGAACGGATGCTGTGGCTGGAGGCCGACCGGATGGCGTCGCTGGACGTCTCCAGGGAAAACTTCGAGAAGGAACGCGAGGTGGTGAAGGAAGAACGCCGGCTGCGCTTCGAAAATCCTCCATACGGCAACCTCCTCGAGCAGGTTCTCCGCAACACCTACCAGCGGTATCCGTACCGGCACGTGCCCATCGGGTCGATGGAAGACCTGAACCGGGCTACCATCGCCGACGTGCGCGACTTCCATTCGACCTACTACGTGCCGAACAACGCCACGCTCGTTCTGGTGGGCGATCTGGACGCCGAAGAGGCGTTCCGGCTGGCCGAGAAGCATTTCGGCGGGATTCCGCGCGGGCGCCGCGTGCCGCGGGTGCGGGTGAAAGAACCGGAACAGAAGCGGCGGCGCGAGGCGGTGGTCGAAGATGCCAAGGCGCCGCTTGACGCGGTGGTGGCGAGCTACCATCTGCCGCCGGCCGGCCATCCGGATTCCTATGCCCTGGAGATCGCCGCGTCCATCCTTTCGACGGGACAGTCTTCGCGTCTGTACCGCCGGCTGGTTTATGAGCAGCAGTCGGCGATGGCGGCGCAAGGGGAGGCGCTGTTTCTGGAAGGTCCGTCGGTGTTTTTCTGCTTCGCCATCGCCAATCCGGGCAGGGATATCCGTCAGATCCTTTCAGAAATGGAGAATATTTTGACGGAAATGTCGCAGAAACCGCCAGCTGAAGAAGAACTGACAAAGGCCAAAAATCAGATTGTGGCCTCGTTTATTCTCGAGCAGGAAAGCATGCAGGGGAAAGCGGATTTCCTCGGCAAATGCGCGGTATTGTATGGCGATCCGGGCCGCTATAACACGGAACTCGACCGCTACCGCAACGTCTCCGCCGCCGACGTCCAGCGCGTGGTGCGTACCTACCTGGCGCCCGAACGCCAGACGCGCGTCTTCCTGCGGCCTGCCGCCGCCAGGGCGAAATAATAGGAGAACCCCGCGTGCGCGCGACCCTGCTGATTCTCGCAATGATGACATCCATGACCGACCACGCCCAGACCGCGAACAGGGTGGCGCCTCCGCCGCCGGCGCCGCCGCGCCCCTACGAGTTTCCGCGGGCGGCATCGCGGACGCTCGCCAACGGATTGCGCGTCTTTGTCATCGAAGACCGGCGCCTGCCGCTGGTGACCGCCTCGATGCAGCTCCTGGCGGGCCATGCCTACGCGCCGCCCGAAAAAGCCGGGCTGGCCATGATGACCGCCGCGCTGCTGCGCGAGGGTACGAAAACGCGCAGCTCGCAGCAGATCGCCCGCGCCGTGGACGGCGCGGGCGGGCGGCTGGAGGCCAACGCCGGCAACGACGTGGCCACCATCTCGATGACGTTTCTGAAATCCCATGCCGATACAGGATTCGAGTTGATGGCGGACATCGTCGAGAACCCCGTCTTCGCCCCCGAGGAGCTGGAGCGGCAGCGGCAGCAGGCGCTTTCCGGTCTCCAGGTTCAGTACGCCAGCGCCCAGTACCTTGCTTCCGCCGCGGCAGCGCGCAATATCCTCGGAACGCATCCCTACGCGTGGCCGGGCGACGGCACGCCGGACACGGTGGCCGCTCTTCAGCGGGAGGACGTGGTCGCTTTCTATGAACGCTTTTACGCGCCCAACCGTGCCTGGCTGGTCATCGCCGGCGACGTGAGCGCCGACGAGGGGTTCGCCCAGGCCGAGAAGTGGTTCGGCGGCTGGAAGAAGCAGGGCCCGGCCGATGACCCGCTGCCTCCGGCTCCGGAACCCGAGCCGCGGGTGCTGGTGATCGACATGCCGACGGAAAACCAGACCCAGATCGCCGTCGGCCAGCCGGGCGTTCCGCGCAATCACCCGGATTACATCGCGCTCCAGATCGGCAACCAGATCTTCGGCGGCAGCTTCAATTCCCGGCTCAACATGAAATTGCGGGCCAATGAAGGCCTGACATATGGCGCCAATTCCTACTTTGAGCCGAGCCGTTTTGCCGGGATTTTCGAGGCATCCACCTTTACAAGGACGGAAAAAACCGCCGATGCCATCCGCATGCTGGTGGACCTGCTGAAGGAATTCCGCGAAAATCCGGCCACGGACGAAGAGTTTGCAGAGGCAAAAGCGTTCCTTAATGGTTCGTTCGCCATCGCCACCGAGACGGCCGGCTCGGTTGCCTCGCGTGTGTTGACGGCGGAAGTCCACGGCCTGGGCAGTGACTACTGGCAGCGCTACCGGGAGCGGCTGGAGAAGACGACACGGGCAGAAGTGGAGTCGGCGGTCCGGCGGTTTCTCCGTCCGGACCGCCTGGCCGTCACTGCCGTGGGCAACGCCAAAGAGTTTTCCAGGGCCCTGGAGGCTTTCGGGCCAGTGCGCGTGATCCCCGCTGCGGAACTGGATCTGGCTTCGCCGGAAATGGTGAAGCGGAAACAGTAGCGGCAGGCATTTTTTCGCGCGACGCTGTTTCCGCCTCTGAACCGCGAGCCCAGCGGCCGCAGGCCGCGAAACGATCGGTGAACGCCGCCACTTGAGCCCGCGCCGCGGCCGGCTTCCGCTGCCTTCCCCGCCTGGGGAAGGTCACTCCGCCGACGGGCGCCCGGATCGATTCTACCGGCTGCTCCGGGGCTGCGCGGCCGGCACGCCTCGGCCAGGCGCCTTCCCGGCCGGTTCCCGCAGAGGCACGTAAAGCACGGAGGGCCGCGCCCCTCCTCCCTGTGGATAAAGATCCATCAACGCGTAAATCACGTCGGGCATTTTCGTGGACACCGGCAGTCCGAGGGCCCGAGCCGTCTCCACCGTAATGGGGAAGTCGTGCGTAAAGCGGCCGTCGGTCAGCACCGTGGCGACTTCCGCCGCCTTCTCCTTCGGCATGTGTTTCAGCAGGACCTCGGCGACGAAGGCCACGGTTTGTAATCTCGCCTTCTGGGCGATATCCGCAAGCACGAGCATCTCGTCGCTCACGTTGGCCGGCTTCTTCACTTCGACCATTCTGACGATCGAGGCCGCAGGCAGATCGCCGATCTGAGGATCCACAGGGCCAAGCACTGCATTGGGATCCATGACAATTTCATCTGCCGCAAGCGCCATCAGCGTGCCGCCGCTCATCGCATAGTGCGGCACAAAGACCGTCACTTTCCCCTTGTGCTCCGCCAGCGCCCTGGCGATCTGTTCGGCTGCAAGCAACAACCCTCCCGGCGTATGGAGGATGAGATCGATCGGCCGCTCCGGCGCAGTCAGCCGGATCGCCCGCAGCACCGCCTCCGAGTCCTCGATCGTGATGGAGCTACTGACCGGCACGCCAAAAAGGCTAACCACGTCCTGGCGGTGGATCATGGCGATCACGCGGGAGTTTCGTTGCTGCTGGAACCGGTCCAGCAGGGCGGCGCGCGCGGACTCCCTCAGCCAAGGGGCAAGAAACTGGGAAGCCACGACTGTCACCAGCACAACCCAGAAGATCACCTTCAGACCAGCCCAGACGCGGGCCGCCAGCCCTGGCAGCCCGATGGACGGCTTTCGTGGAGTGGCGTTTCCTTGTTCAGACACGTTGTCAGTCTCCCTGGGAGAGTTCTATCCTACGGTTCTCCCATTATGGCCTCCGCCGCCGGCGGCTGCGGACATTCATCGCAAATGGCTGAAGAAGCCGGGGCGTCTGGCGGGCAGCTTTGCATCCCCTCCAACGCGATTCATCGGTCTGCCAGGCTTCGCTCTGCCCTTCTCAGCCGCGAGTGAAGCAGCCAAAGGCCCCAAGGATGGGCGCTCCCGGCCGCAACTCATCCTGGCGTGGCGATTCCGGCAGGCGGTCCATCGAAAATGGCGCACCACGCGGCTGAAGAACGTTCAAACGGGATTCGGTCCCGCCGCTGCGCCTTCTCCTGGGAGACTCTGCCCGCGCGCGGCGGTTTTCATCCCTGCTCGTTTGCAATTTCCAGCCGCGGACTGCTACACCAGAAAACACCGCATGCAGCATGGAAGGGCGCAATGGAAGTATCGCCTCGTTGCTGCTGCCAGCCTGGCCACGACGCTGGCGGCCTTCTACTCGCCGCTGCTCCTCGGACCGCGTGCTGTCTGGTTCGCCGATGACGACAACGCATTCCAGGTGCTTCCCTGGCTTGAATTCCAGGCCCGCGAATGGCAGGCCGGACGCGTTCCCCTCTGGGATCCCTGGCTGTGGATGGGACAGCCGCTCCATGGCCAATGGCAGCCCGCCGTCACCGCGCCGCTGAACTGGCTTCTGCTTCCCCTGAAGCCCGAACCCGGGCTCACCATCCTGTTCTTCAACCTGTACTTCCTGTGCATCCGCTGGATCGGCGCGGCCGCCGCCTACCGGCTGGCGCGATCGCTCGGCTGCGGCCGCGTCTCCGCCGTGGCCGCCGGGTTCGCCTATGGCACGGCGGGATGGTTCGCCTTCAGCATGCGCCCGCAGATGGCGATGGGGGCGATGTGGGCCCCGCTTGTCCTGCTCTATTTGCTCAGAGCCTCGCAGGAATCCGGCCGGCTGCGGGAGGCCGTGCTTGGCGGCTTTTTTCTGGGCCTGTGCTGGCTGGGCGGACATCATCAGGCGCCGCTCTTCCTTTCCACCGGCATGGCTCTTCTCTGGCTGATCCTTTTGCCGGCCGATGTGCGCCGAGTCAGGGCCGCGACCGCTTTTTTCCTCACCGCCGCGGCCACCGCCGCGGCGGCCCTTTTTCCGGTGATCGAGTATGGCCGCCGCGCCGTGCGCTGGGTGGGCGCGCCGGAACCGCTCGGCTGGCACGACAAAATTCCCTACGAAATCCACCGGAAATTCAGCCTTGCTGTTTCTGACATACCCTCGCTGTTTTGGCCTGGATTTCATGGAAAACTGGAAGCATTTTCAGGCATCATCTTTCTTTTTCTCGCGCTTTTTGTGCTCGTGTCACGCCCTTTTCGCGGCCTGCTTTTCCTTCCCGCCGCCTTCGCGCTGATTGGCCTTCTGCTCGCATTCGGCCCCGCCGGCGGGCTCCATCCGCTGCTCTATCGCCTGCTGCCTCACTTCGACAAGGCGCGCGCCCCGGAAGCTGCCCTTGTGCTGCTGGCGGCTGCGGTGCCCGGCCTGGCCGCGCTCGGGCTGGAACGGCTCGCCGCACACGGCCCGGGACGGGCGCGCCGGCTGTTGGCCACCGGCCTGGCCGCCTTCGCCCTGCTCACGGCCGCCGCTGTCTGGCGGCAGGGCCTGGCAGCCGACCTGCGCTGGACGTCGGCCGCCGCGGCCGCGCTGTTCGCGGCCCTCATCCTGGCGGGGAGCCGCTGGCGGATCCCCGCCTGGGGCTACGCCGCTGCCGCCATCGCGGGGCTCTGGGCCGAATCACGGCCGCTTTGGCAGGCCGTCCTCGTCCCGACCACGGATTCCCAGGCCATGCGAGCCGTGAACGCGCTGCGCGCTCATGCCGACATCGCCGCCTTTCTCCGCTCCCGGCCAGGCCACTGGCGCATCGATGTGGATGAGGCCGACGTGCCCTACAACTTCGGCGACTGGTACGGTCTGCCGCAGACCCACGGCTATCTGGCCAGCGTGACCGAAAACATCTACCGTCACGAGATCCACGCCGAGTGGGGCCAGCGCCTGTTTGGCGTCCGCTACCGCGTCGCCCGCCAGCCCTCGGCCACGCACGCGCGGCCCGTTTTCGAGGGCGCCTCCGGCGTTCGCGTCTGGGAACGCTCCGACGTGCTGCCCCGCGTCTTCCTGGTTTCCAGGGCCGAGCCGCTGGCCGACCGCCGCCAGGCCGCCGGGGCGCTGTATCTCATCCGCGGCCGGCTTGACGAAACAACATTTCTTCCCGGTCCTGTTCCGGACCTGGAGCGCTGCCCGGCGCCGGGCTCGGCGCGAATCGTCGAAGACACGCCGCTACTCGTACGGATCGAGGCGGAAACCCGCTGCCGTGCCATGCTGGTCCTCACTGACGCCTGGTATCCCGGCTGGCGCGCCGCCGTGGACGGCCGGCCCGCCGTGATCCACGAAGCCTACGCCGCGGTGCGCGGGGTGGTGATCGAAGCCGGCCGCCACACGGTGGAGTTCCGTTACCGGCCTGCCAGCGTGCTGTGGGGTGCCGCCCTCGGTGGCGCCGCCTTCGGCCTTGCCGCGGCCTGCGCGCGCCGCCGCAGGGTACACTGAGGAACACGATGGGTTCATCGGCGCCTTCCCTGCCCGAGGTCCATTCTTCCGTGCCCACCTCGTACCCGTCGCTGTGGAAGCGCATGTTTGCTTTCGCCGGGCCGGCCTACCTGGTCAGCGTCGGCTACATGGATCCGGGCAACTGGGCCACTGACATCGAGGGCGGCTCGCGTTTCGGCTACCGGCTGCTCTGGGTGCTGGTGGTCTCCAACCTGATGGCGATTCTGTTGCAGACGCTCAGCGCCCGTCTCGGCATCGTCACCGGGCGCGATCTGGCCCAGGCCTGCCGCGAAGCCTACCCGCGGCCGGTGAGCTGGGCTTTGTGGGTGCTGGCCGAAATCGCCATTGCCGCCTGCGACCTGGCCGAGCTGCTGGGCGCCGCCATCGGCCTGAACCTCCTGTTCGGCCTGCCGCTGATTCTCGGTGTGGCTCTCACCGCGCTGGACACATTACTCATCCTTTGGTTCGGCCGGCTTGGCATCCGGTTGCTCGAAAGCATCATTCTCGGCTTCATCACGGTCATCGCCGGCTGCTTCGTGATCGAAATCTTTCTGGCCCGCCCCGCCTGGGCCGAGGTGGCCGCCGGACTGTTGCCCAGGCTCGACGCAGGCAGCCTGTACGTCGCCGTGGCCATGCTGGGTGCCACGGTCATGCCGCATAATCTGTATCTGCACTCCTCGCTCGTCCAGACCCGCGCCTTTGCCGCCGACACCCGGTCGAAACGCCTCGCCTGCCGCTTCAATCTCGTGGATTCGGCCATCGCGCTGAACGGCGCACTGCTGGTCAATGCTGCCATCCTGATATTGGCCGCCTCGACGTTCTATCGGCACGGAATCGTGGTGACCGAAATCCAGCAGGCCCATCGGATGCTGGAGCCGCTGCTGGGCACGACGCTGGCCGGTGCCGCCTTCGCCCTCGCCCTGCTGTTCAGCGGGCAGTCTTCCACCATCACCGGGACAATGGCCGGCCAGATCGTCATGGAGGGGTTTCTGAACTTCCGAATGCGGCCCTGGCTGCGGCGCCTGATCACGCGGGCTGTGGCGGTCGTCCCGGCAGCGCTCACCATTCACTTCGCCGGCGATGCCGGTGCCTTCCGGCTGCTGATCCTCAGCCAGGTCGTGCTCAGCCTGCAACTGCCTTTCGCCATCGTCCCGCTCATCCGCTTTACCTCGGACCGCCGCCGGATGGGCGAGCTGGTCAGCGCCGGCTGGGTGCGCGCCCTGGGCGGTGCCTGCGCCGTGCTGATCGTCGGCCTGAACCTCTGGCTGGCCTGGTCCGAGCTCCGGGGTCTGCCCCTGTGGAGTTCCGTGCCGCTGATCGCTCCACTCACCGCCCTGCTGGTCTATGTTGCCGTGGCCCGGCCGCGCGACCGCGCCGTCACGGTGATGCCCGAAGCGCGCGAACTGGCCTTCGCCGAGCCTGTCTACCGCCGGATTCTCGTCCCGGTCGACCATACGCCGCTCGATCGTGTCGCGCTGGCTCACGCCGTGGCGCTGGGCAAGCCGCATGGCGCCGTAATCCACTTACTACACGTTGAGGAAGGTGTCGCCAGCCAGGTCTATGGCGACGAAGCCAGGACAGCCGAGGTTGAGCTCGGCCGCCGCTATTTCGAAGAACTGGCGCACGCCGTCCGGCTCGCCGGCCTTCCAGCAGAGCTTGAGATCCTGCACGGCAAGGAAGTGAAGTCACTGATCATCCATGCCGCGCGCCGCATCCGGCCGGATCTGATCGTGATGGGGGCGCACGGTCATCGCGGCCTCATGGATCTGGTCTTCGGCGCAACCATTAACGAGGTCCGCCACGGAGTGGACGTCCCGGTGCTCGTGGTCCGGATGCCCGCCTGAGGCCCAAACTGGGACACGAGGGAACCGGATGTGTCAATTCGACCCAGCGCAGGCACGATGCCGGGACGTAAGTCATTGAATTGACAGGCTACAGAAACTGGCACAGTGCGTGCCGTCTCCCCAGTGAAGCGATGCGCCGTCTGGTGTCTATCTTCGCTGCCCTGCTCTTCAGTCTGAGCCTGCTCGCGACCACGCTTGAAAAGCTCAGCCTGGACGAGATGGTGCAGAAGTCGACGGCCGTTGTGCGGGCGCGCTCGACGGGATCGTCCACCGTATTGCGCGGCTCCATGATCTACACCGTCTATCGGCTTCAGGTGGCCGAAGTGCTGAAGGGGGCCATGAGCCCGGGCGCGGCGGAGGTCTATGTTCCTGGGGGGACATACGGGCGCTACCGGCAGAGCATCTCGGGGGCGCCGGTGCTGGAGCCGGGCGTCGAGTACGTCCTTTTTTTGTGGGCCAGCCCGCGCGGCCTGGTGCAGGTGATCGGGCTGAGCCAGGGTGTCTTTGAGATCAAGCAATCCGCTTCCGGCGACCCGCTGCTCGTGCGCGGCCGGATTGAGGCCGATTTTGTAGATTCCAACGGACGCGCGGTGGCCGATGCAGGGATGCGTGTTTCGCTGGGCAGCCTGCGCGAGGCGCTACGGCGGGCCTCAGCGGCGAGGGAGGCGCAATGAGACACCGGCTGGCGGCCTTGGTCCTGCTGCTCGCGTGGCCTGCCGCCGCCTATTATCACTTTGTCCGGTACCCTTCCTCCACCCCGCCCTATCAGCCGATCTACGACCGTTTCGACCTCCGTTCTCTGCCTGGAAAAGCGGTTCCTTACCTGATTACGCTGAACGGGCCGCTTACGCTGACCGCCGGCGACAGCGAGGCGGCAGTGCTCAGCCAGATCAGGGCCGCAGCAGCCGTCTGGAGCGGGGTCGCCACGGCTGACATCCGGCTCGTCTTTGGCGGATTTCGTGATGGGAATGGCGACATGGCCTCTCCGTTCATTCAGGTGGAGTTCACTGACGAACTTCCGCCGGGGGTGATCGCTCAGGGCGGCCCGGTGGCGCGGCTCGATCCGGTGGAAAGCCCGGACGGGACGTTCACGCCGATCGCCCGTTCGCTGTTGCGCCTGCCGAAGGATCTGACATCACGGCCGAGCTGGTCGGAGCGTTTCTTTCTCACGGTGGTTCACGAATTCGGCCACACGCTGGGCCTGCAACACAGTTGGGCGTCGGGTGTGATGTCGACGGAGATCACCCGCGGCACCACCAAGGCACAGCCGCTGACGCAGGACGATATGGCTGCACTGTCGGTGCTGTATCCGGCGCCGGGCTTCCGCAAGACTACCGGAGTCATCACGGGACGGGTCACGCTGAATGGCCAGGGCGTGGCGCTGGCTTCGGTGGTGGCGATCATCTCGGGCCGCGCGGCTGTGAGCGCGCTCACTGCCCCGGATGGAACCTATCGCATTGAAGGACTGCTCCCCGGCAGTTATTTCGTCTATGCGCATCCGCTTCCGCCAGCCATTGCCGGCGAACCGTTGCCGGTGAACCTGTCTCTTCCGGAAACGCCCGGCGGCCGGATCCTGCCCGGTCCGGCTTTTCAGACGACCTTCTACCCCGGTACACCGGGGCCCGTGGCCACGGTCACGGTGGAAGCGGGCCGCCTGGTGGAGGGGGTGGATTTTCAGGTCTCGCAAACGAGCCGCGTGAACCTGCATTCGGTCCAGACATACTCGTTCTTCAACCGGAACGCGATCAAACCGGCGGTGCTGCAATCGACGTCCGATTGGCGCTCGATTGTATTCACGGGATACGGAGCCAGCACATTGGCTCCGGGACTGTCGGTTTCCTTCCTGAATGCGCCGGAGACGATTGTGCCTGGCAGCCTCCGGCAGTATTCGCAAGGCTACCTCCAGGCTGACGTCAGCATTTCGCCATTTTCGGGAACCGGCCCCCGGCATCTTATCTTTCAGCTCGAGAGCGAGACCTACGTGCTTCCTTCGGGCGTCCTGATTTCCCGGAAGAACCCTCCGTCGATCACGTCCATCACGCCGCAACCGGACGGCTGGCTGCTTCTGGAGGGTTCCAGCCTCGAGGCGGCCACGGCCGTCTGGGTCGATGGAGTGCCGGCAAAGGCAAAGTTCTCCGACGGTTACCTCCTGGTTCTTCCACCGCCGGCTCCAGCCGGGCATCGCGGAGTGCTCACGCTGCTGAATCCGGATGGGCAGAGTTCCCTGTTCGTTTCCGGAGACGCTTCCCCGGTCGTCTCTTACGCCGGGGCTGTGCCTCCCGTGGTGGAGGTGAACTCCCTGGAGATTCCGGCGGGGGCGGAGATGGCGGTAGAGATCCGGGGCAGCGGGGCCGATTTCCGCCAATGGACCCCCTGGCTGGCGACGGGAACAAGTGATGTCAGTGTCCGCAAGGTCTGGGCCACGGGCGCGCAGTCGGCCATCGCCTGGCTGGCCGCCAGTTCATCGGCCGCTCCCGCAGTGGTTCCGCTCAGCTCCGTGATCGGACTGGCGGTGGCCCGCCTGCCGCAGACACTGGCCGTGACTGCCGCCACTCCCACCCCATTTGTTCGAATGTCGGAGATGGGGAGCGAAAACCTCTTCCCGGGCGGTGCAGCGGTGCTTCCGGTGACAAATCTTCCGCCGACTGCAACGTTGGCCAACTCTTCCGCCGTGGTGGGCGGCGTGGCCGCTTCGGTCGTCAATATTTCCTCGGGTCTGGTGACGATCCAGATTCCGCACACTCTGAAGCCTGGCACCTATATGGTTCAGCTCTCCCTGGCTGGCGTGCAGGCCCTTCCGGCAGCTCTGGAAGTCCGGCCCATTCCGCCGATGATCCTGTACGCGCTGCGCGCCGATGGGAGCGTGGTTTCCGCATCGAACGCCCCACGGGTGGGGGAGACGGTTCGTCTGGTCGTAGGTCTTCTGGGGGACGAAACTGATATCCCGGCTGACAGCGTGATGGTGTATTCCGGCGACGTCCAGCACGCCGTCCTTGAAATCAGGCGCAACGAGAAGGACCCCGGGACATTCCTGGTGGAAATCCGGCTCTCCTCAGTGGAAACGTCTGGAGGCGCCATTCCGCTGACCATTGCCCGCAACGGCGTGGCCAGCCTGACGCCATACAACCTGCCGATAGCGCCGTAATTGAAAGCCTCGTACCCGCAAACGGCACAGCAGCGCTTCCGTTTTCGAGGGCCTTACTCGCTGTGGATGTCCGCGTTTTTCCCGTCCGCGGCGGGTGACACGTCCATCGCTCCGCTGGAAGCACTGGCTGGCGGCGCAGCGACTCACTTGCCGCGGCTCAGGCGGCGGAAGTATTCGGCCACGGCCTCGGCGTAACCGGCTGGTGCGCGCGCAGGCGCGGCCGCCCGCGGCGGAGCCGTTCGCTCGCCCAGCTCGCGGCGCAGTTGCAGCTCCACCTGCTCGAGTTGCGGGAGCAGTTCCTTTTCGATCCGCTCAGACAGCAAAGGGCTGCCGAAGCGTGCCGGATCCAGCCGCTGCATGCGGCCCAACAGGCGCTCCAGTTCTTCCCGCGTTTCATCGCTCACGGCGCCCTGCTCGCCCAACCGGCGGAGTTGCCTGAGTGCGTCCATCCAGGTATCGCGGGAGGTAGCGGTGTTGTTGGCCCGGTTCCAGTCCGGCTGGAGCGAGCCGTCATTCAGCGCTCCATAGTCGCCGCGCCAGAAGGACGTCTCGCCGCCTGCCTGCCGGCGCCGCCCCTGCGGATCCCCGGGGGTGGCAGCCTCGCCGGAGGGACCGCCGCGCTGGCCGTCCGCAAAGGCGCGTTCAGCCTGGCGGTCGCCGCGGCCCTGGCCATCCTGGCCCTGCTGGCCCTGCTGTCTCTCTTGTCCCTGCGGGTCCTGCTGGCCCCGTTGAGCCGTTTGGCCGGAGCCTCGCGGCTGTGCCTGGCTCCGCCCGGCGCGCGCCTGCTGTTCGAGCTGCTGACGGAGGTTTTCGATCTGACCGAGGGCGCGCTCGACCTGTTCGCGTTGTTGCTGGCCGCCGCCTTCGCGCCCGGCGAGCTGGCGCGCCTCCTCCACCTGCCGGTTCAGCCGGTCCAGCGCCTCGGTGACGACGCGCTCCCGCGGGCCGAGGTAGGGCCCGAGTCCGCGGCGGATCCATTCTGCCCCCAGCCGGAGACGGAGAGCGAGCTCGTCCTGCTGGGCCTCGCCCAACGCCTGACGGAGCCGCGAGGCCGCGCCTCGCCCCGCCCCGTCCAGTGCGCGAGCTGTCTCACGCATCTGTTGCTCCAGGCGCTGATAGTCCCGCAGCATCGCCTCTTTCTCGCGGGCGAGCCTTTCAGCGTCGGCAGCCGACCCGGCCGGCTGGCCAGGCTGCTGAGACTGCGGCCGGCTGCCGTCGGCCTGCGGAAAGAGTTTTCTCAACTGCTCTTCATAGCGTCGCTGCCGTTCGGCCAGCTCGGACGTCTGCCGGGAGAGAGCGTCCATGCGGTCGCCCGCCTCGCGCTGCCGCAACTGTGAGAGTTCGTTCAGGGCCTGCCCGATGCGCTCTGCGGCACGGCGCGCGCTGTCCTGCGCCTGGGATCCCTGGGCGCCCTGCGCGCGGCGCATGTCTTCCATGGCGCGTTCCAGCTCCTGCCGGGCGCGGCTGAGCCGAGCGCTCTGCGCGCTGTCGGGGCGGCCGGACGAAGACGACGAGGACTGACCGCTCTGGCCTCCCTGGGCGTTGCGGGACAGTTGCCCGCTCTGGCCGCGCTGGCTGCGCTCGAGCTCTTCCAGTTGCCGGCGGAGCTCTTCAGCCTCGCGGCGCAGCATCTCCTGCTGCCAGCGTTCGCGGAAGCTCTGCTCGTTGCGGCGTTGCTGTTCGGCCGCCTGCTGCTGGCGGCGGGCCAGCTCTTCGAGTTTCTTCAGGGCCTCGTCGATCTGCCGCTCACGGCTGGCAGCGCCGGAGGCGGTCTGCACGGTCTCATACTGGTTCTTCTCGAGATCGAGCTCCAGCTCGAACAGGCTTTCCAGGTCGCGCAACGCGCCGCCGCCGGAGCCGCGTCCGCCGCCCTGCTGGCCGAAGGCGACCTGGATCTGGCGGAACAGGCTTTCGGCGCGAAGCAGATTCTGGAGCGCCCGCTGTTCCGGCGACAGCGCCTCTCGCCAGGCCTGCGTGCGCAGCTTTCCGCTGGCCTCGCGCATCGCTTCAGACGCCTGCGTCATCAGCTCGGAAAACCGGCGCGACTCGTCGCTCATCGCCGCCAGTTGCCGGCTGCGCATGCGCTGCGCGAGCGACTGCGCCTGGGCCGCAATCTTTTCCTGGACACTCGAGAGAAACGCCGCGTCCTCCTGCGCCTGCGCGCGCGGCTTCGGCGAGCGGATCTGGTTCCAGGTGGCGGAGATGATCTCTTTCTGGCGCTGGACGATGTCCGCCTCCTGGTCTTCGCCCTCCATGCCGCCGGCGCCTCCCATCGTCTGAGACTGCTGGAACTCCCGTTCGAAGGGCTGCGCTTCGAGGAAAAAGATGTCGGTCTGCGCGGCGGCGCGCGCATCGCGGGCGGCGGCGGCCACGGCCACGATATCGCCCGGTTGAAGGCGGAAGTCCTCGAGCGCAATCATGGTGCGTCCGCGCGCTTCCCTGGCGCCGGCAGCGACGGGCAGCTTCATGGTGCGCGGCTCACCGCCGTTGACGCTGTAAGTGATTTCGAGCGCGCGCAGGCCGAAGTCGTCGGCGGCCTCAGCCTCGATGGTGACTTCTTCGATGGGACTCACTCTCGAATCGCGTCCCGGCCGCAGCAGCCGCACCTCAGGGGCGCGGTCCGGCTGGGCCTCAATAAAATAGTCTTCCGTCAGCCGCACCGGCGCGCCGCCATCGAGAGCGGCAACGTAGTAGGCCCCATCGCGCCGCACTTCCATCTGCGCCCGCAAAAGGCGCGCGCCCGCGGGGGTCAGCTTCAACCGCGTGCCATCGTCGAGCTGAAGAATGCCCTCAGCCAGCGGCCGGTCCGTCTGGATTTCCAGCTCGGCCACGGTGTTTTCGATGGCACGCACATCGCCGCCCGGATCCTCCACTTTGTCCGGCAGACCGAGCCAGGCCGGATAGCGGTAGCGGACGCGGATCTTTTCGATGCGCGGCAGATCAATGACCGTCAGCCGATAGACGGGCGAGCGCATGCGTCCGGCATCCACCTGATATTCGACATCGTCGTTGATGCCCGCGAGCAGGAACACGTGGCCCGGGCCGGCCGGATTGGGCTCCATGGGAAGCGACTCCCACTGCGCCGCGCCCGCACGGCGCAGACGGATGCGAACGGCTGACGTGTCCAGACCGGCGGTGATGGCTTCAATGGCCTGATCGCCGCCGCGGCGCACTTTCGCGTGGCCGGGCCGGACGACGAGCTGGAACAGCGGCTGCTGTCCGGCGGGCGGGCTGCCGGCCCACAGGAGGCGCGCGCCATAGCCGAGCGTGCCGGGCGCACCGACCGCGAGCCAGACCAGCACGGCAACGGCGGCAGTGGCAACGACGGAAGCGGCGGCGACCACCCGGCGGCCGACGAGCTCGCGCGGGGGAATGGTTTCGGCCAGGCCGAGCGCCTCCTCGGCGACAAGTTCGGCCAGAGGCGATTCGGCCGCCGCGCCGGCCAAGGTAGCGGCGCGCTGCTCGAGCCCCGCGAGTTTCCGTTCCGCCAGCCGGGCCGCGCTCAGGCGGCCGATGCGGAGCCAGGGCACCAGAACCCCGAAAACGAGGGTTGTCCCGGCCGCAACGACCAGCGCCAGCCGACCGGCCAGCAGCACCCAGGGTTCAAACGCCAGCCGCAGCCCAAACCACGCTGCGGCCAAAGTAACCCCAAGCAGCACGCCTGCCACCAGCGCAGCGCCAATGGCAAAGGCCCGCCAGCGGAGCTCGCGTTCCACCGCGCCAAGCCAGGCAAAGAACCTTTCCCGTGCGCTCATGCCGCCTCCCTGTCGAGATACCACGCCGAAAGAAGCGTTTCCACCAGGCCCGCCGCCAGCGCCGCCGCCAGAAGCCACAGGGCGAGCGGGCGCGCCGGCGGACTTCCGCCGCTTCCCTGCCCCGCGGTCGAGGCCGCGCTGGACCACAACTCCAGGGCGTCCCTGGGGGCCGGCGCGAGGTCGGATTCGCGCCGATCCACGTTGACCGCGATCATCCGCTCGCGCCCCTGGCCGAGCGACACCCGCCAGAAGCCGGTCTGGTCGAGTTCTACCAACGCCCCGCGAGCGGTTTCGGCAAAGCCGAGCACGCGCCGCCCGCGCGGGTCGAGCACCTCAAAGGCGCGCGCGCTCACTCCGGCGGTGGGGGCGAAGGTCTGGCCCGCAGCCAGGGACGCGGTGGAATCCTCCCATTGGGCAAGCCGCCGCGCCGCCTGCTCCATGAAGGGCACAAAGGCGGGCTGGAGCGGAAAATCGCTGGCCAGGCCATCCAGGGCGAAGGTCAACACAAGCACAACGCCGTCGCCGACATTCTGTTCGAGCAGCAGTGGCGTTGAGTCTTCCAAAGCGGCCAGCACGCGCGCCTCGCCCGGCTCGACCGCCAGCACCTGATAGAAGCGCACGCCCTCCCAAAGGCCCGATTTGCTGAGCAGCGGCGAGGTGGGATCGTGGCGTTGCGCAATGAAGTAGCCTTCGCCGGAGCGTGCCGCGTAGCGCGTGCCGGTGATTCTCTGGCCCGTGATGGGAACGCGTCCGCGCGCGGCGCTCTCCGGGCCCAGAACGAGAAGCAG
This sequence comes from Bryobacteraceae bacterium, assembly GCA_026002855.1. Taxonomy (NCBI): domain Bacteria; kingdom Pseudomonadati; phylum Acidobacteriota; class Terriglobia; order Bryobacterales; family Bryobacteraceae; species Bryobacteraceae bacterium. Next base: position 4,001,878 of record BPGD01000001.1, read on the forward strand.
GCCCATGCCGCGGCGCACCGCCGCGGCGACTTCCGCTTCCGGCGGCAGACTGCCAACAGCGATGAGGGCGCGCACCTGCTGCCAGCCGGACTCGCCGGCGAGCGCGAACAGTCCGCCCGCGGCCGCCTCCAGCGCGTTCCGGATGTAGGTTTCCGCCGTGCGGCTGCCGGTGAAGGCCAGTGGCAGCGGGTCAGTGCGTTCCATGGCGAACAGGAATTCGTCGTCGGCGGGGAGGGCGTCGGCCGGCTCCAGCCGCACCGAGCCCTGCGAGAAGCCGTAGGGCAGGTCGAAGGAATCAAACTCCACCGTGGCCCGGCCTTCCGGCGGCACCTGCACGTCGCGGCGTGCCACGTCGCGGCCGCCAATGCGGAGGACGGCAGTGCGGCGGGCCTCGGGCGTGTGGAAGCCGGCGATGACGGCCTGCACGCGCGCTTCGCGGGCCTGACGGACGCGGGCCGGGGCGCGGACGCTCTCCACCGTCCAGTTGGGCTCGGCCGATTCGGCCACCGGGTGCAGGCGGAGGGCGATGGAATCGCCCAGGGCGAGCTCGGCGAAGCCGGTCGGCAGCGCGGTGCGCTGAAAATCGCTGATCAGGTGAACTTCCACCGGCTCGCGGCGTTCCTGCTGCCAGGCGCGGAGGGCGCGGGCCAGCTCGCTGAAGGAGTTGGCCGCCGCGCCGGGAGCCAGACGGTCAAGCGAGCCGCGCTCGATGAGGCGCAGGCGGGAGTCAAAGGCGGCCAGGCGCGCTTCCGGTGTGAGCAGCTCCGCGGCCAGGCGGCGCGCGCGCTCCATGCGTCCGCAGCAGCCCATGCTGGGCGAGACGTCGACGACGACGAGCCGCGGCGCGGCCGAAGCGGCCCGCACCGCGCCGGACTGGATGACCGGCTGGGCGAAGGCGAGGACGATCAAGGCGAGCAGCAGGAGCCGCGCGGCGAGGAGTTTCAGATAGTCCAGCCGGCGGCGGCGGAGCTCGGCCTGACGGCCGGGTTCAAAAAACATGAGCGAGCTGAATTGTTTCGAGTCCGGCCGGCTGCGGCGGAGCAGGTGCAGGTAGAGGGGCAGGGCGAGCAGCCCGAGTCCGGCCAGAAACCAGGGAGCGAGCAGGCCCATCTACGGCCTCCCCTCGCGGACGGCGAGATAGCGCCGCAGGGCCTCGTCGAGCGGCTCCGAGGTGAGCGCTCGATGGTAGTCGAGCCCGGCGCCCTGGGCAAGCGAAGCCAGCTCTTCGAGGTGGCGGCGGATCTTTTCGCGGTAGGGTCCGGCAGCGTAGGCGGGGCTGACCTCCATCTCCTCGCCGGTTTCCATGTCGATGAGGACGCGGGAGCTTTCGAGCTCCGGGGCCACTTCCTCGGGGTCGAGCACATGCATCAGCACGACGTCGTTGCCCCGGTGGCGCAGCGGCGCGATGGTCTGGACGATGCTGCGGGCGGGAGCGAAGAAATCGCTGATGACGAGCACGATTCCGCGCCGCTTCAGGTACTGCTGGAAATGCCAGAAGGGACGGGCATAATCGGTGCGGTGGCCGGGCTCGGCGCGGTCGATGGCGTGCAGCACCTTGAGCCACTGGCCGTGGCGGGAGCTGGGCTGGACATAGTCGCGCACTTCGTCGTCGAAGGCGATCAGGCCGACGGCGTCGCGCTGGTGGTGGGCGAGGTAGCCGAGCGAGGCGGCGAGAAACCGCGCATAGTCGATCTTGCGGACGCCGCGGCCGCGGAATCCCATGGAGGCGCTGCGGTCGAGCAGGATGGTGAGCCGCGTGTTGGTTTCGCCGCGGAAGCGTTTCAGATAGAGGCGTCCGGTGCGGGCGTAGACGTTCCAGTCGACGTAGCGGAGGTCGTCGCCGGGCGTGTAGGGGCGGTATTCGGCGAACTCCTGGCTGAAGCCGAAGTCGGGCGAGCGGTGCAGGCCGCTGATGAAGCCCTCGACCACAGTCTTCGCGGTGAGCTCGAGATTGGCGATGCCGGCGAGGATCTGCGGGTCGAGAAAACGTTGCTGCATCAGTGCCTCCGAGGGGGCAATGCTTCGAGGATGCGGGCGAGGATGTCGTCCGGGGTGAGCCGGTCGCTCTCGGCCTGGAAGTTGAGCAGGATGCGGTGGCGAAGCACGGGCGGCATCAGCGCGCGGATGTCGTCGAAGGTGACGTGGTAGCGGCCGCGCATCAGCGCCCGGGCCTTGGCCGACAGCACCAGGTTCTGCGCGCCTCGGACGCTGGCGCCGAAGTTGACGTATTTGCGGACGAAGTCCGGGGCCGAGGGATCGCGGGGACGGGTGGCGCGCACGAGCGCGATGGCATAGCGGGCGACTTCATCGGCCACGGGCACCATGCGGACAAGCTGCTGGAAGCCGAGAATCTCGGCGGCGTGGGTGACCGCCTGAACGTCGGGCACGGCGGTGGTGGTGGTGCGCTCGATGACCTGGAGTTCTTCTTCCTCGCTCAGGTAGTCGAGCAGGGTGTTGAAGAGGAAGCGGTCGAGCTGGGCTTCGGGCAGCGGGTAGGTGCCTTCGAGCTCGATGGGGTTCTGGGTGGCAAGCACGAAGAAGGGCGCCGGCAGCGGGTAGTGGTTGCCGCGCACGGTGCAAGACCGTTCCTGCATGGCCTCGAGCAGCGCCGCCTGGGTCTTGGGCGGCGTGCGGTTGATTTCGTCGGCCAACAGGACGTTGCCGAAGATGGGCCCGGGGACGAAGGTCCAGATGCGGCGCCCGGTACCGGGTTCTTCCTCGAGGATGTCGGTGCCGGTGATGTCGCTGGGCATGAGGTCGGGCGTGAACTGGATGCGGCGGAACTCGAGCCCGAGCGTCTGGGCCATGGTGCGCACCAGCAGCGTCTTGGCGGTGCCAGGCATGCCGGTGATGAGGCAGTGGCCGCCGACGAAGAGCGCGATCATGAGCTGTTCGAGCACCTCTTCCTGCCCGACGATGACCTTGCGAACCTCGCGCACAAGGGCGTCGTGCACTTCCTGGAAGCGTTCCACCTGGTTGCGGAGCGCGGCGGTATCCACAGTGGCCATGTCAGTCGTTTTTCCTTTCCTGTCCTTCCCGGGTCAATTCGAGCAGCAGCCGCTGGGCGGGGCGGTAGCCGGGCGCCTCTTCGAGCGCGGTGAGCACGGCCTCGCGGGCTTCGGCTGTGCGGCCGAGGCGGCTGGAGGCGAGCGCCACCCCATACCACGCCGATGCCGGATCGACGGTGCCGGATGCAAGCACGGCCTGCCATTCTTCGCGGGCGCCTTCCCAAAGAGAGAGTCTTTCGCGCAGGGAGGCCAGCCGCCGATGGAGGTCTTCATCCTTTACCGGGTAGATCCAGAGCAGGCGCGAGAGGGCGGCCTCGGCCTCTTTCAGGCGGCCGCCGTCCTCGAAAAGCTTCGCAAGCTTCTTGATCGAGTCCGGGTTGCGGCCGCCCTGACGCACATAGCGTGAAAGAGCGTCTTCGGCGCAGGCGGCGTCGCCCGTGGCGATGCAGATTTCGGCGAGAGCCTCGTAGGCGTTGCCCGGGTCCACGTATTCGGGAAATGCGGCGATGACGGATTCGGCCAGGCGCCGCGCTTCCGGCCAGCGCCCGGCGCGTCGGGCCTCGTGAAGGAGCTTCATCTCGCTGGTCCAGCGGTCAAAATTCTCGATGGGCGTGCGGTGCTGCTGTTTCAGCCAGGCGAGAAATTGTGTATCGAATTCCTTCGTGGAGACGCCCAGAACAGACGGGAAAACCTCACTTGAAGGGACGGGTTTTGAAAATGCGCGCATCATGGCGAGCACTTTTTCCCAGCCCCATTTCTGCTGGATATAGTCGATGATGCGGCCCGCCTGGAAATAACTGAGGGTGACCTGGCCGGGCGAGCGGGGCCGCTGGAAACCGCGGTCGAGGCGGTCGACGGGAAGCAGCTCGTCCTTGCGGATGGCGGCGATGATGTCCGGCGTGAGTCGGTCGCCCCATTCGGGGTTGGCGGCCGTCTCCTCGTGCACGGAGACGCCTTCGGTAAACCATCGCGGGACGCGGTGCCGGGTGGCGGTGATGACGTAGACGTGGCTGAGCTCATGCCACAGCGTGCTGGCCCAGTGGAAGGCGCCCGGCGGGCGGGCCGAGGGGCTGTCCATGGCCAGGCTGAGGCCGAAGGTGACGCCGAGCGCGCCCAGGCCGGGAACGCCAAGGGTGCGCACCTCGAAGTCGGCGTGATTGTTGTAGACCTCGACAAGGACCGGCCCCGGAAGCTGGAAGCCGTACTTGCGGCTGAACGTGTCCAGCGCGCGTTCGAGCTCGCGCTCGAAATAGGGCGCCAGCAGCCTCGACTCGCTGCGGTGGAAGCGGAGGACGTAGCGCGGACGGCGGACGGCATCGAACTTTTCGAGCGTGTCGAGCAGTTTGAGCGAGTTCGCCGTGGGGGCGCTGCGGTAGCCGGCCTCATAAGCCGTTTCCAGTTGATGGCGGGCCTCGGCGGCGCGGCCGACGCGCATCAAATTGATGCCCAATTCGCTGCGTGCAGCGTGAAATTCCGGGTCGATTTCAATCGCTTTTTGGTAATAATTGATGCCTTCTTCGTACCGCCTGCTGAGTACGAGATGCCTCGCGATGCGGGCATAGCCGGGCGCGTAGCGGCCCATGGCGGCCAGCTCGGCCGCAGGGTCGCGGTCCTGCAGCAGGTCGATGGCGGCGAGGACCGCGCTGGCGCCCGGCCGGGCGCCGAGTTTCCGCGCCTCGGCGGCAGCGCTTTCCAGGTCGCCGTCCTCGAGCAGCACATTGGCCAGCAGCTCGCGGGCCTCGGCCAGTTGCGGATCCTTTTCAAGCGCCTTGCGGCACAGTTCGGCGGCTTTCGGGTCCATCCGCTCGGCGGCCACTTTCGCCAATCCGAGCAGAGCGGGCGGAAAATCTTTTTCGATTTCCAGTGCTTCATTGAATAAATCGACCGCCTCGCCGGGGTTGAAACGCTCGAGCAGAAGCAGGCCCCAGCGAACCCGGAGCATGGGGTTTTTCGGATCGCTTTTCACCGCCGCGCGGAAGGCGGCGTTGGCGTCCTCCCACCGCCGCTGTTTCCAGTACATTTCGGCCAGATCGGCGGCCGACTGCGCAAAGGCAACCGCCGCCACGGCCAGGGGAAGAACGATGCTCTTCATCGCTCGATCTCCTCCTGGAGGTTGGCCAGCGCCACCAGCAGCGCCTGGAGCCGCTTGCGGTAGTCTTCCGGCGGCAGGGCGGCCTTTTCGCGCTTCAGTTTTTCGATTTCGATTTCGAGTTTTTCGCGCTGCGCGAGCAGGACGCGTTTCTGCGGACTGGCGAGCGCCGCCTGCGCGGCGCCGAAGCGGGCGAGCGTGGCGCGGGCCACGCCGCCAGGGTCCTCCATGGCCGCGTGTTCGGTGGCGAGGCGCTTCTGCATTTCGAAAAATGCGGCTGTTTTCTGGGCCGCATAGCGGAACGCTTCGAGCGCGCTGACGGCTTCATTTTTGTCGGAATCGGCCGCCGGGTCGCGCAGGGATTCCACCCAATAACGCGGGAAAACGACGGCGTTTTTCTCGTTGCCAGAGCGCGTGGCGGAGAAGACGGCGCGACGCGGGCCGGACAGCAGCTTCAACGCGGCGCCGCCGGCACTGGTGGCGAGGACGACGACCTGGCGGCAGGCGAGCGGGTCGAGCCACCCTCGAAGGTCCTCGCCGGTGACGTCGGGGCCGGGGACATTGAAGCGGTACTGCTCGCCGTCCCACGTCCCGTGGCCGATGAGCACGAGCGTGCAGGTGTCCTCCTGCCCCAGCCCTGCGCCCAGCCGGGCGATGCCATCTTTCAATGCTGCCCGGCTCACCTGCGGACCGGTGAGCGCTTCGCCGCCGGCGAGTTTGGCCGCCTCGCGCGCCAGGGTCTGGAAACGCTGCTCGTACTCCGCCTCGCCGCCGAGGCCGGCGACAACAAGCATGCGCTCGGCCGCGAGGACATGCAGGCAGAGCGGGAGGAGCCAGACGAATTTCATATGGCGCCCCACCTCCGCCGCACGATCCATTCGGCAGCTTTCAGTCCGGCCAGGAGGAGGAACGCCGCGGGCGCGTTCCACACGGGGCGTGTCTCGCGCACGGTGATGCCGGCCTCCGAGAGTTCGATCTCTTTTGCGAGGCCGTGCGCATCGGCAGGGCTCCAGTAGCGCCCGCCGGTCTGCGCGGCGAGCCGTTCGAGCAGTTCGCGGTTCTGCTCGGTGCGGAATGATTCGGCCGCTCCGTCCACGCGGCGGAAGGTGACCGTGTCGCGGCCGAGTTCGTCCATGCCCTCGCGCGCGACGGCCTCCGCCAGATAGGCGCCAGGCCGCGGGGCGCTCCAGCGGGCCTCGTAGACGCCGGACTCGCCGCGCGCCGGAGCGAGTTCGAGAGTTTCGGAAACGCCGCCCGGGCCGAGCACGTGCGCAGTGACGACGGCGCCGGCGGCGGGCAGGTAGTTCCGGTCGCGGACTTCGGCGCGCAACAGGACCTCTTCGCCGCCCTCGTAAGTCTGTCGCGAGGTGAGCAAAGTGACGCGTTCCTCGACCGAGCCGGCCACCCAGCGAAGCAGTTGGCGCCAGAAGATTTCATGGCTCTGGTCGCGCGCGTCCTGCGCCATCTGCCAGCGCCAGGTGCCGCCGGTGGCCAGCAGGGCCACGCGGCCGCGGCCGTAGTTCTGGGTGACGAGCAGTGGATGGCGCGCGCGGACGCCGGGAATTGCTTCCACCAGGACGGTGGCGCCGGGCTTCGGCGTGCCGGTCTCCTGGTAGTCGGCCAAGTGAGGCAGCGCCTTCCAGCGGGCGGCGTTTTTCTCCGGATCTTCTTCGATGCGCGTGATGAGGCTTTCCAGGCCGGCACGGGTCAACTCGACGGTGGCCGGTTCGCGGTGGAAGGTGTTTTTGCGGTCGGGCAGCGACACGGGGAGGATCTCGGCCAGAGGGGAGCGAGGCCAGCCGCCATTGCTGAGCGCGGCCCGGCCGCCGAGGAAAAGGATGCCGCCGCCGCGGCGATCGACGAATTCGCGGATCAGCGCCTGCTGGGCGGGGGTGAAGTAGCCGGCCTCGACGTTGCCGAGGATCAGGGCCTGGTAGGCGAACAGTTCGTCAACAGCGGCTGGAAATCCGCGCTCAAGCTCTTTGGGATTGCGAATGCCCTGACGGTAGAACTTGTTTTCCGTGGTGCGGACGATGCTCGCGAGCTCGAGCTGCGGGTCATCTTCGACGGCGCGGCGGATGAACTTCATCTCCCAGCGCGGCTCGCCTTCGAAATACAGCAGGCGCGGCTTGCGGTCGCGGACGTCGACGAGGCGTTCCAGCGAGTTGTTGCGCGTGTTGGACTCGCCTTCCAGGGGCGCGATGGAGATTTCGAGCATTCGGACGCCTGCGGAGCCGGAGTTGAAGGAGAGCGTTTCCCGCCACGTCTGGCCGTCGGAGCGGAGGCGCAGGTCCTTCTGTGCGAGCACGCGGCCGCCGTCCTTCACCGTGAGGCGGGCGGTGCGGCCGCCGAAGCCGGCCGAGCGGAGCGTGACCGTTGCGGCGAGGCGCGAGTCTGGCAGGACGCGCGCGGGCAGATCGGCATCGAGAAGTTCGATGTCGTCCCGCATCGTCTCGGACCCGAAGCCGACGGCATGCACGGGAATGCGGGCGCGGCGAAGCGCCTGGAGGGTGTCCGGGCCAAGCTGGCCGCCGTTGTCGGCGCCGTCGGTGAGCAGGACGATGGCACCGACGGGGACGAGCGTGCTTTCGGCAGCGATCTGACGCAGCGCCGCGCCGAGGTCCGTGCGCGGGGCGGCAGGTTGCGGCGGGAGCGCGTCGATGCGGGCCGGAGCGTCGCCGGCCTGGTAGAGGCGCACCGGGAATCGCTTCTTGAGGTCGTTCATCAGGCCGCCTTCGACGAGCTGGCGCGCCTGGACGTAGCGGTTTTCGAGCGCCATGCTCTGCGAGGTGTCGACGACGACGGCGACGACATTCTGCTGCGGCTTCAGCACGGTGACCGAAAGCGCCGGCTGCCAGAGGAGAATGAGCAGGAGGGCGAGCACGCTCCATTCCAGCGCGCCGAGCACGAGCAGGCGGGGGCGCGGCAGCCGCCGGCGCCAGAGCAGCGCGGCCAGGGTGGCCGCCACCAGCACCAGCAGCGCGACCAGCCAGGCCGCGGGCCATCCGCTCGAGAATACGAATGCGGCTTTGCGGTAGACCGAGAGCGGATAGTTGAAGAGCAGCTCGAACATTCCGGCCTTAATGGGTCATCGCGTAGATGATGTAGTTGATGCCGGTGCGGTAGGCCTGGGAGGCGTATTTTTCGGGGTAGTGCGGGTTGTCGGCCCACTCCCAGGCATCGCCCTGATCCATGTTGAAGCAGATGGCGATGGCGATGCGGCCTTTGGCATCGCGCCAGGCGCGCCACTTGGGTTCGATGCCGTCGTATTCGTAGGTCTTGGTAAAGGGATAGTTGACGATGCCGGGAACCTGGACGCGGTCGTCGAGGTCATAGAGGACGTGGAAGATTGGGTCGTTGTTTTCGATGTCGACAATGGGGCGGTCGGCGAAGGCCTTGTTGAGGCTGGCGGTGAAGATCTCCCACTCGAAGGTGCCGTGGAAGTCGTCGGTCATGAGGAATCCGCCGCGGTCGATGAATTCGCGGAGTTTGCGGGCCTGGGCTTCGGGCAGATCCCAGTGGCCCGGCTCGACGACGTAGACGAAGGGGTAGTCGAAGATGTCGTCGCTGATGAGATCGACGACGCGCTCCATCGGGTTGGCTTGGATGCGGGTGAGGCGGCGCACGCCCTGGAGGAACTGGCGGTCGGCTTTGGGGTAATCGACGGTCCAGGCGCCGCGCATCGCCCAGATGCCGGTGGCGCGGACGTTGGGGTAACGGAGGCGGGCGAAATAGAATTCCGTTTTTTCCTGGGCGCTGGCGGGGATGGAGTCGTCGTCAGAGTCGGGAAACAGACGGCGGATGCTCTGATAGCCGCGTTGGAACGCACCGAGCGAACCCGCCAGCATCAGCGCAGCCAGCAACACGGGCAGTTGCCTGCGCATGCTCATTCTGATGCCCCTCGTGGGCTTTAGCATAGCAGACGCGTTGGTGGAGGCAAGCGTTACCGAGACTGGCGCCTTTGGCCAGATGCCCGCTTGGCTGGTGTTCGCCGCGGCGTTTGCGCAACGTTATGGGCCGCAGTCGTGGGGCGCGCGTCTCTGGGCCGCGGATGAGGCTTCCACGCCGCGGATGAGGCGAGCCCGCCGGGACGAGCGGAATGAGCGGCCGTCTCGCAGCGGCGTATCGGCGGGCCTCTGCGGCGGGCGCGTTCTCGCAGCGCCTTGCGCTGCGTCACTTGCGGCTCAAAAGTTCGAAGAGCGGCTCCGGCCGCGCGGGTCCTCAGAAGGGCAGATCGTCTTCGGTGCCCGCAGACCACGAATTCTGGCCGGAGGAGAGGCGGCCGGGCTCGGCGGGATCAACGAGTCCGAGGAAGTAGATCTCGGTCCATCGCCGTTGCGGGTTCGTGCGTTTGAAGATGCGGACGTTGCGCTCCAGCATCTCTGCGGTGCGGGCCGGAAGCTCGCTCAGCCGCTCGAGATGCAGGTCGAGCCGCTCGAGATCGCGCTTGAGAAAACCCAGCGTCTTCGAGGTAATGACGCGCACCTTGGTGACGGCCCTGCCCTCGCACTGCGGGCCGCGGATGCGCAACCGCCAGAGGATCATTGGATTGCCGGTGGTGGCGGTACGCGTCAGGTGGACGTCTTCAATGTCGGCCTCGTACAGGCCGTCAGGGATTTCATCGGCTGGAGCGTCCTGGGGCGAGAAGGGCGTGCTCGCCTGGGCGTATTCTTCGTCGTAAATGCTGAGGTCGATGCCGGGGTCGGTGTCGGAATATTGGCTGTTCATCGCTGGGGTCCCTGCTGAATAGTGAGCGCAACGGCCCTGGGATTCTCACACAGAATTGTCACGGAACAGGCCGCCATCGTGCTGTCCGAGATCGGCGTCGGCGAAGGTCGTCGTCGTGGCCTGATCTCGGGGATGAGATGCGGTAGGGCGGAGACCGAGACTGGCCTCGGTCTATCGCGACCGCACAGGCCATGATTTTCCAAAGGGGCCTCGCGTGATTGAAGGACATAAGCCACGATGAAAATTGCCACTTGCCACGCGGGTTCTGAGCCGCAGACCTGGGCCGCATCAGCGGCCGGATTCAGTGGACACCGCACATGACCTCGGCCCGGCCGCGGGCGATTGTCGGGGGCTGACGTGGAATGGCTGGCACCGCTGGCCGTTTTGCGGCTCCTGGGAAGCCGGAGCAGGCCCCGGGCGAGTCGTTCAGCGGAACTCCTTCCAGACGGCGCCAAAGATGGCCCATCCCATGTGGAGCAGGCAGGCGACTTCTACCAGGCGAACCAGGGCGACGAGGCGTTCGTTCATGAATTCGAAGCGCAACAGGAGGGCGCAGATGACGGCCACATAGACCACGTAAGGGTTGAGCACGCCCGGGTAGCTTTGCAGGTGAACGACCGCGCCGACATAGTAAAGCAGCGGCCAGTTGTTTTCCAGCCGCAGGCGGAACCGGGTGGCCGCCAGCCACAGGGTGCCCGCAAGCAGTGCCACCGTAAAGACAAACCCGACGTTGCTCATGAGAAACCCTCGGCTCGCTCGCCTGGCGTCCTTTGATGATAAGGTGATGGGCCTCCGGCTGGCAATTCCGGCGCCGGCCCCGGTTTCTGCCGGAATGGAGCAACCGGTGTGTCGGTGCGCTTTTCCCCGAAAGAAGCGGACACGGCCCGTGGCAAGGGTTGGGACGGCTGGAGCTGGCGTGAAGCGCCTGCGAGTGCTTCGGCGGGCGAAGCCGCCGCGCCGTCGGGTGGGATTCGGTCTGGGACCGCGCGCCGTGAGCAGCTCCTGCCGGATGCGGGGCGGGACAGTAGGCTGGCCATCCTACTGATTGCGAGGGTATTGCGTGGGTTGGCCGACTTGTATGCCGGGGCGGCACGGCACGGGCGGCGAGTACGGCGAACGGATGATGTATCCATACGCTGATCTGCGGCAGGACGCAGGGCCAGGCATCGGCGTCGAAGCGGGGATTCCATTCCAGAGGCGAACACGCCGTGCAGCCCGGCGCTGGCGCCGTCAGGCAGGCGGTTGGGTTCGATGAGTTCGAATGCCGGCTGGCGCCAGGTGCATGCAATCTGCGACAGCCTTGGCCGGGTGGGCCCGTCCAGTGCAAGCCGCAGGTTGGCGCGGGCCACATGGTTGGCGCCCTGGGCAGGCCCAGCGACGCCCAATGCACCCGGCGAACCGCCAGCGCAGTTCGACCCGCGGCCAGACTGTTTCATCCGGACCCGGCCACGCGCGCTAAGAGTGGAGAGCCTGACGCCCATGGCTTGTGTCTTGTGCTGGCAGCCCGCCTCAGGCCGCCCGGTTGCCGGGATGAGAACGCGCCTCTGGCGACACCGCCACCCCGATTCCGCATCGCTTGCGGGGGTGACGGCCAACGGCTTGCCGCGAGAACGTGGGCAGACTGCAAGTTCGGCCCAGACATCTCACGCCGGGCCTGTCTGTGGGTGCTGTCACGCAGGCGCCCACGCCAGCCGGAGAACTCCGTGGGCTCCTTCTTTAGGTGCTGGTTGACCTCTGCTGAGGAGAACGCCGCCTGGCGGGGGGTCACTGCGCCTGCCAGGCGGTGTTCCCGCAGCTACCGTGCGCGGCCGCAGCTCACTCCTCGGCGTTGCGGCTCTTGCGGCGCATGATGATCGCGCCCAGCAGAACCACTGCCAGAACCGCGCAGACGATGCGAATGACCGAAGTGCTATCCATGAACGTTTCTCCTTTCCCTTCTCTTTCCGCGGAAGATCTCCTTGCTGAAGCCACGGCTCCGCGTCGCCGGCCTCAGATGCCAGTCATCATCGGGATCAGCTCCCGGACGATCTTGACAGCCACCGGACCAACCGTCACCACGAACAGCGACGGCAAGATGCAGAAGAAAATCGGGAAGACCAGTTTCACGCCGAGCTTGGCGGCTTTCTCCTCAGCCGCCTGGCGTGCCTGGACGCGCATGAAATCGGCATGCGCGCGCAGGCTCTGGGCCACGCCCGTGCCGAAGCGATCGGCCTGAATGAGCACGGCCACCAGCTTCTTCAGGTCATCGACCGCCGTTCGCTCGGCCAGGTTGCGGAGCGCCTCGGCGCGCCGTTTTCCGGCCTTCAGCTCGAGGTTCACCATCGCGAACTCCTCGCTGATCTCCGGGTGAGCGTGCTCGAGTTCTTTGGCGACCTGGAGGATCGCCTGGTCCAGTCCGAGCCCGCTCTCGACGCAGACCACCATGAGGTCGAGCGCGTTCGGGAGTCCGCGGCGGATCGCTTTCTGCCGGCGGCGGCTCATCCAGTTGACATATTCGTTCGGCCCGAAGAAGCCCACGCCGGCGGCGGCGAGCACGGCCACGAACTTGTTGAATGGCTCGGCCGCCGAGCCCCAGACGGCCGCCATCATCACCAGCGGCAGGCCCACGCCCAGAACGAACTTGGCCCCGTAGAGCAGCTTGAGCGCGTTCGGTCCGCGCATGCCAGCGCGCACCAGCCGCCGCTGCATCACCGTCATGTCCTTGGGCGAGGCCGGCACAAGAGAGCCGAGACGGTTCAGCAGGTCGCGAAAGACCAGGCTGGGATGGACGGGCGCCTCCTCCTGCTCGATGACGACGCCGGTGACGCGCTCAATGTATTCCTGCGGGCGGACCCACATTCGCATGCCGACCAGCGCGACGCCAAGGGCCACGCCGATGAAGATCAGTGTGCTGAGCAGAATTGCGGTCATCGCTGCCGGGCCTCCCCGCCTGTCAGACCTCGATATTGACGATCTTGCGGATGATCATGTAGCCGATTACCTGGAGCACGATCGCGCCAACCATCATCATGTTGCCGACCTCCTCCCGGACGAAGAACGTCACGTAGTCCGGGTTGACGATGAACATCATCGCCGCCACGCCGATCGGAATCAGCGTCAGCGCCATGCCGGTCATGCGCCCGTGAGCGCTGATGGCGCGGATCTTGCCGCGGAGCTTGAAGCGCTCGCGAATGACATAGGCCAGCTTGTCCAGGATCTCGGCCAGATTGCCGCCGGTGCGTTTCTGCAACAGCACCGCCGAGACAAAGAAATGGACGTCGAGGGAAGGAACGCGCTGGCCAAGCTTCTGGAGCGCCACATCGAGTGGCATGCCCAGGTTGTGCTCCTCGAAGGCGCGGCGGAACTCGCCCGCCAGCGGCTCCTGAAACTCGCGATGAAGCATCTCGAGCGAGACCGAAAAGGCGTGCCCGGCGCGCATCGACCGCGCCATGAACTCGAGGCTGTCGGGAAACTGCTCCTCAAACTTCTTCAGCCGGGTCTTGCGCTTGGAGCTGACATAGAGCAGCGGGATGCTGCCCGCCGCGGCCCCGACAAGGAATGCCGCCCAGCGGTAATAGCTTGGCAGCAGACCCCAGCTCAGCCAGAATCCGGCCAGGAACAGCCCGAGGCAGGAGTGGACGAGCCGGGCCACTTTCCATTTCAGCCCCGCCTGCTCGATGAGCCGCTGGAGTCTGTCCTGCAACTGAAACTTCCTCATCAGGCCCAGGACCATCCTGCCGGTGGTGTGGTCCTCGACCGCGATCAGCGGCGCATGGGCGCCCTTGCCGCCCGCCTTTCTCTTCTTCTCCGGCATCCCCAGCACCCGCTGCTTGATCTGTTCAGCGCCGGCCGAGCGCGTGCTGCGGCTGAACAGCAGCCAGATGGCGAGGATGCCACCCCAGACGAGGAAGAACACCAGGAGAAATCCGCCCATCGTCAGACCTCCTCCACTTCGTCGAAGATTTCGGGCCGGAGCCGGATTCCGGCCGCCAGCAGCTTTTCGTAGAACTTCGGACGGATCCCGGTGGCGGCGAAGCGGCCCAGAACGCGGCCTTCCGGCGACAGGCCGCGTTTCTCGAAGACGAAGATGTCCTGGAGGGTGACGATCTCGCCCTCCATCCCGGTCACTTCCGTGATGTTGGTGACCCGGCGGGAGCCGTCGCTGAAGCGGGCCGCCTGCACAAGCAGGTGCACGGCGCTGGCGATCTGCTGGCGGATCGAGATCAGCTGCATGCTCGAGTTCGCCATCGAGACCATGACCTCAAGGCGGCTGATGCCGTCACGTGGCGAGTTGGCGTGGATGGTCGTCAGCGAACCGTCGTGGCCGGTGTTCATCGCCTGCAACATGTCGAGCGCCTCCGGGCCGCGCACCTCGCCGACGACGATGCGGTCCGGCCGCATACGGAGGCTGTTGATGAGCAGCTCGCGCTGGCGCACGGCCCCGTGTCCTTCCAGGTTCGGCGGCCGCGTTTCCAGCCGAACCACGTGGGGCTGCTTGAGCTGCAATTCGGCCGCGTCTTCGATGGTGACGATGCGCTCTTTCGGGTTGATGAAGAACGAGAGCGCATTGAGCAGCGTGGTCTTGCCGGCGCCGGTGCCGCCGATGATGATGATGTTGAGCCGCGCCTTGACGGCCGCCTCGAGCAGCTCCATCATGCCGCGAGTCATCGCCTTGCGCTCGACCAGGTCGGCCGGCATCAGCTTGTCCTGCGAGAAGCGGCGGATCGACATCACCGGCCCGTCGAGGGCCAGCGGCGGGATGATGGCGTTGACACGGCTGCCGTCAAGCAGGCGCGCGTCGACCATCGGGTTGGATTCGTCGACGCGCCGGCCCACCTGGCTGACGATCTTGTCGATGATCCGCAGCAGATGGGCATCGTCGCGGAAGGTCACGCTCGTCAGCTCGAGCACGCCCTTGCGTTCCACATAGACCTGCTTGCTGCCGTTGACGAGGATGTCGGAGATGGTCGGATCCTGAAGCAGCGGCTCGAGGGGCCCCAGGCCGAAGACCTCGTCGAGCACCTCGTCGCAGATCTGCTGTTTTTCGAGCGCGCTCAGCAGGGTCGGTTCGGCATCAATGAGGGCGATCAGCGCCTGGCGCACCTCGGCGCGGACGCGCTGATTGTCGATGGTGGCCAGCGCCTCCAGGTTGATCTTGTCCAGGAGCTTGCGGTGCAGGGTGAACTTCAGCTCCTGGTATTCCGGCTTCAGGGCGGTCTTGGGCCGGCCGGCGTTCTTCAGGAGGCGCTGCTCCCAGCTCAACTGCTGAACCGGTTTCTGTTCCAGGTTCGGGATCATCCTGATGCGCTCCTCAGTCGAAAAACCATGCGGCCCTCATGGGCCTGCGAGTATTGAATCGGCTGAAGGGCAGGAAAACTTCAGCCCTCATTTCAGCTTTCCGACACGACGGCCCGGCCATCGCCGGCCGTGGTGCGCGCCCTGGCGGCGGCTGCGGCCGAGGCGGTCACCTTCGCTGCGAGCTGCTCGATCGCCCGCCCGAGCTCGGAGTCGCGGCCGAGAGGCTCCACGCGTGTCACCATGCGGTGCACGGGCGCTGGATCGTCCGGCAGCGAGGCAAAGACCGGGGAGCCGAAGATCTTCTCCATGTCGCTGACCGAGAGATCCGAGCGGCGGTCAAGACGGTTGACGACAATCTGATACCGGTCACGGGAAAATCCAAGCTGGCCCAGCAGCCCGACGGCCTTCCTTGCCATATGGAGGCTCGGCAGTTCGCCGGTGGAAACCAGATAGGCGGCATCCGCCTCCGAAACGGCGAACAGGCTGAGGCGGTGGAAAATGGCCGGCAGATCGACGACCACCCAGTCGTAGAAAAGCCGGCTGAACTCGAGAACGTCGTGCAGCCCGTTGGAGTCGAGTTCCTCGGCCGTCGGCTGGTCCGGCGCGGCCAGCACGTCGATGCCGCCCGCCGGCACCGTCAGCGCGGACCAGGAGCCGGGATCGAGCGAAGAGGCGCGCGCCACCGCGTCGAGGACGGAATAATTGGGACTCAATTTGAGGTGGAAGGCGATCGCCCCGGCCAGCGTGTCCAAATCCACAAGCAAGACGCGCCGCCCTGTCATCCTCCGGAGCGTGAACGCGAACTGGGTGGCGAGGGTTGAGGCGCCGGTGCCGGGCTTGACCGGCGCGAACCCGATCAGGGTGCCCGTGGAATCCGGCTGCTGCGGTTCCGGCTCCCGGAGACGGCGGATCCGCGCCGCCGCCTCCCGCTGAGCTTCCGCATCGAACGGTTCACACAGGAACTCGGTCGCCCCGGCGCGGAAACAGCGGATCAGAACCTCCGGGTCAGGCCGGTAGTGCAGGCCGACCACCTGGACTGGCGGCTGAAGGGCGGCCGCTGCCGGCATCAGCCCGCAGGCGGCATCAAAGTCGGCGGCCAGATCGACGAGCACGACATCCGGCTGCATCTGCCGCAGCCGCATTTCGAGAGTGGCCGCCGAGGGATACTCCCGGATTTCGGCCAGGATCTGAAAGACCTTCGCTTCCGCCGCCGCTTTGAGAAAGCTTTCGGCCAGGGCGCGGTCGCTCGCCACCAGTACAGCCGTCAGAGCCCTATCCCGCGCACCTCCAGCGACCTTCATTCTAGGTTCTCCCCTTGCACCGCGGCCTTCGGCGGACCTGTCAGCGGGAGGGTCCGACGTTCTGCTTTCCCCGGCGGAACAGATCCTTGCGGCTGCCGGCTGCCGGCGGCTTGGCACCGGCCGCACCCGTGGCCTGGTTGGCCGAGCCCGGAATGCCGGCGGGCAGCATGCCGGGCGCCATCACGCCATAGGGCATGTTCGGCAGCAGCTTCGGGTCCGAAGCCGACAGCGGCTCGACGATTTCCGGCGTCACGAGCACAATCAGCTCGGTCTTGGAATGGCTCTCGTTCCGGCTGCGGAACAGCGCTCCGAGCAGTGGAATGTTGGCCAGGCCGGGAATCCGGCTCAGGCTCTCGTTGACGCGATCGTCAATCAGCCCGCCAATGACGAAGCTCTGGCCGGGCGCAAGCTCGATGTTGGACTCGACGCGGCGCGTGGCGAGCGCCGGGATGGTGAAACCGCTCAGCGAGACGGCGTTGGCCAGGTCGATCGTGGAGACCTCCGGCTTCACGTACATCTTCAGCGTGCCGTTCTCGGTGAGGTTCGGCGTGAAGGTCAGGCGGATGCCGAACTCGCGGAACTGCACGGTGACGGCCCCCGCGTTGGCGCCGCCCTGAAGGACGGGAACCGGGAACTCGCCGCCGACGAGGAAGCTGGCTTCCTTGCCGTTGCTGGTGAGCAGGTTCGGCTCGGCAAGGATCTGGAGCAGGCCCTCCTGCTGAAGGGCCCTCAGCGTCGCGCCCAGGTTCAGATCGGGGCGAAAGGCAAATACATTCAGGGCGTCGCTCAGCGTGAAGCTGGTGTTGGTGCCCGGAAGCGCGCCCGGGATGGTGCCCTGCACGACCGAAGGCCTCGGCGGCGAGAACTGTCCCGTGGTGACGATGCCGGGGGTGTTGGCGGCACCGGTCGAAATCAGGTTCAGACCGAACTGCTGAATGGCATTGCGGTTCAGTTCGGCGAACTTGACCCGTAGCAGAACCTGCTTGTCCACCGGCGCCGGTTTTGCCTTGAGATTGTTGACCACTGTCTTGGCCAGGCCCTGGAGCAGCGCGCCGGCGCGGTCGGCCACCGCCTGGGAGGACACGGTCCCCGTGAGCGAGATCGCATCGCGGGCGGCTGAGACCTGAATGTCCTCGCCCGGGAAGGTTTCGCGAAGCAGCTTGCGCACGGGTTCGAGATTCATCTCGACGTTGACACTGTATAGGTTGCGCTGGCCGCTCTTGGCCCAGATGACCAGGGTCGCCGTGCCCAGCCCCTTGGCATGGAGCAGGATCTCGCGCGTCGACACGGGGACGTAGTCGACGACTTCGGGGTTTGAGGTCGAGATGCGGCTGACGTCTTCCGGATAATCGATGACCACGCTGCGGCCGAGCGTGACGCGAATTTCCTCCACGCCGCCCTGCGCGGCGGCGCCCACGGCGGCCAGCGCCAGCAGGCCGGCCCAGCCGGCCAGGCGGTACAGCTTCACGGCGTTCGGTTTCACGGATTCCTCCCGGTATCCTCAGCGGACTTGACCGACTGCACTGTTTCGACCTTCTTTTCGATGCCGCGGATGGTGATGATCTGATCCGGCACCCGCGCTGGCGCCGGCGGCGGAGGCGGCGGGGCCACGGCCACCGGCGCCGGTTGCGGACGGCGCTTCCGGACCGGAGTGCCGGTGACTTCATCGAACTCCTCATCGGCGCCGCCGCTTTCTGCCCCGAACGCCTGCGGCCTGGCGTGCTTGCCGTAAAGGGCCGCCAGGCTCAGCCCCGCGGTCTTCTCGATGTTCTGATCGCCGCCGTTGCGAAGCACAAGCTGGATACGGCCTTCATTGCCGGCCAGCGTGAGCAGCTCGGCCTGCTGCGGCGTCACCAGGAGGGTGACGTTGGGCGCGTCCACCGGCTTGCCACTCGAGTCTGTCTGAAGGGTCTTGCCGGCCGATAGCACGAGGATGTTTTGCAGAATTGTCTTCGTGACGGTCGTGTTATTGCCCGGCGGGTGGCCGGTGATGAGCACATCGACGCGCATGCCCGGCAGCACGAAGCCCGCCACGCCGACGACGTCGTTGACGCGTACGGTGACGGCGCGCATGCCGACCGGAATCACCGGCGCCAGGCCGACGCCGCTGCCGCGCTGCGCCAGGCGGCCCTCGAGGATCGGCTCCTCGGCAAGGATATTGGCCACCACCGGCCGGTCGAGCACATCCTCGGGCTTGCTAAACCCGCCCTTGGGGAACGCCTGGGCCGGAATCTTGACGACCTTGACATCGGCCGCCTTCACCGTCTGGCCTACCGGCAGCGGACGGGCGGCGACAACGACGTCCTTCAATTCGATGGCCTCGGCCTTTTTCGGCTGGCTGCCCGCTTTGGAGGTCATGGAATAAAACAGCGCGCTGACCACCAGGGCGAAGACGAGGCTGACGGCGAGAACAGTAAGGAACCTACGATCCATGGGAAGGCCTCCATTGAATGCCCGTTGAAAGGGGGGCTGTGGCCGCGTCGGGCCAAACGGTGGCGCCGACAGCGGGCGGGCGGAGGGCCGCCTCGCGCCGGAAGCCAGTCAGGATGGAAACAGTCATCGGACTTCCTCCCTTCCTCTCTCCGCGGCCGCCGCGGGCCAGCCTGCCGGTTCATCGTCCCGGTGTTCCAGCCACCAGACACCCGCGGCCAATCCCGCCGAAAGCGCGAAGTTCAGCAGGTCCTCTCCGCCTGGCATGCGCCAGGCTGAGACCTGCGGCGGCCGCTCGGGCCGATTTTCGTGTGCCGCGACCGACGTGCTGTCTGGCTCGAGTCCTGCCACCGGCATTGCCCTCTCCTCTTCTTTCGGCTGGCTCATGGAATTTCATTAGGGGGTGGCGGAAGGAAAATCGAACGTTCGATGCCGGCGGCCTGCTGAAGCCGGGCAGGCCCCCGATGACGACGGCGGAAGAGAACCGCCGTGCCGTCGTCGCCGAGGATCTCCCAATCAGGGCTGATCTTCAGGAGGCTGGCCAGGGCCACACCAGGGGGCAGCAGCACGACGTCGAACCGGTGTCTGTCGAGCACCTGCCGCCAGTCGTGACGCCCGTTGAGTGTGTCGACGTACTCCAGGGCGATCTCCCTGCCATAGAAGTCGCTGCGGCCGTCAAAGTAAACGCGCACGTCCGGGTACAGGCGGTAGATGAGGTAGTCGGCCCACTGGTCCTGGGTGAGAATTCTGGCCTCGCGCAGCATCGGTGCATGCCGTCCGACCATCTCCACCGGGAAGCGTTCTTTCGGGAAGTCAGCAATGGCCGGCAACGGTAAGACTCCGGCCAGCGCCAACGCGAACACGGCCGCCGGCCACCAGGTGAGGCGGGTCAGTTCGGGCTGCATGTCCCACGCGATGCCATCCAGGGCGGCCGCCGTCGAGCGGCGTTCCTGCCGCGCCGCCCAGCCGTCCCAAAGACGCTGGAGCTCGGCGCCCAGAAAAGGCAGGGCCACGGCGGCAAACAGGGGGATGTGGCGCGCCGACTGGAGCGAGGCGTGGGCCCAGAACAGGATCCACAGCGCCGCCACCACCTGTTTCCTCACGAGCAGCAGACCGCAGATGGCGCAGGCAGCCAGCAGGACGACTTCGTAATGCAACATCGGCTCGCCGCGGAAGGAGGGAGCCCGAAACTCACCTACGATGTTGCGAATGTAGTCGGCCCGCAGATAGGCGAGCGTATGCTCGTGCAGCCGCCATCCGTAAGGATTCACAAGGCTCGCGGCGACGCAGGCCAGGGTGAGCAGGCCGTAGCGGCCGGCCTCCGTCCATCGCCTCTGGCCGAGCCAGGCCTCGGCAGCCAGCCCGGCCGCCGTCAGCCCGAGCAGGGCAATCAGGGCGAGCCATCCGCCGTGGAGGTTGGTCCACAACACGGTGAGCGGAACCAGGAGCCAGACATGCCAGCGCGGGCGCCGCAGGTCGGCCTGGATCCACCAGGCCGCCAGCGGCACCAGCACCAGGGTGAACATGTGCGGGCGCGACAGCAGATGAAGCGTGGCGGCGCTGAAGCCAAGGAAGGCCAAAGGCAGCGCGATCCAGAGCCGGGCGCCCTGCCAGAGCATGTGGCGGAAGACAAGCCCGCAGTAGGCCGCCCCGGCCGCCAGGCCGAACAGCGCGATCCAGAACAGCCCGCCGGCGCCGTGGATCCAGGCAAAAATGACGTCGGAAAGCCACTCCCAGGCAAACCACGGCTCGCCGGCCTTCGAAAAAGAAAACAGGTCCTGGCGCACAAAGGCGCGGTGCTGAAGGATCCATTCCCCGGTGCGGATGTGCCAGCCGGTGTCGCCATCTACCAGAAGGAGGCGAAGGCCGCCGTGCGCCAGACCCACGAACCAGAACGGCACGACCACCAGCAGGACATCCAGCAGAGACGGCCGAAGCCATCGGCACCAGCCTCTTGATGAACCCCTGGCGGGTTGCGTTCGGGACTGGGCAGTTCCGGCGGCGATCCCGACGTGAGAAAGCGATCCAGTGCCAGTGCTCATGGCGCGGCGCGTCCTCTCACCCATCGGCGGCGGACGCGCCCGACATTAGCCCCGGCGGGGACGGAATCGTTTGATCCAGGATGAGAAGAAAATAATGTGGACTATGTCAACAAAATTGTTGCACGGCGGGGCCCGGCCGGGCCACAATGATGCACAGAGATATCCATAAGTATCTCCTCCTCCAACACCGGCCGACTGCTTCCTCCTCCGGCAGTCGGCCTTTCTTTTGCCTGTCGCAACAGATCCACAGCCACAGCCCCGGAAGTTGAGGACCTTCTGCACACCTTCCCGACTCCCCGGCGGGCAAGGGCTGCGATGGCAGCGGCGGCCCCCAGGACGGGGTGGCGGATCCGAGAAGGATCCTCCATGCCCTGCGGCCAGTCAGCAGGGATAAAGTAAAGTCGCGGCGAGCGACGCCCTCGCGCCGGGGCCGCTCGTTTCCGGCCGCTCTCGTGCCCTTCCCTCGCGGCTCGGAAGAGCGTGATCCTCGAGCGAGCAGCCCTGGACGCCAAGGCCTCACACGCGGAAGAGCGGATTCTGATGGGAATCACGCCGACACCGGCCGCAGGGGGGCGGCACGCCCCCGTTGCCGGAGCCCGCCGCGCCGCCGCCTCATCCGGGGGCGTGCCAGCCGCGAAGGGGGCACAGCCCTCCAGAATTGTTTGAAACGGAAGCGACCAATCCTGTTTCCGCTTCTTCCGCCGATCCAGCCTTCCTCAGCGGCTCAGAACGGCCCGGCGGAGGCCGCGCGGGCGCGCCCCGCTCACGCTGTGTTCCAGCCGGATTGCCAGGGAGCGGCAACGGCCCGCAGGGTCATGGCTGGCCGATTTCGGGCGCTGCGGGCGCCCTCGCCTCTGAAAGGCGTGATGCAGGAGGGATCATGCGGCGCCTGCGGTCCGGCACACATCACGCTGGCGAGGCCGCGCGCGGTCCGCCGTTTATCGCACCGCGCTGTCCGTTCAGACTTTCTCCGGGACCACGAATGGGGCGCGATAGTGGCGCGTCATCAGCGCCTGTGCTTCGCTATCGCCCAGAATATCGCCGGTCTGCGGATCGACCTTCAGGCTGCGGCCCACGCGGTAGCTGATGTTGGCCAGATGCATGAGGGTGCAGCTGATGGCGCCCTCGTCGATCGGGCCGTTCAGCAGTTCCGGCTTGCCGGCGCGCACGGCCTCGATGAAGTTGGCATGGTGCGAGCCGCCGGCCTTCTTTTCGGGCCCGGGTTCGGCCTTCCGGCCCAGATAGACGCGGTAGGTGTCATAGCCGTCGATGGCCATGTAGCCCTTCGACCCGTAGAAAATGTTGCCCACGGTGTTGCCGCCGGGATTGCCGATGCCGGCCTCGTTGTTGGTCATCCAGTGGCGGACTTCGAAGGTCATGAACTTCTTCCTGCCGCCGACGTCGAACTCATAGGTCGCCACCAGCGTGTTCGGCGTTTCCTGGTCGTCGTCGAACATGAAATGGCCGCCCATGGCGCTGACGCGAACCGGGAATTTCACGCCCATCAGCCAGCGGCAGATGTCCACTTCATGGATGCCCTGGTTGCCGATGTCGCCGTTGCCGTAGTCCCAGAACCAGTGCCAGTTGTAGTGGAATCGATTGCGCGTGAAAGGCCTCACCGGCGCCGGGCCCAGCCACAGGTCGTAATGCACACCAGGAGGCACGGGCTCTTCCTTGGCGCGGCCGATGGTGTCGCGCCACTTGAAGCAGAGGCCGCGCGTCATGTAGACGTCGCCGATAACGCCCTCGTCGAGCAGTTTCTTTGCCTCCTGCAAGGCCGGTGAAGAATGCGCCTGCACGCCGTGCTGGACGCACTTGCCGTACTTTTTCGCCGCTGCCACGATCTGGCGCGACTCATAGATGTTGTGCGAGCAGGGCTTCTCGACGTAGACGTGCTTGCCTGCCTGCAACGACCAGATGGCCTGCAAGGTGTGGTTGTGGTTGGGCGTGGCGATGGAGACGCAGTCGATCGAAGCGTCCTCGAGCATCTTGCGGATGTCGACGTAGCGCGCGGGCTTTTTGCCGGTAGCCTTTTCGACCTCAGCCAGACGGCGGTCGAGGACCGATTCGTCGATGTCGACCAGCGCGGCGATTTCGACATTCGGCATCCGCTGGTAAGCGCGGATGTGACTGTTTCCCTGCCCGCGCAGGCCGACCACGGCCACGCGGATGACATCATTGGGGCTGCCAACAACCGGGACGCTGGCGGCCGCCCCGGCGGCGCTCATCAGGAAATAGCGGCGGTTCATGGGTGCAATGACTCCTTCAACTGCGGATGGCTGATACTCTATCGCATCCTGATCCCGAATGGAAGGAATTGATATGCCACTGTCAAACGGCGGCGCCTGCCGCGCGGGCGTTACAACCCCCCCGGCGGCTATTTTCGGGCGATCAGTACACGGTCGTTTCCGGTCCGGTGCTCCGGCGTGGGAGCGCACGCTCAGTGCGGGCCGCTTCACACGGACGTCGATCCTGTGGAAGGCGCCGGAAGCGAGATCCCGGCGGCGCTCCGACGGCGGGCGGCAGGTGATGACGTAGTAGCCGTCCTGGGCTTCCAGAATCCGGGCCAAGGCCCAGTTCAGGTCGTTCGTGTTCTCCACCGCGATGCCACCAGTGGCTTCCGCCAGCAGGGCCAGCGTCTGCTGCTTAGCAAAGAACCGCTGCCGCTGGCCGCTCTTGATGCCGAAGAGCATTTGCTCCAGTTGGAACTGGACCAGGTAAGGGGGGCGGCGTTCCAACGATGCGCGCCTGGGGCGGAACCGTTTTCAGCCTGGTGAAAGGTGGACCAACAAAGTGAGCGTCCCCAAGGGCGGGCCGCTGGAGGTTGAACTGGACCTTGTGGTTTTCGAGGACGGCGGTTTTTGGGGCCGGAACAGGGGGCACGAACTGGGGCGCCTGATGGGCATGAAGGACGGAGCGCGGATTGAACGCGACGCCTTGGCCCCTCAGAGACAATGAGTGGACTCGAGGAGGCGGCCTCCATGACTTGGCGGGGCGTCAGCAGGGAGGAAGATCAGCGGCCGCGGAGCGATTCCCAGGCCGCAAACCAAAGAACTCGGCAACGGCCGCAGCGCGCGCAGCGGGCCATTGAGCGCTGCTTCCGCTCACGCTGACGGGCGAGCCTCGAGTCGCGGCTCTGCTCCTCGTGGCGGGCTCGCTCTAGTCGCGGCCCGGAGCACGCTTTCGAGCCGCGAGCGAGGCGGCCGCCGGCCGCCGGGTTTCATGCGATCATGACTCTGGATAGGGAACACGCCATGCCCGTTTCTCAGGATCAAGCCAGACTGATCGCCAACTACCTCCTGGACCAGTTCGAGCACGAAATCCCGACCACGAAAGCCGTATTCGCCGCGCTGCCCGCCGGAGGCGAGGACTACGCGCCGGATCCCCGCTCCATGCCGGCGCTGAAACTCGCCTGGCACCTGGCGAGCGCCGAGAAGTGGTTCCTCGATTCGATCCTCGCGGGCCGCTTCGAGGCAGGCGAATCGGGCGGTGTGCCGGAAGGCATCCGCACCGGGGCCGATGTCGCCGCCTGGTACGAGGCCCATCTGCCGGCCGCGGTGGCGGCGCTGCGGGCGGCGCCGGCGGAGACCTTTTCCCGCACGCTCGACTTTTTCGGAACGATGCAGGCGCAGGGCGTGGATTTTCTCGCACTGGCGCTGAAGCATTCCGTGCATCACCGCGGCCAGCTCTCTTCCTATATCCGTCCGATGGGCGGCAAGGTGCCCGGCATTTACGGGCCGAGCGGCGACGCCGGCTGATGGCGCTGCCTATGCGGGCGGCTGCCGCCGCATCTGGAGGCGGTAGTCGCCCACCCTCGGCATGCGGATGACGCGGCACATCTCGAACAGGCGGGAGCGGGCGCGGATGCCGATGCGGTCGATGAGCGTGGTGGCGATGGAGTAGCGGCCGGGGCCGGGCTCGGCGAGCCGCTCGACGATGGCGCCGCCCATGTCGGGATCGGGCAGGTTGGTGGTGGCGATGAGCGGTTTGCGCTGGTTGCAGCGGTAGGTGATGATCGACGTGACCGTGTCCTCCACCCAGTCCGTGACGCGGTGCGCGCCGAGATCGTCGAGCAGCAGCACCTCGGCTTCCAGCGCGGTTTCGTAGGCCTCGCGGGGGCTCTCGCCGCTGGCCGGGTCGTAGCTTGACCGGATGCGCTCGAGCAGCATCTGGTAATCCATGAAGACGCCCTGGAAGCCGTTTTCGATGAGGCGGCGCAACACGGCCACGGCCAGGTGTGTCTTGCCAGTGCCGGGGTCACCGACAAACAGCAGGCCGGGGGGGTCGACGGCCGGGAACTCGTCGCAATAGCGCAGCAGCATCGAGAGGATGTGGCGCAGCTCGGCCGAGCCGCGGTCGGAGAAGTTCTCAAAGCGGTCGTTCTGGTAGTTGACCGGGATGCGGGCCCGTTCCATGAGTTCGGCCTGCCGGTTGCGGCCTGCGCAGGCGCAGCGCTCGGCGCCGCTCAGCCCGTCGCGTTCGACGATCTTCCAGCCGGTGCCCCCGCACAGGGGGCAGACCTGTTCCGCCATGCTCTTGCAAGGTGATTGTAGCAGGGTGGCGCTGGGGCAGGATCACAACGCCATTTCTCAGGCGAATCCGGGCCGAGCCTCCATCTGCCCGGGGGCCGGAGAAAGACAGGGCCGCACAAAGCCGGGTTCCTTGGCACGCGTTGGAACGAGACGCAGTGGCCGTGTTCTCCGGACTGGCAAAAAAATCCCTCGGCTGAGCAGAGTCGTTTGCAGCGGCTTACACCGCTCCGGGCCGCAGCACAGAATGGCAGGGAGCAGAACCACACCGGCGCTGGGCGCGCGAACCCATCCTCAGGCGTCCCGGCGGCCTGGCTGGCAGTGACGCGGAAAATCTACCTTGCTTGTCAGATTGAGCGGGAATTTCTGTGCCATTGAAAAGGTGGAAAATTGATGATACTTCCAAGCCGTGATCTAAGGTGAAGCCCTGGGCGAAAAACCGGGGGTTCCCTGAAGGTTGACGACATGCGCCGGCCTCGGAGGAAACCGGACGCTAGCCGGTGCGGGCCAACAGAGTTCCAGAATTGAACGGGAGGGAAAGCACATGATGGCAACATCCAGAATCGGGCTTCTGAGCGCAGCACTGCTCCTGGCGGCTTCCGTCGGTTCTGTTTTTGCCCAAAGCCAGGGCTGTAGCGACACGACGACGGCCCAGCTGTATGCGGGGCAGACGAAAGAGGTGGGCACGCTCACGGTGAAAAACGCCACCGAAGACGGTGAAAAGTACCTGTATGTCACCTACATCTTCAACCAGGGCGTGACCGTCTATGAGCTCCATCTTTGGGTGGGCGCGGACCTGAAAAGCATGCCGCAGACCAAGCCGCTCAAAGGTGAGATGTACGGCAACCCGATTCCGGGGAAGTTCCCCTATGACATGTACGACGCCACCATGCAGGACGGATCGTATGTGTTCAAGATCAAGCTGGCGGATGTGTTCGGGGAGTCTGATCCTTGCGGGAAGACCGTGTTGGTGGTGGCGCATGCCAAGGTCTGGGTGGGCGGCATGGAGGAGACCGCATTCGCAGGCTCCGGCCCCTGCTACATCACGCCGCCAGGCCGCTGGTGGTGTTATGTGTCGCACGTGATCTGCTGCGACCAGACCACGCCTCCTCCGGAAGGCTGTTGGAAAGATGAGACTGCCTGGGCCAAAGGCGATCCTTACAATCCCGGCAAGGGCGGCAATTGGGCCATGTACGTGACGTATTCAGGGACAAGCATGACGGTTGATCTGCTGGCCGGGCAGACAATGGACGCAGGCAACGTGACTCTGGAACCGGTTAGCACTGGGGTCAAGATCACGGTCGACATGGGCGCCGGCTGGCGCTTCGCCCCCGTCCCTGACAACCTGAAAGTGCAGGGGTATAATTCCCCGCCGAGTGGCAACCCTGCGCCTGGCCAGTTCGCAAACAAGACGACGTGCGATCCGGCGTCGAATTCGTGCTTCATTGTCGTTCCTTACGCGCCGTATTACGGCATTCACGTGGACGTCCAGAAAAGCGTCCCGTGCACCGAGTAGCCGGCCGTTTGGCTGCGGGAAATCAGCAGCACGGGGGCCGCTCCGCCCGGCCGGCGGGGCGGCCCTTTCGTTCTCTGATCGGAATGCAGCATTCTTTTAGCGTCCTGGCGCTGCGGGCGCGGCTCCTGCCACTTGCGGGCCGCATCGCCGAAGGATGGGATCGGGGCTGGGTGGTTTGCCGATTTCATTCCTCATGCTAGAGTCGGGAAAAGAGGATCCCATGACGCAACCGGCCGCACGCGAGGCGCTGAAACAGAGGGGCTTCCGCCTGACACGCCAGCGCCAGATCCTGCTCGATCTGCTCGACCGTACCGGCGCTCACCTCGATGCCGAGACCCTGTACCGGCTGGCGCATGAACAGGACCCGAAGCTGAACCGCGTCACCGTTTACCGCACGCTGAAGATGCTCAAGGAGAGCGGGCTGGTGGACGAGCTCGACCTGATGCACCATGCCGGCGACCAGCACTACTACGAAACGCGGCGCAAGCAGGAGCACGCCCACATCGTCTGCCTGCGCTGCGGCAAGGTGGAGGAATACTTCGGCGAGCCGTTGCAGAGGCTGAAACGGCAGGTGGAGAAGACGTTCGGCTTCCAGATCCTGATCGCGCGGACCGAGATCGGGGGCTATTGCGCCCACTGCCAGGTGCTTCGGGCGCAGGAGGTGGCCGAGGCCGAGCAGGCTTCCGGCGCCGGGCCCGCGGCGAAGGCCAAACGCGGCTGAAACCGCCGCCGGCATGCCGCATCCAACCGGGGGAAGCGCCCCGGCGGTGTTAGAATGAAAGCGTCCAGCATGCCCGTGATGAGGCGCCTCATCTTTTGGGAGTTTCCCCGCGCCAGTTGGCAGTACGACATCGTCGTGGCCCTCATCCTTGCCTTCATCTTCCTGACGCCGCGTTCATTTTTTAAGGACCAGCCCCGGCCGGCCAGCATCGTTCAGATGCCGTCGGAACCCGGCGTAACAGTCTTCTGGCTGGAGACGGCGCTGCTGGGCGCGGTGCCCGAGGCGGAGCGGCCGGCGCGTGCGGCCGAGCTGCTGAAGAAGCGGCTGGGCCGCCAGATCCAGGTGGTGCGTGTCGAGCCGATGTACGACGCCGAGGGCGAGATCCGCGGCTACATCGCCATGACGCGGCCGTGACCCAATGACTCTCTGCCGAACGCTTCCCTGGTTTGTTGCGTTGTGGACGGCCACGGCGGCCGCGCCGCCCCTGGATGAGGCGCTGGCCCGGCTGGATCGCGCCGCCGCCGGCTTTCGCGGCCTGAAGGCGCAGATCCGCAAGATCTCGTTTACCGCGCTTGTCAAGGAGAGCGACGAGGAAACCGGGCGCATCACCCTCTACCGTCCCAAGCCGCGCGACCTGCGCATGCTGGCCGAGTTCGAACATCCGGCGCCGCGCGCGGTGGCCTTCGCCAACAACAAGGTTCAGATCTATTATCCGCGGCTGATGACGGTGCAGGAGTATGATCTCGGCAAGCAGGGCGCGCTGGTCGATCAGTTCCTGCTGCTCGGCTTTGGCACGCCGGTGCGCGAGTTGCGCCGCGCTTATTCGATCCGCTACATGGGCCAGGAGGCCGTGAACGGAACTCCGGCCGACCGGCTGGAGCTGACGCCGCTTGCCGAGGAAGCGCGGCAGCATGTGAAATCGATTGAAATCTGGGTTTCCCAGGCCGACGGGATGGTGCTTCAACAGAAAGTGAACCAGCCGTCGCGCGATTATGTGCTGGTGACGTACTCCAGCATCCAGGTCAACCCGCCGTTGACGCCGGCCGATGTCCGGCTCAACCTGCCGAAAGGCGTCAAAAAAGAAACACCGCAGAGGTAGTTGCCGATGAGCAGCAACACCCGGACGGGCGGGCAGCGGCTCGCCTTCCTCGACTGGACGCGCGGGCTGGCCGCGCTGATCATGCTCCAGGGCCATGTGTTCCACAGCTTCACCGCCAGGGAGCTGCGCAACGACGGGCCCTACGTGCTGTCGCAATTCATTGGCGGGATCACGCCGGCGGTGTTTCTCTTCCTCACCGGCGTGACGCTCGGCTTCCTGATGGACTCGAGCTCGCGCAAGGGGCTGTCGCCGTGGCAGCGGACCTGGGCGGCGGCGCGCCGCTCCGGCTACCTGCTGGCGCTGGCCTTTCTGTTCCGCCTTCAGATGTGGTCGTTTTCGTTGGGCAAGAGTCCCTGGACGGACATCTTCAAGGTGGACATCCTGAACTGCATGGGCGTGGGCATCATTGCGCTGTCGCCGCTGGCGATCTTTTCCACGCGGGACCGCATCCGCTTCGGCGTCGTGAGCGGGCTGTTCATCGCCGGCGCGGCGCCGCTGATCAGCATGGCGGACTGGAGCCGGCTGCATCCGTTTGTCCGCGCCTACTTCGTCCCGGATCCCAACTTCTTCTCCTTTTTCCCGTGGGCAGCCTTCATCGCCTTTGGCCTATCGGCCGGATCGCTGCTGCGCGTGGTGGAGCCCGGCGCGATGGGCCGGATGATGGAGTGGTGGGCGCTGTTCGGAGTGGTCCTGATCGTGGGCGCGCGCTACTTCGCCAACCTGCCGTATTCGATCTATCCGCAGTCGGACTTCTGGGTGAACAGCCCGGCGCTGATTCTGATCAAGACGGGCGTGATCCTGATGATCGCCGCCTTCGCCTGGCTGTGGACGACCTACGTGAACACGGGCTGGAGCTTCCTGCGGCAGTTGGGCACGACGTCGCTGCTGGTGTACTGGGTGCACACGGAGCTGGTTTACGGAAGCTGGTTCTGGCGTTGGAAGGAATCGCTGAGCGTGCCGCAGACGCTGGCGGCGGCGGCCTTCATCATCGTGCTGATGCTGGTGCTGAGCATCGCGCGGACAGGCTGGAAGGGCGGCCCAAGCCTGCCGGCGCTGCTGCGGCAGCGCTGGATCGCCTGGCGCGAGCAGCCGGTGCCGCAGGCGGGCGACTGAGAGCCTCTTCAGCGCACCCCCCGCATGGCGGGGCCCGAAGCGCCCCAGGGCAGAAGCGTCGTCGAGTCGGTGCGCGCCTGGAGCAACTGATGGAGGGTGAGTTCCCTGGCGCCCCGCAGGTCGGCGCCGCGGAAATCGGCTCCGGCGCAGCGGGCGCCGCGAAAACGGGCGCCTTCCAGGCGACTTCCGGCGAAGCGGGCGCCGGCGAGCCGGGCGTCCTGAAAGTCGCAGCCTTCGAGCGAGCAGTGCTCCCAGGCGGATCCTGTTAGGGTGGCGCCGTGCAAACGCGCGCCGTCAAGACGGCATTGCAGGAAGCGGCAGTGCTCGAGCACGGCGTTCTGGAACCGGGCCGCTTCAGCGCGCGTCCGCAGGAACCGGCAGAACTGGAGCCGCGCGCGGTAGAAGAGCGCACCATGGAGGTCGGCCTCGGTGAAGTGGCATTCGAGCAGCGAAGCCTGGTGAAAGGCCGCACCGGGCAACAGCGCCTGCGCGAAGGCGGTACGCACCAGCCGGGCCTCCATCCAGCGGCTGCCGGGCGCCTTCAGCTTCTCGCAAGAACACCGCTCCAGCACGGCGCCGCACAGGCTGGCCGAACCGAGGCACGAGTCGTCGAGACGAACCTCTTCGAGTGAGGCGCCGTTGGCTTCAGCCGCGGCCAGGTTGGCGAGGGCGAGGTCGCATTGTCGCCAGATCGACTTGTCGAGCACGGCCGCGTGAAGATCGGCGGCCGGCAACGAGCAGCGGAGGAAGGACGCGCCCTGAAGGCGGGCACGCACGGCCCGGAGGTGCTCCACCCGGAGCCCTTCGAGTTCGCAGCGTCTTCCCGTCGTGAGCCCATCCACCCAGGCGGCATGGGTCTGAAGGGCCTCGCGCCAGGTCTCCAGTGCCGCATCCGGGGGCGAAGGCGCCGTTCCGGCGCCGGGGCCGCGGTCCACAGAGGGAATGGGGTCCACGCAGCGCTTATCGGCGGGACGTAGGGCGCCTTGAGGCCAGCATGCCGGGTGAACGTTCAGACGCTCACCACCGGACAGGAGGACTGGCGGATGATCGAGTAGGCGTTGGCGCGGAGGCGGCCGAGCACGCCGGAGGCCGATCCGCGACCGATGACCAGCAGGTTGGCGCCCCACTCCTGGGCCAGTTTGCAGACCGTTTCCGGCACTTCGCCGCTGCCGATGAGCACCGGCGCGTCCCATCCGAGCCGCGCCATCAGGCTGGCGATCTCCCGCCGGGCGGAGTCCTCCATGCGCTGCTTCCACTCGGGTTCGGACAGCTCGCCGGCGGCGGCGCCGAGACCGGGCATGACGTGAACGAGCGCCATCTCCGCGCCGACCTCGTGGGCGAAGCGCCGCGCCCACATCAGCGTCCGTTCCGACTGCGAGCGCAGGTCGAGCCCGACGGCGATACGATCGAGGCGGACGTCATCGACGCGGGCCGCCTCCATGTGGACGCCGGTCCAGACCGGGCAGTCGGCGTCGTGCAGCACCTTGGCCGTGACCGAGCCGAGGATGAAGCGGCGGAAGGTGCCGTAGCCGTGAGTCGGCATGACGATGAGGCTGACGCCGAGCTCGTGTGCGGTCCTGACAATTCGGCCCGCCGGGTCGCCCTCCACGAGCAGGCGCTCCACGTTCACGGGGGGCAGCTCGTCGCGGAGGAAGGCGTCGAGGTCCTGGCGGGCCTGCTCGGCGCGGCTGCGGAAGAGCTCCTCGAGGACGCTGCCGCCGACTTCCATCGCGCCGAATTCGTAGTGCGGCGGCGGCAGCACGTGCAACAGCGTGATGCGGCTGCCGAAGCGGCGGTGGAGCGCGGCGGCGTAGCGCGCCGCGCACTCGCTCTTTTCGGAAAAATCCACCGGGACGAGGATATGGCTGAGCGGCATTTCCGGCTCCCAATTCATTTCTTCCCCGCCCGGCGGCGGGTGTCAAGCGTCGTTGCCGGCTAGCGGGTCAGGCCGAGGTCGGCGAGAATCTTCGGCGACTCCTCGTCCTGGGCGAGCGTCTTGTGGCAGGTGTCGCAGTCCTGGCTGATCGTGCGGCCGGCCGGGGTGGACTCGCGCCAGTCGTGGCAGCGGAAGCAGCCGTCAAAATCAGTGTGGCCGAGGTTGTTGAAATACGTTCCCCATTTCACTCTCATTTCGGGGAAAACATTGCGGCTGTATATGGAAAGGGCGCCGCGTGCGCTGCGCTCGACGTCCTGCCGGCGGCTCGAGAAAATCTCCGGGTAATTTTTCTCATAATACGCCCGGAAACGGGCCGGAATTCCCCTCTCGCTTTCCGCCGTCGTGGCGTAGTCGTGCTGGATGACCTCCAGCGCCACCTTCTTGGCGAAGGGGAGCGTGCGGTCGATGAGGCCTTCGTCGATGGCGCGGTTGACGGCCTTCTCGGGCAGTTCGAAGCTGTGCGACGGGCGGTTGTGGCAGTCCATGCAATCCATCACGCGCACCGGCAGCCCGCCCGGTCCGCTGTCCTTGTGGCCTTCGCTGCGGAAAACATAGGTCTTGCCATCCTTGCCGGTGTACTCGACCCAGGGGATCTTTTGCCGTTCCCGGTCGGCGTGGGCGTAGCGGATGACGACCCCCGGCCCCATGTGCGCTCCGTGGATGCCTTCGTAGCCGTTGCCGCCGCCGATGTGCATCAGCAGCACGGTCTGGCGCCGTGTGACCTTCTCGTCATCGGCGTAGCTGTTGATCACGCGAATTCGGTCGCCGCCGAATTTCTGCGGCCAATGGCAGACCTCGCAGGTTTCGCGCGCCGGGCGGAGGTTTTCAATCGGCGTGGGGATCGGCCGCGGATAGAGGTTGAAGGTCACCGAAATGACCTGCCAGGAGCCGGAGATCTTGCTCTTGACGAACCAGTTCGCCCCGGGACCGATGTGGCACTCGACGCAGCGCACCCGCGCGTGAGGCGAATTCTGGTAGGCGGTGAACTCCGGTTTCATCACCGTGTGGCAGGCCTGGCCGCAGAAGCTGACCGTCTCCATGTAGCTCACCGCGCCGTACAGCAGCGTGGAACCGATGATCACGTTGGCCACCGTGGCCGCCCCGACAAAGGCCAGCAGCCGGCGGAAGCGCGGGTTGTTCATGTCAACGGGCGGGAAGACCTCCGGCAGGCGCCCCTGCCGTTTCACCCGGTAGATGCCCAGCGGGATCAGGGCGAGCCCGGCGAAAAAGATGACCGGCAGCACCATGAACTGGAGGATGCCCGCGTAAGGATCCTGCGAATGGGTCCGGAACAGGGCGGGCAGCAGAAAGATCCAGAGGATGCCGCCGGTGGTGACCATGACCACACCGAGGAGGCTGATCCAGTTGTTCGCCAGGTGGACGATCGGACTGAGCCACTCCTTGAACCGCTGCATGGAAATCGGGTTGTCTCCTTTCGGGTGTTTGCGCTCGCTGATTTGTCAGTCGCCCGTGGCCGCCTCGTCGGCGTCGACATATTCCGCACGGGGGCTGTAGCCGGTAAGAAACGCGGTGTCCAGCGGATAGACGGCCGGATCGAAGATCACCATGTAGAAATGCCACACGAGAATGCTGAGGGCCGCCAGCACCGCCTCATAGAAATGAACCACGCGGCTGAAGTCAAGGACGACCTTGGGCATGACGCTGAGGCTCCAGTTGTGGAACCACAGCAGCAGGCCGGTGATCGCCATGACGGCCGTTCCCCAGACCACGGCCCAGTATTCCATTTTTTCGATGTAGCTGTGCGGGGAGCGATGGGGCCTCCGGCTGAGCAGTCCCAGCCTCCACAGCGTTCCTTCCACCAGTTCGCGCACGTCCTGAGCCCGCGGCAGCAGCTCCTTCCAGTGCTCGCGGAGCCGGCGGTTGACCACGAGGGTGATCAGGTGAAAGATGGACGTGCCGATGAGCACAGCGCCGGCAATGCGGTGCACCGTGCCGCGCACGGGATAGCGGTCCTCCCAACGGAGGAACCAGCTTGACCACCAGGTGTCCGGGTAGTGAAGAGCGAAGCCCGTATACACGAGGACAATGAAGCTGATGGCGAGCAGGGCGTGCTCGATGCGCTCAATGCGGTACATGCGCTCGTGGTGGGGCTCGACGCGGCGCAGCAGTTGCATGGGGACGCGCTTGCCACGGAAACGCATGCTCCAGAGCTTGCGGAGGAAGTCGCCGGCATGATGGATGAGCATGAAGCCGATGGTGGCGGGAATCAGCAGGGAGTAGAACCATTCGGCCCAGCGCACCGGCGCGGCTGCCTGGGCGCCCTGAACTTCGTGGATAGGCCCGAGCGCGAACCGGCTCCCCGCGCCCGGATGGCAGGCGCCGCAGGTGGCGGCCAGGTTCCTGGGGTTGGTGCGGGAGGCCGGATCCGACGAGGGCAGGATGTCGTGGTAGCCATGGCAGGAGGCGCAGTCGGCCACGCGCTGGTTGCCGGCCTTGAGTGCCAGGCCGTGGAAGCTTTGCTCGAAAGTATTCAGCCGGTCCGGTGGCAGCCCGAAGCGGCGGGCCAGGCGCAGGTCGCCGTGGCAGTGGCCGCAGGTGTCGGGGACGCTGCCGGGAAACACGGTGGAGTTGGGATCCTTGGCCTTCAGCACGCGGTGGCCGCCGTGGCAGTCCGAGCAGACGGGCGCGTCGCGGACCCCTGCGGCCACGGCCTTGCCGTGAACACTCCTGGCGAAGTCTTCTGCTTCCTTTGCATGGCACATGCCGCAGGTGTCCGGAACGCTCTGGTGGAATTCGATGGTGAGCGCACGCTTCAATTCATGGACGTCGCCGTGGCAGGTGGAGCACTCCGGGGCGGAGCCGTTGCCGCGGCGCATCTGGGCGGCGTGCTCGCTCTGCTCGTAGTCGCGTACGCTGCGCTCGTGACAGGATGCGCACTGCGGCTTGGGCACGCCCTCGGGGTGAGGATATTCTTCGTGTTTGACGTGACACGTGGCGCAGGCGACCGAAGCATGGGCCGAGGCCTTGAGCTTTGACTCCTGCTCATGGCAGTCGGCGCAGACCGAATTCGGCGTGACCGGCCTGGCGGGCGGCTGCGCGAGGGCGGCGCAAACGAGAACCAAAGCGGACGCAAACAATCTACCCAGTTTCCTCATCGAAAGATCTCTCTCCTGGAGGCGCCGCCGCCCCTCAACAGCGACGCCCCTCAGACATCCTGGCGGAATCTCAGGTGATCAGCCGCGGCGGATTCCGCCGGCCGCCGCGGCCCGGGTTTTAAGCCAGACCGGCGCGGGAAGAGGCCTCCCACAGGTACATGCCGTACATCACGGCCAGGATGAGGCCAGTGATGGCCAGCACAACGGTGAGGGCCTTGCCCCACTTCTCCACCAGTTCCAGCTTCCTGGCCACCGTCATCTGCTGCGTGATGACGGTCTCGGGGCCGCTGAGGTGCAGCGTGTCATCCTCCTGGGCGGCCAGATGCTGGCGCCAGATAGCGAGGGCCACAACGATCAGGGCGAGAACGCCCCACGCAATTGCATAGGGTGTCAGGTTGGACATCTTCACGAACCTCCCTTCAACAAGCAGGTGCGACAGCGCTTCATCCGATTATGGCGAAGCCCGCCCTTCGGCCGGTTTCATTTTCCGTGTGCCGGACCGCAGACAGGTGGCCAGCACCGCCAGCACAACCGTATTCAAGGGATCCTGTTCGGAGAGAACCGAGTGGACACCCGCCTCCCAGGCTTCCTTCAGATGAGTGGCGTCATTGCTGGTGATCAACACAATGCGGTCGGCATGCTCGACGGGCTGGGGCAGCCGGTGGAAGCTGTCCCAATCGAGCACCACCGCACAGGCGTTCTCCAGATCCGGGCGATCCGAGCAGACCACCGGCGTCTGCGTGCTGCGTTCGAGCAGCTCGCACAGCGCCCGGGCCCGGTCTGCGTCGGTCAGACTGACCTGGATCGATCCCATCGCCTTCACCTCGGACCGCAACTGATTTCCACCGGGATTCCCGGTTGTTGTAGACGGCATGGCGACTTTCCACGTCTGGCAGCGGTCCATGCTGGCCATCTACCGGCACCCGGTTCCCGAACCTTGGCGGGGTCGGCAACCGCGCGTCCATTGCACAACCATGCAATCTGGAGTCCACTCTCGGATTCAACTGAAAGTGGCGGAAACACAGGGACTTCCTGCGATACCTCGGGCCGGACTTCGCACCCGCCCGCTCCGCCCGGCTGCCATTTCGCCCCGGCTGGGTTAATTGACCCACCTGATCCGTTTACCCCGCCCCGAAACTCTCCCGGCAGGTCTACAATGAAGATGACGCAGGGCGATATGGCGAAACTGAACGCGGATTGGCAGAGTCCCGAAATACTGCTCCAGATCTTCGACAACGTCAGTGACGCCCTCGTCCTGTATGACAAGAACCATGTGATCCGGGGAGTGAATGCGGCGGCCGAGCAGATGCTCGGTGTCTCGGCCGAGGAGCTGGTGGGGCGCGACTGCCGACAGATGTTCCATTGCGAGGAATGCGAGCCCGGCTGCGGGCTGCATCCGGGGCTGGTGCAACTGAACGGGTCGAATGGCGCAGTGCGGCTGCACACGCCGAACGGATATGAGCGGCTGGTGGTACTGAAGACGACGCCTTTCCGCTCGTCGGACGGGACTCTGGAAGGCTTCCTGGCGACGATCAAGGATGTCGGGGCGGAGGTGGAGACGCAGAAGCGGGAAATCATCGCCGAAAGCCCGGCGATGCGCGAAGTGCTGAACTTCGTCCGGCGGGTGGCGATCAGCGAGGCGTCGACGATCCTGATCGAGGGCGAGAACGGCGTCGGCAAGGACCTGATCGCGAAATTCATCCACTACCAGAGCCTGAGGGCGGCCGAGCCGTTCATCGCCATCAACTGCGCGGCGATTCCCGAGACGCTGCTCGAAAGCGAACTGTTCGGCTATGAGAAGGGCGCTTTCACCGACGCCCGCGCGCAAAAGCGCGGCATCTTCGAGCTGGCCGACAAGGGGACGCTGTTTCTGGACGAGATCGGCGAAATTCCGCTGATGTTGCAGGCCAAGCTGCTGCGCGTGCTCGAAGAGCAAAGCTTTCGCCGGCTGGGCGGCCTGCGCGACATCAACCTCGACCTGCGCGTGATCGCGGCCACCAACAAGAACCTGCGGGAGGCCGTTAAGGAGGGCGCCTTCCGGCAGGACCTCTACTTCCGCCTGAATGTGATCCATGTGACCATTCCGCCGCTGCGCGAGCGGCCGGAAGACATCGCCGCGCTGGCCAACTTTTTTGTCCAGCACTACAACAAGAAATTCAAGCGGCAGATGTCGGGCATTTCTCCGGAGGCGATGCGGATGCTGCTGGCGCACGACTGGCCGGGCAACGTGCGCGAGCTGCGCAACGCGATCGAACGGGCGATGATCCTTGAAGATTCCGACTTCATCACCCCGGCCAGCCTGCCGAAGAGCATCGCGCGGCTTGACAGCGCGGCGGCGGCCGAGCCGCCGCGGGCTGCCGCCATGCCGGCCATCCCTGACACAAGCCTGAGCCTCGAAGAGAACGAGCGCCGGCTGATCCTTGCCGCGCTGGAAAAGACGGGCGGCAACCAGACCCAGGCAGCGAAGCTGTTGCAGATCACGCGGGACACGCTTCGATACAAAATGAAAAAATTCCAGCTCCGGTGAGCCGGCCTCCGGCGGCACGGAAGCCCCTTTCTTTCTGTCGGGCTCGCGGGGCTGCCCCGGCCCGTTGCGAGCGGCAATCGGGGGTGCGATGGCCGGAGCTACACAGCGGCGTGGCTGCGGGCATGGCGGCCGGCAGCGGCGGCAGGTCCCGTCGGGCGCCTTCTGCGTGGAGACCGGTTCGGGGATCCTCGCGCTTCGCGGCAAGAGCTGGATTCAGGCCTGCGGAGGATGCGGCGGGGAAAGTTCGATGGCTGGTCGGGCCGCCGGGATTTGAACCCGGGACCTCTTGCACCCCAAGCAAGCGCGCTAGCCAGGCTGCGCCACGGCCCGATCCTGCGACGAAAGGAGGC
The DNA here is from genome assembly GCA_026002855.1 of Bryobacteraceae bacterium. NCBI lineage: Bacteria > Pseudomonadati > Acidobacteriota > Terriglobia > Bryobacterales > Bryobacteraceae > Bryobacteraceae bacterium. Next base: position 4,039,660 of record BPGD01000001.1, read on the forward strand.
GCATCACTGCGCCTTCCACAGTGTATCATTCCGGCCCGCGCGCGGGCCAGCCGGTGGCCAGCTTCCGCGCGGGAATCGGACAGGCTTGCGGGCCTGCTTGCCGGGTCCGTTCACGGCGGCTCGCGGCCCCGAAGGCGGATGTTGGATGGCAGGCAGGCTCCCCTCGACAACAACCAAGCCCCGGCCGCCGGACTGCCGGCTCCCGGAGGCCATTACTGAGCAAATACGTTGCAGGCTGCGAGCTCGCCCTGGTCATGGCCGCGCTGCATCCAGTCCAGCCGCTGTTCCAGGACGCCCTGGAGACGGGCATCGCCGCTCTGGGCCGCCCAGGAGCGCGCGGCCTGCTTCAGGGCGTCGAGCGGAGGCGCATCACCTTCATGGCGCCGGCGCCAGAGACCCACGAAGCAATCGGCCTGGATCTCCCGCTTGCCGAGCAGCTCCTGCTTCGAGGCCGGGGTCTTCTGAATCGCCTTCTCCACCCGCTCGTCGATGGTGAGCTCATGCTGCACGTGGCGGGCGAGCGCACGGGCCAGGCCGTAAGCGAGAGCGCCGCCACCCTGCTGGCGGGCCGTCTGGAGCCATCCCTCTTCAGCGGCCACGAGCCGTTCCTCGGGGCAGTAACTCACGCCGCCGGTCAGGCGGCCGCATTTTGTGTCTTTCTCGCGGGCGTAGACCGCGAACCTCGCCATGCGGTATTCGCCCGACCCTTCGGAGGTGAAGATCTGGTTCCAGGCGGCCTGCATGCGGCGGAACAGAATTTCAGTTTCCTGTTTCGGCCCGGCTGTTGCCGGCCTGCCTTGCTTCGAACAGGCGGCGGCCGCGAGACATGCGAGCAGAGCGCCGGCAAGCGCGCCGAGGCGCAGGCGCAGAACGGGAAGATGGCTCATGACTCCATTGTCGGCAAGCGGCCGCCCGCTTGCGGGGCGCGGGCGGCCGCGAAAAGCCCCACCGGAAAAGCGGGGGCCGAACGGCACCAGAAACCGGCTATTCTGTTTCAAACATTTCAGTGCTGTCCTGCCGGGTTGCTTCCGGGCCTGGCATCTGATACGCGTCTCGTGTCGTCCAGAACCAGACGCCATGCCGTTTTCCCTCAGCCGCCGAACGCTCCAGTCCGCCGCGCCGGCCCTGCCGCCCGCAGCGCGGCCAGGCCACGTCAATCTCCTGTACCTGCACTCGCACGACACCGGGCGGATGATCCAGCCCTACGGGCATGCCTCGCCGACGCCGAACCTGAAAAAATTCGCCACCGAGGCGGTGGCTTTCCGGCAGGCGTTCGATGCCGCGCCCACGTGTTCTCCGTCGCGCACCGCGCTGCTCACCGGGATGTACCCGCACTGTTGCGGCATGCTCGGGCTGGCCCACCGCGGGTTTTCGCTGAACGACCCTTCGCGGCACCTGGCGCATTATCTCCGCACCCAGGGCTATCTGACCGTGCTGGCGGGCATCCAGCACGAGACGCAGGCGGGCAAAGAGCGCGGGCTGGGCGATGAGCGGGAAGTGAGGACGGAATCGAGCCGCGGCCCGGCCATCGCGCGCGCGGCGGAGGATTTTCTGCTGTCGTGGCCGAAAGAGCCGTTTCTCTCCTGCGGATTTTTCGAAACGCACCGGGAATTTCCTGCGCCGGGTCCGCTGGACGACCCGCAGTGTCTCCTGCCTCCGCCCCCGTTGCCGGACACGCCGGAGACACGGCGCGACATGGCGGCCTTTCACGCCGCCGCGCGCGTGCTGGACGAATCGATGGGAACGGTGCTGGAAGCGCCGGCGCGGGCCGGGCGGCTTTTCGGGCGGCCGCGTCAGCGATGCGCTGGTCTCGCAGATGGACCTCTTCCCGACCTTATGTGACGTGGGCGGCGTGGCCAAAGAGGAGTGGCTCCAGGGCCGCTCGATGATGTCGCTCGTGCGGGGCGAGAGCGCGGAGATCCGCGAGCGGCTGACGGGCGAGGTCACCTTCCACGCCGCTTACGAACCGCAGCGCACGGTGCGCTCAAAGCGCTGGGCCGATGTTCGGCGTTTCGGGACGAGGCGGACGCCGGTGCTGCCCAAATGCGACGACGGGCCGGGCAAGTCGCTGTGGCTGGACCACGGCCGGGAGTCTCACCGGCTGGAGGAAGAAGCGCTGTACGATCTGGCTTTCGACCCGCTCGAGTCGCACAATGTGCTCGCGCAGAATCCCGGCGTGGCAGCGCACTGGCGCGGCGTGCTCGAGCAGTGGATGAAGGAAACGGACGATCCGCCGCTCCGGGGCGACGTGCCGCCCCCGCCCGGAGTGCGCGTCGATGATGCCGACGGAATCAACCCGCGCGAAAAGCCGGTTCAGTACGACTGATCAGCGCGCCCGAAGCACAGCGTCAATATCGGCCCAGCCGATCAGAAAGAAATTTTTCCCGGAGCTGTTCATCGCTGCCAACAGGCCTCGCGGGAAATCGGGCCCGAGCGGCCGCGAGACGGCGTCAATCCCATCGGTGGCATCGGCGCCTGCTTCGATGACCGCGGCCACCTCGGAGTGGTCATTTGGATCAGAAGCCGATCCCTCCCGCCGGTAAAGCAGGTAGCGGCTGTTGCCCCGCACCTGATCCGTGGAGATCAGGAAGCCTCGCCCTGTCCCGGTGGCGTAGACGGCGAGTCCTTCCCGATTGCCCTGATATCCCGCTCGCCCGAACAGTGCCAGCTCCTTTCCCGCCAGGGGATGTGCAGGGTCGGCGTGGTACTTGCGAATTCCGGCGTCCTCATCGGCGTAGTAGACGTACCCGAGCTCGTCGTCTACGGCTATCGCCTCGATTTCGCCGGAGCCCGAAAATGCGCCGAACTCACGCACCATGCGGCCGCGAACCCTGCCCGTGCCGTCGTCCTCGAGCAGATATTGCTCAAGGTAGCCATCCACCGGACCTTCCTTGGGGGAGACGATGGCGAAGATGGCGCCGTCGCGGGGGCGCCGGTAAAGCCCGATGCCCATGGGTTCGCGGCCTCGTCCCTGCCTGGTCTCGAACACCGGAATGCCCCCGCCTGAGGAAACATCTTCCAGCCTCCCCGTCTTCTGGTCGATCCGGAACACGCGAAGCCGCCTCTGATAGCGCTCGGTGACCACGGCAATGTCCGTGCGCCTCCCGGCCAGAAGAAGGCCGTATTCGACGTCCACGTTATTGGGGCGGTCGAGCGGCTGAATGCGCTGGCGGAGACGGCCATCCAGGCCAAAGACGACCAGTGCGCCGCGCGGAGCGGCGGCCTTGTTGGTTCCGATCACAAGGCTGCGGACGGGATCCTGCGGGTGAACCCAGATGGCCGGATCGTCCGCATCGTCGCCGGCTGGCTCGGTCATGACCCTCGGCTTCACGCTTGCGGCTGGCGGCAGAGGAATAACTCCCGAGAGAGCAGCCGCAAAGAAGATGACCGAGATACGTTTTTTCTGAAACATTTCGCTTCCATTTTGACGCCTCCCGGGACCGGCCCGCCCGGCCCGTCAGGGGCCGGGCGGGCGCGGGGCAGGCTGCCGCAGGGCTAGAAGTTCAGTCGCAGCATGAACTGGAGCATCCGGCTGGTGCCAAAGCCGGTGGCCCCGTCGTTGGCCGTGGAGCGGATCTGGCCGAAGTCAGAGCGGGACCAGTTGTTGACGGGTGTTCCAAACTGCGACCGGTTGAACAGGTTGAATGCTTCGGCTCGGAAGTCGAGCGAGAATGCTTCGCCCAGGCGTGTCTTCTTGTTCAGGGCCACGTCGGCCTGCCAGAGGCCAGGCGCGCGCAGGATGTTGCGCGGCGCGTTGCCCCAGGTTCCCCGGGCCGGGGCTGCGAAGGCGGCGCGGTTCACCCAGAGGCCGGGCGTCCGGACGTCCGGGTAAAGCGGAGCGCCGGTGAGGTTGGGCCGCTGGTTGCGCGCGTTGCCGTCGGGCACTTCGGCGGTGGCGCGGTCCAGCACCGGGCTGAAAGGCCGCCCGGTCCGGGCCGTGAAAACACCCGAGAGATCCCAGCCTTCCAGCAGGCGTCCGGCGAAGCCGCTCTTCGGCCCGAAGGCGCGCCCAGGACCGAAAGGAAGCTCGTAGACCGAGTTGATGGTGGCGGTGTGGCGGATGTCAAAGTCCGACACGGCCCGTTCGCAGCGGCGGCAGGAGGCGATCATGATCTCGGCGCCATCGCCGGAGCCGGCGTTGTCATCGATGGCTTTCGAGTACATGTACTGGAGCTGGAAGAGCCAGCCGCGGGTGAAGTTCCGCTGGAGCGAGTTCTGCCATCCGTGGAATGTGTTGTTGCCATAGTTGTTCTTGCGGTCGACGTCCGCGAAGGCCGGCAGCGGCCGCACGTTCGTTCCCGGAATCAGCAGATTGACGCGGTCACGGCCGAACAGCTTCGAGCCGCGATTGCCGACGTAGGCGGTCTGGAACACGAACGATGCGGGCAGTTCGCGCTGGATGGACAAGCTCCACTGCTGGGAGTAGAAATCACGCCGGTCGCGTTGCAGGGCGCGGGGCTGGGATCCGCTGGAGCGGGCCTCAGCGATAAACGGAGTAATGGGATAGGCGAGGCCGGGCCGCTGCGCGGCGGTCAGCTGGAGCCGTTCCGGTTCGCTGTCGACGGCAGCGGTGACGTCGTCCTGCTGGCCGGGACCGTAGTAGATGCCGTAGCCGCCGCGCAATACGGTCTTCTCCGTCAGGCCCCAGGCGAAGCCAAAGCGCGGCGCGAGGTTGTTGCGGTCAGGGAAATACCAGGGCGAGCCCTGCGGGCACCAGCCGGCGCAGCGGATCTCGTCAAAGACGCGTCCGCGCCCGTTGACCTCGGTCATCACCGTGTAATACTCATAGCGCGCGCCGAGGGTGAGAGTCAGGTTGCGCAACGCCTTCCATTCGTCCTGGAAGTAGCCCTGCCAGAGCGTCCGGCGTCCGCCGAACATCGGCAGGACGCCGGCCACCTGGAAGCGGTCCACGCGGTTATTGATGAAGGCATCCATGTTGGCGTAGCGGACGGAGATTGACCCGGCGTCCCCGGCGTTGAGCTGGATGCGCCGGGCCTCGCCACCAAATTTGAGCGTATGGCGCCCGAGCTGCCAGCTCACGTTGTCGGCAAAGGTCCAGGAGTTGGGCTTCTCGTAGATGGCCGTGGAAGCCTGCGTTGTCGTGAGCCCCGGGACAGTGAAGGCCTCCGGAAGCACGCCCACCTGCGGCCGCGTAAGGGCGCTGCGATTGAAGCCGAACTTGAAGTCGTTCACGACGCGCGGGCTCAGCACGGCCTGCCACTGGGCTGTGGCGTTGGTGGGCCGGACGTAGCTCTGCCGATATTCCAGCAGTCCGGAACGGCGGTCGTTGAAGGTGCCATCGGTCGTATTGAAGCGGAAGAACAGCAGATGGTTGGAGTTCAGCCGGTGGTCGATGCGGGCCGTGCCGGCGTTTTCCTCCCAACGGTTGCGAAAGACTCCCGTAAAGCGGTCAACCAGCGGGTCGGATGTGGGCGTCTGGCCCACCGGATACGAGTTGACTACGCTGGCCAGAGCCGGCGAGGTGGAGGCCACCCGCTGCCGCAGCAGGGCGCTGGGAACGAGCCCGTTGACAGCCGCCTGGCCCAGCCGCTGCTGAAGCCCTTCGTAATTGACAAAGAAGAATGTGCGGTCGCGCCGGATGGGACCGCCCAGATTACCGCCGAACTGGTTCAGCCGGAAATCAGGATTGTCGCTGGGATCGAATGGGCGGCGCGCGTCGAAACGGTCATTGCGGACAAACCAGAACAGGCCGCCGTGGAAATCGTTCGTACCCGAGCGGGAGACAAGGTTGATCTGGGCGCCGGCGCTGGTGCCGGTCTCGGCCGTGTAGCTCGACGAGTTCACCTTGAACTCCGAGATGGAATCGAGCGAAATCACCAGCCGCAAACCCCCTTCCTGCCTTGGATCCTTGATGCCGGTGGCGTCGACGCCGTCGAACGTCCAATAATTTTCATCGCGATACCGGCCGAAGAAGCGGATCGAGTTCTGTGTGCCGTCACCAGTGTTGACCGCGCCGGGAGCGAGCGCCATCAGGAAGCTCCAGTTGCGGCCGTTGATGGGAATTTCGCGAACCTGTCTCTGGCCGATCACCGAGCCGATGTCGGCGGTAGCCTGTTCGAGCGGGGTAGCCTCGGCCTGGATTTCCACGGCCGTAGCCAGCGTGCCCACCTGAAGGCGGAAGTCGAGCGTGCGCTGCTGGCCGACCCCCAGAACCACGCCGGTCGCCGTCGCCGGCGTGAAGCCATCTTTGGTGACCGTCACCTCATACGTGCCGGTCGGCACCGCAGAGAAAACATAATAGCCCTCATTTGTCGTCTCGGTCTGCCGGGCGAGACCTGTCGCGGGGTTGACGATCTGGACCTTTGCCCCGGGGACGGAGGCGCCACTCTCGTCGAAAACCTGGCCGCTCAGGCGGCTGCGGTCAACCTGCCCGCAGAGGGGAACCACAACCAGCAGAGCGGCCAGGAATCCTGTACACAGATGCTTTTCGGCCATACAGTACGGAGAATCCCACGGCAGAGTTACAACGGTATGACATACAAGTTGCAAAAGTGTAAGACCACCCATCCGGCGGTGCGTGCTCCGCCATCGCCCGACCGGTCTGAATTTGCGCCGCCGGGGCGCGCTTTGGTAGCTTGCAAAGGGAAACCCATTTGCAATGCTAGAGGATACGAACCGCAGGAGAATTGTGCGCACGCGCCGGGTGGACGAAATCGGCACGTTTGATGAGCTGCTGCGCCACTGTCTGCCCGCCTTTGGCGGGGCGTATCTGCGGCGGATTTATACAATCCTGGACACGGCCATCGGCATGGGCTGCCCGCTGACGGTCTCGGTGGCGGGCCCGGTGACGGTGAGCGGGCAACACCAGGCGTGGCTGATACCGCTAATCGAAACAGGATGGATTGCTTACGTTTCGACCACCGACGCCGTCTGCTACCACGACGGCCACCGGGCGCTGCCGGGCCGCGGCGACTGCGTTTTCGAGGTTCCCATTTTCGGCGATGACGGCGCACTGCGCGAGCAGCGCATCATCCGCGTTGCCGACATGGCCTTTGAGGACGACGTCCTCAACGACCAGGACCGCTTGCTCTCCGCCCTGCTCCAGCGGCCCGAGTTTCAGAAGAAAATGTCCGGCACCGAGTTCCGCTACAAGCTGGGGCTCTGGTACGGGGCGATGGAAAAAGCCAGCGGCGTGGCGCCGGGGCTGCTGTCCACCTGCGCCCGCATGGCCGTGCCCGTCTTCGTCGGCGCGCCCGGCGATGGCAGCGTGTTTCTGAATTCGCTCAAGCTGTGGGCGATGCGCGAGACGGGCCTGATCGAACGCCATGAGCTTGATCTCGACATCCACCTGGAAGTCTTTGAAAGCTGCGCGTTTCACTACTGGGGCCTGTTTGAATCCGAGGCGCGGGCGATGGGCACCATCATTCTGGGCGGCGGCGTGCCCAAGAATTTCAACCTTCAGCCGGAGCCGGCCCTGAGCCAGTTGCTGGGACTGCCCGACATCCGTGGCTATCTGTTCGACGTGCAGATCGTCAGCTCGCCGGTCACCGACGGGTCGCTGTCGTCCTGCTTCCCGGCCGAGGCGGTGACCTGGGGCAAGGTGGACAAGGACCACTATCAGCAGACAACCGAGTCGATGCAATGCGACTACTCGATTGTCCTGCCACTGCTCGTAAAGGCGCTGCTCGAAAACCGGGCGCGCTACGAACGATTGGCCGCAGAGATGGGCGAAGAGGCGCTGTTTGAAAAAGAACCCAAGGCCCGCGGTTATCTGCGCCCGCGCGCGGGCTACCGCCTGTACGACCGGCGCGCGGAGCTGGTGGAGAAGCTGAAACAGGCGGTGCGCGAACAGCGCGACTGGCTGCTCGACAGCATCCGCTTCCCGTTGCCGCCGGCCCCCTGAAAGGAGATTGCAGCTCATTGCATTGGGGCGCCCGGGGCGGCGATGATGGTTGCAGATCCCGGCCCGTCCGGGCCGAACCACCCGGAATGAAGCGCTCCGCCGCAGCCTGGGCCGTGCTGGTTGTGACGGCGGCAGCCCTCTGCCTCGCCGTCGCATCCTCGGCGCGCGAGCCCGTGGCGCGGGCCCCGCAGCGGCCCGTCTATCGCGACATCGCCGCAACTTGGCCGTTCCGTTACGTGTCCAATAACAGCCTGCACGGGCGGAAGTGGTTTCCGCAGCCGATGTGCGGCGGCATCGCGGTCTTCGATTATGACAACGACGGCCGGCTCGACATCTTTTTCACTAACGGCGCCCGCTTCCCCGAGCGCCGGCGGACGGATCCTTCCTACTTCAACCTCCTGCTGCGGCAGAAGCCCGATGGCACGTTCGAGGACATGACGGAGCGCGCCGGGCTGCAAGGGAAGGATCTCGACTTCAACTTCGGCGTGGCTGCCGGCGACTACGACAACGACGGCTGGACGGACCTGTTCATCGCCACTGCCGGCCGCAATGTCCTGTACCGCAACATGCGCAATGGGACGTTCCGCGACGTGACTGCCGGTTCAGGCCTTGGAAAAAAGCCGCCCAATCTCCTCAGCGTCGTGGCCGCCTGGTTCGACTATGACCGCGACGGCTGGCTGGATCTGTTCGTTTCCAACTACACCTACTGGTCGCCCGAAACAGACCACCGCTGCGCGATGAGCGACATGGATCTCTACTGCGACCCGCGCCGCTACCCCAGCGTCCCGCACCAGCTTTTCCGCAACCTGGGCAACGGCACATTTGCTGACGTCACGGAAAAAGTGCGCCTCAATGAGGCCCCTGGCAAGGGAATGGGGGTTTCCATCGCTGATTTCAACGACGACGGATGGCTGGACATTTTCGTCGCCAATGACACGGATCCCAATTTTCTTTTCCTCAACCGCCAGGGGAAATTCTTCGAAGAAACCGGTCTCCAGCTGGGCGTGGCCTATAACGAGAACGCGCAGGCCGGCTCGTCGATGGGATGCGACGCGAAGGACTATGACAACGACGGCCGAACCGATATCTTCTACAACAACCTGCGTTCGCAGATCTGGGGCCTGCTGCGCAACACCGGCGGAGCGTTCGAGCTGGTCTCGACGCCGACCCGCATCACCTACCTGAGCCGGCCCTATTCGGGCTGGAGCAACGGTTTCATCGACTATAACAACGACGGATGGAAAGACATTTACTCCTCCAATGGAGACGTCGATGAATTCAACGAGCTTTCCCCGCAGAATGACACGATGTTTGAGAACGTGGAGGGAAAGCATTTCATCGACGTCTCGGCAGAACTGGGGCCGGATTTCATGCAGAGAGGATTCCAGCGCGGCTCGGCCTTCGCCGACCTGAACAACGACGGCTGGATGGACATCGTCGTCACGTCGCTGAACCGCCGGCCGCGGATCCTGCTCAACAGCGGCCTGCCCGGCGCGCACTGGCTGCTTGTGGAACTCAACGGACGCCGCAGTCCCCGCGACGCCATCGGAGCCAAGCTCAAGCTGACGACGGTCTCCGGACGGACCCTCTACAACCACGTCTCGGTGAGCGTCGGGTTCATGGGGTCCAGCGACCGCCGCGTCCACTTTGGCCTCGGCCCGGAGACACGCATCCGCTCGCTGGACATCACCTGGCCCAGCGGCGTCCGGCAGACGCTCGAGAACATCGCCGCCGACCAGATCCTCCAGGTGACCGAACCGGCAGCCCGGCCCGCCGCCTCAAAGACGGCTGCGGCAAAAGCGGCACCCGCCCGGCGCTGAAAGGCCGTTTTCGACGCGCGGCTCAAGACTGGCCGCCCTATCTGAGGTCCGGCTGGGACACTTTCCGCAGGTTCTGCTCGAAGAGTTTCAGAATACGGCGGTATTCATCGGTCCAGCTCGAAGCGTTCAAGAAGGCGTGGTCTTCCACCGGATAGATGGCTACTTCCCAGTTCGTCTTGCCCAGCTCGATCAGCTTCTGTGCCAGCCGCACCGTGTCCTGGAAATGGACATTGGAATCGGCCATGCCGTGACCGATGAGCAGCGCGCCCTGGAGGCCGGCGGCGTGATAGATGGGCGAACTGCGGCGGTAAGCTTCGGGGTCGTCCTGCGGGAGATTGAGGATGGCGCCGGTGTATGGATGGTTGTAGTGAGCCCAGTCAGTGACGGGCCGAAGCGCGGCGCCGGCGGCGAAGACGCCGGGCTGGGTGAACATCGCCATCAGCGTGATGAATCCCCCGTAGCTGCCGCCGTAGATGCCGATGCGTGCGGGATCGGCGCCCTGCTCGTTCGCCAGCCATCGCGCGGCGTCGACCTGGTCGTCGAGGTCCTTGCCTCCCATGTGCCGGTAGACGGCGACGCGCCAGTTGCGGCCGTGGCCGGCCGAGCCGCGGTAGTCGAGATCCAGCACGATGTAGCCGCGCTCCATGAGAAGATGGTGGAACATCGTCTCGCGCGCGTAGCTTGACCAGCCGCGGTGGACATTCTGCAAATAGCCGGCGCCGTGGACGAAAATCACCGCCGGCCCGCCCTTTTTCCAGTTTTTGGGCCTGTAAATATGGGCGGGAATTCGCGCTCCGTCGCGCGCGGGAATTTCGATGATTGGCGTGTCCAGCCACGGATATTTCGTGAATTCATCCACCGGAGACACGGTCACGCGGCGCATTTCCGCCTGCGGCTTCGCGTCCATCAGATACAGCTCCGGCGGCTGGTTCCTGCGGCTGTGGATGACGGCGATGCGCGCGCCATCAGGCGACATTTCACCGGAATAAAAGCCGGGCGCGGCGGTGAGCCGGGTGCGCGGGCCGCCCGAGGCGGGCATCAGGTAGAGATGCTGCTCATAGGGGCTTTCCTCGCTCGAAACCAGAAGGAACCGCTGTCTGTCCGGAGTAAGCTCCGCGCGCTTGACCTCCCAGCCGCCGGAAGTGAGCGCGCGCAGTTCGCCCGTCTCCCAGTTGGCCGCGTAAAGGTGAGCCCAGCCTTCTTTTTCGGCCTGAAACCACACTTCCCTTCCCCCGGGCAGCCAGCCGAGGGCCTGCGCGCCGGGCCCGTCCACCCAGGCGTCGTCGTGGAGCAGGAATAGCGGGCGGAGCTTCGCTTCCGCCGGATCCACGGCGAACACCCAGCGGTCCTTGAAGTCCGCGGCGCGGCCCAGCATGGCAAGCCGCGTGCCGTCATCGCTCCACTGCGGGTTGGCGAGCGTGACCGGGCGTTCCACCTCCTTGCCTTCGCGATTCGTCTTGATGCCCGGATCGAGCCAGCGGACCTCGCCGTCGCGGGTCCGGATCACCGCGACGCGCTGCCGCGGCTGGAGGTCGCCCACCTTGGTGCGCGTGGGCTGTGTGTCGGTGTATGCCGTCTCGGTCACATACAGCGGCATGAGCGCGGTCCTGGCCTCCTGCGGGCGTTCGGTGAGGAAGGCGAGGACATACGTTTCGTCGGGCGAAAGGATCAGATCCGTCACCGTCTGCCGCTGGGACAGCCGCAGGGGCTTGCGCGGATTTTCTTTCCGGCGCTTTTCCTCGCGCTCTTCGCGCTGTTTCGCGCGTTTTTCCACCGCCTCCAGCAGCGCGCGTTCTTCCTTTTTGAGGTACTCCTGGCTGGCCGTGCCTTTGCGCTGTTCGTCCGGGTCGGGCTGTCCGGGCGGGAGGATGTTGGTGAGCTGTTCGATCTCGCCGGTCTCGAGGGCAAGCGCAAACAGGTTGCTGCCCCGGACGAACGTCACGCGCTTGCCGTTGCGCGTGATGCGGGGCGAAGACTCGGCCTCGGTGGTGCGTGTCAGCCGTCGGGCGCGGTCGGTCGAATAATCGTAAAGCCAGATGTCGCCCTCGCGCGCGTAAACGCCGAAACGGTCGTCGGCAGAGCGCGAAGCGCGCGCGGGCGGCGCTTCCGTGGCTTCTTCGTCGCTGAGGCGGCGCAGACCGGAGCCGTCCCGGTTCACCACCCAGGTGGAATATTCCTTCTCCGGCGGCTCGGAGGCCTGCTTCCACTCGAAGTAGACGCGGCGGCCGTCGCCGCTCCAGCGGACCGCGCGGGGCTCGTAGCCGTAGAGCGCCGGCCCCTGCATGATCCATTCGACAGTGAGCGTCCTGGGCGGCGCCGGCTGTGCGGGCGCAGGCGGCGCGCACACGAGCCCAGCCATCCAGATGCAGAGCAGATGTCTCATAGGGCTGAAAAACGGATTCTCTCATACCGCCGCAGAGCTCATGTGCGGCCCCCGCGCGGCGTACAATGGCGCTCATGCCGAATGGTACAGACGCGCCCTTTGCGGATCTTGAGCTTGCGCAGCGGCTGGAGCGGGCCGAAGCGCTCAGTTCCGCGCGGTTCGTCGACTCCCGCCGACGGACGGCGCCCGGCGGCGGCGCGGAATGGCTGGAAACCGGCGGCACGGTAGCGCTCTACGACGGCGCCGGCTCTCCGGTGACGCAGACGTTCTGCCTGGGGCTGTTCGAACCAGCGACACCCGGCCTGCTGGACAGGCTGGAGGATTTCTTCTTCCAGCGTGGCGCGCCGACGCAGCATGAGGTGAGTCCGCTGGCAGGCGCCGCGTGTTTCGGGCTTCTCCAGGAGCGCGGTTACCGGCTGGTGGAACTGACAAGCGTGATGTACCGCGCTCTCGACGGAGAACTGGAGGCGCCGGAGAACGTGCGCGTCACGATCGTTCGGGAGGAGGAGGCTGACCTGTGGGCCCGCGTGGCCGCAGATGGCTGGAAGGACACCGCGCCCGAGTACTACGACTGGATCCTCGAGATCGGCCAGGTCTCGGCCCGCAAGGCAGACTCGCCCTGCTTCCTGGCATGGCTCGATGACCGGCCGGTGGCCTCGGCGGGACTGTCACTAGTTGCCCCGGTGGCGCACCTGGCGGGAGCGTCGACCGTTCCGGAAGCACGGCAGAAGGGCGCGCAGCGGGCGCTCCTGGCGGCCCGTCTGCGGCATGCCCGCGATCACGGCTGCACGGTGGCCATGATGGGCGCGGCACCGGGCAGCGCTTCGCAACGCAACGGGGAACGGCACGGCTTCCGCATCGCCTACACGCGGCTCAAGTGGCGGCGGGATGCGGCGCAATGACCGCTGTTCAGCCCAGCTTCCACGGGGCGCGGTATTCGCGCCGCAGCAGCGCGCTGGCGCCCGGGTTGCCGGTCACCTGCCCCGTGTCGGCGTCCCATTCGACGCGGGTCTTCGAGCGCAGCGCGATGTTGCCAAGCATCGCCACGGCAGAGACGTGGAAGCCGATATCGAGATTTTCCACCGGCTGCCGGCGGGATCGGACGCAATCGAGAAAATTGCGCGCATGCGCAATGCGCGCATTGTCGCCGGCGGGCGCACGGCGGCGCATCTCGACCACCTTTTCGCGCTTCTTCGGTTCGGCGACGACTTCCCAGCCGTTGTTGTCGACGATCAGCGTGGCTTCGGTTCCAGTGAAGACGACGGCGTGCTCGCGGCGGTCGGGGCCGAGGCCGCATTGCACGGAATGCTCCCAGATCAGCGTGTAGGAGGGGAAATCGTAGACGGCGATCTGCGTGTCCGGCGTTTCGGTGTTGTCCTGGAGGACGTACTTGCCGCCGCTGGACACCACGCTCTTCGGCCACTCCGATCCCATGGCCCAGAGCGCAATGTTGATGAGGTGCACGCCCCAGTCCGTCATCAGCCCGCCGGCGTAGTCCCAGAACCAGCGGAAGTTGAAGTGGAAACGGTTGCGGTTGAAGGGCCGCCCGGGCGCGGGGCCGAGCCACATGTCATAGTCCACGCCGGGCGGGACGGGTTCATCGGGCGGGTTGCCGCAGTCGGTCACCCAGTCGAGATAGGCGAAGCAGCGCACCTGGCGGATTTTCCCGATCTTGCCCGAGCGGACCATCTCCACCGCTTCGGCCCAGTGCGCGCCGCTGCGCCACTGCGTGCCCATCTGCGCCACGCGGCTGTAGCGGCGGGCCGAATCGCGCATTACCTGCGCTTCCCACACGGTGGTGGCCAGTGGCTTTTCGACGTAGACGTCCTTGCCCGCCTGAAACGCCATCACGGTCGGCAGCGCGTGCCAGTGGTCGGGGGTACAGACGAGAACGACGTCAATGTCCTTGCGGTCGAGGACGCGCCGGAAATCCTTCACCGCTTCGGGGCGGTCGCGGTTGAGTTCTTCCAGACGCCGGAGAGTCTTTGCGATCATCGCGTCGTCCACGTCGCAGATGGCGGCGATCTCGCACTCGCGATGGGCGAGGAACGCGTTCGAATCGGCCACGCTGATGCCGCCACAGCCGATCAGGCCAATGCGGACACGGTCCGACGGGGGTGCCGGCTGCGCGCCGGCAGCGTACGCGGCCGAGGCGAGACTGGTCATCCAGGCGCGGCGGGTCCAGGCCTTCGATGTCATGAGCGGACCTCCGGGAGAAATCCTCACAGGAGCATACATCCTGGAGAGGGCGAAAAGAAGAGCTCAGTGCGCCGTCTCGTGGGGACGTGCCGGCTGCTGACCGACGAGGCGGCGGAGGTCTTCGAGGTGGAAAGGCTTGGCCAGGCAGGCGTCCATGCCGGCGTCGAGGCAACGCTGCACGTCTTCGGCAAGCGTATGCGCGGTGAGCCCAACCACGCGGCAGCGGCACCGCCCGGCGCGCGCCTCCTGCTGCCGGAGGCGGCGCGTGGCTTCCAGCCCGTCCATCTTCGGCATCTGCACATCCATGAGGATCAGGTCCCACTGCGCCCGGAAAGCCTCCGCGACGGCCTGTTCGCCATCGCCGACCGAGCGGACCTCATGGCCCAGGCGCTCCAGCATTCGTTCCACCGCCCGGCGATTCACGGCGTTGTCTTCGGCAAGCAGGATTCGCAGGCGAGCGTGGTTGGAAGCGGCAGGCTCGGACGCGACATCAGCCGGCAGGGGCTGCGGAGCGGGCGGCAGCGGCAGCGTGAAGAAGAACCTCGACCCCTGGCCGGGCGCGCTCTCCAGCTCCAGCGCTCCGCCCATGCGCCGCACCAGGTCTTCGCTGATAGCCAGGCCAATTCCGGCGCCGCCGTAGCGGCGCGTGATCGAGTTGTCCGCCTGGGTGAAGGCGCGGAAGATTTCGCGATGCTTGTCGCGTGGGATGCCGATGCCCGTGTCGGAAACTTCGAAGCGGACCCTGGAGCCTTTCAGGGCGCGGATCTCCAGCTTCACGTGCCCTGACGGAGTGAATTTGACGGCGTTGTTCAGCAGGTTGAGCAGCACCTGGCGGAGGCGCTGGCCGTCGCCCACCACCAGCGGGGGAAGCGCCGGATCGATTTCCACGTCCAGCCGCAGCCCCTTGCGCTCGGCCTCGACGGCGACCAGCGGCAGACACTCATCGACAAGCGCCTGGAGGTCGAATGGCTGCCGCACGATCTCAATGCAGTTCTTCTCGATGCGGGACAGATCGAGCACGTCATTGACCAGCGCCAGAAGGTGGCCAGCGGAGCTGCGGATCGTTTCCAGATAAGAACGCTGTTCCGGGTCGAGCTGCGTGTCCAGCGCGAGTTCGGTCATCCCCAGGATGCCATTCAGCGGCGTGCGGATCTCGTGGCTCATGTTGGCGAGGAAGCGCGACTTGGCCTCTTCAGACTGTCTGGCCTCCACCATCAGCCGCCGGATCTCCGCCGTCTGGCGCCGCACGGCACGGCGCAGGAGAAAGACCCACAGGGCGCCCAGAGCCGCTGCGAGCAGGGCGATGGCCGCCGCCGTCCGGATCCAGCGAAGGTTGACCGGCTCGGGCGGCGCCAGCAGGACGACATCGCCCGAGGAACGGAGCCGGAGCTGGAATTTATTCGTCTCTTCCGGAATCAGGATTCCCGTCACCTCGACCTGCGCGCCGACCGGCGCCAGCGCAAGAAGCGCTGAGGGCGCATCGGCGCTGCGGCGGATGTAGACGCGCAGCGCCGGACTCTTCGGGCCCAGCCAGAGCACGTCCCGTGTCTCGCCAATGGAAAGCTGAACCACCTGGCCCTGGACCTTGACAAGGCTGCCGGCCGCCTGACCTTCGAGAGCGCCGGCGAGAGAAAGCGGAAGCGGGGGCGGCGGCTTTGCCGTCCCAAGCACGCCCACCCGCGCCTGCTGAAGCATGGGTTCGATCTCGCCGTCCAGGCCGAGCTGGCCACAGGCCCGAACCCGGGCGCCGCGAAGCAGGCGCAGGTCCGCGCCGCCCTGCACCATGATGCCCGCCGTGGCGTCCTGCACGTAAAAATCGCCGGGGCCCGACCGGAGCAGCCCGGTCTCCATCGTGACCACGCCCTCCACGCAGAACGGTTCGTGGCTGCCCCGCGCGGCCTGCCTGCGAGCGTCGGCGATGGGCCTGGCCGGAGCCGGCTGGCCTTGCTCGTTCTCGACGGCAGGCAAGGCGGCCAGAATGGCCAGGATCACGTGGGGCAAGACCATGGTTCAGGTTCTCTATCGGCCGACGGGTGCCGTCGTTTTAGTCCCTGGCGGCGTCATGCTTGGGAGCCATCAGGCGGCGGGCTCGCTTCCGGCGGTGTCAGGGGCCGCGGCGATCCGGCCGCCCGGCCTGAGCACGCGCAGCATCGCGGGCGTCGGCGCATCCGGAGATTCATCCAGAATGAGGTCGAACCAGGCGTCGACCCACGGGATGTCGGCGCGGTCGCCCTCGACGAACATCACGTGGTCGAGGTCGGCGCACTCCCTGCGTGCGGCAGCGATTTCGTCCCGGTTGCCGAGGCCGACCAGCGCGCCTTCGGCAACGCGCAACGCAAGCGCGCGCAGGTCCCGCATCTGGCGCAGCGAGGTGAGCAGCACCCGGTCGGCGGGCCCCATACTGGCGAATCTATCATGCGCTACCCCCTTGACGCGGGCGCGCAATAATGACATTATTTAGGAGTCCTAAATATGCCGCGGGAAGAGCCTGTTTCCATCCGGATCGCAGCGGGCCTGGCGCGCCTGTCGCTGGTGCTGCGCCACCACGGCTGGCAGGCGGCCGGGCGGCAGTCGCTGACGCCGACGCAGGCGCAGATTCTGGCCCTTCTGGCCGCGCATTCGCCGGCGGGGCTGCGCCTGGGCGACATCGCCGCCCGGCTGGCCGTGACCGCCCCCACGGCCAGCGACGCAGCCGCGGCGCTGGAGGCCAAGGGGCTGGTGCGGAAGTCCCGGGACCGGAGCGATGCGCGCGCGGTCCGGTTCCGCCTGACGGCGAGAGGGAGGCGGGCGGCGGAGGCGGCGCAGCAATGGCCGGACTACCTGCTGGCGGCCGTGGACGAACTGCCCGCTCCGATGCAGGAGCATCTGCTGGCTGCGCTCATGGCGATGATCCGCTCGCTCCAACAGCAGGGGCGCATCCCGGTTGCCCGCATGTGCACCAACTGCCGTTACTTTGAACCCGACCGCTTTCCCGGCGCCGGGGAGCCTCACTTCTGCCATTTCGTCGGCGCGCCGTTCGGCGTGCGCAGTTTCCGCATGGATTGTCCGGATTTTGTGCCTGCCGCGGAGGAAATCCAGCAGGCCAACCAGCGCGTCCTCATCGATCCCAATCCGGTGAAAGGAGACCAACATGACACAACCCGCGATTCCAGGCTATGACTACGGTTCGGCGGCGCTGGCGCGCTCGCCAGTGAGTGTGGAGGATCTGGAGCTGCTCAGGAAAACCGTTCTGTTTACGGCCGAGGACGAGGCGGCGCTGCGGAAGTCGAAGGAGATTCTCGAGCCGCAGGTGGAGCAGATCCTCGACGTCTGGTACGGATTCGTCGGCTCGAACCCGCACCTGGTGGCCGCCTTCTGCGACCCGGCCACGGGCCAGCCGGACACGCACTATCTGGAGGCCGTGCGCCGGCGCTTCGGCCAGTGGATCCTTGATACGGCCAGCGCCCGCTACGATCAGGCCTGGCTCGATTACCAGCACGAGATCGGCCTGCGGCATCACCGCACGAAGAAAAACCGCACCGACGGCGCGCTCGGATCAGCCCATGTGCCCTTCCGTTACCTGGTGGCGCTGCTGTATCCGGTGACGGCGACGCTGCGGCCGTTTCTTGAAAAGGGCGGCACCGCACCGCAGGAGGTCGAGAAGATGCATCAGGCGTGGATCAAGAGCGTGCTGATGCAGGTGATCCTCTGGTCCTGGCCGTATGTAAAGGACGGCGACTTCTGACGTCCGCCGGGCGCCGCTGCCGGGCGCAACTCCCGGCTCAGCGCCTGCCCTGCCCGGGCGGCGCCCGCGCCGCCTGTCCCAAAGGCCAATCGGAGCCATAGGCGCACGGGTCTGGATCCCGGGGCCTCGACCATTCATCCTGTAAGAAGCAGGGCGTCACCGGCTCTTGCGGAGGGAAAACGATTTTCGTTCAATAATGGTTATCGGATGCGATCTCATCTCGGGCTGAGAATGGAGGAGTTCCGCCAGCGCTGCCGCGAGGCCGGTCTGGCGCTCACCCATCAGCGCGAGGCGATTTACCGGGCCGTGCTGGAATCCGAAGACCACCCTTCGCCGGAAGCCATCTATGCGAAGGTGAGGAAACGGATCCCGGCGATTTCGCTGGCAACGGTATACAAGAACATCCGCACGTTTCTCGAGGCGGGGCTGTTGCGGGAGGTCACACTCCACCACGGCACGCTCCGTCTGGAACCGGACGAGGCCGAACACCACCATCTGGTGTGCGTTCGCTGCAAGGCGATCCTCGACCTCGAAGCGGAGGCGGTTACGCCCGTGCGTCTGCGGCGCAGTCCGCCGGCGGGCTACCGGATTCTGCGCTGCCACGTGGAATTCCAGGGGCTTTGCCCGGCCTGCGCGGCGAAAACAGCCAGGAATTGATCCTGTAATTACCAAGAAAAGGAGTTCGAAAACACATGCTCGGAGTTGGACAGAAATTCCCCGATTTCAACCTGAAAGCGACGGTCGACACGGACCTGAAGAAGGCCTTCACCGATGTTTCCCTTGACACCTACAAGGGCAAGTGGAAGGTGATTTTCTTCTGGCCGAAGGATTTCACCTTCGTCTGCCCGACCGAGATCGTCGGTTTCGCGAAGCTCCACAAGGACTTCACGGACCGGGATGCGGTTGTTCTCGGTTGCAGCACCGACAGCGAGTTCGTCCACCTCGCCTGGCGGCAGCATCACCCGGACCTGAAGGACCTGCCCTTCCCGATGCTGGCCGACATCAAGCGCGAGCTGACGGCGGCCCTTGGCATCCTGGATCCGGTGGCGGGCGTTGCCCAGCGCGCCACCTACATCGTGGACCCGGACAACATCATCCGCTTCGTCATGGTGACGGACCTGAATGTCGGCCGCAACGTGAACGAGGTGCTGCGCGTGCTCGACGCCCTTCAGACCGACGAACTCTGCCCCTGCAACTGGCAGAAGGGCCAGGAAACGATCCACATCTGACACAGACCCTACGTCTGCGGCGGAACGTCCCGGCAGGGGAGGTTCCGCCGCCCTGCCCCAAAGCTTTTTCCCGGAGACATGGAGATGACGCTTGCCGAAATTGCCGAGTCCCTGCCTGCCTATGCGC
The DNA here is from genome assembly GCA_026002855.1 of Bryobacteraceae bacterium. Lineage (NCBI taxonomy): Bacteria > Pseudomonadati > Acidobacteriota > Terriglobia > Bryobacterales > Bryobacteraceae > Bryobacteraceae bacterium. The sequence goes on from BPGD01000001.1 coordinate 4,059,006, forward strand.
GGGACCTGAAACTGAACCTTCAGAACGTTCTCGCCCAGCAGGAGTTGACCGAACAGCAGACCTGGACGGTGGCCGTGGCCTGCGCGCTGGCCTGCCGCAACGAAACGCTGAGCCGGGCGGTACTGGCCGAAGCGGCGGCGAAGCTTGCGCCGCAGCAGCTCGACTCGGCCAGGGCGGCCTTCGCCATCATGGAGATGAACAACATCTATTACCGCTTCCGGCACATGCTGGACCGGGACGAGTATGCCAACATCCCGGCACGGCTGCGCATGCAGGCGATCCGCATGCACGGAGGCGATCCGGTGGATTTTGAGCTGGCCTGTCTGGCCGCCTCGTCAATCAACGGCTGCGAGGCCTGCATCCGCTCGCATGAGGCCACGGTGCGGGAGAAAGGCGTCACGCCGGAGGCCGTGGTTGCGGCGGTGCGCATCGCGGCCACGCTGCACGCCGTCGCCGCCGTTCTGGAAGCCCCGTCCAACTGACGCCTGCCTCCAGCCGGCCGCGCGGCGCCGCTCGGCCGGCCTCAGCCCTCCCGGACCACGCGGCCGTCGCGCATGTGGAGAATGCGGTCGGCGTAAGCGGCGGCCTCGGGGTTGTGGGTGATCATCAGGATGGTCTGTCCGAAGCGGTGATTGAGATCACGCAGCAGGCTCAGCACGGCCTCGCTGTTGGCAGTATCGAGGTTGCCCGTGGGTTCGTCGGCGAGAAGGATGGCAGGGCGGTTGACGAGCGCGCGCGCAATGGCCACGCGCTGCTGCTCGCCGCCTGAAAGCGCCCGCGGCTTGTGGTGGAGGCGGTGCTCGATGCCCAACAGGCGGATGATTTCCAGAAAATCCTGTTCCAGCGGCCCCTTTCTGCCTCCAAAATAGCGGGCGATTTCGATGTTTCCGAGCGCCGTCAGCGTCGGCAACAGGTTGTAGCGCTGGAAAACAAAGCCGACTTTTTTTCGCCGCAGCCGCGTGCGTTCGGTGTCGCTCATCTGCGAAAGATCCTGCCCGTCGACGATCACCTGGCCGGAGGTGATCGAGGTGAGACCGCCGATCACATGGAACAGGGTCGATTTTCCGGATCCCGAGGGGCCGACGATGCTGACGAATTCGCCGCGGGGCACCTCCATCGAGACGCCGCGGAGGGCGTGCACGTCGACTTCGCCCACGTGGTAGATCTTGCGGAGGTCGCGAACGATGATGATCGGTTCCACTCGTTGCCGTCCTGCTATTCGTAGGAAAGAGCTTCAATGGCGTCCTGCCGCGCGGCGCGCAGTCCCGGGTAGAGCGCGCCCAGCAGGCTGGCCGCCAGGCTCACGGCGAGCGTGATGGGCCACCAGTCCGGCACGATCTGGCTTTGCAGGTTGGCCCGCACCTGCGTGTTGATGAGCCAGTGTGCGCCGAACGAAAGCAGAATGCCCGCGATCCAGCCGGCCACGGCGAGCATCACCGTCTCCCGGACGAGGATGTTGACGATATCCAGCGGCGAGGCGCCGAGCGCCTTGAGAATGCCGATTTCGCGCGTCCGCTCGAGCACGGTGGTGTACATGGTGAGGCCCACCACCAGGAAGCCGATGATCAGCGACAGCCCGATGATGACGTAGATGAACGCCCTGAGCCCGGGCACGTTGTTCATCGTGAACAGGCTGAGGAACTCCTCGATGGAGTAAATCATGTAGCCGGCCAGTTCCGGCTGCTTTTTCAGGTACTGGACGACTTCCTGCGTCCGCGCCGGATCGTCCAGCTTCAGAAAAAGCTGGCTGAGCTTGCCTTCGCTGCCGGTGAGCTGCTGGAGACGGTGGAGACGGGCGAACAGGCGTGCGAGCTTGCCCGGTTCCACCACGCCGCAGACGCGCCATTTGTGGTTGAGCAGCGTGATCGTGTCGCCCGCCCGGATCCTGTTCTGCGCGGCGTAGTACTGATCGACGATGACGTCGTCGTCGCCCTGAAAAGGCCCGCCCTCGAGGAAGCGGAACGGCCCGCTCATGGCGACAAACTCGTCATAGTCGATGCCGTTGATGGTGCTGACGCCGCCGATGGGCTGGACGACGGTGCCGGTGGCGATGCGGACGTGAGGCACCTGGCGGAAATAGCGCAGCACGCTCTCCGGCATGCTGGCCCCGCTCAGGGAAATGACACTCGAGCCGGGCGGTTTGATCCAGATGTCGGCGCCGACGCCGCGGGCGCGGTTGCGGGAATCTTCCAGCATTCCGCGGCTCAGGCCGGCCACGGCGAGAATCATGGTGACCTGAAAGCCGATGGAGAGGGCGCTCAGCGCGGTGCGGAGCTTGCGGTGCCTGAGATTTTCGAGGACGAGTCGGTTGATCAACGCTTCGAGGGCCCTCCGGCCAGAACCACCATTCTACCCGTTGCGCCGCGTGCGACGCCCGCAAACCGCCAATTACAGCCACAGGCTGCGGCGGCGGCCTCGCAGCAGGTAAATGAACACCGGCCCGCCGACCAGCGCGGTGACCACGCTCACGGGAAGCTCGACGCTCAGCAGGGACCGCGCCACCGTGTCACAGACGGCTAGAAAAGCGCCGCCCAGGAGGAAGGACGCCGGCATCAGCACCCGATGGTCGCTGCCAATGCGCAGCCGCAGGGCGTGCGGCACCACGAGTCCCACGAAGCCAATGGGGCCGGTGACAGCGGTGACGGCGGCCGCCAGAATGCTGCCGGCCAGATAACCGCCGAGCAGCAGCCGCTGGGGCGAGGCGCCGCGGGCTGCCGCCCAGTCTTCGCCCACGGCCATCAGGTTCCAGTGCCGGGCCCAGGCGCAGGCGGCCGCAGACACGGGCAGGACGATCAGCGCGAGCCCGGCCAGCGTCCCGGCAGGCACAGGATCGATGTTTCCCATCAGCCAGTGGACGATGGCGAAGCTCTGTCCGACGGTGGCGAGGTTGTGCAGCAGCATGATGAGCGAGGAAGCGATGCTGTTGACGGCAACGCCGGCCAGCAGCAGCGTGAAACTGGACACGCGGCGCCCTTCGACGGCCACGCCCACCACAAGCGCCAGCACCGCCACGGCTCCCAGTGCCGCGCCGATCCAGAGGGCGGGCAGGCCGGCAGCGGCGTGGAGCCCGAGCACGATGACCGCCACGGCACCGAGGCTGGCGCCGCTGGACACGCCGAGCGTGAAGGGCGAGGCCAGGGGATCGCGCAGCAGCGCCTGGAACAGCACGCCGGCCAACGCAAGGGCCCCGCCGCTGAGCATCGCCAGCAGGGTCCGCGGCCAGCGCACGCCGAAAAACATCTGCGCGTCGGGGAATTCGCCGCGCCAGGCCCTGAAGAAATCAATGCGCACGGGGCCGATCAGCGGCGTCAGCAGCATCACCGCGGCAGCAGCCGCTGACGCGGCCAGCAGGATCCGTGCGGCCCGGGCGGGCGTGAGCGGTTCAATCCCCATAGGCGATCCACGCTCCGCCGCTGCTGCGCTTCAGCCACTCCGCCCGGACGCCGAACACCTCCTGGATCTTCTCGGCCGACAGCGCCACGTGCGGGGCGGCGTCGGCGGCCACGCGGCCGGCGCGCAGGGCGATGACGCGGTCCGAATAGGCGGCGGCGAGATTGACGTCGTGGGTCACGGCCAGCACCAGCAGGCCCGAGCGGGCCAGATCGCGCAGCAGCGCGTAGATCATCAACTGGTGATGCAGGTCGAGAAACGCGGCCGGCTCATCCAGCAGCAGCGCCTGCGGCCTCTGCGCCAGCGCCGCGGCCAGCATCACGCGCTGCCGCTCGCCGCCGCTCAGGGAGCGGAAATCGCGCCCGGCGAGCATCACCGTGTCGGTGGCCTGCATCGCCTCGCGCACGGCCTGCCAGTCTTCGCCGGTCTCGAAGAATCCGCCGGCGTAGGGGGTGCGGCCCATCAGCACCACCTGCTCCGCGGTGAACGGGAAGTCGAAGCGGAGCGTCTGCGGCACGAAGGCGACGCGGCGGGCGAAGTCGCGGCGCCGCCAGTCCAGCACAGGCCGGCCGTCGAGCAGGCAACGGCCGTCGAAGCCCCGCCGCAGGCCCGCCATGATCGTCAGCAAGGTGGACTTGCCCGCGCCGTTCGGCCCGATCAGCGTGACCAGCTCGGGCCGGGAGAATTCAAGTGTCACGCGCTCGAGCACGGCCACGCCGTCGTAGCGCATGCCGACCTGCTCCAGCCGGTACCGGACGCTCATTGGACCCGCACCCCGTGAATCAGCTCCAGCATCCGCCGCGCTGCCTCGCCCACGCGCGGCCCGGGCCGGATCAGCACTTCCGAATCCACCTGCCGTACCGCCCCCTGCCGGACCGCGCGCAGCACCGGGTACGCCGACCAGAGACCAAGGAACTCGCGTCCGCTTTCCATCGGCCTGCCCTCGCGATGAGCGAAGTCACCCATGTCGAGGATCACATCCGGATCCGCGGCGAGGATCTGCTCCACCGACACCCGAGGATAAGGCATGGGCGAGGATGCCAGCACGTTCTGGCCGCCGGCCAGGCGGATCAGCTCGTCGAGGAAGTTGCCGCCGCCTACGCCGACCATGCCTTGCAGTGTGCCGGGCGAGCGGCCGATCAGAAACAGAACCTTCTTCCGCGACAGGCCGGCCGCGCGGCGGCGCACAAGGTCCAGTTCGGCCTCGACACGCCCGGCCACGACACGCGCCTGCGCCTCGGCGCCGGCGATACGGCCAATTTCGCGGATCGAGGCAATGATTTCGGCCAGGGTTTCCTGCGGAATTTCCACCGCGCGCAGACCGAGGCGCTGGAGCTTTTCGGCCAGTTGCACGGGATTGCGGACCACGAGCACGAGGTCGGGCTTCAGGGCGAGGATCCGCTCGAAGTTGGGCTCGGTGAACGTGCCGATTTTCGGCCTGGCCGCCGCCTCCGGCGGATACCGGCAGAATTCGGTGACGCCCACGACGCGGTCGCCGAGTCCGAGGGCAAAGAGGGTCTCAGTGAGTGAAGGAGCGGTCGAGACGATTCGGGCCGGCGGCGCGGCCAGGGCCGCAAAGGCAAGCAGCAGGGCCAGAGTCAGTGTGCGCAAAACAGCTCCCGCCCCGCTTCGACAAAACGCTCGTTTTCGGCGCGCGTCCGAACGGCGAAGCGCACTGCCTCGCCATCAACGCCGGGCAGCCGGGAGCAGTTCCGCAGCAGGATCTTGCGTTCCAGGAACCATTCGCAGACCTCGGCCGCGGGCCGGTCCGTGTAGGCCAGCAGGTAGTTGGCCTCGCCGGGCAGGACGCGGAGCCCCTCCCAGCCGGCCAGCGTCTCCAGCAGCCAGTTCCGCTCTGTCTCCACCACCTCGCGGGTGCGCCGGGCGTGTTCGGTGTCGCGGACGGCCGCCAGCGCGGCCGCCTGCGCCAGCGTGCCCACCTGCCACGGTGGACGCTTCCGGTGCAGCCGGCGCATCCATTCCCGCGAGCCGACCAGCGCGCCGACGCGCAGGCCAGGCAGGGCGTAGAACTTGGAGAGCGAACGGAGCACGAGCAGGTTCGGATGATCCAGCGTCCACCGCACGGCGGGCTCGAGCCGGGTAAATTCGATGAAGCTTTCGTCGATCAGCACCGGCCCTTCGCGGCTGGCTATGGCGCGCTTGACGAGCTCCGGCGGCAGTGCGAGCCCAGTCGGATTGCCGGGCTGGCTCAGCACCAGCAGGCCGCGCTGGGGCCATTTCTCCGGCTCGTCGGCGCGGACGCGCAGGGCGTGGGGAAAGGCTCGGTAGAACTCCGGCCAGACAGGCACGGCCAGCGTCGCCGGACCGTTCCACCCAACCCGGGCCAGGAAGTGAACCAGCTCGGTGGCGCCGCCACCAATGAGGATCTGGTCCGGACCAACGCCCCAGACTTCGGCCAGAGCGTCTTCCAGCTCGCCCAGGAACTGATCCGGATACAGCGCGATACGGTCGAGCGCCTGTTCGATGGCCGACCGGACCGCGGGCGAAGGCCCCAGCGGGTTGATGCTGGCGCTCAGGTCAAGAATCTCACGCCAATCCCAGCCGCGCTCGCGGGCGACGGCCAGAACATTCCCACCGTGTGTGACGATCAATGTCATCCTCCCCGCGGCGGCACTTGCGCCCGGCCAGGGGCGCCGCCCTGCCGCAGCGGCACCTGCCACCCCCGCCATCGCCGGCGCCGCGTCCTCGCGGCCCCGGCCCCGTCCTGTTTTTCAATCTACTACGCCGAACCCATCGGCGGCCGCCGGCCCGTCATCATCGCCCCTGCCCCACGACTGCTTCCACCCAGGCAGAGATCCACTCCGCCAGCCGGTCATAGGCCTCATCGGGCGGCATGGGCGGAGCGAGCCGTCTGCCAATGAGCAGGGAAAGGCGGCGGTAGTCGGTGAGATCCTCGCGCTCGATGCGGCGCGCCCCCGGCACATCCCACTCGCAACTGACCACCATCGCGCCCCCGGCCGCCTGCTCTTCGAGCCACGGCTGGAGCCCCGTTTCGGCCAGCCAGCCCGCATCATGCACGGGGTTGGTGGTGGCGGGCGCGACCAGGAAATCAAACTGTCCGATGCCCGCCGCCGTCAGCCATTCGGCGCCACGCATCAGCCGGAGATCGGCAAACTCGGCCAGATGCGGCAGGCTGATCACGCCCATGCGCGGCGCGTTGCCTGCATCCCAATCCGGCAGGCCGTTCATTTCCGGCCAGGGCTCGGGCGTCAGGATCTCAAGCCACGGGATGTCGCGCCCGTTCACGCGCACCGAGGAAGGGCCGCGTTCCACTTCCACGAGGGGCAGGCCGCACTGCCGGGCCTCTTCGAGGCCGGCTTCGACAATGACAACATCGCCGCGGGCGCCGAGTTCCTCCAGCCGCTCCCAGCCGCTTTCAAACAGGGGATCCGCCTCCAGCCGGCAGGCCTCTGCCAGCAATGCGGTCGGCCGCCAAAGCTGGATTCCGCCGGGACATAAGACGCGCAGCCCGGAACGGGTGGCCAGCTGAAGCGGCACGGGCTGGAATCCCTCGTTCAGAAACCACCGGGCCAAGGCGCAGGCCACCTGCGTCTTGCCGGCACCGGGCCGTCCGCTCGCCACAACCAGCGCGCGCGGAGGAAACGGGAGTTGGGGTTCAGACATGAAAGGTAGCGTTCCGCCCGAAGACGCAGGCGGCTTCTTCCAGCATAGGGCCCCGCGAGGCGTCCTTGCGGGGCGGGCTCCGGGGCGGCGCCGTGCCGCCGCTTCAACCGGCCTTCAGTTGCGAGACCGCATTGGCAGCCTCGGCGCCTGCCTCCGCCACCAGTTGCTGGAGGAAGCCTTTCATCTCCTGCTCGCTGCGCAACAGGTCGCGCAGCGTCGTCTTCTTGAGGATCGCGTCGAGATTCCGCTGTACCGCCGCCCACAGGATCTTCAGCGAGCAGTCGTCAGCGTGCGTGCAGGAGCGCTCCAGCCCGGCATGGCGGTCGCAGAAGTGCGCGTTGAAGAAGCTTCCGCCGAGCAGTCCCAACACTTCCGCGATGGTGATCTGGTTGGCGGGCCGGGCCAGAGTGTAGCCGCCGGCCTGGCCGCGGACGCTCTGAACCAGTCCTCCGAGCCGCAGGATCCGCATCAGCTTGGCCACATTGGGCACTGAAAGACCCTCGGCGCGGCTGATTTCGGGGATGCTGTGGCTCCGTTCCTCCCCATGGCGCGCCATATAGAGAAGGCAGCGCAAACCGTACTCTTCCTGGGCGCTGAGCTTCATGCTTTCATTGTACGTCAAGATGGGATAAATCGAGACAAAAAGATTCGAATGGCAGGAAATCGGTCCAGCCTCCTCCGGCGGCGCGCCGGTGGATGTGCCTTCGGTCGGCCTGTTCGCATCCAGGAAGGAAGGGAGCGCTGAACAGGGAGAGCCCCCATGATCCTGCGGGATCCGGGCAGGGATGAGGATCGCCGCGGCTGCGGGCCGCGCCGGGCCCGCCCGTATCGCGGCCCGGAAGGGCGTGATTGGCGAGCGGGCGGCGCACCTTTGCTAACGTAGAGAGAGATTTGTTGACCCATGGCCTTCCAAATACGACCGGTTAAGGAATTTCTGGTCAGTCCGGCGCTTCCGCCGGAGCTGTCGAGGCTCGGCGAGCTTGCCTACAACTTTTTGTGGAGCTGGCGTCAGCCGATCCGCACGGTCTTCAGCCGCCTCGATCCGGCGATGTGGAAAGAGTGCCGGCGCAACCCGGTGCTGATGCTGGGCCGCGTTTCGCAGGAGACGCTGCAAAAGGCGGCCGCCGACCCGCGCTACGTGGCGCTGTATGAAACCGCCTGCCGCGATTTCGACGAGTATATGGCGCAGCAGCCGCCGCCGGACGGCATCCGCGTGGCCTATTTTTCGATGGAGTACGGGCTGCTGGAGTCCGTTTCCATCTATTCGGGCGGCCTGGGCATTCTTTCGGGCGACTATCTGAAGGCGGCCAGCGACGCCAACTTCGGCCTGGTGGGCGTGGGGCTGCTGTACCAGAAGGGCTATCTTGAGCAGCACCTGAACCCGGACGGCTGGCAGGTGGAGAAGTATCCGATCAACGACTTTTTCACCTGGCCGGTACAGCCCGCCCAGGACGCCAATGGCAACGAGATCGTGATCGAGCTGAGGCTGCCGCGGGGCAAGTGTTTTGTCAAGGTCTGGAAGATGCAGGTGGGGCGCGTCCCGCTGCTGCTGCTGGACACGAACATCCCGGCAAACACGATCGACGAATACCGCGACATCACCGACCAGCTCTACGGCGGCGACGCGGTGACGCGCATCCAGCAGGAGTTCGTGCTTGGCGTGGGCGGGCTGCGGGCGCTCAAGGCGCTTGGCATGGAGCCGACGGTCTATCACATGAACGAAGGCCACTCCGCCTTCCTGGCCCTGGAGCGCATCCGCGTGCTGATGCAGGAGCAGGGACTGAGCTGGGAAGAAGCGCTTGAAGCGGCCCGCTGCAACAACTGCTTTACCACGCACACGCCCGTGCCGGCCGGCATCGACATGTTCGACCCCGGGCTGATCTACGAATATTTCCACGCCTACTGCGAGCGCAACAGCGTCCCGTTCGAACGCTTTCTCGCGCTGGGCCAGGGCGGCACCGAGGAGCAGGGCGACCGCTTCTCGATGGCGGTGCTCGCCCTGAAAACGTCCGCCTACCGCAACGCCGTCAGCCGCCTGCATTCGGAGGTGAGCCGGAACATGTTCTGGCGCCTGTGGCCGGATTTTCCGGTCCACGAGGTGCCGATCCTGCCGATCACCAACGGCGTCCATCTGCCCACGTGGCTGCATCCCGACCTGGCGGGGCTGTACGACCAGTATCTGGCCCCCGGATGGCGCGAGCAGTACCAGGATCCCGCCATCTGGGCGCAGGTGGCCGATATTCCGGACGAAGAGCTTTGGGAGATCCGCCGCCGCCGCAAGCGCCGCCTTATCGCCTTCATCCGCGAACGGCTGTTGCAACGCGCGCAGGAGCGCCACGCCTCCAGCACGGAGCTCCGGAGGCTGTCGGAGATCTTTGACCCGGAGGTCTTCACCATCGGCTTCGCTCGCCGCTTCGCCACCTACAAACGCGCAACGCTGTTTTTCCGCGACATCGCGCGGGTGAAGAAGATCCTGACCAACCCGCAGATGCCGGTGCAGATCGTGATCGCCGGCAAGGCGCACCCGAAGGACACGCCGGGCAAGACGCTGATCCGCGAAATCATCCAGATTGCGCGCGACCCCGATCTGGCGCGCCACATCGTCTTCATCGAAGACTACGACATCGAAGTGGGCCGCGAACTGGTGCAGGGCGTCGACCTCTGGCTCAACACGCCGCGCCGCGGCGAAGAGGCCTGCGGCACCAGCGGCATGAAGGCCGCGATGAACGGCACGCTGAACCTGTCGATCCTCGACGGCTGGTTTGACGAGGCCTACGAGATCAGCGGCGGCTGGGCGATCGGCGACCGCGATCCCTATACGCCGGACGTCGACGACGTGCATGCGTCGTCGATTTATTCGCTGCTTGAGAACGAAATCCTGCCGATGTACTACCGCAACCGGGAGGAAGGCGTTCCGCTGGCATGGATGAAGCGCGTCAAGACGTCGATCATGAATCTGAGCCCGCAGTTCAATTGCCAGCGCATGATCCGCGATTACATCGAGCGGATGTACGAGCCGGCGCATCTGGCCGGTCTGCGGGCTTGCGAAGATGGCTGCCGGTGGGCGCGCGAGAAAGCGCAATGGAACCGCAGGGTCGAGCAGGCCTGGCCGCAGGTGAGCATTGAAGACGTTTCGGGCGCCGTGGGCCGCTCGATTGTGACCGGTTCGCCCATCGAGCTCCGCGCCCTGGTCTTTCTGAACGGCCTGGGCCCGGCCGACGTTCGCGTCGAAGCGGTGGTCGGCCGCGTCAATCCCGATGGCGAGCTCTATGACACGACGGTGCTGAGCCTGCCTTTCCTGAAAGAACAGGATGGCAGGTTTTTGTTTGGACGCGACTTTGTGCCGCACCAGACGGGGCGCATCGGCTACACGCTCCGCGTCAGCCCGAACCGCAGCGAGGACCCGGTGACGCGCCCCTGCCTGCTGCCGGTGAAGTGGACGGCGAGGAATTAGCAGGAAAGGGCTGGATTCCGGCCCGGAAGCGTGATATGTATGAGGAGTGCCGGGCGCTATGCCGGCGCCGGTTCCGGACGGGACGGCGGGCGGCGGGGACGGCACAAAGGCTGGTGCGCAGATCCCTCCCAGACGGCTGACCTCCGGGCGGCGGCCCGCCCCGGGAGCCGGATCCCGACGACCTGCCCGTAGAAGCGATCCGCACTGATCCTGACAAACAACGATCACAAGGAGTCCATCCCCACATGGAAGGCGACCGCAAATACAGACAGCGGGGATACATGGATTATGAGACGCCCGCCGGCGGAGAGCGCGAAAGCGAACGGCCGAAGCCGCGAGGGCCGCGCCCGCCCATCGACGTCACCGGCCCGCGGCTGCCGCGCATGGTGGAGGCGGTGACGGCGGCCCGCTGCTACAACTGCTCGACGCCGTTCCCGCCCGACATGGACTTTTCGGGCAACTGCCCGAAGTGCGGCGCCGAGCTGCACTGCTGCAAGCAGTGCGCCTTTTTCGAGCCCTCCACGCGCTTCCAGTGCACCAAGCCGATTCCGGCGCGCATTCCTTACAAGGACCGCGCCAATGACTGCCAGTTCTTCCGGCCGCGCGTGACGGTGGCGCGCGACAGCGCCCCGCCGGCCTCGGTGGTGCGGATGAGTGACCGGCCCGACGTGGCCGCACCGAAAAGCGCCGCCGACGCGCGGCTCGCCTTCGACCGCCTGTTCAAGAAGTAGCCGCCGCGAGCGCCATGGCCATCGCGCTGCTTACCAGCATCCGCAGGTTCGAGCTGCGGCCTTACGAGCCCGAACCGCCGGGCCCGGGCGAAGTGCAGGTGCGCGTGGCCGCCGTCGGCGTCTGCGGCAGCGACCTGCACAATTTCGCCGAAGGCAGCGTCGGGGGAATGCCCTGCATCTATCCGATGGTGCTGGGCCACGAGCCCACTGGCGTGGTCAGCGCCGTGGGCCCGGGCGTCACCCAATGGGCGCCGGGCGACCGGGTGGCGCTGGAGGCGCCGCTGTACTGCTATCACTGCGAGTACTGCCTGAGCGGCCGGCACAACCTGTGTCACCACGTCCGCTTCCTGTCGAATCCTGGCGAGCCGGGCTTCTTCCGCGATCATGTGAACCTGCCTGCGGTGAATCTGCTGCCGCTGCCAAAGAATCTGGGCCTGGCCGAGGGCACGCTGTTCGAACCCATCGGGATCGCGCTGCATTCGTTCCGTTTCGGGCAGCCGAAGCTCGGCGAGACGGCAGCGGTCATCGGCGCGGGCCCTATCGGGCTGACGACGATTGCGTGTCTGAAACTGGCCGGCGTGACGCGCATCTGGACGGTGGAGCCGGTGGCCCACCGGCGCGAGATGGCGCAACGGTGCGGCGCCGACGCCGTGATCGACCCGGCCCAGGCGGATCCGGTGAAGGAAGTGCTGCGCGACACCGGCGGGCGGGGCGTCGACATGGTGTTCGACTGCGCCGGCCGGGGCGACACCCACAACCAGGCCATCCACATGGGCGCTCCGGCGGCGCGCATCGTCATCACCGCCCTGCCCAGCGAGGAGCGGCTCCCGGTGGACTTCTTCACGCTGCGGCGCAAGGAGCAGTGGTTTTTCCCGGTGCGGCGCTCGAATCACCGCAGCGAGCTCGCGCTGAAGCTGCTGGCCGCGCACACCGCGCTGTTCGCGCACATGGTGACGCACCGCTGGCCGCTCGAGCGCGTGCAGCAGGCGTTTGAAACCCTGGAAGCTTACGCGGACGGCGTGGGCAAAATCGTTCTGCTGCCCTGATTCATGTCATCGCAGCGCGGGCGCCGCATGGCCGTCGCCGCGCGGATCGGCGGCGGCGAATTTCACGCCGGAATTCCTGTCGATGCCCGCCACCGCCCCGCGGCCCATGTTCATCGAATAATCGAGCCGCATTTCCACCTGGTGGCCCATGGCGCGCAGCATCTCCACGGCCGCGCCGGGGACGCGCGCCTCAAGCTGCACGTCGCAGCCCTGCGGGCCCGCCTTGGTGAAGCGGGGCGCTTCGAGCGCGGCCTGCGGGTTCATGCCATAGTCGGCAAGATTCGACACAAACTGCGCGTGCGCCAGCGGCTGGTTGGCTCCGCCCATGATGCCGAAGGCCATCGCCACGCCGTCCGTTTCCAGAAATCCGGGAATAATCGTGTGAAAACTTCTTTTTCGCGGCTGTAATTCGTTCGGATGTCCGGGTGTCAGAACGAAATCACTGCCGCGGTTTTGCAGCAGAAATCCGGTTCCTTCGGGCGAAATTCCGCTGCCCCAGGCGGCGCGGATGCTCTGGATCCAGCTCACGATGTTGCCCGCGTCGTCGGCCGCGGCCAGGTAGGTGGTGTCGGAGGCGCGCGGCCGGCCCGGCTGCGCGTCGCAGCGGGCGCGCTTCCAGTCGATCAGCGTGGCGCGCCGCTTCGCATAGTCCTTCTCGAGCAGGCCCTGAAGCGGGACGCGCGCCTGCCGCGGGTCCGCGTTGTAGGCCATCAGGTCGGCGTAGGCAAGTTTCATCGACTCGATCTTCCAGTGCAGCGCTTCCGCCGAAAACGGCCCCGAGGCCGGCGCCGGAAACTGCTCCATGATGTTGAGCATCAGCAGCACGGCCAGGCCCTGCCCGTTGGGCGGCAGCTCGTGCACGCGCCAGCCACGGTAGGTGGTCGAGATGGGTTGCACCCATTCGGGTTCGTATTCGGCGAGGTCTTCCGCCACCATGCGGCCTCCGTACTTCCGGCTGGCCGCGAGGATCGCCTCAGCCACCGGCCCGCGATAGAAGGCGTCGCGGCCGCCCGCGGCGATCTGCCGGAGAGTTCGCGCGAGCGCCGGGTTGCGGAACACCTGGCCCGCCCGAGGCGGCGGCAGGAACACGCGTGCCGCTTCCTCTGATTCGCCCGCCCGCGGCGAGTCCCAAAGCGAGGCGATGACTTCATGAACGGGGTGGCCGTCCTCGGCCAGCCGGATCGCATCCTCAAACAGCTCTCTCCAGGCGAGCCTGCCGAAGCGGCGGTGCGCCTCCTGCCAGCCGGCCACCGCCCCAGGCACCGTCACGGAATGGATCCCCGAAGCGGGCATCGTCTGATGGCCCTGCTCGCGCAGCCATTGCGCCGAGAGCCCGCGCGGGGCCCAGCCGGAGGCGTTGAGCCCTTCGAGCTTCCCGCTTCGCCCGTCGCGGTGGATGAGGAACAGATCGCCGCCAGGGCCGCACATCATCGGCTCCACCACGCTCAGCACCGCGTTGGCGGCGATGGCGGCATCGACGGCCGAGCCGCCTTTTTCGAGAATCCGCACGCCAGCCTGCGTGGCCAGCGCGTGGCTGGTGGCCACCACACCGTGCCGGCTGTAAACAATCGAACGCGACTGGTTCCGGTCCTGGCCGGGCGCGAGCGACGCGGCAAACATGAGCAGTGCAATCCACCTCACGCGCTCCATTGGATCACGTTTTGCCTGCCGGCGGCAGCCAGCGGGGCGGGCGAAACCATGCAGCGCGGCGCGGTAGGCTGGAATCAGAACCTCTGGAGGGCGATGTTCTCTACTGTTTTTGAAGCCTGCTGGCGGCGCGTGTGCGAACGGCCGGAGCTGCCGCTGAGCAACCCCGAATTCGGCTCGGGCGGCGCGCTGGACGCGGAGCTGCTCGCCCGGGCGCGGCTGCGCAAGGCGGAGATGTTTGGCGGAGCGGTCTTTCCGGTGTCGCCGCTGTATGTCACCTCGATCTGCAAGGAGCGTTGCACGTATTGTAACTACCGTGCCGGCTCCAGGGACCCGGATCTGAAGCGCGTCCGTCTGTCGGACGCCGAGCTCGAACGCGAGGTGCGTTTCCTCGTCGAAGAGCGCGGGCTGCGGGCGGTGGAACTCGTCTATGCGTCCGACCCGCTCGTCACGGTCGATGACATCTGCCGGCACGTGGAGCTCACCGCGCGCGTGATGGCCCGCGCCGGCCACGTGAATGTGGGGCTGAGCGCGGAGCCGGTCTCGGCGCAGGACTACCGCCGTCTGCGGGATGCCGGACTCACCTTCAGCGTCGTCTGGATGGAGACCTACGACCCTGTCCGCTACCGCGAGCTGCACCCCGGGCGTCAGACCAAGGCAGATTTTTACTGGCGGCTGGAATCTTACGAGCGGATGATCGAAGCGGGCCTCGAGGGCATCGGCTACGGGGTGCTGAGCGGCCTGGCCGACTGGCGGCGGGACTGGTCGATGCTTGCCGTGCATCAGCGCTGGCTACGGCGGACGTACGGCCGCGGGCCGAACATCCTCGGCATTCCACGGCTCCGCCCGGCCCCGGGAGCGACGTATCAGGAACGGGAGCATCTGCCGTCGGATGCGGCCTTTCGCTCCCTGGTCGCCTGGCACAATTCGCTGTTTCCCGACGTTCTGCCGTTCGTGTCGACGCGGGAAGACTTTGAGACCTGCCTTCAGTTGGCCGCCGGCGGAGGGTGCCTGTTCACGTTCAACTGCTCCACCGTGCCTGGCGGCTACACGTTGCCAAACCGTGGCGCGCAGTTCGTTACGGGCAACTACGATGCGCCGGTCTTTGCTCCGCGGCTGCGGGCGGCAGGGCTTGCGCCGGAGTGGGCGTGGCGGCCGTCAACCTGCTATACTGTGGGTGTTTGACTGCGCCCGCCGCAAGGCGTGGTGTGTTTGACACTCCGCGCCGGCGATCCGTAGAATAAAGTGTTTGTACCTCGCTGAACGGAGATCGTTTGTCCATGAAGACTGAATTTCCGTCCAAGAGCGAAATCCAGCGCTCCTGGTTCGTCATCGACGCCAGCGGCATCGCTCTGGGACGGGTCGCCACCCAGGCCGCAAGGATCCTGATGGGCAAGCACAAGCCCATCTACACGCCGTTTCTGGATTGCGGCGATCACGTCATCGTTGTCAACGCCGAAAAAGCGGTTCTCACCGGGAAAAAGGAAGAGCAGAAAATTTACCGCCGCCACTCGGGATATCCGGGCGGGCTGAAGGAGATTTCCGCCGGCGACCTGCGCCAGAAGCGCCCGGTGCGGCTGGTGGAAGAGGCCATCCGGGGGATGCTGCCGAAGACGAAGCTCGGCAAGCAGATGTACCGCAAGCTGAAGGTGTATGCGGGCGACCGTCACCCGCACGCGGCCCAGAAGCCCCAGGCGATGGCCGTGGCCCGCTGATGGAGTGAGACATTAGCCTATGGCACTGCTGCAATATCTCGGTACCGGGCGGCGCAAGCGCGCCGTGGCCCGCGTATTTCTCCGCCCCGGCACGGGGAAATTCACGGTAAATGGCCGGCCGGCGGACGAATATTTCACGACCTTTACGAGCCGGACCGTCATCCGCCAGCCGCTGCTGGCGACGGAAACGGCCGACAAATTCGACGTGCTGGTCACCTGCCGCGGCGGGGGCATCGCCGGCCAGGCCGACGCGGTCCGGCTGGGCATCGCCCGCGCCCTGTGCGAATTCAACTCGGAATTGCGCGCGAAGCTGAAGCAGGAAGGCTACCTCACGCGCGACCCGCGCGAGCACGAGCGCAAGAAGTACGGCCAGCGCGGCGCCCGCCGCCGGTTCCAGTTCTCGAAGCGCTAAATGCTCCGGCGCGGCTCGGCCGCGCCGGATGCGCTGGTTTTGGGCGCGCTCTCCGTCCTGCGGCAAATTTCGCTTTGGGCGCCGCAGGCTCCGGCGGGCGAGCCCTGGGTCAACCCGCCGGCACAGGCCGGCATTTTTCGCGAAACAAGGAGCTGCCTTGCCATCCATTTCGATGAAAGAATTGCTCGAAGCGGGCGTTCACTTCGGGCACCAGACCAAGCGCTGGAATCCGAAGATGAAAGAGTATATCTTCGGCGAACGCAACGGGATCTACATCATTGATCTCCAGAAGACGCTCAAGCTCTTCAAGGACGCCATGCGGTTCGTGGCCGAGCAGGCGGCCATGGGCAAAACCCTGCTGTTTGTCGGGACGAAGCGGCAGGCACAGGAGGCCGTCCAGGAAGAGGCCACCCGCTGCGGCATGTTCTATGTGAACCACCGCTGGCTGGGCGGCCTGCTGACGAATTTCGCCACCGTCAAACAGTCGATCAAGCGCCTGAAGGAAATGGAGGCGATGATCGAGGAGGGCGCCGGCGAGCGCAGGACGAAAAAGGAAATCATCCGGCTCGAGCGCGAGCGGAAGAAATTGCAGGCCAACCTCGCCGGTATCCGCGAGATGGAGCAGTTGCCGGACATCCTGTTTGTGATCGACTCCAACAAGGAGGAGATCGCCGTTCGCGAGGCGCGCCGGCTCGGCATCCCGGTGGTCGCCATCGTCGACACCAACTGCGATCCGGAAATGGTCGACTATCCGATCCCCGGCAACGATGACGCGCTCCGCGCCATCCGGCTGTTCTGCTCCAAGATCGCCGACGCCGTCATCGAGGGCCGTTCGCTGGCCTCCGAGCAGGAATTTGCCACCGTGGACGTCAAGGAGATCGTCCCCGACGACGGCGCGGTGGAAGACATGTCGCAGTATGCGCAGTATGTCGACCCGCGCCTGCACGAGGAAGTGCTCACCGAGGGCATCGCCGATCTCGACCTGCCGAGCGTCTCCGTGCCCAAGCACAAGGGCGGCACGCTGGACGAGCCGGCTCCGGAAGCCGAAACGCCCGCCAACTGAGGCGCCGGCGCGGCTTCCCATGCGATTTTCCGTCACCCGGAGAGGATTTTTATGGCAGAAATCAGCGCTCAGCTTGTGAAACAGCTTCGAGATCTCACCGGCGCCGGCATGATGGAGTGCAAGAAAGCGCTCGTCGAGGCCGATGGCGACTTCAACGAAGCGCAGGTGATCCTGCGCAAACGCGGCCTGGCCACCGCGGCCAAGAAGGCCTCGCGTTCGGCCCGCGAAGGCATCATCGGCTTTCATCTTTCGCCAGCGGCCGACCTGGCCGTGCTCGTCGAGGTCAACTGCGAGACGGACTTTGTCGCCAAGACCGACGACTTCCAGAAGCTCGTCGAGGAGATCAAGCAGATTGTCCTCGAAAAGCGCCCCGCTACGGTGGCGGAGCTGAAAAAGCTGCCCTCGAAGTCCGACCCCTCGCTCACGGTGGAAGGGCTGCTCACCTCGCTGATCGCCAGAATCGGCGAGAACATGGGCGTCCCGCGCTTCTGCATTGTCGAAGCCAAAGGCGTACTCGGCGGCTACGTGCATCCCGGCGCGAAGATCGTTTCGGTGGTGGACGTCACCTTTACCAAACCGGAGACGAAGGCGAACCCGGCCTTCGCCGAGCTGGTCAATGATTTGGCCATGCAGGTGGCCGCCGCCGCGCCCCAGTTCCTCAGCCGCAACGACGTCAGCGCTGAGGCGCTGGCGAAAGAGAAAGAGATCCAGCGGGCCCGCGCCCTGGCCGAGGGCAAGCCCGAAAAGATCGTCGACAAGGTCGTCGAGGGACGCCTCGGCAAGTTTTATTCCGAGGTCTGTCTGCTGGACCAGCCTTTCATCAAGGACGACGCGCTCTCCATCAGCCAGTTGCTGGCCAACAAGAGCCGGGAGCTCGGCGACCAGATCGGCATCGCCTCCTTCGTCCGGTATAAAGTAGGCGAGACGGCATCGGCCGAAGAAGCTCCGGCCGAATAGACGCGCCCGAGGAGCGGATTCATGCCCCTGCGCTACCGGCGCATCCTGCTGAAGCTGAGCGGCGAGGTGCTCGCCGGCGGGGCGCCGTTCGGCATCGACCCGGAACGCACGCGTTCGCTGGCCGAAGAGATCGCCGAAGTGCACCGCGCGGGCGCGGAGATCGGCATCGTCATCGGCGGCGGCAACTTCTTCCGCGGAGCGGCCGCCGCCGCGCGCCACATGGATCGCGTGCAGGCCGACACCATCGGCATGCTGGCCACCATCATCAACTGCCTGGCCATGCAGGACGCGCTCGAAAAGCAGGGCGTGCCGACGCGCGTGATGACGGCCATCCAGATGAACCAGGTGGCCGAGCCCTACATCCGCCGCCGCGCGCTCCGCCATCTCGAAAAGGGCCGCATCGTGCTGTTCGGCGGCGGCACCTCCAACCCGTTCTTCTCCACCGATTCGGCCGGCAGCCTGCGCGCGCTGGAAATCGGCGCCGAGGTGCTGGCCAAGGCCACCAGCGTCGATGGCGTCTACGACAAGGACCCCCGCAGGTTTCCGGACGCCGTGCGGTTCGAGCGCATCTCCTATGACGAGGTGCTTGCGCGCAACCTGGGCGTGATGGACGCCTCCGCCGTCGCAATGTGCCGCGACAACGGGCTGCCCATCATCGTCTTCAACCTCAATGAACGGGGCAATATAATGCGAATGTCGATGGGAGAACCCGTCGGCACGCTGATTGGAAACGCGCCATGAAACAAGGACAACCCAACACCGCTTCCAGCGGACCCACGCTGACGATCAAGGATGTCGAGTCCCAGGCCAGGGCGAAGATGGAGAAGGTCATCAGCGACCTTCAGCACGAAATGGGCTCCATCCGCACCGGGCGTGCGTCCATCCATCTCTTTGACGGCATCATGGTGGAGGCCTATGGCTCGCAGATGCCCATCAACCACCTGGCCACGCTCCATGTGCCGGAGCCGAGCCTGGTGACGATCCAGCCGTACGACGTCAGCCAGATCGGCGCCATTGAAAAGGCGATCCGCGCTTCCGATCTCGGCCTGAACCCCTCCAACGACGGCAAGATCATCCGCGTGCCCATCCCGGCGCTCACCGAAGAACGGCGCAAGGAGCTGGTCAGGCATCTGCACCATGTGGCCGAAGAACATCGCGTGGCGGTGCGCAACATCCGCCGCGACGCCAATGAGGCCATCAAGAAGCTTTACAAGGACAAGCTGATCAGCGAGGACGACGAGCGGCGCGCCCTCGAGGAGATCCAGAAGATGACGGACTCCTACATCGGCAAGATCGATCAGCTCGCCAAGGTCAAGGAGAACGACATCCTGGAAGTGAAGTAGCTCCGTTGTCCGTTGCTTGCGAAGGACGCCCCGCGAGGGCGTCCTTCGTCTTTTTTCAGCGCCTGCCGGCCGGGCCGCGCAGTGCGTGGCCGCCGCGGCTCCCGGTCATCTTCCCTTCCCTGAGCGTCTCCACGCCATTGACCCACACGGCGACGACACCTTCGGCGTACTGGTGGGGCTCGGCGAAGGTGGCGCGGTCGGCGATTCGTTCCGGGTCGAACAGCACGAGGTCCGCCCGCATGCCCGGGCGAATGAGACCGCGATCCCACAGGCCCAGGCGCTGCGCCGGCAGCCCGGTCATTTTCCAGACGGCCTCCTCCAGCGGCATCAGCTTCCGTTGCCGCACGTAACGGCCCAGCACCCGCGCGAACGTGCCGTAATTGCGCGGATGCGGCGCACCTTCGCCCGGCGCCACAACGCCGCCATCGGAGGCAATCATCGTCCAGCGATAGGCGAGAATCCGCTCCACGTCGTCTTCGCTGATGGCGTGGTAGATGGCCGAACAGCCGCCCCGGCGCTGGAGCTCAATGGCAATGTCAGCAGCCGCTTCGGCAGTGGGAGCGAGTCCCCGCGCCCGCGCCAGGTCGGCCAGCGATTTACCCGCCAGCGACGGGTCGAACCGGCAGGACGCCAGCACCACGTTGGCCGGGTCGCCGCCGCCCCGGTCTTCCAGGATGCGGCGCACGATCTCCGCCCGGATGCGGGCCCGCGTCTCCGGCGCCGACAGCCGCTCGGCCAGCGCCTGCGCGCCGCCTGAAAGCGCCCACTGCGGAAACAGCGCTCCCGTGCCGGTGGAGGAGGCCGTGTAAGGATAGGCGTCCAGCGTCACATCCACGCCGCGGGCGCGCGCTTCACTGATCAGGCGAAGCGTCTCCGCGCTGCGTCCCCAGTTGGCCTTGCCGATGATCTTGTGGTGCGTCACCTGCGTGGGCAGACCGCCCTCTTCGCCGATGCGGATTGTTTCGGCCACGCTGGCCACGACGCCTGCGGTCTCGTCCCGCATGTGCGAGATGTGCATGCCGCCCAGCGAGGCGGCCACGCGCGCCAGCTCGATCACTTCCTCCGTCGTCGCATAGTTGCCGGGCACGTAAAAGAGGCCCGTGGAGAGTCCGAAGGCGCCATCCCGCATCGCCTGCTCAAGCAGCGCCTTCATCCGGTCCAGCTCTTCGATGGTGGGCGCGCGCATTTCCGTCTTCATGACGCGCGTGCGGATCGTGCCGTGGCCGGCGAAGAAGCCGATATTGACGGCCGGCCGCAGCCGGTCCATCTCCTCGAGCACGTCGCGCAGCGGCAGCGGCGAGCTGCCGTCCTGGCCTTCCATCACCGTGGTGACGCCCTGGCGAATGAGGTTTTCCGCGTCCGGGTGCTGGCGCAGGCCCGCCAGCGCGTGACTGTGGGCGTCAATAAAGCCCGGCGCCAGCACGAGGCCGCGGGCATCGATCACCGTCCGGGCCTCGGCATGGTCCAGCGGCCCAATGGCGGCGATGCTGCCACCGCGCACGGCCACACTCGAACGGAACCATCCGGCGCCCGTGCCGTCGATGACGCGGGCGTTGCGGATGAGCACGTCATACGGCTGTGCCGCAAGCGGCAGCACGAACGCCGCCAGGCAGAACATCCAGCGCATGCTGCGCATTGTAGCGCGCCCGCTCAACGGTGCAGCGCAGGCCGGTATAGGAAAATGAGAGTCATGAGCCGGATTCCTGCTTTGGTCCTGCCATGCAAATTCCGTCGGCCGGCCGGCGCCGTGGGCCGGCGGAAACAGAACGGAGGCAAGACGTTTCAAACGTTTCTCTCCTTTGCTGGCTTTGCGCTGCTGTTCCTTGCAGGCGCGCCGCCGCTGCCGGCCCAGTCGCCTCTGGGCAGCGTCACCGGGCTGGCGCTCGATCCGAGCGGCGCCCCGGTGCCCGAAGCGCGCATCACTTTGGAAAACGTGGCAACGGGAGTCCGGCAGGAGACGCGCACGAACGCAGCCGGTCTGTATGCTTTTCCGAACCTCACGCCCGGCGCCTACAGGTTGACTGCGGAAGCGCAGGGCTTCCGCCGCTTCGAAGCCGGCGGGCTGGAAGTGGCCGCCTACCGGACCCTGCGGCAGGACGTCCCATTTGAGCTGGCCACGGCCACGACCGAAGTGACCGTCAGCGAAGCGGCCTCGCCGGTCGTTCAGAGTGAAACGCCCAGCGTCGGCGTGCGGCTTTCTTCGAGGATGGTGCTCGAACTGCCCACGAATCTGCGCAGCGTCTACAACAACGCGGGCGACTCCGGGCTGATCGCCAACCTGATGCCGCTCACCGTGCCGGGCGTCGTCCAGATGGGCAACGGCGCCTATTGGATGAGTCCGGGGGCGGGCCCGAACGGGCTCCGGCTGAAGGTGGACGGCATCGACACGACCTTCGGCAACTTCGGCAGTCCGGATCCGGTGTCGCAGCCTTCGATGGAATCCGTGGAGGAATTCACCGCAAGTATCGCCGGAAACCGGGCTGAATTCAGCGGGCTGGGCACGGTGACCACAGTGACAAAAACAGGCACGAACGAACTGCACGGCTCCGTCTTCTGGTACGCCCGCAACGCCGCGCTCGACGCACGCAACCCGTTCCTGCCCCAGCGGGGCTTCCAGAACATCCACAACTATGGGGCCACTGCCGCCGGTCCGCTGCGCCGGGACCGCACCTTTTTCACCGTCACTGCCGATCTGATCGACGGCGTGCGCGGCTACACCTTCACATCCAACGTGCCCACGCTGGCCATGCGCCGGGGCGAGTTCTCCGCACCCGTGCGGGATCCGCTCGCTGGGAACGCTCCTTTCCCGGACAACCGGATTCCCCAGCCGCGCATCGCGCCGGAGGCGGCCCGTGCGCAGGACCTGCTGTACCCGCTGCCCAACTTCGGCCCTGAGACGCTCACCGCGGGCAACTACCGCGCCGCCTTCAATGGCAGCGAATGGCACCGTCTGCTGGAAGGGCGTATCGATCATCACTTTTCTTCCGCCCAGTCGGGCTTTCTCCGGTATCAGTACAAGCACGACGACTACGACATTCCGGGCGCGCGCGGACAGCTTCCGCCGGTGACCGAGGGCACTTCCAACAACGTGCGTCGCATGAACATGGCCGTGCTCGGCCACGCCTGGACGCTCGGCCCGACGATGTTCAATGAGTTCCGCGCGGGGCTCGTGCACCTGGATTCGTCCTCCAGCGCTGACGTCAAGGGGCAGGATTTGCTCGACCGGATCGGCATCCGCGGCCTGCCGCCTCGGCCCGGCGCGCCGGGCGTGCCCCGGTTCGCGGTAGCGGGCCTGAGCACGTTCACCCAGAGCCTGCTGAATCCGGTCATCGACGGTCATCTCCAGCTGTCGGACAACCTGACGCGCGTGGCCGGGCGCCATACGCTGAAGGCGGGAGTCGAATACATCCGCTGGTTCGTCAACCGGCATGTGACTTCCAATCCGGCGCTGTTTGGCGACTTCAGTTTCACGAACCGCTTCAGCGGGCAGCCCTATGGGGATTTTCTGCTCGGGCTGCCGACGACCGTGGGCCGCATCGACCCCTGGGCGGCGCAGTATTTCCGCTGGAATGACGTCTCTTTTTTCGTTCAGGACGACTGGAAAATCACGCCCGGTTTCAGCCTGAATTACGGCCTCCGGTACGAATTCAATGGGCCGCCATATGCCCGCGACGACAACTTCTACAATTTCAACCGCGCCAACGGCGCGGTGACGCTGGCTTCGGCGGCGGCCCGCCGCCTGGTGAGCCCCTTTTACCCCGCCTCCCTGCCGGTCGAGACGGCCCAGGACGCGGGACTCGGCCGCACGCTCCGGCGCGCCGACCGCAACAACTGGGCTCCGCGCCTCGGCTTCTCCTGGCGGCTCGACGGAGCGGGCCGTACCGTCGTGCGCGGCGGCGCGGGCGTCTATTACGGCCACTTCAGCGTGGCGGCGCTTTCCAACCAGGTGGCCGGCCCTTTCGCCGTTTCCACCACCGCCAATAATGCCATCACCGGCGGCCAGCCCCTGTTCACGCTGGCCAATCCGTTTGCCCTGCCGGGCTCGACGGGCACGCTGAACGTGAACGGGCTCGACCCGAACCTGCGCAACATGGAGTCCTTCCAGTACACGCTCACCGTGGAACGCGAACTCAGCCGCAACCTTGGCGTGCGGGTCAGTTATATCGGAACCAGAGGAACGCAGTTGCCCTACCTGCGCAACATCAATCAGCCGCTGCCGTCCACGCAGCCTTTTGCCCAGGCGCGCCGCCCATATCCCGTCTATAACAACGTGATTTTCGCCGAAAATGGCGCCAACAACAGCTACCAGGGATTGCAGGCGGGCGTGCTGAAACGCTATTCGCGCGGCCTCCAGTTCCAGTCCGCATGGATCTGGGCAAAGCAGTTGAGCGAGGTGGACGACACCAACAATGCCGAACTGAACACGCAGATCGAAAACGCCTATGACCGCCGCCGCGACCGCGCCAACGTCTATTCCGTGCCCCGCCACCAGTGGATGAACCAGGCTCTTTGGGACGTCCCCTTCGGCCGCGGCCCGCTGTTCGGAGGCTGGCAACTGAGCTTTCTGCTGAACCTCAGCACCGGCCATTGGCTGAACCCGGTGTTTACCGGAAGCGACCCCTCCAACACGAACACCTTCGGCGGCCGGCCGGACGTCGTTGCGCCGCTCGCATACCCGAAGACTCTGGCCGCCTGGTTCGATCGCACTGCCTTTGCGCCGCCGCCGGCCAACGCCGGCCGCTTCGGCAACGCGGGACGCAATGTCGTCGAAGGCCCAGGCTATGTCGTCTTCAACGCAGGCGCGCTGAAGCGCTTCGCGCTGCCTCGCGAATCACAGCTCGAGCTCGGCGCCTCGTTTTCGAACGTCTTGAACCACTTCAACTACGGCCAACCGAACATGACCGTGAACGTGTCGGCCGGCGGGACCATCACCAGCACGCACATCTTCCTGCCGGCAGGCACGCCGCGGCAGGGGATGCTGACCCTGCGCTGGAAATTCTGATCCCGGCCGCAGCGGGCCGCTGCTGCTGAAAGTTCCTCGCGGCGCTGACGCCGCGGAGGCAACGTCCAGGGCGGCGCCTGCTCCGCCGATTCCCCGCGGGCACAGGGCGCCTGGAGCCCTGCTACAGTGGGAGAAATGGCTGGGTTTGACATGCTGGCGGATCCGCTCCGGTTCCAGGCGCGCGTTCCCCCCTGCGTCATGGTCATCTTCGGGGCCAACGGGGATCTCGCCCGGCGCAAGCTCCTGCCCGCGCTCTACCGCCTGGCCTGCGAGCGGCGCCTGCCGCCCGCCTTTGCCGTGCTGGGCAACTCGCGCACGCAGATGAGCGACGATTCGTTCCGGGAAAAGATGCGCGAAGCCGTCCGGGAACACCTCGACAATGGCCCGTTGGATGACACCCTTTGGGACGCCTTCGCCCGCAAAATTTTCTATGCGCCGGGAGACCTGAACGATGCGGAAATGTACGCCGTTCTCGGCCGCCGTCTGAGAGAAATTGACCGGGCGCAACAGACCGGAGATAACGTCCTTTTCTACCTCTCCACGCATCCGGGCCTGTACGGTACGGTCGTGGAGCGGCTTGCAGCCGCCGGCCTGAACAGGGGCAGCGGCTGGCGGCGGGTGGTGATCGAGAAACCCTTCGGGCGCAATCTGGAGAGCGCCCGGGAGCTCGACCGGCGGATTCACGCGGTATTCCCGGAAAATGAGGTTTACCGCATTGATCACTATCTGGGAAAAGAGACCGTTCAAAACCTGCTGGCTTTCCGCTTTGGAAATGGGATTTTCGAACCGCTCTGGAACCGCCGCTACGTCAGCCAGGTGCAGATTACGGCCGCCGAGTCCATCGGCGTGGAGGGCCGGGGCGCTTTCTATCAGGAAACCGGCGCGCTGCGTGACATGATCCAGAGCCACCTGCTCCAGGTGATGGCCACGGTGGCCATGGAGCCCCCGCCCGTCTTCGAGCCAGATGCGGTGCGCGATGAACGGGCCAAACTGTTGCGCTCGGTTCGCATCATGACCCTCGAAGAGGCCGCGGGGAACGCCGTGGCCGGACAATACGGCCCGGCGCGGGTGGGCGGCGTCGAAATGCCCGGATTCCGGCAGGAGGCGGGCGTCGATCCGGATTCGCAGACAGACACCTACGCGGCGCTCACCCTGTACGTGGACAACTGGCGCTGGGCGGGCGTCCCGTTCTACATCCGCACGGGCAAGCGGCTGCCGAAACGCGTCACCGATATCGCGATCTTTTTCCATGCGCCGCCGCTGGCCCTGTTCTCCGGCGGCCGTGGCGAAGGCGCCGCGCCGAATCTGCTTGTCGTCCGCATCCAGCCCGACGAGGGCATCTCGCTGCGGTTTCTTTCCAAACAGCCGGGCCGTGGCATGCATCTGCGGCCCGTTTCGATGGACTTCCACTACGGCGCCAGTTTTGGCAACCGGGCACCCACCGCTTACGAAACTCTCCTGGTGGACGCCCTGTGCGGGGATGCGACGCTTTACACGCGGCAGGACATGGTGGAAGCCAGCTGGCGGATCGTGCAACCCGTGCTCGACGCCTGGTCGCAGCGCCGGTTCGACTTTCCGAATTACGAAGCCGGCACCTGGGGGCCCAAGGAAGCCGACGCGATGCTTGCGCGAAATGGCCACGCGTGGAGGACGCCCTGATGCCGGCCGTGCAGGCGGAGACGATTCTGCGGGAAATGGCGGCCCAGTGGGCCGCGGTGGCCGCGGCCGGCGCTCCCGAGGGCACGGACGCCTCCGGCGTCGTGCGGGCGTGTTCCATGACGCTGATCGTTGCGGCAGAACACGAAGCGGACGCGGCCCGCGCCAGCGAGACCGTCGCGGCGCTCATGCAGGCACATCCCAGCCGCGCCATCGTGCTGAAGCCCGCGCCGCCGCAAGCCGCTCTGGATGCGCAGGTCATCCTCCAGTGCTGGATGGCGGCCGGCGCGCGGCGGCAGATCTGCTGCGAGCGGATTGAGATCACGGTTCCGGAAGCAAGACAGGACGAGGTGCTGCGCGTGATTGCCGGCCTGCTCGCGCCGGATCTGCCGGCGGTCCTGTGGTGCCGCGGCGCCATCTGGACGCGCCAACAGCCTTTCGCGCGCCTGCGCGAATTGCTTGACCAAATAGTTGTTGACTCGTCGTGTATCGAGGACCCGGGCGAAGCGCTGCGGGCGCTTGCCGCGCTGCGGCAGGGCAGAACGCGCGTGTCGGACCTCGCCTGGACGAGGCTCACCCCGTGGCGCGAAACCATCGCCAACACCGTTGCCGCCAGCGGCCTCGACGATCCGGACGCAGTGCAGCAGGTGGAAGTCCGGCACGCCGGAGCGCGCCCTTCGACCGCCGCCCTCTATCTGGCCGCATGGCTGTTGCGCACGTTTCGCAAGGCGGCGCCTGTTTTCCGAAGCGTGCCGGGCGAGGGGCAGGTGGTGGGGGTGGCAATTCAGACGGACCGCATCCGTCTTGAACTCGAACGGCTGGCCGGCGAAACCGTGCGCGCGTCGGGGTGCGCGGGCGTGCAGGCGCTGCATTTGCCCCACGCCAACGAAGAGCGGTCCATGAGCGAGGAGCTCGCCATCGCGGGCCCTGACAGGTTTTTTGAAGAGACGCTGGCTGTTGCCGCAGGGCTGGCGGCAATTTGGCAGGCATGAGCGTGCATCGCAAGATCTGCCCGGATCCCGTCGCCGCGGCCCGCGCCTGCGCACAGGAGATCCTCGCCCTGCTGGACGCCGCGCTCGACCAGCAGAACACGGCCACGCTGGCCATTTCCGGCGGCCGCAGCCCGGCGCCGATGTTCGAAGAACTCGCCCGCCAGCGCTTCGACTGGGACCGAGTACATCTGTTCTGGGTGGACGAGCGCGCCGTGCCGCCCGCTGATCCGCAAAGTAATTACCGGCTGGCCCACGAGCTGCTCCTCGCGCCCGCGCAGGTTCCGCCCCAGAACGTGCACCGGGTGGAGGCCGAGCTTCCGCCCGGCGAGGCCGCACGGCGATACGAAGCAGAAATCCGCAGCTTCTTTCGCCTCGCGCCGGGGTCTCTTCCCCAATTCGACGTGATTCACCGCGGACTGGGAGCGGATGCGCACACCGCGAGTCTGTTCCCCGGCGAACCGCTCATCGATGACCGGGAGGGCATCGCCGCGGCCGTCTGGGTGGAGAAGCTCTTCGCGTGGCGCATCACGCTGCTGCCCGGCGTGCTGCTGAATGCCCGCCATACGGTGGTGCTGGCGACGGGCGCGGACAAGGCCGTAGCGCTCCGCAACGTCTTTCTCGCGCCCTATGAGCCGAAACAATTTCCCGGACAATTGGGTTTGCGCGAAGGCATTGCCATGAAGTGGTTTGTCGACCAGGCCGCCGCGCGCTGGCTGGAGTGAATCGGCAGTGCCCTCGCACGGCGCGCCGCGGGAGGCGTGCGGGCCGCCCGTCTGCATCACCGCGTCCGGGGCCAGTGGCGATATCATGACTCAGAAAGCCGGAGACAACCATGCCAGCCACACGCCGTGTGTTTCTGATGACGACCGCCGCCGGCGCGCTTGCGCAGCCGGGTGCTAATGACCGAATCCGTCTCGGCCTCATCGGCTGCGGAGGCCGCGGGCGCGACCTTTTGAAGATGGTCGCCTCTTCGGGTGAAAACGCCGCCATCACCGCCGTCTGTGACGTCTGGCGCGTGAATCGAGAGGCCGTGGCGGCGGAAGTCCAGAAGACCTTCGGCCCGCCGCCCTTCCAGACAACGCGGTATCAGGAGATCCTTGCCCGCCGCGACATCGACGCGGTTCTCATCGCCACGCCTGATTTCACGCATCCGAAAATCCTCGCCGACGCTGTCGAGGCCGGCAAGGACGCTTATGTAGAAAAGCCCTTCGCGACCACCTTCGAGGAAGCGCGCATGGCTTACGACGCCGTCAAGCGCACTGGCCGCGTCGTGCAGGTGGGCACGCAGCGGCGCAGCGAAGCGAAGTTCATCGCCGCGGCCGCAGCCATCCAGAAGGGCGTCATCGGCAAGGTGACGCGCGTCTCGATGGAATACCACTTCTACGAGCCCCGCTGGCGACGCGATTATCACATGGTGAAGGCCGAAGACGTCGACTGGGAGGCGTTCCGCTTCGGCGGCCGCATCCAGGGCGGCTTCGACCCGCGCAAACTCCGCGAGTGGCAGCTCTTCCGGGACACCACCAATGGCATCCCTGGCCTGTGGATGACGCACCTGATCGACCTGGCCGCGTGGTACCTGAACGATCCCTACCCCAAGGGAGCCATGGCCATGGGCGGCGTCTACCTCTGGAAGGACGGGCGCCAGACGAGCGATGTCTTCCAGGCGATGCTCGAATACACCGACTGCCTGGTGACGTTCGCCATGAGCCTCACCAACTCCGCCGGCGGCCGCAATCTCTGGTTTGGGACCCGGGGCGTGCTCGATGCCGAGGCCAATCGCGTCAGCGGCGATGGCAGCAACGATCCGGACCGGATTCTCCAGCCCTACACGCTGCCGCTGCCGCCGGACGTCGAATCCCACATGGCGAATTTCCTCCGCTGCGTGCGGACGCGCGCGACGCCGCGCGCCAGCGTCGAGGCCGGTTACGCGCATGCCGTCGCCACCTGCATGGCCGCCGTGTCGCTCCAGACCGGACGCCGCATCGGCTATGACCCGGTGAAGCGGGAACTCGTATGACGCGGCGGGAATTTGTCGGGGCCTCCTCGCTCATGCTGCTCCGGGACGCTCCACCCATCCGCACCGTGGAAGCGCTGCCGGTGCGCTATCCGGTCACCGGCCATTTCCGCTTCTTCACGAAGCCGGAGCGGCCGGCGGTGTTCGTCAAGGTCACCTGCGAAGACGGCACGGCGGGCTGGGGCCAGAGCGTGCCCATCCCCACCTGGAGCTACGAAACACTCGAATCCGTCACAGGCACGATCCGGCTGTATCTGGCGCCGGTGCTCGTCGGCATGAATCCAACCGATATCGCCGAGGCGCACCGCCGGATGAACCGCGCCATCGCCCCGTCGTTCTCCACCGGCATGCCCATCGCGAAGTCCGGCATCGACATGGCGCTGCACGATCTCGCCGCCAAGCTCGCCGGGAAGAACGTGGCCGCGCTCTGGAACCGCCGGCCCGCCGACAAAATCACCCTGAGCTGGACCGTGAACGCGCGGACGCTGGATGAGGCCGACGAGCTCCTGGAAGCGGGGCGAAAACAGGGCTACCGCCACTTCAACATCAAGGTGGCGCCGGACCCGAAGTTCGATGTCGAGCTCGCCCGCCGCGTGCGGAAATTTGCGCCGGATGGTTTTCTCTGGGCCGACGCCAACGGTGGCTATGATCTGGAAACAGCTCTGGCTGTGCTGCCGAAGCTGCGCGACGCCGGCGTCGACGTGATGGAACAACCGGTGCCGCCCAACCGGCTGAGCTGGCTGCGCGAGCTCAGGAAGCAGGGCGCGTTGCCGCTGCTGCTGGACGAAGGCGTCGTCAACGTGGTCGACCTGGAGGAGTTCCACCGGCTTGGGCTGATGGACGGCGTGGCCATGAAGCCGGCGCGCACGGCCGGCCTCTGGGACGCCCGCCGGCAGGTCGAATATCTCGAAAAGCACGGCCTGATGTTTCTCGGCAGCGGGCTCACCGACCCGGATGTTTCGCTGGCCGCTTCGCTCGTGCTCTACGGGGCGTATGGGCTGAAGCGTCCGGCGGCGCTCAACGGGTTGCAGTTTCTCGCCGGGTCCTGGCTGAAGCGGCCCTTCCGGCTGGAAGACGGGGCGCTGCGCGTGCCGCAGGGCGCCGGGCTCGGCGTGGAGGTCGACGAGGAGAGGTTGCGCCGTGATTCGCAGGGCTAGAACAGGATGGCTCGTTTTTGTTCTGGCGGCGGCAACGCCCGCTACCGCGCAACTCCGGCTGCAATGGCGGGAGACGGCCGGGCAGCGCGTTGAAGTGCTCGAGGACGGGCGGCCGGCGCTTGTCTACAACTATGGCCCGCAATTGCCGCCGGGCGTCCCCGAAGACCGCCGCCGCTGCTGTTACGTCTTTCCGCTCTATACGCCCGGCGGCATCTCCATGCTCGATGATTTCCCCAGGGACCACTACCATCACCATGGGCTGTTCTGGGCCTGGCCGGTCGTGGAGGCCGGCGGCCGGCGCTACGACCTCTGGATGTATCGCGGCATCGCGCACCAGTTCGAGCGCTGGATCCGGCGCGAGCCGCGCGAGGGCCGCCTCTGGCTGGTGGCGGAAAACGGCTGGTACGCCGGCGGCGAGCGGCTGGTGCGCGAAGTGGTGGAGATCCTCGTTCACCCCTCGCAGGGCGCGGCGCGGCGCGTGGATTTCACGCTGGTATGGGAGGCGTTGAAGGAGCCGGTCATGCTGCGCGGGTCGCAGGAGGAAGGCAAGAGCTACGGCGGCTTCAGCGCGCGCTTCGCCCCGCGCGAGGACACACGGATCCGCTCAAGCGAGGGCGTGGTGGAAAAAGACGAAGACCTCGTGCGCCATCGCTGGGCCGAGCTCGAGGCTTCTTACGGGGGCCGGCGCGCGGTGCTGCGCATTACGCCGGACCCGTCCAACCCGGGCGCGCCCCATCAATGGTGCCTGCGCCACTACGGCTTTGTCGGCGCTTCGTTTCCCGGAAAGACGCCGGACTCGAACGGCTTCACGCTGGCGCCGGGACGCCCCCTGCGGCTGCGATTCACGGTGGAAGCCTCCGACGTGCGCTGAGCCGGGCGCGCCCGCCGGCGGCGTCGCCAGACGAAACGCGCCTCCTCAGGCGGGCGTCTTGTCGGTACAGAGCCAGCCAAAACAGAACATCTAATTTTTTGTTGCGGACGCATGAGAATCCATATGACGACAATTCGCGCCCTTCCTGTCTTGACCGTCCTTCTCACCGCCGCCCGCGCCGACGTCGTGCTGCTCTCCAACGGCGACCGTCTCAGCGGAGAGATCGTTTCCGCCGACGCCAAGACTGTGATCCTCCGCACGTCCTACGCGGGCGAAGTGAAGATCAGCCGCGGCTCCGTCGCCGATATCCGCGCGGAAAATCCACTCTATGTCACGCTGGCCGAAGGCGCGGTCATCGTGGCGCGGGTCGAGACCGCAGGTGGCGCCGTGCGGCTGGTGCAGCCGGACGGCCTGCTCAAGTCGGTGGCGCCGGCCGAGATCACCGCCATGCGCAATGAGGCGGCACAGCGCGCCTGGGAACGGGAAGAAGAGCGATGGAAGCATCCGAGGCTGACGGATTTCTGGCGCGGGTCCGTCGCCTTTTCCATCGCCAATACCGCGGGCAACGCGCGCACCACCACGTTGAGCACCGCCGCCAGCGCCGTGCGGGAAGCCGGGAGGAATGTTCTCGCTTTGAATTTTTCGCAGATTTACGCCACGCAGAGCACGACCGAGCCGTTTGGCGCCACGGCCAACCGAATCAGCGGCTCGCTGCGGGTCGACCGCCGCGCGAACGGGCGGCTGTTCCTCTATGGCATCAATGCCTACGACTATGACCGCTTTCTCTCGCTCGACCTGCGCAGCGTGGTCGGCGGCGGACTTGGATACAAGCCGTGGCTGAGCCGGCGCGGATCGCTGGAACTCAGCGGCGGCGGCAACTGGAACCGGGAGAAGTTCAGCCGCGAGGAGGGGCCGCTGGTGCGGAACTCGGGCGAAGCAGCCGCCGGACAGGAGCTGAACATCCAGCTTCTGCGGCGTTTCCGGCTCAACGAGCGCCTGGGGTTCTTCCCGAACCTCACGAGCCGCGGCGCCTACCGCATCAGCCTGGACGCCACCGCCGCGGTGCCGGTGATGCAGTGGCTCGAATGGACCGTCGGCGTCAACGACCGCTACCTGTCGAATCCACTGCCGGGCAAAAAGAAGAACGACATCGCCGTGACCATGGGCGTGCGGTTCAGCTTTGACCAGACGCGGCGCTGAGCCGGTCGGGCCAGCGCCGTCAGTGTCCCTTCAGCGACGGCGCCGCCGTCAGCGATTCCGCCCGGCTGAGCCGCGGCCACCGGAAGCCGTACCAGGCCACAAACAGGAAGCAGAACATCGGCACGATGAACCCGCGCGACATGTTCGTCTCGTCCGCCACGTATCCCATCAGCTTCGGCAGCAGCGCGCCGCCCATGATCGCCATGACGATGAACGAAGACGCCTTCTTCGCCCGCGCGCCCAGCCCGTGAATGCCCAGCGCGAAGATCGTCGG
The DNA here is from genome assembly GCA_026002855.1 of Bryobacteraceae bacterium. Lineage (NCBI taxonomy): Bacteria > Pseudomonadati > Acidobacteriota > Terriglobia > Bryobacterales > Bryobacteraceae > Bryobacteraceae bacterium. Next base: position 4,091,575 of record BPGD01000001.1, read on the forward strand.
AAACATGATCGACATGAAGAAATAGCTGACAAACACGCACGCCACCGAGAACCAGCCGAGCTTCAGAAACACAAGGAACGTGGCCAGCACGTTCATCGCGCCATAGATGCCCAACACGCGGTGCGCGGCAGAGCGCCGGAGAATGGCCGCGCCCGAAAACCGTCCCGCGAGGAAAAACAGGAACGCGACGCTGGCAAGGTTCGACGCGCCCTTCTCGGTCAGCCGGCAGAACGCGCCGCCTTCCACGGGCGTCAGCCAGCCGCGCAGCCACTCGCGGAGGATGCCGGCCCGCGCGGCCAGGCTCTCCAGGGCCGGATACCAGGCGGCGGGCATGTTCGGAGGCTCCTCCACCATGTAGTTGATGAAGAAGCTGAAGATGCCCGCCTGCGCGGCAACGTAGAGAAATTGCGCAAGCACTGCGAGCGTGAAATGCGGATGCGTCCAGATGGAGCGGGACACGCCCGGCGTGCCGTTGTCCATGTGGTACTCGTCCGCCGTCGGAATTTCCGGCATCCTGACGAGATAAAAAATGAACGCCAGCACCAGCACGCCGATGGCGCTGGCCACATACGGAATGTAGAGCGTCTCACTGCCGGTGCTTCGACCCGCGGCGTCCTTCGAGTAAAAATAAACGCTGCCCACCATCGGACCGAAGATCCAGCCGAAACCGTTCATCGACTGCGCCAGGTTGATCCTGGTCGCGGCAAACTTCCGGTGCCCGAGGACTGTCGTATAGGGATTCGCCACCGTTTCCAGGAAGGTCAGCCCGCCGGCGATCGTGCACACGCCAATGAGAAACGCGACGAACGCCGCGTTCGGCCCTACCTTTCCCGCCTTGGCCATGAAGTGGACTTCCGTCGCCGGCAGGAACCAGAACCCGCCGATGGCCACCAGCAGCAGGCCGGTGAGAATTCCCGCCTTGTAACCGCGCTTCGACGCGACGACGCCCGCCGGCAGGGCCATGAGAAAGTAGCCGAGGTAATGAGCAAACTGGACCCACGCCGACTGCGCCTTGGTCAGGCCGAGTTCGTCCTGGAAATGCTTGTCCATCACGTCGATCATCCCGTTGAGGAAACCCCACAACAGGAACAGCGAGCTGACAAGCGCGAATACGAAGGCCACGTTGCGGCCGTCTTCGGTGACAAAGAGGCGTTCACGCGTCTGGTTCATCGGCGATTTCCCCTGCATCCGGCGGCGGAGCGCAACCTCTGCCGTGGCCCGGAATGAAACCATTCAGACTATCAGGATCGGGCGCGCCTCGGGTATGATCGAGCTCACGGACGCTCTCATGAGAACCGTCCTCGCACTGCTCCTCCTCGCAGTGTCCGCGCCGGCGCAGCCGGCCGGCCGCATCACGATCGATTATCCGCTGGAGGGCTCCGTCTTCCCGCCGGACTTCGCGCCGCCGACGTTCCTGTTCCGCGACAGCGCGCCCTCCAACACGGCATGGCGCGTGATCGTGGAGTTTGGCGACGGCGGCCCGCCGGTCCGGCTCGATGCGCAGGTCCGGTGGCTGGAGCCGGGGGAGATCGACTACCGCGCCGTCGCCGACACGAACGAAATCCCCAGGGTCCCCGCGGACAGGGCGAACACCCGCACCTGGCGGCCGGACCGCCCGCTCTGGGAGGAAATCAAGCGGCGCACGATCGAACGGCCAACCAGAATCCTCCTGGAAGGCTATAGTCCGCTCGAGCCGGACAGAACGGTCTCGACCGGCAGCGTAACGCTCCGCACCTCGAAAGACCCGGTCGGGGCGCCCATCTTCTTCCGCGACGTGCCGCTGATGCCGGCCCAGCTCGAACGCGGCGTCATCAAGCCGCTGCCGCCCTCGGCCATTCCCCTGGTCGCCTGGCGGCTTCGTTACGTCCACGAGGATTCCAGCCGCCTCCTCATCGACAACCTGCCCGTCTGCATGAACTGCCACTCGTTCTCCCGCGACGGAAAGACGCTGGGCCTTGACGTGGATGGCCCGCAGAACGACAAGGGCCTGTACGCGCTCGTGCCCATCCGCAGGGAGACGGTGATCCACAACCGCGATGTCATCGCCTGGAGCAATTTCCGCGGAAAGCTTGGCGGCAGAATCCGCGTCGGTTTCATGTCGCAGGTTTCACCCGACGGCCAGACCGTCATCACGATGGTCAATGGTTCCGACTTTCAGCCAGAACAGCCGAAGAAACACGCCGGAATTACTCCCGAGCTGCCACCCGATGTGCAGGGGAATTTCTACGTCGCGAATTTCAGGGATTACCGGTTTCTTCAGGTCTTTTACCCGACCCGCGGGATTCTTGCCTGGTACGACCGGCAGAGCCGGCAGCTTAGGCCCCTGCCCGGCGCTGACGACCCGAACTACGTTCACACGAACGCCACCTGGAGCCCGGACGGAAAGTGGATTGTCTTCGCTCGCGCCCGGGCGCGTGATGCCTACCCGCCCGGCGCGCCGCCCGCCGAACGCGCCAATGATCCCAACGAGACCCGGATCCGCTACGACCTTTACCGGATCCCTTTCAATAATGGTCGGGGCGGCACGCCGGAACCCATCCGGGGCGCCTCCGGCAATGGCATGAGCAATTCCTTCCCCAAGGTGTCGCCGGACGGCAGATGGATCGTGTACGTCCAGGCGCGCAACGGGCTGCTCATGCGCCCGGACAGCCGGCTTTACATCGTTCCTTTCGAGGGCGGCACGCCGCGGCGCATGGACTGCAACACGCCGCTGATGAACTCCTGGCACAGCTTCTCGCCCAACGGACGCTGGCTCGTCTTTTCCTCCAAGAGCCGGTCGCCTTACACGCGGATGTTTCTGACGCATATCGACGAAAATGGCAACGACACGCCGCCGATTCTCATCGAAAACGCTACCGCCGCAAACCGCGCCGTCAACATCCCTGAATTCGTCAACGTCGGCGTCGATGAGTGGTTGAAAATCGACGCGCCGGCCACGGAGTTTTACCGGATTTCTGACCGCGCGCTCGCCTTCTACCGCCAGGGGCGCTTCGAGGACTCGATTGTGGAATGGAAGCGGGCGCTGGAGCTCGACCCCAACGACGCCGCCGCCATCAGCAACCTGGGCGCGGCTCTCGACGGAGCGGGGCGGCCCGAGGAGGCGGCCCGCCAGTTCGCGCGCGCACTGGAAATCGACCCGGACAACGTCCGCGCGCACACCAATATCGGAATCGCCCTGGCCAGGTCGAAAAGATACGAAGAAGCGGCCCGCCACTTCGAACGGGCGCTGGAACTCCGGCCGGGAGACGCCCAGGCCCGCAGCGCTTACGGAGGCATGCTGGTGGAAACCGGCAACACCGAAAAGGCGCTGGTTCACCTCCACGTCGCCCTCGAGCTGACGCCGGAAAGCCCGGACGCGCTCAACAACTATGCCGGCGCGCTGGCCCGCGCGGGCCGTTACCGGGAATCGCTGCCCTTTTTCCGCAAGGCGCTCGAAATCGAACCAAACTCCGCCGTTCTTCATTTCAATTACGGCCGCGCCCTCGCCGCGGATGGGGACCTGAAAAGTGGCCTCGCGCACGTCGAAAAAGCGGTTGAACTGGGCGGCGACGAACCGCTGATCTTCGGACGGCTGGCCGAACTGTACGAATCCGCGGGCCGCGCCGCCGACGCCCTGGCCGCCGCCCGGCGGGCGCTCGCCGCCGCGCGCCGGCACCCCGAACCCGGCGCCTCGGCCCGCATTGAGGCGCTGGTCCAGAGACTGGAGCGCCGGTAACCGCCCGGGCCTCAGCGCTGCGGCGCGGGCCGCGGCAGAGGCTTTTCTTCGTCAAAAAGCCGCTCGTAATCCTCCCAGTATTTCGCCATGATCTCCACGCGGCGCCGCAACTGTCGGGCCAGATCCGGCCCGAGGACGCGGATGTTTTCTTCCTCTTTCGTCTTTGCCAGATCCAGCAGCGCGTCGCGCGACGCTTCAAGCATCTCCGCCAGCACAATGCTGTTGTCCATCTCCCGCCGCGCAATCTCCTTGATCTGCCGCCACTCGGGAATGTCCGTCAGGTGCTCCTGAAACTCGATGGGCCGCCGGAGCCGCCCGCCCTTCATGAAGTCGAGCAGATACTGATATTCGAGTCCGTCGCGGCAGTTGTCGATGAGGATGTCAAAGACGCGCAGGCGCCGGTCCAGAAGCTCAAGCTCGGCGCGGCGCGGCGGCGGGGCGGAAGGAGCCATCGACGAAATCAGCCGCCGCGCCTGGGCGATGTCGGCCTTCATCCTTACAAGCAGCTGCCCGCTCACCGCCGCTCCGCCCAGGCCCTGGTACTGGCGCGTTCCCTGGATGTCCCCCAGATCCATCGCCCGATCCTCGCCGCGCGCCTGGAATTGGAATTTCCGGTAATATTCCCGTTCTTCCGGCAATAATTCTTCTGGAAACGGAACGAAAGGCCGGGTGATCCATCGCTGGTGCACGCCGCCAATATAGAAGAGCGTGCCGCCGAAATTCAGAATATCGACGTCCCTTCCGGCGCGGTGAATGGCCGCCCAGGCGCTCACCAGCCGTCCGGCGTCCGCCTCGCCCACACGCGAAGCGGCGATGGCCCGAAGAAGCTGCAATCGCGACACCTCGTCCGAGGTCGGCGATTTCCAGAAATTGTCGTAGATGTCGAAATAAAGATCAGTGTTGTACCGGTCGCCAATCAGATAAAACAGCCGCGGCGCGCCGGACTGCGCCGCCTGTTCCAGCTCCTCCACATAACGCACCGGCAACGGAATGCCCAGGGCCGGGTAAAACGGATAGAAGTAGTCCAGCAGGAAGCCGACGACGGCCTTGTAGCGGGTCGCCTTCGGCCCCTCGAGATTGGCCACCGCCATGCCCGGCTCCAGCCGCGTGGCCACCAGCTCCGGCGTGGCCTCGCGCACCCATTCGGCGTCGATTTCCAGCGGCCCCGTGCGGGCTTCCTGGGCGCCCTGCCGAAACGCCCCGAAGAAGTCCCGATAACGTTCATACATGCGCCGGTCGCGCGTCAGCGCGCTGCCGTTCGGGCCCTGATAAAGCCCCGGGCTCCAGCTCATGCCTGAGCCCGAATCGTTCGTGTGCAGGGAGACGACCTCCACCTCCGGACACACCGTGCAGAACTTCCGCATCGACTCGCGGTACAGCGCCAGCACCTCCGGGTGATCGATGTTCGGCGCGAAGCGGGGAACGCGCGAACGGAGCGGATGATCGACCTGCGGCCCGCGCCACAGCGGGTGGTCGCGATAGACGGCCTCGGGCAGGATCTGCGGCTCGAAGGTCGTGTAGGCCGCCTTCAGCCCGAGCCGGCGCAGCACCTCGCAGCGTTCTTTCAGGATTCCCAGCACGCGGGCCGCATAATCCTGCGGCAGATACGGCCGCAGCGCATCGGGCGTCGCCACCTTGAAAATCCCGAGGTTGGACATCGCCCACGCCGGATAGGGGTCGCCCGGCGTGTCGAGCATCCACAGCGCCCAGGGCAGGTCCTCGGCGGTAATGACGATGTGCGTGGCGCCGGACTGTTTCGCGCGCCGGGCGAAGGCTTCAAAGCTCTGGATCGAGTCCGAGTATCGGCCAAAAATCACCGTGCGGAATGGCGGCGCCGCCGCGGCCGCTGTCGCACTCCACAAAGCCAGAATCAGGGCGGCGGAACGCATGGCCAGGCAGTGTCCTCCTCAGAAGCGGAATTGCCCCGCGCCGGGAGCAGGGCGTGTTCCTGAGACTATCGCAGAAAGGGGGCTTCGCCGCAAGCAGCCGCGGATGCGCGCTCAGTCCGCCTCGGTCACCGTGTAGCCGCCGAGCGCCGCCTCCAGCACCCGCACCGTCCATTGGCGGTCCGGCTCAGGGCCAAACTGCCCGCTGGATCCCCACAGCTCGGCGCGCCGGGCATCGGGATCGAGCCGGCAGTAGCCGCCCCCGAGCACGCGCAACCCGTAGCGGGCGCCAATTTGGGCATGCATTGACGCAGAAGGATCGAAGGCAACGGCCCGTTGCCCCCCGTCGAGGGTCTCGCCCACAACATACTTGCCCTGCATCGGCCCGTCCAGCCCGGGCAGGAGGCACCGGACAGTGGCGCCGTCCAGCTCAATCCGCGTTTCTCGGTTCATGCCCGCGCACCCAGGCCGTGATCGCCTCCACCAGCCCGTCGACGGTGAAGCGCGCCGCCTCGACCGTCACTGCAAGTCCCGCCGCGCGCGCCGTCGCCGTCGTCACCGGCCCGATGGAAGCCAGCCGCACGCCCGCAAGAAGATCCCGCGGAACGACGGCCAGCAGATGGCGCACGGTGGAGGAGCTCGTCAGCGTCACCCATTGCGGCCGGACCAGCGAAAACAATTCCTGCGCTTTCTGTTCCAGCCCTTCGGGCACGACCGTCCGGTAGACACGCAGCACGTCCACCTGCGCCCCCAGCCGGCGCAGCTCCTCCGGGATCACGTCGCGCGCTTCAGCGGCGCGCGGCAGCAGCACGCGGCGGCCCGCCAGCCCGTGCGGCCGCAACGCCGCCACCACGCTTTCGGCGACATACTCCTCCGGCACGACGTCCGGCTCCAGCCCGCGCGCCCGCAGCGCTTCTGCCGTCGCCGGCCCGATGGCGCACAGCCGCGGGCCGCGCGCCGGCGGCATGCGTCCGAAGAAAAATTCCACGCCGTTGGCCGAGGTGAATATCGCCCAGTCATAGGCGGCCCAGTCGGGCGGCGCAAAGTCGAGCGGCTCAAACGCAATCACCGGCATCTCGACGACTTCCGCCCCGAGTGCGCGCAGCTGCCGCGAAAGCGCGCCCGCCTGCCGCGCCGCGCGCGTCACCACCACCGTCTGCCCGGCCAGCGGCAGCGCTTGGGGATTCACGGCGGCGATCACGCGCCGCGCCCCGGCCTCCAGCAGTTCGAGCGCCGCCTCGTGGCCCAGCTCCTCCGGCGCCGCGGCATCGCCCTCCCGCGCCACGCGGAACACTTCGCCCGTGTCCGGATCCACCACCACCGCCTGCAACCGCAACCGCCCGTCCACAAGCTCGGCGTAAGCGCCCAGCGGCACCTGGCAGCCGCCCCCAAGCGCGGCCAAAAGCGCACGCTCGGCCTCCACCGCGCAGCGCGCCGCCGGGTCGTCGAGCCGCGCGCAAATGCGAAACGCCGGATCCGGCTCGGCCCGCGTCTCCACCGCCAGCGCACCCTGCCCCACCGCCGGACACATCACCTCCGGCGTCAGCCGCTCGGCAATGCGCGATTCCCAGCCCAGCCGCGCGAGGCCCGCTGAGGCCAGCAGGATCGCATCGTAGCGGCCCTCGTCGAGTTTCCGCAGCCGCGTATCCAGATTGCCGCGGATGTCCTCGATCACCAGGTCCGGCCGGAGGCGCCGCAGTTGGGCCGCGCGCCGCAGGCTTGACGTGCCGACGCGCGCCCCCGCCGCCAGCTCTTCCAGCCGGCGTCCCACCACCGCGTCCAGCGGCGACTCGCGCTCCGGCACCGCCGCCAGCGCCAGCCCCGGCGGCAGCTCCACCGGAAGGTCTTTCAGCGAGTGCACCGCCAGGTCGATGCGCCCGTCGAGCAGCGCCTCCTCGATTTCTTTCGTGAACAGCCCCTTGGAACCAACGCGCGCCAGCGGCACATCGGTGATGCGGTCGCCGGTCGTACGGATGATCTCGATTTCGGTCTCGACGCCGAGCGCGGCCAGCCGCGCCCCCACGCGCCGCGCCTGCCACAACGCAAGCTGGGATCCGCGGCTGCCAATGCGCAGTTTCATTCGCCCTCCAGCCGGAACATGCGCCGGATGACGCCGAGAATGCGGTCGCCTTCGGGCGAGCTGGCCGCACGGCGGATTTCGACGATGGGCCCGTGGGCCAGCTTGTTCACGAGCGAGCGCGCGAATGCCTCCAGTTGCGCCGCCCGCGCCGGATCCTCGCCGCCCAGCTTCGTGCGCCAGCGCTCCAGCTCTTCGCGCGCGATCTCCTCCAGCCGCTGTTGCAGCCCGACAATCACCGGCGCCACTTCGCGCGTGCGGAAGCGCTCCAGCAGCCGTCGCAGCTCTTCTTCGATGATCTGTTCGGCCTCTTCCGCCTCGCGCTGGCGGGCCCGTCGGTTGGCCTCCACCTCGCGGCCCAGATCGTCGATGTCGTACAGGTAGGCGCTTTCCAGCTCGTCCACCGCGGGATCGATGTTGCGCGGCACGGCGATGTCGATCAGCAGCACCGGACGGTTCTGCCGGCGGCGCAGTACGGCCTTCATGTCGTCTTTCGTGATCAGGTAGCCGGTGGCGCCGGAGCTGGCCAGCACGATGTCCATCTCGTGCAGCCGCGCGCGGAATTCGCCGTATTCGAGCACCTCGCCGCCCACCGCCGCGGCCATCTGTTCGGCGCGGGCCCGCGTGCGGTTGGTGACGAAGATCCGTCCGCAGCCGGCCCGGTGCAGGTGGCGCGCGGCGAGCTCGGCCATCTTGCCGGCGCCCACCAGCAGCGCGTGCTTGGTGCGCAGCTCGCCGAAAATCTGCCGTGCCAGGTCGATGGCGGCGTAGGAGACGCTCACCGCGCTGCGGCCGATGGCCGTTTCACTGCGCACCCGCTTGGCCACGGCGAAGGCGCGCGAAAGGATCGATTCCAGCGCCGCCTGCGCCGCGCCGCACTGCCGCGCCGCCGCATGCGCCTCCTTGAGCTGCCCGAGAATCTGCGGCTCGCCAAGCACCATCGAATCCAGGCTCGAGGCCACCCGAAACAGGTGCCGCAGCGCCTGCTCGCCCGTGTACACGTAGAAATGCGGCCGGAGCAGGGCCGCATCCAGTCCGCGCAGGCCCGCCAGCGTTTCGATGATCGGGTCGGCGGCCAGCGCCGCGCCGTCGGGCCCGTGCGCCAGCACTTCCACGCGGTTGCACGTCGACAGCAGCATCACTTCATCCACGCCCGGGCACGCCCGCAGCCGTTCAAGCGCCGCCGGCAGCTCCGCGGCAGCCACGGCCAGCCGCTCGCGCACCTCGACGGGCGCCGTCTTGTGGTTCAGTCCGGTCAGCAGCAGGTTGGGCATCGGCTTGCCAGTGTCAACGCTCCAGCAGCGGCCGCAGTCCGACATGCGCCGCCCAGCTCGCCGCGGCAAAGGCGAGCACGGCCAGCGACAGCATCGCCGCCCGCCGACCGCGCCAGCCCGCCCAGCTGCGCAGAACGACCATCAGCAGATAGAAGAACCACGTCACCAGCGAGATCAGAATGGCAGGCTTGGCGATCCAGCGGGAGCCATACTCCATGGACGCCCACACCGAGGCCACGGCCACGGCCAGCGTCAGCGCCACGAAGCCCGAGTTCATCGCGCGCGTGATCAGGTGATCGAGCGTTTCCAGCGGCGGCAACTTCTCCGGCGCGAGCCGCCCCAGCCACCCCGCCGCCGCATGCCGCCGCTTCAGCCGCCGTTCCTGCAACAGGTAGAACGCGGCGCCGGTGGCCGACACAAGCAGTCCGCTGATGCCAACCAGCACCAGCAGGATATGCACTGCCAGCAGCGCGCCCCGCAGGTTCTGCTGCTCCCAGGCCGAGGTCGGCGCCCCGGCCGCTCCAATCCAGGCCAGCACCGTCACCAGCGGGAAAAAGAAAATGCAAAGCCCGTCGAAACGGTACCGCCAGTCGATGAAGAGGTAGACCAGCGCCAGGATCAGCGCACACAGCGAAGCCGTCTCAAAGAAGTTGTTGGCAGCAAGCTGGCCCACCGCGGCGCTGCGCTCGGCAATGGCGACGAAATGCAGCACGGCGGCCGTCTGGAAGGCGGGCCGGGCGGGCGCGAACTCCCGCCGGGTCCTCCGCAGCAGCATCAGCACCGGGTGGAAAAACGCGAGCGTGTACAGCAGGGCGGAGGCGCGCAGCCAGACAAGGCTCAGATCCGTCATGGGCAGGTCAGCACTGGCCGCCGGCAATGGCCGGCACGCTTTGAGTATAGCGTCCCGGCCGTGCGCGCTTTCCGGCCGTGCCGGCGGTGGCAAGATGACATTCATGACCCTGAATCTCCAAGGCAGGACAGCACTGGTCACCGGCGGCTCGCGCGGCATCGGCCGCGCCATTGTCGAGCGGCTTCTCGAAGCCGGCGCCAACGTCGCCTTCTGCGGGCGCGATCCGGACCGCCTCCAGGAGACGCTCAGTGAACTGCGGCGGCAATTTCCACAAGAAACTCTAAAAATCCGGGCCCGCGCCGCCGATGTTCGGAGTGAGGCTTCCGTTCGGGAGTTGTTCGAATGGATGGACCTCGAAATGGGAGGGCCGGACATCCTGGTGAACAACGCCGGGGTTGGCGTGTTCAAGGATGTGGCCGCGCTCGGTCCCGAGGAATGGAGTGATGTCATCGAGACGAACCTGGGAGGCGTGTACCGCTGCTCGCACCACGCCATTCGGCGAATGCGCGTGCGCGGTGGGGGATGGATCATCAACATCGGCTCCCTGGCCGGGCGCAACGCCTTTGCGGGCGGAGCGGCCTACAACGCCTCCAAGTTCGGCCTCGTCGGCATGAGCGAAGCGATGATGCTCGACCACCGCCACGAAGGCATCCGCGTGGCCCTGATCCTTCCCGGCAGCGTCAACACCGGGTTCGGACACAGCCAGCCGGCCGGCTGGAAGATGGACCCGCGGGACGTCGCCGAGGCGGTGGCGGCCGTGCTCGCCATGCCGGAGCGGACCCTGATCAGTCTAGTGGAGATGCGCCCGTCGCGGCCGCCTCGCTCCTGAGGCGGCGCGCGGGCGCCGGAAAGGAATTGGTTTTGGGCGAAGCGATGAGAGTTCTGGACGCGGCAGCCCCGGCGTTGCCCGGCTCCGGCGAAGGACGGCGTTTCCCGTTCCCGCGCAGATCCAGCGGCAGGTCCGTGCCGGCCGGCCAGCCCGAACTGCTCGATCCCGGCCGCACCGGGCGCGAGGCGGCCGAGCTGGAATCCGGCCTGCGCCAACTCGTCGTCGGCCAGGACGAGGCCATCGCGCAGATTGTCAACGTCTACCAGATGTATCTCACCGGCCTGTGCCCGCCGCAGCGCCCCGTGGCCAACCTGCTCTTCCTCGGGCCCACCGGCACCGGCAAGACGCGCATCGTCGAGGCCACCGCCGAAACGCTGCTCGGCACGCCGCGCGCCGTCATCAAAATCGACTGCGCCGAGTTCCAGCACAGCCACGAGATCGCCAAGCTCATCGGCTCGCCTCCCGGCTACCTCGGCCACCGCGAAACCCACCCGCTGCTCAGCCAGGAGGTCCTGAATCAGTACCACACGGACCGCATCAAGCTCAGCTTCGTCCTGTTCGACGAGATCGAAAAGGCCTCCGACGCGCTCTGGAACCTCCTGCTCGGCATCCTCGACAAGGCCACGCTCACGCTCGGCGACAACCGCAAGGTGGATTTCTCCCGGGCGATGATCTTCATGACCTCCAACCTCGGCGCCGCCGAGATGCAGTCGCTCATGAGCCCGCGGCTCGGCTTCCGCGCTCTCGACGGCCTGGCCGGGGCCGATGCGAAAACCGGGCGCCGCATCGAGCGCAGCGGCATCGAGGCCGCGCGGCGCAAGTTCACGCCTGAGTTCATGAACCGGCTGGACAAGATCGTCGTCTTCCGCCCCCTCGGCGAGGCCGAGCTGCGCCGCATCCTCGACATCGAGCTCGGCATGGTGCAGCAGCGCGTGCTGATGGCGTCGCCCGAGCGCGCCTTTCTGTTCCGGCTTTCGGGCGATGCCAAGGACGCGCTGCTCGAGGAAGGCGTCGACCCGCGCTACGGCGCCCGCCACCTGAAGCGCGCCATCGAGCGGATGCTCGTCCAGCCGCTGTCCAACCTCATCGCCACCGAACAGATCCGCGGCGGCGACCTGATCCGCATCGACTGGGACGCCGACAACCGCTGCCTGCGCTTCCTCCGCGAAGAGGAAGGCATCCCGATGCAGACCATGGCCGAAATGCTCGAGCCGCCGGTGCGCGACTGGATGCGCGCCGCCGCGGCCGTCCCGCCGCCCGTGCAAAAGGCGCCGATGGCGCGCGGCACCCGGCGAAGCTGAACCCGGTCTCCGCGCGCGGCTCCGCGCTGCGCGCCTTGCCGTCAGGCCCCCGCTGAAGTCAGCGTCAGACGGCCATGTTGCACGCCCTTGGTCGCCATCAGGCGGTCCGCAATCCGCCGCACCTGGCCGCTCCGGCCCCGCAGCACCAGCACCTCCAGACAATGGTCGTGATCCAGGTGGACGTGCAGCGTCGAGATGATCTCGTGATAGTGCTCGTGCTGCATCTCCGTGAGCCGCTCCTGAAGCATCCGCACATGGTGGTCGTAGACGAGCGTTAGCGTGCCCACCACCTCCGTGTCCGGCTGTTCGGCTTTCTCCTGGATCAGCGCATCGCGGATCAGGTCGCGGAAGGCCTCGCTGCGGTTCGTGTAGCCGCGCCGCCGGTTCAGCGCATCGAACTTTTTCAGCAGATCTTCGTCAATGGCCACTCCGATGCGGGCCAGCTCTCCCATGCACCCTCCCTGCGGCGCCCGCGCCGCACTGGGCGCGCCGTCCGCAATGGTCCCATGCTAACAGGGAAATGGCCCGGTTGAACACGCCGCCCGGGCATGAAACAATAGGGTTTGTCCCCCACAATCCGGCCATTCGGCACGCAAGGAGAAAGCTTGTCCAGACCGGCGATTCTCGCCCTGGAAGACGGCAGCGTTTTCCAGGGCGTTGCTTTCGGTGCGGAGGCGGTGCGCACCGGTGAAGTCGTCTTCAACACCGCCATTACCGGCTACCAGGAGGTCTTCACGGATCCCTCCTACACTGGCCAGATCGTCGTCCTCACCTACCCGCACATCGGCAATTACGGAACCAACGACAGCGACAGCGAGGCGGCCCGGCCCTACATCGAGGGCCTGGTGGTGCGGGACTTCAACCTGACGCCTTCCAACTGGCGGGCGCAGTGGAGCGCCGACGAATTTCTCCGCCGCGACGGCATTCCCGTCATCTCCGGCGTCGATGCGCGCGCGCTCGTCCGTCGGCTGCGGGACCGCGGCGCCATGCGCGGCGCGCTCAGCACCGCCGGCCACACCGCGGAGGAACTGATCGAGATGGCGCGCCACACTCCGCCGATGGCGGGCCTCGATCTGGCTTCGCGCGTCACCACGGACACGCGTTACGAGTGGACGCAACCGCTCGAGCCGTGCTCGCCATCCGAGCGGGTCAGCCTCCAGCCGCTCGGCTCGTTCCATGTCGTCGCCTACGACTTCGGAATCAAGCGGAATATTCTGCGCTGCCTCGTCTCGATCGGCGCGCGTGTCACCGTCGTGCCGGCCTCCACGCCGGCCGAAGACGTCCTGGCAATGAAGCCCGATGGCGTGTTTCTTTCCAACGGCCCCGGCGATCCCGAGCCCCTGACGGGCCCGGTGGCGCAGATCCGCCGCCTCATCGGCCGCGTGCCCATCTTTGGCATCTGTCTCGGCCACCAACTGCTCGGCCTGGCCCTTGGCGGGCGCACCTTTAAGCTGAAGTTCGGCCACCACGGCATCAACCACCCGGTGCTGAACTACCGTACTCAGCGGGTCGAGATCACCGTGCAGAACCACGGCTTCGCCGTCGACCCCGACAGCCTGAACGCGAACGAGGTCGAGCTGACGCACATCAACCTGAATGACCAGACGCTGGAGGGCCTGCGCCATCGCTCGCTGCCGCTGTTCTGCGTCCAATACCACCCGGAGGCGGCCGCCGGCCCGCATGATTCGCGCTACCTCTTCGAGGACTTCGCCGCCCTGATGAAGGAGTTCCATTCCTGACGAATGCCGCGCAGAAACGACATTCACCGCATCCTGATCATCGGCTCCGGCCCCATCGTCATCGGCCAGGCCTGCGAGTTCGACTACTCCGGCACGCAGGCCTGCAAGGCGCTGCGCGCCGACGGCTATGAAGTCATCCTGATGAATTCAAACCCGGCGACGATCATGACCGACCCGGATCTCGCCGACCGCACCTACATCGAGCCGCTCACCGTTGAATACGCCGAAGAGGTGATCCGCCGCGAGCGCCCCGACGCGCTGCTGTCCACCGTCGGCGGTCAGACCGGACTGAACCTCAGCGTCGAGCTCGCCGAGCGCGGCATCCTGGACCGCTACGGCGTCGAGCTGATCGGCGCGAAGCTGGAAGCAATCAAGAAGGCCGAAGACCGGCTGCTGTTCAAGGACGCGATGCGGAAGATCGGTCTTGAGGTGCCGCAGTCGCGCCTGCTGACTTCGGTGGAAGAAGGACTCGAATTCGCCGCAAAAATCGGCTACCCCGTCATCCTGCGGCCCAGCTTCACGCTCGGCGGCACCGGCGGCGGCATCGCTTACAACCGCGAGGATCTCATCGAAATCCTTCAGCGCGGGCTGGACCTGTCTCCCGTCCATGAGGTGCTCGCTGAAGAGAGCGTGCTCGGCTGGAAAGAGTTCGAGCTGGAGGTGATGCGCGACCTGGCCGGCAATGCCATCATCGTCTGCTCGATCGAAAACTTCGACCCGATGGGCGTCCACACCGGCGACTCGATCACCGTCGCGCCCGCCCAGACGCTCACCGACCGCGAGTATCAAATGATGCGCGACGGCGCGCTGGCCGTCCTGCGGGAGATCGGCGTCGACACGGGCGGCTCGAACGTGCAGTTCGCCATCAACCCCGAAAACGGCCGCATGGTCGTCGTCGAGATGAACCCGCGCGTGTCGCGCAGCTCGGCGCTGGCCTCGAAGGCCACCGGATTCCCCATCGCCAAGATCGCCGCCAAGCTGGCCGTCGGCTACCGGCTCGACGAGATCCCCAACGATATCACCCGCGTCACGCCCGCCTGTTTCGAGCCCACCATCGACTACGTGGTCGTGAAAATTCCGCGCTGGCAGTTCGAAAAATTTCCCGGCGCCGAACCCGTCCTCACTACCCAGATGAAGTCCGTGGGCGAGGTGATGGCCATTGGCCGCACGTTCCGCCAGGCGCTGAACAAGGGGCTGCGCGCGCTGGAAACGGGCAGGGCGTCTTCACCCGCGGCGCTGCGCGAAGACCTGATCACGCACAAACTGATCACACCAAACCCCGAGCGGCTCAGCTACATCCGTTTCGCCTTCGAACGCGGCTACACGGTGGAAGACGTCTATGACATGACGAAGATCGACCGCTGGTTCCTGCGCCAGATCGAGGAGGGCGTCCGCTTCGAGCAGCAGCTCGAGGGCCGGGACCTGGCTTCGGTCACCGCCGCAGAAATGAGGCAGGCCAAGCGCGACGGCCTTAGCGATGCCCGGCTGGCGCGGCTGTGGAATACCACCGCTGACGCGGTGCGCGCCCGACGCCGGGAGTTGGGTGTCACGGCGGTGTTCAACCGCGTGGACACCTGCGCCGCCGAGTTCGAAAGTTTCACGCCGTATCTCTACTCGAGCTACGAGGACCAGTGCGAAGCCGATCCGGACACGCGGAAGAAGGTGATGATCCTCGGCTCCGGGCCCAACCGGATCGGACAGGGCATCGAATTCGACTACTGCTGCGTGCACGCCGCCTTCGCCCTGCGCGACTTCGGCGTCGAGTCGATCATGGTCAACTGCAACCCGGAGACCGTGTCCACTGACTACGACACCAGCGACCGGCTCTACTTCGAGCCGCTGACGCTCGAAGAGGTGCTCAACATCTACGACCGCGAGCGGCCCGACGGCGTCATCGTCCAGTTCGGCGGCCAGACGCCGCTGAACCTCGCACTGCCGCTCAAGCGCGCCGGCGTGCCGATCCTGGGCACGGATCCCGAAAACATCGATCTGGCCGAAGACCGCAAGCTCTTCGGCCGCGTGCTGGACGGGCTCGGCATCCCCGCTCCGCCCTATGGCACGGCCACCAACACCGAGGAGGCCGTCGCGGTGGCCCGCCGGCTTGGATTCCCGGTGCTCGTGCGCCCCAGCTACGTCCTCGGCGGCCGCGCCATGGTTATCGCCTATGAGGAAGACACCGTCCGCCGCTACATGCAGGAGGCGTCGCTCTATGCGCCGGACCGGCCGGTGCTGATCGACCGCTTCCTCGAAGACGCGGTGGAAGTGGACGTCGACGCCATCAGCGACGGCGAAGACGTGCTGATCGGCGGCATCATGGAGCACATCGAAGAGGCGGGCATCCACTCGGGCGACTCAAGCTGCGTGCTGCCGCCGCAGTCGCTCAGCAACGGCGTTCTCAGCCTGATTCAGGACTACACCGTGCGGCTGGCCCGCGCGCTGAACGTCCGCGGCCTGATGAACGTGCAGTACGCGGTCAAGGACGGCCAGGTGTTCGTTCTGGAGGTGAACCCGCGCGCCTCGCGCACCGTGCCGTACGTCTCGAAAGCGACCGGCGTGCGGCTGCCGAAAGTCGCCGTGGGGATCATGCTCGGCCAGCGGCTCAGGGAGCTGGCGCATCTTACCGGTGGCAGAACATCGGGCGTGCTCCCGGTGAAACAGGTGTGCGTGAAGTCGCCGGTGTTCCCGTTCTCAAAATTCCCCGGCGTCGACCCGGCCCTCGGTCCGGAAATGCGCTCCACGGGCGAAGTGATGGGAGTCGGCGAAAATTTCGGCGAGGCCTTCGGCAAGGCGCAACTGAGCGCGGGCGTTCCGCTGCCAGATGAGGGCATGATCTTTTTCAGCGTGAACGACCGCCACAAGCCGGAGGCCGTGCAACTGGCGCAGCGGCTCGCCCGGCTGGGTTTCCAGCTTGCCGCCACCCGCGGCACGGCCGCCGCCTTCCGCGCCGCGGGCCTCGCGGTGAAGACCGTGTTCAAGGTCAACGAAGGACGGCCCAACGCGGTGGACCTGATCAAGGACGGCAAGCTCAGGCTCGTCGTCTATACGACCACCGGCGCGCACTCTTTCAGCGATGAGCGCGCCATCCGCCGCTCGGCCGTCACCTGGCGCGTGCCCTGCATTACCACCATCGCCGGCGCGCGCGCCGCCGTCGATGCGATCGAGAGCCGCCTCCGCGATCCCCTCCGCGTCTGGAACCTTCAGCAGATGCACGCCTGAGCCGGGCGCGCCGCGCTCCTGAGCCGCGACTCAAGCTCGCCCGCAGGACGAGCGGAAGCCGGCGGTTCCCGGTTCGGGCGCGGGATGCGCAGCGGCCGCCCGTTTCGCAGCCTCCAGGTGGTTCCCTCTCGGCTCGGGAGGGCCTTCTGAACCGCCTTCCGGGCCGTGACTGGAGCGCGCCGGGCCATGCCACTGACCGCGGATTCCGGCCATAACCGGAGTCTGCGGCTCAGAACCTGCGGAGCGGGCGGCAATTCTCAACCGCTGCTGTCCCACAGGCATGGGGCTGGTTCAGGCCTTGGCCGGGTCTTTCTGATTGACCTGCCAGACCCTGTTGCGATAGATTCATTTTGTCGATAGCCATGTAGGGCTCTGTCATTTTTAAATTTGGCGCGATCCGGACGAATGCCTTCCCGCTCCCGTTCCTGTGTGCCTGCCGCTGTCGCCGGCGCGTTGATCCTCCTCCTCGTACCCGCCCTCGTCTACGCCCAGTCCTTCATCTCGCCGGGCAGCGTCTCCCGCCCCGCACTGGCCGAGGACACGGTGGACCGGCTGGCGGATTCGAACCCGCCAGCGCCGCCCCCAGCGTTGCGTCCCCCCAATCTCATGTCCGGCAGGGATCCTCTGGAAGATCTGGCACCGCCAGCCCAAAAGGCGCTGCGGCAGGCCGAGAAGCTCTTCCAGCACGGGAAGTTTCTGATTCAGGAAGGCAAGCCAAACGAGGCCCGTCGCGCTTTTGACGAAGCGGTCGACGTTTTGCTGACGGTACCCGCCGACTCCGAAGGCCGGGAGCGGCTGGAACGCCGCATCGAGGAGCTGATCCGGCGGATCCACCGCTACGACCTTGAAGATCTGGGCGCGGGCTTTGCGCCTGAGCTTCAGCAGTTCCCGCCTTCGCCGATGGATGAGATCCTGAACCTGACGTTTCCCGCGGATCCCTCCCTGGCCGCGCGGCGCCTGCCCCGCATCGAACTCGGTCAGTCCCAGCTTCCTCTGGTCGTGAACGACGCCGTGCGGAATTACATCAATTACTTCACCAGCCCGCGCGGCTCGCGCATTCTCCTGAACGGACTGCGCCGCAGCGGCCGCTACCGGCAGATGATTTACCGCATCCTCGACGAAGAGGGCGTTCCTCGCGAACTCATCCATCTGGCGCAGGCCGAATCGGCTTTCCAGCCGCGCGCCGTCAGCCGCGCCCGCGCCTCGGGCATGTGGCAGTTCGTCCGCAGCCGCGGGGCCGAGTATGGCCTGACGGCCAGCCGAACCGCCGACGAACGCATGGATCCGGAAAAGGCCACGCGCGCTGCCGCCCGTCACCTGCGCGACCTTTACCGCCAGATGGGTGACTGGCACCTGGCCATGGCCGCCTACAACTGCGGCCCCCTCTGCGTCGAGCGCGCCGTCCAGCGCACCGGCTACGCCGATTTCTGGGAACTGCGCGCCCGCAACGCCCTGCCCCGCGAAACGATGAACTACGTCCCGGCGATTCTCGCCATCGCGATCATCGCCCAGAATCCGCAGCTCTATGGCCTGCCGGCGGTGGACTTCGACGATCCGCTCGAGTATGACACGGTCCGGCTGACGGCGGAGACCAGCCTTTCCCTGATCGCCGATGCCGCCGACGTGGCCCTGGCCGATATCCGCGATCTGAACCCGTCGCTGCTCGGCAAGACGGCGCCCGCGGGTGCCGAGGTGCGGGTGCCGCGCGGCAGCGGCCAGGCCGTGCTGGCGGCCCTGGATCTGGTGCCTCCCGATAAGCGGGCTCGCTGGCGCCTGCACCGCGTGAACGAAGGCGATACGCTCGCCGCCATTGCACGCCGCTATCAGTCGTCTTCCGCGCTGATCGGGTCCGCCAACGATCCCGCCGGCGCCGGTCTGCGCCTGGAAGAGGGGGCCCTGCTCGTGGTGCCGGTGGCGCCGCCAGCGCCTCAGCGGGTGCGGCGCGCCGCTGCTCCAACGTCAAGATCCGCCCTCGCCCGTGGCGCAACGCGCCGCCGGGCCACCGCTGGAGTGAAAGTGGCCAGCGCCGGCGGCCGCGGTACGGCGCGCCGGTGAAAGGCCGGATTCCCGCCTCGAACGCGCCCCGCCGCTCTCAGGGGGCTTTCCAGAATTCTTAAAACAAGTTATCCTGATTATGATTCGGCCCGCAGGGAGGATCATTGCATGAGTCGATGGATTGCGCAGCCATTTGACTCCTACGACGAGGAGACGGATTTCGATTCCGCGCTCAGCGACGACAGCGTAGGAGAGGTCGAAGACACCCTGGAAGAGGAGCCCGAAGAGCCCGGGCAGGAAACTGCCCCCGTCAAAGCGGCTCCGGAGCCCGGCGCGAAGCCCGCTCCCGCGCCGGCGCAAGCGCCCGCAACGTCTGAATCGCCTCAGCCGGCTCCGGCCGAGCCTGTCCCTGAGCCCGCCCCGCCGGAGGTGAAGCCCGCCGCCGCGCCGGCTCGGAAACCGGCCGCGGCCAGGCCCGCCAAAGCTCCCGCAAAAGTTTCCCGGCCCAGGCCGGGGAAAGCAGCCGCCAAGGCTGCCAAAAAACCGGCATCCGCCGTTCGAAAGGTAACGAAGAAGACCGTGAAAAAAGCAACCAAGAAGGCTGTCGTCAAGAAAGCAGCCGCTCCGAAGAAAGCCGCGGTAAAAAAGGCCGCGGCTGTCAAAAAGGCAGCAGCGAAGAAGGCCGTCAAGAAGGCCGCTCCCAAGAAGGCTGCCCCGAAGAAGACCGTGGTGAAGAAGGCCGCCGTCAAAAAGGCTGCGGCGAAGAAGACCGCGGTGAAAAAGGCCGTAAAGAAAACGGCCGCGAAGAAGAGATAGGCGGCCGGGCGCGCCTTCCGGCCACGCCGCCAAGGCCGCCACGCCAGCTCATCTCATCATGACTCTGATGTTCAATGGGCGTCCCCGCCGGGCGCCCTTCTTCTTTTACGGCCACGGCGAAAATGGCCGCCTGGCGGGCTTCAGCCTTCCGCGGCGGGCGGTCTTGCCACAATCCGGCGGCACTTTTCGAAAAGTTCGAGCAGCGCGTCGGCCTGCTCCTCCGGAGTTCGCGGCGGCCTGCCGGAAAAACCCACCGCCTGCGCTCCTTTCGCGTAGCCGGTGGTTGTGGCGATAAATTTCATCAGTTCCAGCGCGATTTCGTCGGCGCTTTTCGGCCTGAGTTCGGCAGCCAGCCCCTGTTCCTGCATTTCGCTGTGTTTCTCCTTTGCCGTGGATGCGGCCCCGTGCGGCGGCGGCCGCGCCCTTCGTGTTTATTCTAGAGGGTAGATGCCGGTGCACGCGACGCGGCTGTTACGCCGCATGCGCGGCGGCGCACAGGCGCACCTGCTGGCCTGTGATGACGGCCGCTTCTACGTCACCAAGTTCCTCAATAACCCGCAGCACCGCCGCATCCTCGCCAACGAGTGGGCTGCCGCGATCCTGCTTCGCCACCTCGGCATCGCCCACCCGGATGTCCGCGTCGTCGTAGTCAGCGCCGAACTGCTCGCCGCCGAACCTGACATCCATTTCCAGCTCGGCACCCGCCGCGCGCCGGTCGAGCCCGGCCTCCACTTCGGCTCGCTGTTCCCCGGCAACCCCGATACGGAAGCCGTCTACGACTTCCTCCCGGATTCGCTCCTTCCCTCCGTGGCCAACCTCGATCACTTCGCCGGAGCGCTCGTCTTCGACAAATGGACCGCCAACAGCGACTCCCGCCAGGCCATCTTCTTCCGTCGCCGCCTCAGCGACTTCCTCGACCGCGCCGGCCCGCCCAACCAGAAAGGCTTCATCGCCTGGATGGTCGACCACGGCTACATCTTCGACGGCCCCCACTGGGACTTTCCAGACTCCCCCATCCAGGGCCTCTACTTCCGCCCGCTCGTCTACCGCGGCCTGACCTCAATGGAGAGTCTGGAACCCTTTCTCTCCCGTGCCGAGCACTGCCCCGAGGCCCTCTTTGACGAAATCCTCCGCAGCACCCCTCCGGCCTGGATCGAGGGAGAGGAAGACGCCTGGGAGCGTGTGCTCGAGAAGCTCTTCCACCGCCGCGGCCGGATCGCCGACCTCATCCGCGCCACCATCCGCGCCCGCCCCCAGGCGTTTCCGGACTGGCGAGGCTGAGTCCGCCGGTCGCAGACCGGCTCGGCCCGCCCGCCCCCGCCGTGACTCCATCCGCACCGGGTATGTTAAGGTATGGAGCGAGTGACCTCCTCGGGCGGGGCGGTTCCGGACGCTCGCTCACCGGCTCCCGTG
This sequence comes from Bryobacteraceae bacterium, assembly GCA_026002855.1. Lineage (NCBI taxonomy): Bacteria > Pseudomonadati > Acidobacteriota > Terriglobia > Bryobacterales > Bryobacteraceae > Bryobacteraceae bacterium. The sequence goes on from BPGD01000001.1 coordinate 4,112,686, forward strand.
CCCCTTCCCTGGAGGCAGATTCCCTATGGCGAAATCTCTGGTCATTGTCGAGTCGCCCGCCAAGGCGAAAACCATCGGCAAGTATCTGGGCAAGGACTTTGCCGTCAAGGCGAGCCTGGGCCACATCAAGGATCTGCCGAAAAACCAGCTTGCCGTGGACGTCGAAAACGGCTTCGAGCCCACCTATGTCATCATCGAGGGCAAAAAGAAGCTGATCGAAGAGCTCCGCAGGGCCGCCCATTCGTCTGACGCCGTCTACCTGGCGGCCGACCCCGACCGCGAGGGCGAGGCCATCTGCTACCACCTCCAGGAGGAGCTCCAGCCGAAGCGCGGCGGCCGGCCCGCCATCCACCGCGTGACCTTCAACGAGATCACCGCCCCGGCCGTCAAGGCCGCCTTCCAGCACCCGCGGCCGGTGGACATGAACCTCGTCAACGCCCAGCAGGCCCGGCGCGTGCTCGACCGGCTCGTCGGCTACAAGATCTCTCCCCTGCTCTGGGACAAGGTGCGCCGCGGCCTGTCAGCCGGCCGCGTCCAGACCGTCGCCCTGCGCCTTATCACCGACCGCGAGAAGGAAATCCGCGCCTTCGTCCGGCGGGAATACTGGACCATCGGCGTCCACCTGGCGGCCAAAAAGCCGCCGGTGCTGAAAACGCAGCTCGTCAAGAGGGACGGCGAAAACCTCGAGATCCCCGATCAGGGCACCGCCGAGTCCATCACCCGGGCGCTGGAACACGCGCAGTTCACCGTCCAGTCTGTGGTCACGCGCGAGAAGCGCCGCAACCCGGTGCCTCCGTTCATCACCTCAACGCTCCAGCAGGAAGCGGCCCGCAAGCTCCGCTTCAGCGTGAAGCGCACGATGATGCTCGCCCAGCGCCTCTACGAAGGCATCGAACTGGGTCCGGAAGGCGCCGTCGGCCTCATCACCTACATGCGCACGGACTCGACGCGCGTCAGCGACGAAGCCCTGCGCGAGGTCCGCAACTTTATCGAAACGCGCTTCGACCGCCGTTACCTGCCCGAGACGCCCAACTATTACAAGTCCAAAAAAGGCGCCCAGGACGCCCATGAGGCCATCCGGCCCACCTCGGTCTACCGCGACCCGGATGCCGTCGCCGCGTTCCTCTCCGAGGACGAGCTGAAGCTCTACCGCCTCATCTGGCAGCGTTTCATCGCCAGCCAGATGACCCCGGCCGTCTACGACCAGACAACCGTCGAGGTCGCCGCCACCGGAAGCGACGGCGCCCGCTACCTGATGCGCGCCACCGGCAGCGTGCCGAAATTCGAGGGCTTCCAGGCGATCTACCGCGAGGGCAAGGATCAGAAGGACGAAGAGGACGAGGAGGAGCACACGCGGCTGCCCGCCGTCGAGCCGGGCGAGACGCTGAAACTGCGCTCCATCCACCCCGAGCAGCACTTCACCGAGCCGCCGCCGCGCTACACCGAGGCCACGCTCGTCAAGGAACTGGAGGCCGACGGCGTCGGCCGGCCGTCTACCTACGCCTCCATCCTCACCACCATCCAGGACCGCGAGTATGTCAAAAAGGAAGGCGGCAAGTTCGTCCCCACCGAGCTTGGCATGATTGTCTCCGACCTGCTCGTGGAAAACTTCGCCGACATCTTCGACGTCGGCTACACCGCTCGCATGGAAGAGGAGCTCGACGAGGTCGAAGAGGGCCGCCGGGACTGGCGCGATCTGATGCGCGAATTCTACGAGCGCTTCGTCAACGACCTGGCACGCGCCGAGCAGCAGATGCGCGACATCAAGCGCATGGAAATGCCCACTGACCAGACCTGCGACCGCTGTGGCAAGCCAATGGTCATCAAGTGGGGCAAGCACGGCTCCTTCCTGGCCTGCTCGGGCTATCCCGAATGCACCAACACACGCCAGCTCACCCGCGGACTCCACGAGCTGAACGGCTCGGGCGAAGGCGAGGTGATCGAGGTGAGCGAGCAGGACGCCACCGAGTATTGCCCCAACTGCGGCCGCGAAATGGTGCTCAAGAAGGGCCGCTTCGGCTCGTTCCTCGCCTGCTCGGGCTACCCGGATTGCAAGACCACGAAACAGCTCGGCCAGGCGCAGAAGAAGCCCGACGTGCCGCTCGAAGAGAAATGCCCCGAATGCGGCCATCATCTGGTCATCAAACACGGACGCTTCGGCGAATTCACCGCCTGCTCGAATTACCCGAAGTGCAAGTACGTCAAGCAGCAGACCACCGGCATCGCCTGTCCGCAATGCGGGCAGGGCGAGCTCATCCAGCGCCGCTCCCGCCGCGGCAAGACCTTCTACGGCTGCAACCGGTACCCTGAGTGCGACTTCGTCGCCTGGGCCCGGCCGGTTCCAGAGAGGTGTCCCGAATGCGGCTCGCCGTATCTGATCGAGAAGAACCTGAAGAAAGGCGCCGTACTCGCCTGTCCACAGAAGGGTTGCAAGTTCCAGAAGGAGGCGGTGCCGACCGAAACCGCCGGAATGGTCCAGCCGTGAGAGCCTCCTCGCACCGACTGTGGCGCTGGATCGGGGCGACCGCCTGCCTCGCCTTCCTCCTTCTCGGCGCCACCGTCCTGTTCCCGCCCGCCAGGCGGGCTCTGGCCAGTACCGAGACGGGGAAAGTGCTGAGATACGGCTGGCAGGCCGTTCTCGCCGAGAATCCCGTCTGCCCCACCCTTCAGGCATTCCAGGGATTGCACGAAGCCTACAGGACACACCGCGCCAGCGCCCGCCTCGCGCACGCTCTCCGCCCCGTTCAGACCGACGGCCACGGATACCGGCTCTGGGACAGCCCGCTGGGCCAGTGGTGGTTTCCCAAGGATACCAGCGAAAATAACATCCGCTTCGCGCTCGCCCAGTATGAGGTCACCGCCTATCCGGGGCTTACGATCCGCCCGGGGAACGTCGTGCTCGACTGCGGCGGCTACGTCGGCGACTGGACCCACTGGGCCCTCCGCGCCGGTGCCGCCCGCGTCATCATCGTCGAACCCGCCCCCGCCCAGGTGGAATGCATCCGCCGCAATCTGGCCGCACCCATCCGCGAGGGCCGCGTGACCGTCGTCGCCAAGGGACTCTGGGACGAACCCGGCACCCTCAAGATGCGCGTCATCCCGGGTAACCCCGCTGCCAACTACGTCGCCGAGGACGCCCGCGGGGAAACCGAAACGGTCGAACTGACCACCATCGACGACCTGGTCACCCAGCTCGGGCTGGAACGCCTCGATGCCATCAAGATGGACATCGAAGGCGCCGAAGTCCGCGCCCTCCGCGGCGCCCGCCGCACCATTCAGCGCTTCCGCCCCCAGCTCGCCGTGGCCACCGAGCACACCCGCGACGTCGTCCAGAACAACCGCAACGTCATCGAAACCATGCGCCAGATCGCCCCGGACTATCGCCCCCGCTGCGGCTACTGCATGCTCCGGGACGATTTCCGCCGCATCGTTCCCGAAACGCTCTACTTTTACCCGAACTGACCCCCGCCGTCCGTACGCCTCCGCCCGCCCCGACCCTTCCTTGACACGATCTACAGTTCTTCTGTAGACTATGGGGACAATGTCGAAACTGCAAGCAATTCAACGAGAACTGGGCTTCAACACGAGAGCGCTTCACGCGGGATATGATCCCGACCCGACCACCCACGCCCGCGCCGTGCCCATCTACCAGACGACGTCCTATGTCTTTGAAGACACGGCCGACGCCGCGGCGCTGTTTGCGCTCCAGAAGTTCGGCAACATCTATACCCGCATCATGAACCCGACCACCGACGTGCTCGAAAAGCGCGTCGCGAGTCTGGAAGGTGGTGCGGCGGCGCTGGCGCTGAGCTCGGGCCAGGCGGCTCAGTTCATCGCCCTGAGTTCCATTCTTCAGGCGGGCGACCATTTTGTCGCCAGCTCCACGCTCTACGGCGGCACCTACACGCAGTTTGACGTCAGCTTCCGCCGCCTGGGCTTTGACGTGACCTTCGTCGAGCCGGACGATCCGGACAATTTCCGCAAGGCGATCCGTCCCAACACGAAGGCGATTTACGGAGAAACGATCTCAAATCCGCGCGGCAACGTGCTCGACATCGAGGCGGTGGCCCGCATCGCCCACGAGCATGGCCTGCCGTTTCTGATCGACAACACCTTCGCCACGCCCTGGCTCTGCCGCCCGATTGAGTGGGGCGCCGATGTTGTTCTGCATTCTCTGACAAAATTCATCGGCGGCCACGGCACCTCCATTGGCGGCATCATCGTGGACGCGGGAAAGTTTGACTGGGCGAAGGGCCCTTCGCCGCTGCTCAATCAGCCCTCGCCGGCCTATCACGGCATGAATTTTGCCCAAACGTTCGGCAATCTGGCCTTCATCCTCCGCGCCCGCGTCGAGGGCCTGCGCGACATGGGGCCGTGCCTCAGTCCCTTCAACGCATTCCTGTTCCTCCAGGGCGTGGAGACGCTTTCGATGCGCATGGAACGTCACGTCCACAATGCCCAGGTCATTGCCGAATTTCTTGAATCGCACGAGGCGGTTTCCTGGGTGAATTATGCCGGCCTGAAATCGAGCAAATACCATGAATTGGCGAAAAAATACCTGCCCAAGGGCCCCGGCGCCGTTTTCAGTTTCGGCATCCGGGGCGGCTATGATGCAGGCGTCCAATTCGTCAATTCGCTGAAAATTTTCTCGCATCTGGCCAATGTCGGCGATGCCCGTTCGCTGGTGATCCACCCGGCCTCCACCACGCACCAGCAGCTCACCGCCGAACAGCAGCTTGCCGCCGGCGTCACGCCGGACATGGTCCGCCTGTCGATCGGCCTCGAGGACCTCGACGATCTGCTCTGGGACCTGCGCCAGGCGCTGGCCGCCTCGCAGCGCTGAGCCCTCCGTGCCCGGGGGAGGGCCGCCCGATGGCCGCCCTCCCCGCCCGCTCCGCTACAATCAGGCATATGCAGCACTCACCGGGCTTTCTCCGGCTCGTGGAAGAAGCCAAAAGCCGCGTCCGCGAGTTGAGCATTCCCGAATATCTGGACTGGCGCGACTCTGGCAGACAGCACGTCCTCATTGACACGCGCGAAGAGAGCGAGTGGAAGGCCGGCCGCATCCCGGGCGCCATCCACCTCTGCAAGGGCGTCATCGAGCGGGACATTGAACGCACCGTCCCGGACCACTCGGCCACGCTGGTCCTCTATTGCGGCGGCGGCTACCGCAGCGCCCTGGCCGCCGACAATCTCCAGAAGATGGGCTACACAAACGTGCTGTCGCTGGCCGGCGGCTGGCGCGACTGGGTGGAGCGCGGGCTGCCCACCGAGCCGTAGCCGCCTGCGGTATGCTGGTCAGCCAGGCTCCCCATGCGCCCCGCTCTTGCCCTGCTGGCCGCCACCCTGCCGGCCTGCGCCCAGCTCGCCCGTCCCATCGCCAGCTATGACATCCGCGCCTCGCTCGACGCGCGCACGCACACCATCACGGGTGAGCAGACGCTCACCTGGCACAACGATTCGCCCGACACGATCCCCAACCTCCGCCTGCACCTCTACATGAACGCGTTTCGCAACACGCGTTCCACCTTCTATCTCGAATCCGGCGGCCGGCTCCGGGACGACCGCGCCGAACGCGACAGTTGGGGCTGGATCCGGATCCATTCCCTGCGCACCGAAGACGGAGCCGATCTCACCGCCGCCCTCCGCTGCGTCTCGCCGGATGACGGCAACCCGGACGACTGCACCGTGGCCGACGTGCCCCTCCCTGCCCCGGTCCGCCCCTCGCAGACGCTGCGGCTCCATTTCCGCTTCACCACGCAGTTGCCGCGGGTGTTCGCCCGCACCGGTTACCACGGCGATTTCCACCTGGCCGGCCAGTGGTTTCCCAAAATCGGCGTCTGGGAAACGCGCGGATTTCGCGGGCGCGAATCCGCCGGATGGAACTGCCACCAATTTCACGCCAACTCGGAATTTTACTCGAATTTCGGCGATTATCGCGTGGAAATTACCGCGCCTTCCCGTTTCGTCGTCGGCGCTACCGGAGAATTGGTCCGCCGCACGGACGACCCCGCGCGGCACACCTCCACCTGGCTGTTCATCCAGCCTTCGGTCACCGATTTTGCCTGGACCGCCCAGCCGGGCTTTCTCCGCCTGGAGCGGCTCTTTGACGCCCGCCAGGCAGTCACGCGCGCGGAACTCGAGCATGTCGCCCTCCTGCACCGGATTCCGGTGGAAGACGCCGCCCTGTCCGATGTCCGCATGATCGCCCTCATCCAGCCGGAGCATGCCGGCCAGATCGACCGCCACTTCCGCGCTCTCTCCACCGCAATCAAATATTTCGGCCTCTGGTACGGACGCTACCCGTACCGGACCATCACGGTGGTCGACCCGCCCTACGGGGCCGGGGGCGCGGGCGGCATGGAATATCCGACTTTCATCACTGCCGGCACATCCTTCCGGCTGCCCCCGGACGTCCTTTCGCTGGAACTGGTCACCGTCCACGAATTCGGCCACCAGTTCTGGATGCAGCTCGTCGCCTCCAACGAGTTCGAAGAATCCTGGCTGGACGAAGGGTTCAATACCTATTCGACTGGCAGAATCGTGGACGCCGTCTACGGCGGCACGGCGCTTCCAGCCACCGTCTTCGGACACAACCTGGCCTCGCTGCTCGGCCTGCCGCGGCTTACCCAGCAGTCCATGGACCGCATCGCCCACCTTGCCTACCCGGTGCGCGATCCGCTCGCCCGGTCTGCATGGGAGTTCTACGACTCGGGCAGCTACGCTGTCAGCTCGTATTCCCGTACGGCCGTGGCGCTGCGCTCGCTCGAGCGGCTCCTGGGCGCGGACACGATGGCGCGCGTCATGCGCGCCTACCATCAGCGCTGGCGTTTCCGCCACCCCTCATCCAGGGACTTCCAGCAGGTGGCCGAGGAGGTCTCCGGGCGCGATCTCGACTGGTTCTTTGACCAGTTTGTCTTCGGCGCCCGCCGTCTGGATGACGCCATCAGCGAAATCGGCAGCCGGCGCCTCTCCACGCCCGCCGGCGTCTTCGAAAAAGGCGAAAAATTCGAGACCATTTCCGTGCAGGAGGCGGAGAAAAAAGACCGGGAACGCGAAAAACGCGGCGAGCATTTTCTCTACGAATCCTGGGTCAAGGCCGAGCGTCTTGGCGATGCCTCCGTTCCGCAGGAGATCGAGGTCCACTTCGAGGACGGCCACGTCGAGCGCCGCTCCTTCGGCGCCGGCGCCCGCTGGGTGAAGTTCTCCTTCGTCCGCCCCTCCCGGATCGCGTCGGCGGTGGTGGATCCGGACCGCAAATACCAGCTTGACCTCTGCTTCGCCAACAACAGCCGGACTGAAAGGCTCCAGCTTCCGCTCGCGGGAAGCTGGCCGCTTCGGCTGCTGTTTTGGGCGCAGAACGTGCTGCTGTGGATTTCCGCGCTCGCCTGAGGAGAATCCGCGCATGCTGCCCCTCATCGCCTTCTGGAAGGGTCTGGAGCGCGCGGCCCGCCGCAGGCGCCTGCTGGTTCTCTACTGGTTCTTCCACACGCTGTTTGCACTGGCCGTGGCGCTGCCGGCGGCCGCGGTGGCCCTGCCGCCGCTGCTGCACTCACGCCTGGCTGAGGAGCTGATGAAGCAGTTTGATCTCGCCTGGCTGGCCGAGCTCTACGCCTCGGGCGGCCGCGAGGCCGCCCCTTCCGTTCTGGCGGCTGCCGCCTTGGCGGCCGTGGTGGTCTGGCTCGGCGCCATCTTTCTTGCCGGCGGCGCCGTTCCGCTGCTGGCCGATCCAGATTGTGCTGACTTGCCGGCCCGCTTCTGGCAAAATGCGGGCCGGAATTTCTGGCGGTTTTTCCGGCTTTCCCTGTATTTCCTCGTCCTTTACGCGGCCGTTTACGCCTCACTGGGGCTCATTCGAACGGCGGCGCGCGCCCTTTGGGGCGATGGACTCGCCGCCGCCCCGCTGGTCTATGCCGACTGGCTCCGCCTCGCCCTGCTGATCCTCGCCTTCGGACTGCTTTCGACGGCCGCCGCCTTGGCCAGGGTCCGCCTGGTGCTGGCCGATTCCCGCCACAGCCTGCTCGCCTGCCTCGGCTCGGTGCGGCTGGCGCTGCGGAACCTGGGTGTCGTTTTCTGGCTCTGGGCCTGCTTTGCCGCCGCCGGGCTCGCAGCCGCCTGGCTCTACCTGCGCGCCGCCGCTCGCCTGGAACCGGCGCCGGCCCTGCTGCCCCTTCTTGTCCTGCTCCAGCAGGCTTATGTGTTCGTGCAAATCTGTCTGCGCCTGGCGATGTGGGGTGCCGCGGCCGAGCTCGATCCGCTCTTGCGGCCGCTTCCGGCGGCCGAGCCGGTGGCGCCCGCCGCAGCCCCGGAATACGAGATCTGACGTGCACGAAAAATGTCAGCCGCGCAGCCCGAGCAGGCCCGGCAGCTCGGTCATCGAGTGGATGAGATAATCCGGCGGCGTTTCCTTCAGTGTCTCGGGGCTGATTCCGTAAGTAACGCCCACCGAACGCACGCCGGCGTTGCGCGCCGTGAGCACGTCGGTGGCCGAATCGCCCACCATCCACGTCTCGGCCGGCTTCGCGCCGGCCTCCTCGATCAGCGTCCGGATGCCCACCGGGTCCGGCTTCTTCTGCTCGAAGCTGTTGCCGCCGTAAATCTGGAAGAAATATGGCGCCAGCCCGAGCCCCGCACAGAGATCGCGGGAAAACCGCTGCGGCTTGTTGGTCAGCACGGCCATCTTCACGCCCTGCCGCTGCAGCTTTTCGAGCGTCTCAACCACGCCCGGATACGGACGAGTGTGGTCGAGCATGTGCTCGCGGTAATAACTGAGAAAGAAGCTGAGCGCCTCCTGGACCTGTTCCTCCGTGGCCTCCGGACCCATCGCCCGCCGGATGAGCACGGGAGCCCCGTTGCCCACGTAGGAGGCGACGAGATCGTGCGGAAGCGGCGGTAGCCCCATGTAAGCGCGGGACGCGTTGACTGAGTTGCACAGGTCGTCGACGGAATCCACCAGCGTCCCGTCGAGATCGAAGATCACCAGCGCCATCTGCCTGCTTTCAGTGTACCCGGCCCCGCCGCAAGGCCGGCCCTTCCGCTCACCCGGTGAGCGCCGCGAAGCCCATCTTGGCCAGCACGTAGACAAACCACGGCACGAGCACGCCCCACAGTGCCCGCCCAAAAGGCAGCTTCTTTTTCCCGCAGTAGGCAGAGAATCCGGCCGCGATCAGCACAATCGTCCAGAGCGTGAACAGATCGATGGACGACGCCAGGCTGCGCAGCCACGCCGCCGTGTCGCGCGAAAGAAAGGATCCGATGCTCAGGCCGCCGGCCTCCTGGGCATCAAAGTCATCGGGAGACTTCAGATACAGCAGCGCGAAAAACATCACGTTTCCGGCTGCCGCCGGCGGCAGCCAGGAGTACGCAGTGATGTTGAGCGCGTGCCGGTAGCGTACATCGGCATCCAGCAGCATCCTGAAGCTGAACAGCAGAACGCCCGCCACCGCCAGCAATCCGCCGGCAATCGCCAGTGGCGGCAGCACTCGCACCGCCACCGGCATGAATCTCCGCTGCGATTCCATCACCTGCATCCGCTGTTCGGGGCTCATTTCCTGAAGGCGCGGGTTCTGCTCCATCGCCTGCCGGATCATCCTCTCGTAGCCGACACGCTGCACCATCGCCGTCACCGCGACGACGTTCATCAGGATCAGAATCGCCGCAATCAGCCACCAGCGGCCCCGCTCGGCAATATCGGCAAACACGCCGGACGGGTCCGTGAACACGCCCAGGATCCGCTGAAGTTCCGTGAGGTTTGGCCTATCGTTCGGGGTTGTCATGGCAATCCTCCTTACTTTACGCCCGGCCGGCCCGGTTTGTTCTGCTCCCGGTTCAAAATCCTGCTGCCGCCCGCGCTCCCCGCCGCCCGGCTATCCTGTAAGAGCCCATGCCTCGCCCGAAGCCAATCCTCGCCGGCGGCATCATGTCCGGCACGTCGCTCGATGGCATCGACGCCGTTGTGGTCCAGCTCGATGGCGCCCGCGTGCAGACACTCTCCTTTCATGGCGCGGCCTGGCCGCCCGAGGTCCGCCAGGCGCTGCTGGCGGTCTCCAACGCGGACGCGCACACCCGCGACATCGCCCGCCTGCATTTCCTGCTCCCGGAACTCTACGCCGAAGCGTTCCTGGAAGCCTGCCGCAAGGCGGGTGTCCAGCCGGCGCAGCTTGCCGTCGTCGGCTGCCACGGCCAGACGATCTACCACGAGGGCCAGCCGGCGCCCTTCCTGGGAAGGCGCATCGCCTCGACGCTCCAGATCGGCGATGGCAGCGTGCTGGCGGCGCGCATCGGCGCGCGGGTCGTCTGCGACTTCCGCCCGGCCGACATCGCCGTCGGCGGCCAGGGCGCGCCGCTGGTGCCCTACGCCGACTATCTCCTCTTCCGCGATGAGAGGGAATCTCGCGTCGCCCTCAACATTGGCGGCATCGCCAACATCACATGGCTGCCCGCCGGCTGCCGCCCCGAGGACGTCATCGCCTTTGACACGGGCCCGGGCAACATGGTCATCGATCAGCTCATGGCGCACTTCACCGGAGGCCGTGAGACCTTCGACCGCGACGGCGACTTCGCCGCCCGCGGCCAGGTTCACCCCGCCATCGTCGAGCAGCTTCTCGAGGACGAATACTTCCGCCGCCGCCCGCCCAAGTCCTGCGGACGCGAACAGTACGGGGCCGAATTCGTGCGCCGCTTCCTCTCTTTCGGACTCCCGCCGGAGGATGCCGTCGCCACCGCCACCTACTTCACGGCCGCCGCCATCGCCGAAGGAATCGCCCGCTTCGCCGGCGGCGAGGACCATCCGCCCGCCCGCGTCATCGCCGCCGGCGGCGGCGTGCACAACCGCACGCTGATGCGCTTCCTCCGCGCCGAACTCCCCGAAAGCGAAGTGCTCCGGAGCGAGATCTTCGGCATCGATCCCGACGCCCGCGAGGCCATTGCCTTCGCCGTCCTCGCTCGCGAGACGCTGGAAGGCCGCCCCGCGCATCTCCCCTCGGCCACCGGCGCCCGGCGCCCGGCCGTGCTCGGCAAGCTCTGCTTCCCGCCCGCGGATCGCTAAAATCAGATTTCAGCCATTTTGTTTTTATGCCCACCCGCCGGCAGTTCCTCGCCTCGGCCGCCGCGCTGGGCCTGGCGCCCCCGCCGCAGGACAGCGCCGGACCGGCCTTCCGGCTCTGGTATGATGAGCCGGCCGCCCACTGGAACGAGGCGCTCCCCATCGGCAACGGCCGCCTCGGCGCCATGGTCTTCGGCGGCGTGCCGGAGGAGCGGTTCCAGATCAACGACGACACGCTCGTCTCCGGCGCGCCGGGCGTCGATGAGCTGCCGCTCGATGTCACCCGCCGCTTCGATGAGGTCGTCGGCCTGCTGCGCCGGCGGAAGTTCGCCGAGGCCTCCGACGTCATCACCCGGAACTGGACCGGCCGCTGCTGGCAGTGCTATCAGCCGGCCGGCGACGCGTTCTTCGCGCTCGCCGCAAACGGGGCGCCCGCGGATTACGTCCGCGAGCTGCGTCTGGATACGGCCGTCGCCCGCACCGTGCACCGCCACGGAGAAACCATTTTTACGCGGGAATGTTTTGCCAGCTTCCCCCACCGCGTCCTCGTTGTCCGCTTTCTCGGGTCGTCCTACGCGTCGCTGTCGCTCCGGGCGCGGCTCTCCAGCCCCCATCCCGCCGCCCGCGTCGAGCCGCTCGGCCGCACCGGCCTGCGCCTCCGCGGCCGTCTGCCGGGCTTCGTGCTCCGCCGCACGCTGGAATGGGTGGAAAAGCGCGGGGAACAGTGGAAATACCCGGAGCTGTGGAACGCGGACGGCACGCGCAGGCCCGGCGCACGTCAGGTCCTCTATGAGGGCGAGGCCGGCTCCCGCGGGACGGAATTCGAACTCCGCCTCGCGCTGCTGTTCCACAACGGAAGGGCAGCCATCGAACGCGACACCCTCGTCGTCGACGGCGCCTCCGAGGCCGTCTTCGTCATTGGCTCGTGGTCGGGCGTGCGCAACAACGACCTCGACGCCGAAATGCGCGCCGCTCTCGCCTGCTCCTGGGACACGCTGCTGCGGCGCCACGTCGAAGACTACCAGCGCCTGTTTCGCCGCTGCACCATCGACTTCGGCGCCGGCCCTCAGTCTTCCCTCCCCACCGACGAGCGGATTGAAAAATTCGCCTCCGGCGAAGACCCGGCGCTGCCGGCCCTCTATTTTCACTACGCGCGATACCTGATGATCTCCGGCTCCCGCCCGGGCACGGAGCCGCTCAACCTTCAGGGAATCTGGAACGCCGAGGTCATCCCGCCCTGGTCGTGCGGCTACACGCTGAACATCAACACCGAAATGAACTACTGGCTGGCAGGGCCCGCCAATCTGCTCGAGTGTGCCGAACCGCTGCTGCGCCTGGTGCGCGAGCTGAGCGAGTCCGGCGCGCGCGTCGCCCGCTCCATGTACCGCCGCCCCGGCTGGGTGGCCCATCACAACACGACGCTCTGGCGCGGGGCCTTCCCGGTGGACAACGACGCCATGCCCTCCTTTTGGCCCATGGCCGCTCCGTGGCTCTGCCGCCACCTGTGGGAGCAGTACGAGTTCACCCAGGACCGCGGACTGCTGGAAAAGATCTATCCGGTCCTGAAGGGAGCGGCGGAATTTCTGCTCGCCTGGCTCGTCGAAAATCAGGATGGATTTCTCGTCACTCCAGCCGGAAATTCTCCGGAAAATCTTTTTGTCTACGTGGATCAGAATGGGGAAAAACGCGCCGCCGGCATCTGCATGGGCCCCACCCTGGACCTCGCCCTCGCCCGCGACCTGTTTGCCAACTGCATCGACGCGGCCGCGGTTCTCGGCATCGACCAGGACCTCAGCCGCCGCCTCGCCGAAGCCCGCTCGCGCCTGCTGCCCTACCGCATCGGCGCGCGCGGCCAGGTGCAGGAATGGCCGGAGGACTTTGAGGAGCGCGACCCGCACCACCGCCACGTCTCGCATCTCTACCCGCTGCATCCCGGCGTGGAGTGGACGCCCGAGTCGGCGCCGGCGATGTGCGCGGCCGCGCGCCGCACCCTCGAGCTGCGCGGCGACGGCGGCACGGGCTGGTCGCGCGCCTGGAAGGTCTGCCTCTGGGCGCGCCTTCAGGACGGCGAACGCGCCTGGCGGCTGCTCGTGCGCCTGTTCGAGCCGGCCCGCACCGCGCCGGGCCAATACCGCCGCGGCGGCCTCATGCCCAATCTGCTCTGCTCCCATCCGCCTTTCCAGATCGACGGCAATTTCGGCGGCGCCGCCGGCATCGTCGAAATGCTTCTGCAAAGCCACTCGGGCGCCATCCACCTCCTCCCTGCCCTGCCCCCGGCGCTGCCCTCCGGCGAGGTTCGCGGCCTGCTGGCGCGCGGCGGATTCGAAGTCGATATCCGCTGGCGCCAGGGGCAACTCGACCAGGCCGTCATCCGCTCCGCCGCCCCTCGCCCGTGCCGCGTCCGCTACCGGGGGCGAACGCTCCAGGTGCCCGTTCCGGCCGTGTTGTCCGCCAGCGACTTCGCCTGATCGCGGCCCACGGCTTGCCTTCCGCTCCGGCAACAACCCACAATGGCAGGCAGGAGAGTCCGGGGAGGCCTGATGCTCAAAACGCTCGCCGAATACGAAGAACTCGCACGCGCCGCCCACGGCCATCTCTGCGCCGGACAGGTCCTCGGCATCCGCATGGCCATGCACGGCCTCACGCTCCTGGGGCTCGACGATCCTCTGGGCGCCCACCGCAAACGCCTCGTCACGTTTGTCGAAATCGACCGCTGCGCCACCGATGCCATCATGGTCGTCACCGGATGCCGGCTGGGAAAACGCGCGCTGAAATTCTTCGATTTTGGCAAAATGGCCGCCACATTTTGCGACCTCGAGACGGGAAAAGCAGTTCGCCTCGCGGCGCTCGAATCCAGCCGGGACCGCGCCCGCGAGCTGTTCCCGCATCTGGAAAAGCCCGGCCAGCAGCAGCTCGAGGCCTACCGCGTCCTGCCCCCCGAAGAGCTCTTCCGGACGGAATGGGTGGAGGTCCGCATTCTGCCGCAGGACCTGCCCGGCTTTCAGGGGCCGCGCGTCTTCTGCCAGGCCTGCGGCGAACGCGTCAGCTTCGGCCGCGAAGTCATTCAGGACGGCCGCACACTCTGCCGCGCCTGCGCCGGCCAGCGCTATTATGATCCGCTGCCACATCACTGACCGCCGCGCGGCCGGAGGGCTGCAAGCTCTGCTCGCTCTCATCGAACGCAACGCCCGCCTTGGCGTCGAATGGTTCCAGGTCCGCGAGAAGGACCTCGAGGGCCGCGCCCTCGCCGCCCTCGTGGCCCAGGTCCTCCGCCGAGCTCCCGCCGCGAAGGTCATCGTGAACTCCCGGCTCGATGTCGCCCTCGCCTGCGGCGCCGCCGGACTCCATCTTCCGGCCGACTCGCCGCCGCCGCGCGACCTTCGCCCCATCTGCCCGCCGGATTTTCTCATCGGCGTCTCCTGCCACACCGCGGAAGAGCTGGTCCGCGCCGAACGGGAAGGCGCCGACTACGCCCTCTTCTCCCCGGTCTTCCGGCCGCTTTCCAAGAACGACCCGCGTCCCGTACACGGCCTCGACGGCCTGCGCCGCGCCTGTTCGCTGATCCGGATTCCGGTGCTGGCTCTTGGCGGCGTCACCGCGGAAAACGCCCCGCTTTGCATCGAGGCCGGCGCCGCCGGCATCGCCGGCATCACGCTGTTTCAGTCGCCTGAAACCACGTTTGAAACATGCGTATGAAACATACGTTCGTTTGAGATCTCGCCGCGAGGATTTTTGCCATGCACGTTCAACGCTTCTCCGGCCGCGCCGCCGATTATCTGAAGGGCCGCCCTCCCTACCCGGAGGCGGTCGTCGACGAGCTCGAGCGCCACGGCCTCGCGCCTGGCTCGCGGGTCGTCGACATTGGCGCGGGCACAGGCGCGGCCACGCTGCTGTTTTTGCGGCGCGGTTACCGTGTCATCGCCATCGAACCCAATGAGGAGATGCGCGCCGCGGCCCTCGGCTTCGGCATCGACGTCCGCCCCGGCGCCGGCGAAGACACCGGCCTGCCCGACGCCTGCGCCGACCTGGTCCTATGCGCCCAGGCCTTCCACTGGATGAACCAGCCGCGCGCCTGGGCCGAATTTCAGCGCATCGCGCGGCCCGGCGCGCTGATCGCGCTTTTGTGGAACAACCGCGTTCAGGCCGGCACGGCGTTTCTTGAGGAGCTCGAAGCGCTGCTGCACCGCCATGCCATCGAAGACATCGCCTGGGCCGAGCGCATCGAGAAGCGCCGCTGGCCCGGCATGCAGGAGGCGCACTTCCCCAATTCGCAGCGCCTCGATTTCGAAGGGCTGCTGGCGCGCATCGCCTCGATGTCCTGGATGCCCCGGTCCGGCACGCCGGAGCATGCACGGATGGCGGACGACCTGCGCCGCCTGTTCGAGCGTCATCAACGGGGCGGCCAGGTGGAGATGCCCTACGATTGCGTGCTCTACTGGACGCGCCGGCCGTAAGCCGCGCTCAGGCGCGCGGCCGGTCCGGCCGCCAGGCGGGTGCGCACATGGTCTCGAGATATCGCTCCGGAAGGCGCCAGTAGGGCGGGCACGGCGCGTCCGGCAGCTCATACGGGAGCAGGCTGTTGGCCAGCACCTTCTCGGTCAGCGCCAGCACGTCCACCTGCCGCGGCTCCCGTTGCCGGAACTCGAAGCGCTGTTTCAGCCCGCGCATGTATTCCAGATATGGCGTCTTCCAGCTCTCGGCGTCCTGCAACGGCGGCACGAGCACGCGCACGCGCTTCTGTCTCGGGAGCCGGAACGCCACGGCCGCCACGGCAGGAATCTGATCCGTGTCTCCGCTCAACAGATAGACGGTGTCGAAATGGCCGGCGACGCCGTCGAGCAGCATCTCGACGGCGATGTTGACGTCCGTTTCTTTCTCCTCGCGCAAGGCGCCGGGCTTCGGCCGGTAATAGCCGAAGATCGGTTGCAGGCCACGGATGTGGCGCGCGGCCCGAAGCCACAGTTCGTAACGCTGATGCTCTTCCGCCCGCGCCTCGAGGCTTTCCGGCACCGGCGCGGTGAAATAGCGGATGCGGTCGAGTTCCGTGTCCGGTTCAAGAAAATGCCGTTCGATCAGCGCGCGGAAGTCGCACCATACGAGTCCGCTCAATGAGAAGCCCCGCTGCGGCTGGCCCGGCTTGAAATGATTGCGGACGCCGTAGTAGAAGTTGAAGCCGTCCACGTAGAGCACGGCCTTGCGCATGGGCCGCTCACCCCGCCGTCATCGTTTCCGGGTTCCAGGTGCAGATGCGGCCTTCGTAATAGCTGGTGTTGCACAGCAGCGCCGGCCCGGCGGCGCGGAAGCCGAAGACCGCGTCTTCAAAGTGCGGCTTGTGCGTGCGCAGCGCCTGGATGAAATTCGCCATGTGCCGGCGGTGCGCGTCGGCGCCGGAAACGAAGCGTGTTTCACCGCTGCCCGGCAGCGTCCTGGCAGTCACGGGAACGGGCGGATATTTCCGGCGATACTCGCGCAGGAACTGTTCCTGCACCGCTTTGGGGAACGTGTCGATGATGTAGCCGGGCTCGCGTTCTTTCGGATGGCGCGCCAGCGTCACCGTGCGGACGTCGGTGGCGAGCGTCCCTTCGTTGCCGATGAAGCGGAAGCCGAAATCCTCCTGCGGCTTCGAGCTCTTGAAATTCACGCGCAGGATAAAGGTGAATTCCGGGTGCGCGTCCGTCTTCGGATATTCAATCACCGCATACTGCGCGTCCGGCGTCTCGCGGCCGTCGCGCCAGTAGCGGATGCCGCCGGTGGAGAAGATCCGCGTCGGCCCGAGAGCGCCGAGCGCGGTGTGCAGGCCGGTGAGCAGGTGCACGTAGAGATCGCCGGCCACGGCGGTGCCGTAGTCGAGATAATTGCGCCAGCGGAACAGGCGGACGGGCTCGAAGGGGCGTTTGGGCGCGTGGCCGAGGAAGCGGTCCCAGTCGATGTTGGCGGGCGAGGCGTCTGGCGGAATGGAATATTGCCAGGCGCCGAGCGCGGTGTTGCGGTCCAGCCACGCCTCCACCATGTTCAACTCGCCGATGGCGCCCTGGCGGATGAGCTGGCGGATCTTCTGAAAACTGAGGGCGCTCGCATACTGGCTGCCCACCTGGAAGATGCGGCCGCTACGGCGGTGGGCGTCGATGACCTGTTTGCCCTCTTCGATTTTCTGCACCATCGGCTTTTCGCAGTAAACGTCCTTGCCCGCCTCGAGCGCGTCGATGGAGATGCGCGCGTGCCAGTGGTCGGGCGTGGCGATGATCACCGCGTCGACGTCCTTCCGGGCCAGCACTTCGCGGTAGTCGCGCGTGGTGAAGATGCCGGGATACGTCTCCTGCATTTTTCTGAGCCGGCCGTCGTAGACGTCGGCGGCCGCGACGATGCGGACGCCTTCGTTGAGCAGCGCGTCGCGCACGTCGCCCTGCCCCATGCCGCCGGAGCCGATGAGCGCGATCTGGATCTGGTCGTTCGCCGCGTACTTCATCGCCGCCTCCTCACCCTTTCACCTGCATGGTTTCCGGATCCCAGCGCACGGTGCGCCGCTCGAAGTAGCTCGTGTTGCTGAGCACGGCGGGCGCGGCGGCGCGGAAGCCGAACACGGCGTCCTCGGTCACCGGCCGGCGCGTGCGCACGGCCTCGAAAAAGTTCGCGACGTGCTCGTACTGGTCGCTGTAGCCGCGCGGCGGCAGCCAGCGCTCTTCGCGCGCACCTTCCATCGTGTCCACCGTTTCCTCGCGGGGCGGATATTTCCGGCGGTGCTCTTCGAGGATCTTTTTCTGCGTTTCGCTGTCGAAGCTGCCGGCGCTCGTGCCGGGGTCGCGCTCGGGCGGGACGCGGACGAGCGTCACGCCACGGTCGATGAGCAGCACGCCGTCGCTGCCAGTGAAGCGGAAGCCGGAATTTTCGCCGGCGCCATTGACGAAATTCACGCGGAGCGCCAGGTTGAACGCCGGATGGGTTTTCGCTTTCTCGTAATCGTAGAGGCCGACCATGACGTCCGGCACGTCGCGGCCGTCCTTCCAGTAGCGCAGCCCGCCGGCGGCGAAGATGCGCACCGGGCCGAGCGAATCGAGAACAAAGTGCAGGCCGCTGAACAGGTGCACAAACAGGTCGCCCGCCACGCCGGTGCCGTAGTCCTGATAATTCCGCCAGCGGAAGACGCGCACGGGATCGAAGGGCCGCTTCGGCGCATGGCCGAGGAAGCGGTCCCAGTCGACGGTGGCGGGCGAGGCGTCCGGCGGAATCGAATACTGCCAGGCGCCGAGGGCCGAGTTGCGGTCCCACCAGGCTTCGACCATGTTCAGCTCGCCGATGGCGCCGTCGAGGTACAGCTCGCGCGCCTTGGCATAGACGGCGCTGGAGACGCGCTGGCTGCCGACCTGCACGATGCGGCCGGTGCGGCGCGCCGCCTCGATCACTTTCATGCCGTCTTCCACGCGCTGGACCATCGGTTTCTGGACATAGACGTCCTTGCCCGCCTCCATCGCCTCGATGGCGATCCGCGCGTGCCAGTGATCGGGCGTGGCGATGAAGACCGCGTCGACGTCGTGGCGCGCGAGAATTTCCCGATAATCGCGCGTCACAAAGAGGTCTTTCCCGTAAATTTCCTGCGCGCGAACGAGGCGTCCCTGATAGATGTCGCACACGCCGACGAGTTTCGTCCCGGGCACGCTCGCGGCGGTGCGGGTGTCTTCCGAGCCCATGATGCCCCAGCCGATCGTGGCAAACTGAATACGGTCGTTCGGCGACCGGCCGGCCTGCCCGGCGGCCGCTGTGGGAAGGGCCGAGGCGGTGACCCCCGCCGTCCTGAGGAAGTGACGCCGCGTGGTTGGCATGACTTCATTCTAGCCCTGCCCATGCCGGACGAAAGGGGCCTGACGCGATGGCGCATTTTCGGCCGAGTGAACGGATTTGTCTGGCGTATTTTCTGTATACGGCCGCCGTGGCCGCCGTGCGGCCGGTGCCGCTGCCCGTGCGGCTGGAGGTCTGGCTGGCGGACGCCGCCGTCTGGGCCGCGCTGTGGGCGCTTTCGAGCCCCCGCATGGCGGGGCGCCGGGTGTGGGCGGTGGTGCGGGACTGGTTCCCTCTGGCGTTGATACTCGTTGCCTACCGGCAGATGGGATGGATGGCGCTGCCGCATGAAAACCGGAATTTTGAAAATTTCTGGATCGAATTTGACCGCTTTTTGTTTTATGATGCAGGCCTAAAAAAGGCGCTGGAATTTTTCGGTCCGCTCCTGCCGAATCTTCTCGAGATTTCCTACCTGCTTGTCTACGTGATGCCCGTGGCCGCCGTGGCCGTCTTTTACGCCGCCGGCGCGCGGGAGCGGCTGGACGCAGCCTATCAGATCATTCTGGGCGCGACGCTTGCCTCTTACGCCCTCTATCCGTATTTCCCCAGCGAACCGCCGCGGGCCGTCTTTCCGTCCGACGACCTGCCGGCGATGAGCGCGCTGCGGGCGTTCAACCTGAAAATTCTGGGCGCTTATGGAATTCACATGAGCGTATTTCCGAGCGGCCACGCGGCGGCCGCATTTTCCTGCGCGTTTGCGGTGCGGCGCCTGCTGCCGGAGCACCGTCCCGCCGGGCGGCTTTTCCTGCTGCTGGCGGTGCTGATCGCAGTGGCGACGGTGTATGGCCGTTATCATTTCGCCATTGACACGCTGGCCGGCCTCGCCATGGCGTGCATGGCGGCTGCGGTGCAGCGCCTGCGGCGGGCGCTGCCGGTCGGCGGGTGAACGGGCAGGCGCCGCTGGAGCGCGCCGGCCGGACTGGAGGGGTCTATCCGGAGCGGCCACGAGCGCTCGATTCCGATGCCCCTGCCGACAACACGCAGCATGAGGGCGCGGAGACGGCGCTGGCCGAGGCTCGGGCCTTGGGCGGATCGGTGATCCTGCGGCTGACGTCAGTCCGGCGGGAAGGGCTAACGCGGGGCGACGCACGGGCTACAGCGGCATGGGAGTGGCTGAAACAGGTGGCCGGGTTTTTGCGGGCCCGCGGCAACGGCCTGCGCGAGTCCGCATCCACGCTCGCGATTGCCGGGCCGCAGTGGGGCGAGGAATTCGAAGAGATCGGCCATCTCGCCTGGCGGCAGCAGCTCGAGCCGCGTTCCGAACCGAAAGACACTTCCCTGCGGACGGCGGGCGAGCCGCTTCTGCATCTGGAGAGCGAACCAGCGGATTCCTGAGGACACGCGGAGATGGCCGCGACCCCAAGACGCCGGGCCGGCGGGATTTCGATGTCGCGGCTCAGAAGCGAGGGCAGGAAGGCGGACGCGGAAGGGGCACGGCGGTTGCGGGGCCCTGGCCCTGAATGAGGCGAGAGGCTAGTGGATGGATCCGCCGCCAGCGAGCCGCGGGAGAAGTTGCAGCGTGTCGGGAATTCCGCGGCGGCGCAGGAAATCCTGGCGGAATTCGCCGAGTTCTGGCAGTGGAATTTCGGCGTTGTGGAGGCGGCGGAGGGCATCAAAATACCAGCACCAGCCCTCGGGATTTTTGAGCCGGGGCATGGCATAAAGGCGCAACAGATAGCCCTCAAAGTGCGTCTGGAACTGGAATTCCAGGACGCGAGTGGTGTCAAGGTAAATGCCGAGGTATTTCGGCTCAAAGCTCACCGCACCTGTCACGAGGCGGTATTCGAGCAGGGCCTGCGCGGCGGTGCGCTCGTAGTCGAGGGGACGTCCGAGCCGCAGAACCGTGGCCGCCAGCTCCAGCGGGTCGGGCCAGTGAAGGAAAGGATACGCATACCAGTGGGAGACGCGGCCCATGAGCAGGCGGTCGAAATGCGTCATGCAGCGCGGGGCCCAGGCGTGCGGATCGGGCGGCATCAGATACTGAAGCGAATACCGGGCAAACCATTCCGGGTCCCGAAAACAGAAGGCCATTTCGGGCAGATCGGCTCCGTCAGCCTGTTCACAAAGACGGGCCATCTGGTTGAGAATTTCTGCTCCGGACGGCGCAGGATGAATCGAGGGAAAGAGCGCGGCGTGAGCTGACGCGTACAGGTCGGCGGCGGAAGGCTCGCCGTGGCGGAGCTCGCCAAGCAGCCACACCTGACGCAGCCGGGCCTCCAGCCGGTTCTGGATGTGTCGCGCCGCCGCGCAGAAGGCCCCGGCCTCGGTCTGGCGCGCCTCGAGCAACAGGGCCTGGCCTGTGCCCGGGGAGAATTTCCTGAGGCTGCCGAGCCTGGCCTGTTGCAGTCCGGAATGCCCGGCGATGCGGCGGAGGCGCTCTTCCACCCAGGGCAGCGCGGCGAGTTTCGCGGGCAGCGTGCGGAAGACAGGCTCGCCGACGGCGGAGGACTGATTCAGCGCCTCGGCGACCTCGAGATACTGGCTGGCCAGCCTCCACAGATCGGCGCCCGGATCGTGGCGGATTTCCGAGCGATATACGTCGAGGACCGTCAGCAGCCGGCGGAGCAGCCGGGCCATAGTGTCCGGCGAGGGAGCGCTGGAGAGCGCTTCGGCGGCGTCACGGAGGGGGCCAGTAAAGAGCCTAACCTCGGAGTGCGGGCGCGCGGCGAAGATTTCGCACAGCTCTTCGACGCTATCGAGCAGTTGCCTGTCGTTGAAAGTCTCCGGCAGGTCTTCGTCGTCGAGCCGGAGGCAGTCGGCAAGGGTCTCCAGAATGCCGGTGACGAGCGCGGCTACGATGACGGACTCTCCGGAGCGCGGGCCTGCGCCCGGGCGCCGAGCGTTTCATTCAGCGAGCCCTGGCGGTAGCCGCGCAGATCGAGCGCGGAATAAGGAAAGCCGAGCGAGCGGAAGATCTCCGCGAGCCGGTCGAACATTTCCAGGGAAAGCGCGCGCTCCATTTCGGCGCGGTCAATTTCGAGGCGCGCCACGTCGTTGTGATAGCGGACGCGGAACTGCCGGAAGCCGAGCGAGCGGATGCGCTCCTCGGCCAGTTCGATCCGTTTCAGCACTTCCGGCGTCACCGGCGTGCCGTAAGGCACGCGGGAACTGAGGCAGGCGGCGGCAGGACGGTCCCAGGTGGGCAACCCAGCCATGCGGGACAGTTCGCGGATTTCGGCTTTCGACAGGCCGGCCTCGACCAGGGGCGCCTTGACGCCGTGCAGCAGGGCGGCGTTCTGGCCGGGACGATAATCGCCCAGGTCATCCGTGTTGACCCCGTAGACGATCACCGCGCCGCCGTAGCGGGGCGCGATCTGCTCCATGCGGCGGAACAGTTCGTCCTTGCAGTGGTAGCAGCGGTCCGGGTTGTTGGCGACGTAGGCGGGGTTGTCGAACTCGTGCGACGGGATCAGTTCGTGGCGGATGCCGTAGCGGCGGGCGAAGTCGATGGCATCGCGCTTGTGGGACTCGGGAATCGAAGGGGAATCGGCGGTGACGGCGATGGCGTTGTCTCCGAGCACCTCGCGGGCCGCCCAGGCCAGGTAGGCCGAATCGGTGCCGCCGGAATAGGCGACGAGGACACGGCCGAGATGGCGAAGGATGCGGAACAGTTTCTCCTGCTTTTCGCGCAGGACGGCTGCATCCGGCGCGGCGGTCCTGCCCAGCGGCACCAAACCCGTCATGCCTGCATTATAGCGGCCCGGCGCGGGTTGTGGCGGCCGCCGGGCGGCGCCGGCACGGCCCGCGGGCAGCCGCAATTGGATTGCAGAATATTCTTGACCATTTCAGTCCCGGATGCTACACTGAGGCTGATCTGATGCAAACGAATTGCATCAGGAAAGGAATTGGACAGGACGCTGCGGACCGGCGCCCGCTGGCACGGAGAGGCCGGTCCGCAGCCCACCACCGCGTGGCGCGGCGGCTCTCCCATTGTATGCCGCCGCGCGTGCAGCGAACAGGAGGTCTGGAAGAATGGGAGCGAGAGGAATTTGCATCTGGCGACTGGCGCAGGCGGCAGCGCTGGGCATGATGGCCGGAGCCGTTCTGGCCGCACCGGGCAACGGCCTGGAAGGGGGCGGCCCGGGGGCCGCAGGGCACTGCCCCATTGAGATTCTCGTGCAGGACACGAGCGGGGCCCGCATCCAGGACGCGTGGGTGCGGGTGGCAGGGCCGGTGGACGGCCAGGGCAAGAGCGACGCCGAGGGCCGTTTCTGTCTGGACGGCGCGCGGCGGGGCCGCTATGTGGCGGCGGTGGAAAAGACGGGCTTTGAGAAAGCATCGGCGGAGTTTGTGCTGGAGCAAGCGGCCGTCACCCGGACGGTTGAGCTCCGGCCCGCGGCCGTGCGGCAATCGATCGACGTGGTGGCCACGGCGGATCAGGCGGCCGAGGCGGTGGAACGGATCGCCGGCAGCCTGCTGGAAACACCCCGCTCGGTGAGCGTGATTGATGCAAGTGAATTGCGAGAAAGGAACTTTCGCAACGTGCACGACCTTCTGGCCTTCGTGCCGGGCATGGGGCCGAACAGCCTGCGCACGGGCGGCTACCACTTTTATGCGCGCGGCTTCCGCATGGGGGCTGAAGACGTGCGAGTGGACGGCGCCACCGGCGCGGCGATGGGCGGGGGCTACAGCGTGTCCACGTTCGGCATCGAGCAGGTGGTGGCGCTGAAGGGGCCCGCAGGGCTGCTTTACGGGCCGGCCGGGTCGCCCGGAGGCTTCATCAACCTGATCACGAAGAAGCCGCAGCCGGTGCGGGCGACGCAACTCGATTTCCGCGGTGCAGCCATGCCGGGCCAGGGCCTCGGTGCGGGCGACCGGCTGTCCGGGATGTTCGACCTCGACAGCACGGGCTCGGTCACCGCTGACGGCCGTCTGCAATACCGGGCGCTGTTCACGGCGGAAAATCAGCGCTACTTCACGCGCGACGTGCTGGACCGCAACCGGTACGCACGCGGCTCGCTCCTGTACCGGCTGGACCGGAACGGGCTGTTCACGGTCCTGCCGGTGTTTCAGTATGGCTCGATGATCCGCCCGGCTGGCGGGGGCCTGGTGATCAGTCCCTCGACATCGCTGTCCACCAGTGACGGTTTCATTGGACCGATTCACACGGCCGACCTCACACCGCACAGCGTGAATCATTCGGCGGGACAGCACCGGTATTACACCTCGCAGGCGGGCTTTGACTTCCGCGCCGTGCCAGCCGCGGCCTGGACGGCGAACCTGAACTACCGGTGGATGCGCAATGACCGCCACATCAACCAGTGGACGCCGGTGGTGAACAACGCGCAGCAGGCGGCGCTGCTCGTGAACCAGAACGAAGTTCTCCGGCAGCAATCGAAGAGCGACAACCGCAACCGGCATCATGTCATCGACTTCAACACGTCCTACGAGTGGCGAGGCCGCGGCTGGAGGAACCTGAGCCAGGCGGGGGCATTCACGCGCGTCGTCGGTGTGGCCTCGACGTCGCCGACCGGCGCGGCTCCGGCGGCGGCCTGGCCGATTCAGATCTATACGGGAGCGCTGCGGCTTGGCGCGCCCGCCGATCTGTATCCGCGCATCGTCTTCGGTCCCTTCACGAACACGACGACGTGGAACACGTTCTGGCAGAACCGGACGTGGCTGTTCGACGAGCGGCTCGTGGTGACCGTGGGGCTCGGCTACGGGCAGGTGCATCCGGGCGGGCAACCGGTGCGCAAGGGCGAGCTGATTCCGAACTATTCGGCGCTGTACCGGCTGCGGAGCAACCTGGCCGTGTACTACAGCTACTCGCGGAGCTTTAACCCCGTGGATCCGACGCTTGAGGATTTCCAGGGCCGAAGGAACGTTTTTGATCCGGTGCGCGGGTTCAACCACGAGGCGGGCCTGAAGTTCGACCTGCCGTCGCGCCGCGCGGGGGCCACGGTGAGCTACTTCGACACGGGCATTGACAACGCGCTGGTGCAAAGCGGCATCAACGACTTCAACGTGAACGGCGTGCGTTACTATCAGGCCGCCGGGAGGCGCCGCGGCCGTGGCGTCGAGTCCAGCGTGGAGACGCGCCTGCTGCATGATGTGTATGTACAGGCGGCGGCCACGTGGATCGAGGCGTGGTACACCGGCTCGGGGCCGGCCAGCGCGGCGGCGACGATGGCGATTCCGGGCTCGCGGGCGGAGAAGACGCCGCGCTGGAGCTGGAACAGCCGCCTGCTGTATGAGCGCACGGAGGGGCGGCTGGCCGGCTGGAGCGCCTCGCTGGCGCTGGTGAACCAGGGAGCGCGCTTTGGCAGCAATGGCGCGCGCACGTTCAGCGCGCCGGACCCGCTGCTGCTGCCGGCCTACACGCGGCTGGATGCCTCGATAGCATACCGGCTCAACCGCCACTGGGACGGGGCGCTGTATGTCGAGAACCTGACCGACCGGCGGATCTGGATCAACGCCACGACCGGCGCGGCCATGGAACAGGCGCCGCCGCGAACGGCGACGGTGCGGCTGAGTTACCGGTTCTGACCGCTCATGAGGGTCCAAGTGGACGCGAGCGGAGGCACACCGACAATCGGGCGCCACAGCCATGCCCACCCCCCGCGCTGGCGGGCATGGCTGTGGAACCAATTGCGCACGTGGCACTGGGTGAGCTCCGCGGTTTCCCTTGCCGGAATGCTGCTTTTCGCTTTCACCGGCATCACGCTGAACCATGCCGGAGCTCTCAAGGCGAAGCCACGGCTGAAGATGGCGGATGGAACAGCCCCGCGCGGCGTTGTCGACGCGCTTGCCTCCCCGGATCCGAAGAAGCAGGCTGAGGCGGCCGCCTGGTTTCGCTCGGCGCTTCATTTTGATTTCGACCGTGCCCAGAGAGAGCGGCAGGGTTCGGAGATCCTGGCGAGCCTGCCGCGCCCGGGCGGCGACCGCTGGGTGACGGTGGATCTGGTTTCCGGCACCTTTCACATGGAAGACACTGACCGGGGCTGGATCGCGCTGCTAAACGATCTGCACAAGGGCAGGAACACGGGCCGTGCGTGGTCCCTCTTTCTGGACGTGTTCGCGGGCGCCTGCGTCCTGTTCTGTCTCTCCGGCCTGGGCCTGCTGGCGATGCATGCGCGGCGGCGGCCGATGACCTGGCCGGCAGTGTTTGCGGGAATTCTGATTCCGGGGCTGCTGGCGTTGTGGCTGGTTCACCGTTGAGGACGCTTTTTCACAAGAAACAATCCGAGGAGGAAATGTCCCGATGAATACGCGTTGGGCCGCGCTGGCCGCGGCCGGAATGATGCAGACGCTCCCGCCGGCACAATGGCAGGCGGCGATCGACATTCCACGAATGGAAGTGGCTGAATATCACCGTCCTTATTTCGCATTATGGCTTGAAAAACCGGATGGCACATTTGTCGCAAATCTGGCCGTCTGGTACGACATGCGCGCGAAAAAAGGACAGGGCGAAGAGGGGACGGCGTGGCTGAAAGACCTGAGGGCCTGGTGGCGGAAGATCGGGCGCGAGCTGACGATGCCCGTGGATGGCGTCAGCGGGCCGACGCGGCCGCCGGGCCGCCACAGCGTGACGTTGAGCGCCGTTTCCCTGCCGCCGGGCGAATACGTGCTGGTGGCTGAGGCCGCGCGAGAACTGGGCGGGCGCGAGGTGGTGCGCGGACCGCTCCACTGGGACGGGCGAACGGTGCATGGCGGCAGCCTGCAAGGAAAATCCGAAATCGGATCCATCACGATCAAGGCAGAAAACGCGAGGTAGTTGCATCATGAGCATTTGGAATTCCTGTTTTCCATCTTGGGCACGCGCGGCCCTGTTTCTGGCCATTTTCTGCGGCGCCGCCCCGTCTGTCTCGGCGCACCGTCTCTGGCTGCTTCCGTCCTCCACCGTGCTGAGCGGCAACGAGGGCTGGGTCACCGTAGATGCAGCGGTCTCCAACACCCTGTTCGTTTTCGAGCACCGCCCGCTGCGGCTGGACGGACTCAGCGTCATCGGCCCGGCAGGCAGGCGGCTCGAGGCGCAGAATCCACATACCGGTCAGTTCCGTTCCAGCTTCGACCTTCACCTGGATGCGCCAGGGACTTACCGCATCAGCTTAAGCCAGTCCGTGGTGCTGGCGGCCTGGAAGGAGAATGGCGAGGCCAAGCGCTGGCGCGGACCGGCAACCGCAATGGCGGCACATGTTCCACCGCAGGCCGAGGAATTGCAGACGACGCGCAATGACATGCGGGTGGAAACGTTTGTGACGCTGGGCAAACCCAGCCGCGACGTGTTGGCCCCCGCGGGCGCCGGTCTGGAGGTTCTGCCCGAGACACACCCCAATGACCTCGCGGCCGGCGAGGAGGCCGTCTTCGTGGTGCTTCTGGATGGCCGGCCTGCGCCCGGAACGGAGCTGACTGTCGTCCAGGGTGGAGGACGCCATCTGGAACGGGCGTTCGAGACCAGAGCGGTCAGCGGCACGGACGGCCGCGTGCGGGTGCGCTTCCCAGCGGCAGGCTTTTATTGGTTGCAAGCCACCATTGGAGCTGCGGAACCGGGCCGGTCCGGGAGGCGCTCAACATGTGTCCTCACGCTGGAAGTGCTGCCGCAGTGAGCCGGCGCCCGCGGCGCGTTCTGGTTCCGGTGGAGATCCCGGCGTGGCGCGCGCCGGGCAGGGCGCTGAGGCCATTGTTCTGGGAAGGCCGCGCCATGGGAACCTACTGGCGCGTGTCCGCCTTCGCCGGTTCCTCTGTGTCGGAGCGCCGCGTGACGGAGATCCGGCGCGGCATTGAAAGGCGGCTGGACACGGTGGTCCGCCAGATGAGCCACTATGAGTGGGATAGCGATCTGTCCCGATACAATCGCGCCAGGGCGGGCACATGGGTTACGCTGCCGGACCCTTTCTTTGACGTCCTGCGATGTGCGATCGAGATCGCGGCGGCCAGCCAGGGATGGTTTGACCCGACCCTGGGGGAATGCATCTCCCTGTGGGGTTTCGGTGCCGAGCCGCCCGTGGAGGACCCGGCGGAGCCGGCGCTGCGGGAGGCGCTGAGGAATTGCGGTTGGGAGCGGCTGAAGCTGGACACGTTGAGGCGCGCCGCCTGGCAGCCGGGCGGGTTGAAGCTGAACCTGAGCGCGATCGCAAAGGGGTTCGCCGTGGACGACCTGAGCCGCTGGCTGCAACAGTGGGGGATCGTGTCCGCCCTGGTGGACATTGGCGGCGAACTGCGCGGATGGGGTGTCAAGCCGGATGGAACACCGTGGTGGGTCAGGGTGGAGAATCCGCCGTATGACGATGGCAGCATTGCGGAGACGCTGGCCGCCCTTTGCGGCCTGTCGATCGCGAGCTCAGGCGACTGGATGCAGTGGAGGCGCGCGGGCCAGCGGTTGGTCTGTCACTTGATGGACCCGACCACGGGCGCACCGGTGGAAGGGGGCACGTGCGGGGCGGCGGTGATCCACGATAGCTGCATGGTGGCCGACGCCTGGGCCACGGCGCTGTGCGTTGCACCGCCGCGCGCGGCCATGCGGCTTGCCAGGCGGCACGGACTGGCGGCCCGCCTCATTTACCGGAAGCCGTGCGGCCAACTGGGCGAATGGCTGAGTCCGGCGATGCAGGCCATGGCGCGGTGAGGCGCGCTTTACAGGCTCCAGAGGCGCCGGGGCTGGCACGCCGCGCAGGCGCAGCCGGGCCGCAGCCATTCCAGCAGGGCGCACCACCACCGGAGCAGCCGCGGCCGCGGCCGCTCTGGCAAAGGTTGCGCCGTTCGGCCGATGGCAGCGGCCAGCGAGGCCATCAGCGGCTCGCCGGTCAGAAACCGGGTGTGCTCGCCAGCCAGCCGGGCCAGCAGAGCCGCCGCTTCGGGATCGATGAAGGTCGCGCGGCGGAGGTCGATGAGCAGAGGGCGCCCGTTCCGCATGGACTCCGAGGTGGCCGCGGAGGCAAGAATTTCCTGTGCCAACGGCGGGTTCAGCGCTCCCACCACGGAAAACCGCAGTGCATCGGGCTGGTCGTGCAGGAAGAAAGCTGCGGAGCTCACATCCTCTCAGACACCAAAGATGGCACGGCAGTGACAAAATCCTCTGTCACGAAATTCCTGCGCGGGCATCCTGACACAACAAGGAGGTGCGCAGGGATGGCGCGAGTCGTGGTGCTGGGCGCGGGGATTGCGGGGCATACGGCGGCGGCGTTTTTGCGGCGCTGGCTGCCGAAGCGGGACGAGGTGGTCGTCGTCTCGCCGATGGCGGAATACAACTGGATCCCTTCGAACATCTGGGTGGGCGTCGGGTTGCTGAAAAAGAGGCAGGTGGTCTTTCCGCTGGCGCCGGTTTATCAGAGGGCAGGCATTGAATTCCGCCAGGCGCGCGCGGTGGCGCTCTGGCCGGAGGGTGACGCCGAGAGCGCCACGCCGGCGGTGGAGATCGAGTGGACGCGCGAGGACCGCCGGGGGCAGCGGGAGAAGATCCGCTACGATTTTCTGGTCAACGCGACGGGGCCGAAACTGAACTTTGATGCGACGCCCGGACTCGGTCCCGGAAGGCACAGTTACTCGGTCTGCACGGCCGACCACGCGGAGGAGACCGCGCGGGCGTTTCTTGAAGAAGTGGAGAGGATGAAGCGGGGCGAGCGCCGCCGCTTTGTTGTGGGCGTGGGCCATGGCTCCTGCACGTGCGAGGGCGCGGCGTTTGAGTACATTGTCAACCTGGAGTTTGAACTGAGGGCCCGCGGGGTGCGCGAGCGCGCCGAGATCCTCTATCTGACCAACGAATATGAGCTCGGCGACTTCGGCATCGACGGCCTGCACATCAAGCGGGGCGGCTACATCACGCCGAGCAAGATATTTCACGAATCCCTGTTCGCCGAGCGGCAGATTGACTGGCTGACGCGCGCTCACGTGCGGCGGGTGGAGCCGGGCCGGGCCGACGTGCTGACGCTGGACAATGAGGAGCGCGAGGTCCGTTTCGACTTCGCCATGCTGCTGCCGCCCTTCCGCGGCGTGGACATGAAGGCGTTTTCGCGCGAGGGAGCCGACATCACCGACCGGGTGTTTGCGGCCAACGGATTCATGAAGGTGGACGCGGACTATACGCCGAAACCGTACGAGCAATGGAAGGCCCGCGACTGGCCGCGCTTTTATCAGAGCCCGGCCTATGAGAATCTGTTCGCGGCCGGCATTGCGTTTGCGCCGCCGCATCCGATCTCGCGGCTGCGCACCAACAAGGACGGGCTGATGATTTCGCCCGCGGCGCCGCGCACGGGCATGCCGTCGGCGATGATCGGCAAGGCGGTGGCGGCCAGCATCACCGACATGCTTCGCGGCGCCAGCAAGCCGACGCACACGGCCTCGATGGCCGAGATGGGCGCCGCCTGCGTGGCCAGCGCCGGCGCGAATCCCTTGACCGGGACGGCGGCCTCGATCACGGTGTTTCCGATCGTTCCCGACTACGAGCGCTATCCGGAATACGGCCGCGACCCGAATTACACCTTTGGCGAGATCGGACTCGCCGGCCACTGGATCAAGATCCTGCTCCACCACATGTTTCTGTACAAGGCCCGGTTGCTGCCGGGCTGGTGGATGATCCCGGAGTGAAGCCATGACCGACGCCGCACGCACGAACGAGACCCTGCCGCCGCATCTGCGCCCGTGGTTTTATGCCACCAAGCCCACCTGGTGGACGCGCTTCCTGCGGACGTTTTTGCCCTGGCAGATCGTCCGCTTCCTCATCATCAACCTGAAGATGCTGGTGCTGATCCGCCGCAGCCACCGGGGTCTGCGGCATTAGCGGCCGGACCCGCGGCGGCGCACGCGCTCGATGCGCCACCACGGCAGCAGAAACGCCACGGCCAGCACGAGGAATCCGGCGCTCACGATCCAGCGGAAGACGGTGAGCCGCCTGCGGTGCCCGCGCAGCATCCCGCGGAGGGCGAGCAGCGCGAAGCCGGCGCTGATGAGCAGGTACCATGCGCCGTAAAAGCCGGGCCGCTTTGCGGGATCAGGGAATAGCATTGTTCCCTGATTGTAGGAATGGCCGTTGCCGTCCGCAATCGGCGGCAACACTGCCCTGGAGCCGGATGAGAGAATGGCAGGCGTCGGCCGCGCATGCGAATGGAGCCTCACAGGAGATTTTGCACGCGCCGCCAGTGGCTGGCGGCGGCCGCGGGCGGCGCCGCGATGGGCGCGCCCGCGCGGCGACCGCCGAATTTCGTCATCCTGTTCGCCGACGACCTCGGCTGGGGCGACCTGGGCTGTTACGGACATCCGCTGATCCACACGCCGAATCTGGACCGTATGGCGGCCGAGGGCGCGCGTTTTACCAGCCTCTACGCGGCAGCGCCGGTCTGCACGCCGTCGCGCGCCGGTCTGCTCACCGGCCGCTATCCGATCCGGGCCGGCCAGCCGGGCAACACCGGGCCGGACACGGTGGGCGGGCTCCCGCTGAGTGAGATTCTGCTTCCGCAGATCCTCAAGCCGCGCGGCTATCGCTCGATGGCGATCGGCAAATGGCATCTCGGCTTTCAGCCCGAGGAGTACCTGCCCGTGCGCCGCGGCTTTGACTCGTGGTTCGGTCTGCCCTACTCGAACGACATGATCCCGCCGTGGGTGAAGACGGACCGGCCCCTTCAGCTGTATCGCGACGCCACGCCAGCAGGCGAGGTGAAAGAGCAGGACCAGTTGACGCCGATGTACACCGGGGAAGCGGTGCGCTTCATTCGCTCGAACCACGACCGGCCGTTCCTGCTCTATCTGGCCTACTCGATGCCGCACCTGCCGGTGAGCGCGCCGGCGCGCTGGCGCGGCCGCTCGCGGGGCGGCCTGTACGGGGACGTCATTGAGATGCTCGACTGGAGCGCGGGAGAGATCCGGCGCACGCTTGAAGAGCTGCGGCTCGACCGCGACACACTGGTCGTGTTCACGAGCGACAACGGCCCGTGGCACAATCTGCCGGCGCGGATGCTGGCCGGAGGAGTCAAGCCCTGGCACACCGGTTCGGCGGGCCCGCTGCGCGGCGCCAAGGGCACGACGTGGGAGGGCGGGCTGCGGGTCCCGGGTATTTTCTGGATGCCGGGCTGGGTGCGGCCGCAGACGGTGTTCGACATGGCATCGACGCTCGACCTGCTGCCGACCCTCGCCGCCCTGGCGGGCGCGGCTCTGCCGGAGGGCCGCGTGCTGGATGGCTTCGACCTCGGCCCGACGCTGTCGCGCGGGGCGCCTTCGCCGCGGCGCGAGTTCTTCTACTGCCTGGACAGGCGGCTGGAGGCGATCCGGGAGGGGCCGTGGAAGTACCGTCACGCGCCCGGCGGCGCGCCGGAGCTGTTCCACCTGGAGCGCGACCCGTCGGAGAGATATGACGTCCGTGCGCTCGAGCCCAGGCTCGCCGCGCGGCTGGCGGCGCGGCTCGTGGAGTTCGCGCGTGAAATCGGCGCGGAGGCGGCGGCGTGAGCCAGGCGCGCGAGCCGGCCCGCAGCTTCCCGGCGCGGCTGCACGCTCGTATACTGGTGGTACCGACCCAACGATGACCCAAGAGAGTCCGCCCGCGCGCCACCGCGTTTTCTCGATGCCCTTTGCCAGGGTCTACCCGGCCTATGTGAACAAGGCGGAGCGCAAAGGGCGGACACGGCAGGAAGTGGACCGGATCATCTGCTGGCTCACCGGCTATGACGAGGCGGGCCTGAGGCGGCAGATTGAGTCGGGCAACGACTTGGCGACCTTCTTCGCCGAGGCCCCGGCCCTGAACCCGAAACGCACGCTGATCCGCGGCGTGGTGTGCGGCGTGAGGGTGGAAGAGATTGCCGACCCGCTGATGCGCGAGCTGCGTTACCTGGACAAGCTGGTGGATGAGCTGGCCCGGGGCAGGCCGATGGAAAAGATCCTGCGCGAGTAGGCCGGCGCCGGCGTGAATGGTTCCGCATGCGGGAGAGATTCCGGAAGCGCCGCGCCGTCTGGGGTAATCTGGAAAAGTAGTGAGAGATTGACGATGGACGGCACGATCCGCGAAAACCAGATCCAGTTGGGCGAGCTGCCGCCGGGGCTGTTCGACCGAATCGACCGCGAGGGCAGCTACGGGACGGACTCGGGCATTCTGCTCACCACGGTGGACAGCGTGATCAACTGGGGCCGGAAGAACTCGATCTGGCCGATGACGTTCGGGCTGGCCTGTTGCGCCATCGAGATGATGGCGATGAGCGCGTCGCGGTTTGACATTGCGCGTTTCGGGGCCGAGGTCTTCCGCGGGAGTCCGCGGCAGGCGGACCTGATGATCATCGCCGGGCGCGTGTCGAACAAGATGGCGCCGGTGGTGCGCCAGCTCTACCAGCAGATGCCGGAGCCGAAGTGGGTGATCTCGATGGGTGCCTGCGCGACGTCGACGGGCGTATTCAACAACTACGCGCTGATCCCGGTGAACCAGGTGATTCCGGTGGACGTCTATGTGCCGGGCTGCCCGCCGCGGCCCGAGCAGCTCATTTACGCGATCATGCTGCTTCAGAAAAAGATTGAGCGCGAGCGGGGCGTGCTGAAGGAAGTGCTGAACCTCGGCTGAGCGTGGCCGGGACGATTTTTGGGCGCGGCGCCCGGGCGGGGCGGCCGCGCCCATTGCATTTTCGCTCAAACTCTTCCCCGGGCCTGCCGATGCGGAGGGTGGGAGCCCCGAGCGGCTCTGGAAGGAGGCGACCCGTGGAGATCCGCCGAATAGATACCATGCCGGAGCTGACGGCGGTCAGTCCGGTGACTCCGCTTACGCCGCAGATGCGGGCCGAGCAGGTCGAGCTGGTTCGCGCGGTGGAGTCGATCAACCGGGCCGAGCTGCTCGGCCAGCGCAGCGAGCTCACCATCAGCGTGGATCGCGAGACGCGCCGACCGGTGGTGAAGATTGTGGATCGGGAGACGAAGGAAGTGATCCAGCAGATCCCGCCGGAGTATGTGCTGCGGCTGGCCGAGGACCTGAAGGACCGGACATAAGGCCACGGCAAAGCAGGAAGAGACGGCAATGACAGTCACGCCTTATGGTGGGCATGCGGCCGAACGCGTGCTTGGCGCCGATCCGCTGGAACTTGTTGTGATTCTGTACGAAGAGCTGCTTTCTGCCATCCAGCAGGCGCGGCGGCACGTGGTTGCGGGGCAGCCGTTGGAACGCGCGCGCTCGGTGAGCCGGGCGCTGGAGATTCTGGCCGAGCTAGCCCAGAGCGTGAATCCGCAGGCGGGTCCGGAGCTGGCCGGGCGGCTGCTTTCGCTGTATTCGTTCCTCACGGAGCGGCTTCAGCAGGGCAACTTCGAGCAGCGCGACCAGCCGCTGGCCGAATGCGAGCAGGTTGTGCGGACGCTGTTGGAAGGCTGGCGCGGCGCGGCGCGGCAGCGCTACGACGCGCCTCTGCCGGAGGTGGGATCGGCGGCGCTGGCCGGCGAATTGCCCGCCATCAACGTCTGCGGCTGAACGGGCGCGGAGGCGCTCAGCCGATGAGGGCCCGCAGGCGGCCGCCGCACTCGGCCAGCAGGCGGCGGGCCTGCTCCCGATCGACGCCGAGGCGGGCCATCACGATGGCCGTCCGTACGTCGCTGCCGGCGGCTTCCAGCGCCGCCGCCGCCTGGTCGCGGCCCACCTGCGCCACCTCCATGATGATCCGCTGGGCGCGATCCACCAGCTTCGCGTTGCTCGGCTGCACATTGACCATCAGATTGGAATACACCAGGCCGAGACGCACCATCACGCCGCTGGAGATCATGTTCAGGACCATTTTGGTGGCCGTGCCCGCTTTCAGGCGGGTGCTGCCGGCGATCACCTCCGGGCCGGTGACCACTTCCACTGGATAGCGCACGCGGCGGGAGAGCTCGGCATTCTCGCAGCAGGCGATGCTGCCGGTGGCGGCGCCCAGGGCGGCCGCCCGATCCACGGCGCCGAGCACGTATGGAGTCCGGCCGCTGGCGGCGATGCCCACGAGAAAGTCCTGCGGGCGGAAGCCCGCCTCGGCCAGGTCGGCCGCGCCCGCTTCCGGCTGGTCCTCAATGCCTTCGACGGCGTGGCGGAGGGCATAGTCGCCGCCGGCGATCAGCCCGGTGACCATCTCTTCCGGGACATTGAACGTGGGAGGGCATTCGCT
Organism: Bryobacteraceae bacterium; assembly: GCA_026002855.1. Lineage (NCBI taxonomy): Bacteria > Pseudomonadati > Acidobacteriota > Terriglobia > Bryobacterales > Bryobacteraceae > Bryobacteraceae bacterium. Next base: position 4,147,591 of record BPGD01000001.1, read on the forward strand.
CGCGTCCAGCACGCCGAGCCGTCCGCTGGTTCCGGCGCCGATGTAGAAAAGGCGGCCGCCGGCGCGAAGGGCTTCAGCGGCCGCATCGACGAGCGCGGCCACGGCGGGCAGGGCCCGGGCCACGGCCGCAGCCACGGTCTGGTCTTCTTCGTTGAACACGCGCAGCATCTCGAGCGTCGGAAGCGCGTCCAGGTCGCGCGAACGCGGGTTGCGCTGCTCGGTGGTGAGGTGGGAAAGATCCGTGGGGGGCTGCATCGCCTCCATCATCGCGGCTGGAGCCGGGAGAAAGCAAAAGCCGGGCGGCACGGGCCGCCCGGCCTTCGTTTCGCCGATGGGATGCCGGTCAAGCCTGGAAGCTGGAGCCGCAGCCGCAGGTGGACTTCACGTTCGGGTTGTCGAACTTGAAGCCCGAGCCCTCGAGCGTCTCCACATAGTCGACCCTGGCGCCATCCAGATAGAGCATACTCGCCTGGTCGATGAAAACCTTCAGACCGTCGAAGTCGTAGGTCTTGTCGAGCAGCCCGGGATTGTTCTCGAAAGCCATCGAGTAGGTAAACCCGGAGCATCCACCGCCGACCACGGCGATGCGCAGCCCCGCCGGCTTGGGATCCTGCATTTCGAGGATCTCCTTCACCTTGGCAATGGCGGTGGGGGTGAGTGTAATCATGAGGTTCCAAACCTCCTACGGTTTTGTCCTGATTGGATTGTAGCATGCCGCCACCCGTGGCGGCTCTCACCAGTTGAGATGCGCGAAGCCGCTGCCGGGCTTCCGCGATCTGCTATGGTAGGGAATGCTGGAGGCGAGCGGGCCGGGCATGCGCTGCGGCCGCCTTTGGCAACCGCGCATTTCTAACTGAAACCGCATGGGTTTGGCGTACGTCGGTGAGGTGTATGAGCGGACACACTGGCGTCCTCCCATTCCCGGCGGGCGGAGTTCGGGCTGCATCCACCGGTCAGGGTAGAACGCGAGTGGAGAACCGTCTGTCAGAGGAAGCCGCACTCGTACAGCGCATCCAGGCGGGCGACGAAGCCGCCTTCCGCGAGCTGGTCGAACGTTTTCAGAACAAGGTCTACTCGATCATCTACGGCATCCTGCGCAACCACAACGACGCCGAAGACATCGCCCAGCAGGTCTTCACCAAGATCTACTTTTCGATTGGCAGTTTTGACTTCCGCAGCTCGCTGCTGACCTGGATCTACAAGATCACCGTCAACGAGTGTTACGACTATCTGCGCAAGCGGCGCGTCCGCAAGCTGGTCTATGAAAGCGACCTGGGCGATGAAGAGTCTCCGGGCATGGAGCGGAGCGAGCCCGATACGGCGCCGCTGATCGACGAGCAGCTCGAGCGGCGCGACCTGGTGATGAAGCTGCTGGGCAAGGTATCGGAAGAGGACCGGAACCTTCTCCTGCTGAAGGAGGTGGAGGGGCACTCGGTGGAAGAACTGGCCAGGATGACGGGCCTGAACGAAAATACGATCAAGGTGAAGCTCTTCCGCGCAAGGCAGAAACTGCTGAAGGCGGCGGAACGTCTGTTGAAGCGGAAGGGCTTGCCGCTGAAGGTCGAGCAGGGGTAGAAGATGGAAACATCGGGACCGCTTGCGGGAGGCATGGCAGCCAGGCGGCTGAGGCAGCGCCCCCTGCGGTTCCGTGTGAACGACGGTGGAAACGGCCGGAAGGGAGCCATCCCGCAACAGACGGGCGCCAGAGGCAGGCCGCGCATGCCTGCCGCGGCGGAGAGATTCCCGGATGGGCCGTTTGCCGTGATGCGGGACTTGAGGGAAGAAATCCATGCATGAGCCAGTGGTAGACGGGCTGGAAGAATATCTGGCCGGAACGCTTGCCGGCCGGCGGCTGACGGAATTTGAGCAGCACCTGGCCGGCTGCGGCGAGTGCCGCCGGCTGTTGAGCGCGTTGCCGGCGCAGCAAGCCCTGCTTGGCGCGCTTCGCCCGCCCCGTCCGGTGAGCCCCGCGCCCGGGTTTTACGCCAGGGTGATGGAGCGCATCGAGGCGCGGCGGGCTTCGTCCATCTGGGCGGCTTTTCTGGAGCCGGCCTTCGGGCGCCGCCTCAGTTATGCGGCGCTGGCGCTGCTGGTGGTGTTGAGCGTGGCGGTGTGGAACGGACCGGGGCAGCCGGTCATCGACGAAAGCAACCCGATGGCGGTGTTCGCCATCGAGCTGCCTGAGGCCAACGGCGCTGATCCGGGCCATGACCGCGCGGTCGTGCTGACTCATCTGGTGAGCATGAGCGGCGGTGACGAGGTGGCCTCGCTGCCTGTATCATCGGATTGATGCCGGGGGCCTGGGATGAGCGTTCGGAGCACCGCCGATTGCGGACCCACGTGGCACACGCCGCGGGTGCTGGCCGTGCTCCTGCTCGTGTTTCTGTGCGGCGCAGCCGCCGGTGCGCTGGGCATGCGGATGTTCGCGCCGCGCGTGCCGGCCGCGGCGGCCTGGACGGCCGGCGGGCGCGAGTGGACGCTGGAGATGATGAAGAAGGAGCTGAACCTGACGCCGGAACAGGCGGCAGAGATCGAGACGGTGCTCGATGAGTTCGTGCTCTACTACCAGAACCTCCAGGGCCAGATGGACGATTTCCGCGCCGAAGGCCGAAAGCGGATACTGCGTGTGCTGACGCCCGAGCAGCGGGCCCGCTTCGAAAAGATGGTGGGCAAGCTGAACGCCCGGCTGCGATAGCCCGGCCTGTCTGACGGCGTGATGTCTGCGGGACGCGTGTTCCCTACGGGTGGCATCGCAGTGCGCTCCGGTTCACGCTGCCACGCGGGCGCCGCGTAACGCACAACCCGTTCCTGCGAGTCTTTCAGGCACACGAAAATCATCAGCCCGCATTTTCCGCCTGCCCTCTTTCCGGCGGCCGGGGAACGCCGTTTTTTCCACGCAGGGAAAAAGGACGCCATTCGGGTCCGGACGCTGCGCATGGCCGCGCCGGTCCCCCATGCCACGGCGGGCGCGGCGCGGAGTCTGGCGGCCGACAGGCGGCGGGACCGCTGCGGCCGCCTCAGGCCACAAAGGCGACGGCATCGATCTCGACAAGCACGTCGCGGGGGAGGCGGGCGGCCTCCACCGTCGCCCGTGCCGGCGGATTTTCCGGGAAATAGCGGGCGTAAATCTCGTTGACTTTGGCAAAATCGCCGAGGTTTTTCAGGAAAATGGTTGTCTTGAGCACGGTGTCAAGGCGCGCGCCGGCGGCCTCGAGCACGGCCCTGAGGTTTTCGAGCACCTGGACGGTCTGCGGCTCGATGCCCCCTTCTACGATCTGCCCGGTGGCCGGATCGAGCGGAATCTGGCCGCTGGCAAAAACGAGGCCGTTCCAGCGCACCGCCTGCGAATACGGCCCGATCGCCGCGGGCGCGCGGTCCGTGCGGATGATTTCTTTCGGCTGCATCGTTGTCCGCGGCGCCTGTCAGGCGCCGATCTCCTCCTCGATCCACGTCATGGCCGCGTAGGCCGCCGGCCAGCCCACGGTGGTGATGGCGAGCACGGCGGCGTGCAGGATTTCCTCCTTTTTCGCGCCGGCCTCGAGCGCCTGCCGCGCGGCCGAATGCACCGCGCCCTGATGCTGGGAGCCGACGGCGATGCCGAGCTTCACGAGCCGGCGCGTCTTTTCGTTCAGAGGACCGCCCTTTTCGTGGCAGGCCGTGCCGAGAGCCTGAAACGCGGCCCACACCTCCGGGTATTTCTTCTCAAATTTCTTCAGCTTTTTGGGAACTGCGGTTTGCCTGGCCATGCCATGCAAGATAGCACGCCCGGAGGGGACGGCTCACCGGCGTTCCCCGCGGAGGGGGCCAGATGCGATATAACGCTCACTGGAAACGGAACGCAAGACCCATGACAGGACACGACACTGCTTCCCCGCGCAACCGGCGCAGCTTTCTCTCCACTGCCGCTGCGGCCGGCCTCACCACGAACCTCTTCACCGGCCCGGTCCGCGGCGCCAACGACCGCGTGACGGTCGCCTTCATCGGCATGGGCCAGATGGGACGCGGCAACCTCGAGTATGCTTCGAAGGTTCCCGGCTTCCAGCCCGTGGCCGTCTGCGACGTCTACAAGCCGCACCTCGAGATGGCGAAGGCGCTCGCCGAAAAGCTGGGCCATGACGTCAAGGCGATCCACGATTTCCGCGAGATCCTCGCCGACAGGAGCGTGGACGCGGTCTGCATCTCAACGCCCGACCACTGGCACGCCTACATGATGATCGAAGCCTGCAAGGCGGGCAAGGACGTCTACGTTGAAAAGCCGGCCTGCGTCTACGCCGAGGAGGGCCTGCTGATGGTGCGCGCCGCACGCAAATACCGGCGCGTGGTGCAGGGCGGCACGATGCAGCGCTCCGGCGGGTATTTCCAGAAGGCGGCCGAACTGGTCAAGAGCGGCGCGCTTGGCGACGTCACCTTCTGCCACACCTGGCAGGCGGGACTCGAAAAGAAGGAGCGCTGGGGCAATCCGCCAGACGAGCCGCCACCGCCGGATCTGGACTGGGACCTCTGGCTGGGACCCGCGCCGAAGCGGCCGTTCAATGCCAACCGCTTTGGGGTGGCGCCCAGGCGGTGGTCGACGTTCCGCTATTTCTGGGACTACGCCGGAGGAGCGATGACCGACTGGGGCATTCACCTGATTGATCCGGTGCATCAGGCCTTTGACGACCCGATGCCCACGGCCGTCACCGCCATGGGATCGAAGTTTTACGTCACCGACAACTGCGAGACGCCGGACACGATGCTGGCGACGTTTTTCTATCCGAAGTTTCTCGCCAGCTACGAGTCGCGCACCTGCAACCCGATGCCGCTGCTCGGCAACTGGCCGTATGGAACGGCCATTCACGGCACCGAGGCGACGGTGGTGGTCAACCGCGGCGGCTGCTGGCTGATCCCGAACCGCGGGTCGAAAATCGAACCTGCCGTGTGGGAAAAGGACTCGAAAATGGCGCAGCTCAATGTGCCGCACTGGGAGAATTTTCTTGCCTGCATCCGGTCGCGGGAGAAACCGATTTCCGACATCGAGAACTGCGTGCGGTCGTCGGTCACCTGCATTCTCGCCAACGTGTCCATGCGCGCCGGCGTGCGCGTCGACTGGGACGAGAAGGAGTGGACGGTGAAGCAGGGCGAGGCGAAGCCGTATCTCAAGGCCCGCTACCGCGCGCCGTGGAAGCTGGAAGTCTAGGGGGCGCGCCAATCTCCGTTCCCGGACAGGCATTGCCCGGAACCGGCCTCGGGTTATGATCAGGCCGAAAGGGGCAAGTCATGTCTCAGATCGTGAACGAAGTTCTGGTAGCCAACCGCCGCTATGCGGCCGAATTCGGCGACAAGGGCAGGCTGGCGATGCCGCCGGCGCGGCGTTTCGCCATTCTCACCTGCATGGACGCGCGGCTGGACCCGGCGAAGTTTGCCGGGCTGGCCGAGGGCGACGCGCATGTGGTGCGCAATGCGGGCGGCCGGGCCAGCGACGACGCCATTCGCTCGCTGATCATCTCGGCCAAGCTCCTGGGCACGCGCGAGTGGTTCGTCATTCACCACACGGACTGCGGGATGGAGTTTTTCACCGATGACGTGATGCGCGGCCTGCTGGCTGAAACGATCGGCCCCGCCGGACTGGTGGATGGCCAGTGGAAGAACCTGGACACGCGCCATCCGGGCTCGCGCGAGGGCGACTACATCAACTGGCTGACAATCCGCGACCAGGCGCAAAGCGTCCGCGAGGACGTGGCGCGCATCCGCCGTCATCCGCTCGTGCCGCCGGACATCGCCATTTACGGCTACATCTACGACGTGCGCACGGGACGGCTGACGGAAGTGCCCGGCGCCTGAGCCCGCGCATGGTTGTTTCGGGCGGAGCGGCCCGGGTCCGCACCGCCTGGAGTGACGTGAACAGGCGCACTGCGCCTCATCGCGAGCGGCGGATGGTCACGACCACTGACAGCGTGTTGGCGGACGTGGCCTGAAGGGAGACGGCGCCGCCGGGCGCGTTTGCGTCGACCGCTCCGTTGATGCGCGCCGAACTGGCTCCAGCCGGGATCACGGCGGAAGCGGGGACTTTGACCGCCGCGCTGCTGGAGGCCATCCTGACAAGCACACCGCCTGAGGGAGCGGGCGCCGCCAGTTGCACGGTGATCGTGAAGTCCTGCCCCGGGCGGAGACGGCACGGCGAGCAGGACATTTTGGCGAGCCTCGCCAGTGAGGGCTGGACGGTAACGGGCCGGATGGCGAGCGTTGTCTCAAGCGATTTTCCGTTCCAGGCGGCTGTGACAACGATGGTGGTTTCCGTGTTGACGCCGCCCGCCTGGATCAGAAACTCAGCGCCGGCGGCCCCTGCCGGGACGAGGACCGAGGCGGGCAGGCTGATGGCACCGGACGGAGCCGCAGACAGCGCGACCGCGACGCCGCCGGCGGGCGCGGGGCCGGAAAGAGTGATGGTGGCGGTGACGGTTCCGCCCGGAGCGACCGTGGCCGAAGATAGCGTGAATGCGGCGAGCTCCGGCGGCGGAGGCGGCGGCGCTGAAGGACCGGCGCAGGTCGGATTGGTCTCGATCACGCCATACTCGAAGGCGCCGGCATCGATGGGCCCCACGTCATACCGCGCCACGGCGCAGAGCGGATGGTGGTACTGCATGGCGGGCCGCAACGGGTATCCGGAACCCGTGCCTGGATCCACGCCGGCGTTGAGAGCGGCCGAGAGATTCGAAATCCGGTAGTCGTACTGGGCCGCATTCAGAAAGCCCATGTCGCCGCTGGTCACGTTGCCGGCCATGACGGCTCCGGCCGGCAGCGTCATGGTTCCGGCCCCGGAGAAAATGTTGTTGCGGATCACCGGCTGCAAGATCACCGCAGAGGCCACCTGAATGAAAGTCGCGCCGGCGGCCCGGGTGCTGACGAACGTGTTGTTGACCACGTAAAGCTGGCTCGCCGCGGCCGCGTTCAGACCCTCAAACCCGTAGCTGAGCATGCCGCGGTTCTGTGTCGTGTCGCTCTGCTGGATGACGTTGCCGATCACATACGCCAGGCCGCCGTTGGGCAGGTCGATTTCGTAGCTGCCGGAGCCGTCCTCCTGCGTGAGCCGGTTGTAGAGGATGTAGTTGGCCGAAGCGCGCGACTTCACCAGGTGGCCGACGCGGGCGCGGCGCGAGGCCGAGAAGCGCAGCGTGAATTCGGCGACGCCGGAGTTGATATAGATGTTGTGGCTCTGCCCGTCGCCGTATCCATTATCGTAGAATTCGCTGTGTTCCACGACGACTTTTCCGTAAAATCCGCCGAGAATTCCGTTTTCATTATGGTGAAAAACGCAGTTGCGCACGGTCAGGTTTCCCTTGTCGAGGCGGATGCCGGCGCCGTTCCGGTCCGGCACTTTCGCTCCGGAAAATTCGATGTTTTCGATGGTAATATTGTCGCCGGCAACGACCCAGATGCCCTTGCCCCAGGCGTACTGGCCGGCAGCGTCGATGCGCGCCCGGCCGTTGATGCCGCGGATGGTCAAATTGTTTCTGGTGATGGCGCAGACGTCGCCGTCGTAGTTGCCGGCGGCGTCGATTTCAATCACGTCGCCGTCCTGCGCCGCCGCCAGAGCCTGGCATGGCTTCGCATACGGCTGGCCGGGGCCGACGCTTCGCACCGCGCCAGAGGCCGCCGCGCCCGCAAGCAGCAGGGGAAGGAGAAGGAAGGCAGTTGTGCGCATGCCCGTCCATCGGCGCCGGCGCCGCAAAACTCCATCGAACGGAACCCCTACCGCCCTGAGGTGCGGAAAAGGACTTCCGTACTACAGCGGACCGCTTACGCCGGGAAGCGGCTCAGGGGCGCGGGCCGAGCCGGCTCAGCGCGAAGGCATAGGCGCCCAGCGCTACGGCCTCGCTGGTGCCGAGCCGCGTGAGTCCAATGGCCGTGCGTTGCAGCGCGTCGTAGCGGATGGTGCGGTCCGAGCGGGGCACGCGGAGCTCGCGCGGATCGCCCCGGAGGAAGACCTCGCGCTGCGCCGGGTCGTCGAAATCAAACACGCGGAATACGACGCGGCGCAGAGGGCGGCCGTCGCGGGGGAAGACGCCGTTGAGGGCGTCGAGCATTGCGGGCAGGAACAGCGGGGCGGCGCCGGCCAGTCCGCCGCCGAGGACGACGAGCCCGTCGATCAATGTGAGGGCCTGTGCGATGGCGTCGCCCGCCACCTGGCCCAGGCGGCGGAAGGCCTCGCGTGCCGCTTCCCGGCACCCTGGGGCGCGCCCCATCCCGATGTCGAAAATCTCCTTCGGTTCGGGCGTCTCTTCGAACGGAATGCCGGCGGCCTCTCCGTAGACTCGGCGCACGGCGCGGATGGAGGCACCCTCTTCGGCGTTCCAGTCCGGCTGAAGGAGGTTGCGCAGCAGCCAGACCTCGCCGGCCATCGAGTTGTCGCCAATGAACAGCTCGCCCTTGCGCACGATGCCGCCGCCCAGGCCGGTGCCGAGCGTGATGCCCAGCAGGTTGGCAAAGCGCTTGGGGCTGCCCGCCTGTTCGAGCCTCCGGTTCACCTCCGGCAGAAAACCGCTCATGGCCTCGCCGTAGGCGAACAGGTCGCCGTCGTTGTTGAGAAACACGGGCAGGCCGAAGACGTCCTCGAGCATGGGCCCGAGGGCGACGCCGCCACGAAAGGCCGGGAGGTTGTTCTCGTTGAAGACGACGCCTGCCGGATAGTCCGCGGGCCCCGGAAAGGCGAAGCTGATGGCCGCAGGCGGTTCCGGCAGCAGCGTCCTGACGCGGCGGAAGCCTTCGATGATGCTGTCGAGACAGGCGTCGACGTCGTTGGGCTCGGCGGGCAGGTAGATCGGTTCCACGAGGAGGCGGTTGGAGCGGATGGCGGAGAACTTGAGGTTCGTGCCGCCGGCATCGAGCGTCATTACGATGCGCGGGTCGGTGGAGGCGTCGATCGGCATGGCTCGTGTTCTGATCCTATGCAGCGCGGCGGAGGTTGGCCAGGGCGGCGGCGGTCACATAGAGGATGGCCGCCAGCGGCACGAGGAAGCCGGCCTGGGCGGAGCCGGCGAGATCGGAGACGTAGCCCATCAGCGGCGGCACGAAGGCGGCGCCGACGATGGCCGTCACCATGAGTCCGCTCAGGGCGTTGGCGTGCTCGGGCATGGAATCGACGGTAATGGAAAATACAAGCGGGAAAATATTGGCGAATCCGAGGCCGGTCAGGAAGAAACAGGCGGCCGAAACGGCGGCCGAGGGGAAGAAAATGCCCAGCAGTCCGGCAATGGAAATCAGGCAGGTAATCAGGAAAAATGATTTCGGTTTCATCCAGTTCAGAAGAATGCCTCCGGAAAAACGCCCGATGGTGAGCGCGAGGAAAAACAGCCCGGTGCCGAGCAGGCCGGTGCGCGCGATGTCAATGCCGAAGCGGTCCTTCAGGTAGAGCGGAATGCCGGCGCTGACGCTGACCTCCGCGCCGACGTAGAAGAAAATCGCCAGCACCATCAAAGCCACATATCCGTTGCCCAGCAGTTTCAGGCAGGAGGCGAGCGTCGCCGGGCGCTGGTCCGGCGCGCGCCGCTCTTCCACCTTCAGCGGCAGCACCGCAAGGATGGTGAGGGCGACGGCGGCGGAGTAGATCGGGAAAACCACCTGCCAGGAGGCGCCAAACCACCGGGCCGCGATCACCGGCAGCAGCGGCCCTGAGAGCGAACCGATGGCCTTCACGAACTGCGCCAGCGAAAGGTTGCGCGAATACAGGCCGGGGGGCGAGACGTCCCGCATGATGGGATTGCCAGCGACCTGAAGCGTGGTGGCGCCGGCGCCGAGCAGCAGCACGGCGAGGAGAAACATGGGAAAAGTGGTGAAGCCGAACACGGCGGGGATCAGCAGCCCGGCGAGCATGATGCACAGGCCGAGCAGCAGGATGAACTTCTTGCCGGCGCGGTCCTGCCACAGCCCGACGGGGATCGAGAGCAGGCCGAACATCACGAAGCCCGAGAAGGTGATCCACTGGGCGGCGAAGTAGGAAAGCTGGAACTGCTCCCGCGCCAGGCTGACAAAGGGCCCGGCCGCGTCGGCGAAGCCCATGGCGAGGAAGGCGAGAAAGACCGGGAACGCGCGTTTCATGGAAACAGACAGCATACACCGCCGCGGGCGGAGAGGGCCGGTTCAGGGCCGCTGCTCGAGCTCGGGCACGAGCTGACCCTGATAGAGATGGCCGCGCACGCGCAACCACCACTCGGGTCCGCGCGGGGCCGGGCCGGGCGTCTGACAGAACGCCTCGCGCGACGTCCAGCCGCCCGCCCGGGGCAGGCGGTCGAGTGCGACGGCAGGGATCGTCCGGGCGAGCGCCAGGTCCTGCAATGCGTTGCGGAGCATGATGGCGCGCAGCGTGTCCGGCTTCTGTTCCGGCAGTGCATCGCGGGACTCCTGCATTTGGCAGAGTTCCGACCGCAGCGCGGCGGCGACAGTCTCATCGGCGCGGGCAGCGACGGGCGCCAACAGGCCACGGAGCGGCCGGGCGGCCGGCGCCACGCGCTCCATCGGGCGCATCTCCATGGGGTAGATGACCCAAGTTCCGCCGGCGTGGAGCTGGATCTCCAGCCGGAAGCGCTCCACCGGCGTGGATTCGGGCAGAAAGAGATCCAGCAGATAGGCCTGTGCGGCCTGCCCGGGGTCGAGCACGGCCTGCACGGGCTGTTCCACCGGTTTCAGTCCGTCCGGGATCCATTCGCCGTCCGCATTCACATAGACGAGCTGGTAGACGGCGGCCTTCGCGGTATTTTCGGGATTCTGCGCGATGTAGACCGTGTAAGGTTCGCCTGGCGGCGCCTGGACCGTGAAGAGGAACGACGCCCACCCGTTGCGGACGAGCGCCGGCGAGAGGATCTCGCGGCGCGACGGGGCGCGGTCGGCGCGGCAGATTTCTCCGTCCGGGCGCGGCCGCTGGAATTCGCTGTAGACGGTGATGCGCTGGCCGCTCAGGGCGGAGGCGCCGGCGGCCAGCAGCAGAAAACAGGCAAACAATCCTTGCACGGACTCCAGCTTACGCCAGGTCGAATTTCTCCGGGTGGAGCAGCGGGTCCGGCGTGACAACGACCGGACGGCGGAGGATCTCCTCCAGCTCTTCGAGGTAGTCATTGGACGTGGATTTCAGCTCGCGCGCGACATCGGGATGGACGCGGAGCACCACGTTCGGCGTGTCGACCACCTTGGCGTACTTGGTGGCCTCGGTGAGGATCTCGCCGATGACGGTGGTGACGCTCTTGACATAGCCGGCGCCCTCGCAGGTGGGGCACGGCGAGCAGAGCGTGCGCTCCAGCGACTGCTTGACGCGCTTGCGGGTGATGGCGACGAGGCCGAAGTCGTTAAATTGGAGGATCTTATAGGGCGCCTTGTCCTGGCGCATCGCCTCTTCAAGCGCCTGCATCACCTTCTGGCGGTTCTTGCGCTCCTCCATGTCGATGAAGTCGACGACGATGATGCCGCCGAGGTCGCGCAGGCGGATCTGGCGGACGATTTCCTTGACGGCCTCGAGATTTGTCTTGACAATCGTGTCTTCCAGGCGGTTGGATTTCCCGACGAATTTTCCGGTATTGACGTCGATGGCGACCAGCGCTTCCGTCTGATTGATGACGATATATCCGCCGGATTTCAGCCAGACTTTCGGCTTTAAGGCCTTTTCGAGTTCCTGGGTGATGCCGAAAGCGTCGAAGATCGGCTCGGGACGCGTATACAGCTTGACCCGGCTGAGCAGCTCCGGCTGGAAGCGTTCGACGTTCTGAAGAACCTGCTCGTAGAGCTCTTCGGAATCCACCCAGATGGCCTTGAAGCCTTCGGTGAGCTGGTCGCGGATGATGCGCTGCACGATTTCGACGTCATGGTGCAGCAGCGCCGGCGCGCGCCTCTTTTCGGCCTTCTGTTTGATGTCCAGCCAGAGGGAGGCGAGGTGGCGCATGTCGGCGGCGATCTCTTCCTCGCTGCGGCCCTCGCCGGCGGTGCGCATGATGAAGCCGCCGGGGATGCCTTCGCGGTGCTTCTGGAGGATGCGCCGCAGCCGCTGCCGCTCCTCGTCCGTGGAGATGCGGCGGCTGACGCCGAGGTGTTCGACCGTCGGCATGTAGACGACGTAGCGGCCCGGGAGAGCGATGTGCGAAGTGATCCGGGCGCCCTTCTGGCCGAGGGGTTCCTTGGCGATCTGGACGATGATCTCCTGCCCTTCCTTCAGCAGGTCGGTGATGGAGGGCTGGGGCGGGCGCTCCGGTTCGCGGCGTTCCGGCGCGGGCTGGCGAACCTCGACGGGCGCGGCCTGTTCCTCGGTGCGGGCCTCGGCGGCCGGCTCGGCCTGAGCGGCGCGGTCGCGCCCGCGGCGGCGCGAACGGCGGGTGATGCGGTGCGGGGCCTTGCCGCCCTGGGCGCGGAGCGTGGCAGTGAGGCTCACCGGCATGCGAGCCGGCTCCGGGCCGGTCTCTTCTTCGCCAGGCTCAACGGCGCTGGTCTCGCCGGACTCTGCCGGAGCTTCTTCAGCGGTCTCCGCGGCGGCGGTCTCGCCTTCTGGCGAAACGGCTTCTTCCCACCCGGGTGACGGAGCCGCCTCAGCCGAAGATTCCGTTTCCGGCATGGCGGCAGCGCTCAGGCCGGGCGCCGCTGCCGCGGCTTCTTCCTCAGCGGCCGCTTCCGCTTCCGGCACAGCCTCCGGTTCAGCGTCTTCTTCCACGGAAGTCTCTTCCCACGGCGCGCCGTGTTCGAGAGCCTCTACACGGTCCAGGATCTCTTCGGCCGCCTCATCTGCCGCCAGCTCGAGCTCGCTCTGGGTGAGCGGTTTCTCGGCCTGGGCCGACTCTTCCTGGTGGCGGCGGTATTTGGCCAGCGATTCGCCGGGAAGCAGGATGATTTCTTCGGCAGGGCCGGTTTCGGCTTCGGCCTCGACCTCGCCGGCAGCCTCCGCAGGCGTGGTCTCCTGGGTGGTTTCATCCAGCGTGGCGAATTTCGACTCTGGCAGCCCGCGGCCGCTACGGCGGCGGCGCCGCGTGCGGCGGCTGCGGCGCTCGCGCGGCTCGGCCGGCTGTGGCGTCTCGGCGAGGGCCGGCGTTTCGGGCGCAGCGGCGGCGGACTCCCGCACGCGGCCACGGTCCTGCGTCCGTTTCTCGTCGGGCACGCGGTCGAACTCGTCGGCGTTTTCCTCGAAGAAATCCGAGACGTAGAGGAAGCAGTCGCGCTCGAGTCCCAAATCGACAAAGGCCGACTGCATCCCGGGCAGCACCCGGGTGACGCGGCCCTTGTGGATGCTGCCGGCCAGGGAATATTCGTTGGCGCGCTGGAAATAAATTTCGACGAGCTGTCCATCCTCGAGGATGGCAGCCTTGGTTTCGTGGCGGTTCTGGCTGACCACCAGTTCCTTCGATGGCATGTTTTTCTACCTCCGCTCCAGAGGCGTGAACGGCTGGAGGGGAGAGAGGATGGATCAGATGTTCCGGCCAGCTCAGGCGGGAAGGGCCGGAGTTGCCGGGGCCGCGGCCCAAGCGCCAGTCCTTCCAGTGCAAGAAACCTTCACGAACCGCCGCGGGCCCGGCCGGGCGCCGGAAGGGCGCCTCGGCAACCGGAGCGCTGCGCGGACGGGAGGCGTCATCACGCCTGCGAAATTCCTGTTCTCTACGGTCACCTGCCGCCGGATCGGTTCACCTCTCCGGACACGCTCTCTCGTTCCAGATCACGCTGCAAACCGCCGGAGCCTCACATTGTTGACAAGCCCCAGCATCATGAAAACCGACAACATGCTCGACCCGCCATAACTCATCAGCGGCAGCGGAATGCCGGTAACCGGCATCCGCCCTACTGCCATGCCCGCGTTGACGAGCAGATGAAACAGCAGTAGCGAGCAGACACCCATGCAGATGAGCATCCCGGCGCGGTCTGGCGCCGCCTGCGCGTTCTGCACGATCTGCATCAGCAGCAGGAAATACAGCCCGAAAACAACCAGGATGCCGACAAAACCGTGTTCCTCGGCGAAGGCGGAGATCAGAAAATCGGTGTGGGCCACCGGCAGAAAACGGAGCTGCGTCTGCGAACCCCGCGCCACGCCGCGGCCCCAGATGCCGCCCGCGCCGACAGCGATCTTCGACTGGATCACCTGATACCCTTTGCCCATCGGGTCTTTCATTGGATCCAGGAACGTCTCCAGCCGGGCTTTTTGATAATCCTTCAGCATGAACCAGCCAACGGGCATCAGCAGCGCGCCGGCGACCAGAATCAGCACCGCATGCTGCCAGCGCATGCCGCCGAAGAACAGCCCGGCCAGCAGCACTGGCATATAGGTCAGCGACGTACCAAGGTCCGGCTGCGCCGCCACCAGGGCACCTGGAATGCCCACGAGCAGGCCCAGTTTCACCAGGTCCCGGACATCGAGCCGATCCGATCTCAGCTCGGACACGTACCGGGCTACCAGTAATACTATCACCAGTTTGACAAATTCCGAAGGCTGGAATTTGAAGCCGAACCCGAGCGGAATCCAGCGCTTCGACCCCCACACATAGCCGCCCACCAGGGGAGTGAGCACGAGCAGCCCGAGACTGATCATGTAGAGCGCGGGCACCTGACCGAGCAGCGTGTGGTAGTCGATGCGGGTCATCAGCCACATCAGGAAGAAGCCCGCGCAGAGATAGGCGCCCTGCTTCCACCAGGCGCTGCGCCAGGCAGTATCGATGGTGGCGCTGTAGATCTGGAGGATGCCGAGGCCGGCCAGGGCGATGGCGACGAGGATCAGCGCCCAGTCCAGGTTTCGCACCGAACGGTAGGCGGCCATCAGCGCTTCTTCCTGTCGAGCGCCGGCGGGGCGAGCCAGGCCGAGGCGAGGCTCGCCGGCGGCTGAGCCGGCTTCTTCATCCGGGCCTTCTTGTCGAAATAGGCCTTGATGACGTCGCGCGCGATGGGCGCAGCCATGTCGCCGTGCGCGCCGTTTTCCCACAATACGGCCACCACAATCTCGGGATTCGTGCCCGGGGCGAAGCCAATGAACCAGGCGTTGTCGTGCCAGTCTTCGTGGTTCTTGAGCCGGAGCAGGTCATTGGAGGCCAGTTGCGCGGTGCCGGTCTTGCCGCACATTTCGATATCGGGGATGCGCGACGCGGCCGCGGTGCCCCAGCCGTTGACGACCGCGCACATGCCGTCCACGACCTTGCGCACGTTTTCCGGCCGGAATCCGGCGATACGGGCCGGCGGTTCCGGCTTTTCCTGGCGGACGAGGTGCGGCCGCATGAAGACGCCCCCACTTGCGATGCCGCCAATCGCATAGGCAAGCTGGATGGGCGTCACCGTCAGCGCGCCCTGGCCGATGGCGACCGAAATCGTCTCGCCCGCATACCATTTTTCGCGCTGCGTGCGGATTTTCCACTTCGACGACGGCACGACGCCCTCCTTTTCGCCCGGAAGATCGATTCCCGTGCGGGCCCCCAGGCCCACCATTTCGGCGTATTCGGCGATGGTGTCGATGCCCACGCGGTTGCCGACGGCGTAGAAGAAGACGTCGCAGCTCTGGGCGATGGCCGTCTTCAGGTTCACCGTGCCGTGGCCGCCGCGGCGGTGGCACTTGAAGTAGCGACCGTACCAGGTGGCTCCGCCGGCGCAGTGCACGGTGAAACTGTCGTCGATGGCGCCGCTTTCGAGCGCCGCCAGGGCGAGGATCGGCTTGAAGGTGGAGCCGGGCGCCAGTTGAGCCTGGAGGGCGCGGTTAAACAGCGGGCGGTAGGGATCCTGAATCAGCTCGTTGAACTCCCGCGCGCTGATGCGGCTGGCGAAGCGGTTCGGGTCAAAGGCGGGACGCGAGACCAGCGCCAGCACCTCGCCGGAGCGCGGATCGAGCGCGACCACCGCGCCTCGCTTGCCCTCCATGGCCAGCTCGGCCACCACCTGAAGATCGAGGTCGATGGTGAGCCTGAGATTCCTGCCCGGGATCGCGTCCTTCACGCCAAGGACTTCGCGCGTGTTCATGCGGTTGTCCACGCGCACCTGGCGCTGCCCGTCGACGCCGCTCAACAGGTCGTTATAGTAGCGCTCGACGCCGGCCTTGCCGATGAGGTCGCCCGGGTTGTGGTGGGCCCATTCCGGCGAGTTCAGCTCCGCATCGCTGATTTCGCCCACATATCCCAGCAGATGCGCGGCAAGGCCCTCCTTCGGATAGACGCGATATTGCGACCTGATCAGTTCAAGCTCCGGAAATCCGTTCTGGCCTCGGAAGGCCTCGACGAAAGCCAGTTCGTCCAGGCTCAGTTCCTCCTTGAGCGGGATGGCGAACCAGGTGGGCTGGTTCTGGTAGCGGCGCACCTTGGCTTCCAGCTCGGCCGGGTCCATGTTCAGGCCCAGCGCGATCGGACGCAGGTGCGCCGGACGGAGGCTGTCGCGGGAAAGGATCAGGCGGAAGGACTCGTGGTTGTCGACGATGACGCGGCCGTCGCGGTCGAGAATTTTGCCGCGCGGTGCCAGAATGGGAAGGCTCTTGATCTGGTTCTGTTCCGCCTTTTCCGAGTAGAACTCCTGGTTGAGGACCTGGAGATCCCAGTAGCCGAGGAGCAGGTAAATGAAGACGGTGACGATGACGTACTGGAACACCGCGATCCTGCCGGCGGCGAAGCGGGTTTCGTCGCCAAACAGCGGCCGCTCCGGAATCGAATCGGGATCCTTTTCTGCGCGGAGGTAACGCACGGCGTTTCAGACTGACGGAAGCCTTACACCCAGTGTAACGCCGCCGCCGCCGCGGCCTTCGGCATGGCGCAGGGTGGCAGATCAATCCTCGCGCCGGAAGCGGTCGAGGAAGCCGAACAGCGCGGCGGCGATGACCGAATTCAGGAACGCGTAGATGACCGTCTGCGGCACGGGGAAGTCCACCTGGCGGCCGAGCAGGCCACGGCTCAGCGCCCAGAAAAAGAACTGGTGAAAGATGAAAAAGAAAAAGCTCAGCACGAAGCGCAGCACCGGATGTTCGACGTCAAAGCGCATGCTGAGAGAGGCGGCGAAGTAGCCGGCCAGCGTCTTGCTGATGCCATTCATGCCCAGCGGCTGCGGCGACAGCGCGTCCTGAGCCAGGCCGATGAGGCAGCCGGTAACCGCTCCGGAGGCGGGCCGCCGCCGCATCAGTGCGAAATAAACGGCGACCAGCAGCGGCAGCTCGAGGTAGGAGAGAGCCGGGAAAAAGCGCGGCAGATAGACCTGGCAGAGGATGGCCGCCAGCGGTGCGGCGATGTAGACGGCCGGCCCGTAGCGGGCGGCCTTGCCCCGTTCGGCCAGCCCTGCGGCCAGGCTGTCGTCCAGGCGGTTCACGGCCGGGGCGGCTCCTGTTTTCTCGCCGGGGCGGCCGGCGCCGCCGTTGCGCCGTTCGGCGCGGCCGGGGCGGGATCGCGCGTGAAATCCGGGACCTTGCCCTTCGAGCCGAGCTGCACGCCCTGCGCTTCGCTGAGGCGCCGGTAGCGTTCGGCCAGGCGGTCCGCATCAGTGAGCAGATTGCCGTTGGCGCCGCGCACCGGCGCCGTTTCCTCCGCGCCGGGCTCCGGGGGCGGCGGGGGGAGCAGACTCACTCCTTCGGCAGGCTGCGCCCCGGGCGGCGGGATGAGCCCGTGGACGCCGTCGAGGACGATGATCAGCTCATCGGGCCGTGATTTCAGGCCGCTGGGTTCGACGAGGATTTCCTTGCCGGCCCTGCCCTCGCGGACCATCTTCACCTGCCCGGCGGGCAGGCCGCGCGGGAAGACACGGTCCGCGCCCGAGGTGTAGACCCATTCGCCGGGCTCCGGCGGCGTGTCCGTGTCGACGTGCTCCAGCATGCAGAGCGCGCCACCGGTCCCGCGGAGCGAGCCGCGCAGGCGCAGCTTCTGGGTAACGACGCCGGCCACCGCGCCAGGCGCGGTGATGAGCTGCACGAGGGAAGACATCGGCCATGCAGCCACGACCTTGCCGGCGATGCCTTCGGGCGTGATCGCCGCCATGCCTTTCATGACGCCGTCGCTGGAGCCGCGGTCAATGAACACAGTGTGGGCGTCCGGGCCCGCGCCCGAGCCGATGATGCGCACGGCGAGCGTCTTTGAAGGAATGCGGGCGCGGAACTGGGCCAGCGCCTGAGCGCGCTCGGCCGTGGCGAGTTCGGCCGAGAGAAACCGATTGCGGAGTTCCAGCTCGCCCAGCCGACGCCGGAGCTCGCGGTTTTCGCGCACGGCGTCCTGCCAGACGAAATACTCGGAAAGAAACCAGGCGGCGGCGGTACGGCCCGTTTCGAGGGCGCGCGCCAGAGGGGTCACCACGGAGGCGACCCAGACACGGATCAGCGGCACGTCCTGACTGCTGCGGATCTGGAAGGCCAGCAGCATGAGCTGGCCGACGACGAGCAGCAGCAGCACGCTCAGATTGCGGTAGCGGCCCAGAAAGCTGTCCATCGGCCTGTGGCAGCCTCGCTGACGGCTCCGGCGCTATTCGATGGCGATGCGCCGGAGCAGTTTGAAATCCGTGAGCATCCGCCCGGTGCCCAGCACGACGCTGGCCAGCGGGTCCTCGGCGATCGAGACCGGCAGTCCGGTTTCCTCGCGGATGCGCTTGTCGAGGTTCTTCAGCAGCGCGCCGCCGCCGGTCAGCACGATGCCGCGGTCGCTGATGTCGGCGCTGAGTTCCGGGGGCGTGCGTTCGAGCGCGACGCGGATGGCGTTCATGATGGTGGCGACGCATTCGGAGAGCGCCTCGCGGATCTCCTCATCGGTGACCACGATGGTGCGCGGCACACCTTCGATCAGGTTGCGGCCCTTGATCTCCATCGTCATCGGCTTGTCGAGCGGATAGGCGCTGCCGATCTGGATCTTGACCTGCTCGGCGGTGCGTTCGCCGATCAGCAGGTTGTATTTCTTCTTCAGGTACTCCATGATCGCCTCGTCCATTTCGTTGCCGGCCACGCGGACCGACCGTGAGTAGACGATGCCGGACAGCGAAATGACGGCGACGTCGGTGGTGCCGCCGCCGATATCGACGATCATGTTGCCGGAAGGCTCGGTGATCGGCAGGCCCGCGCCGATGGCGGCCACCATCGCCTGCTCGACGAGGTGGACTTCGCTCGCCTTGGCGCGATAGGCGGAATCGATCACGGCGCGCTTTTCCACCTGGGTGATCTCGCTGGGCACGCCGATGACAATGCGGGGATGCACCAGCATCTTGCGGCCGTGCGCCTTCTGGATGAAGTAGTTGAGCATCCGCTCGGTGACCTTGAAGTCGGCGATGACGCCGTCCTTCATCGGGCGGATGGCGACAATGTTGCCGGGCGTGCGGCCCAGCATCTCCTTGGCTTCCTTGCCGACGGCCTCCACTTCGCCGGTCACCTTGTTGATGGCGACGATGGATGGTTCGTTGACGACAATGCCTTTGCCCTTGGCGTAGACGAGCGTGTTCGCCGTGCCCAGATCAATGGCGAGATCCGATGAAAACAGACTGAATAAAGACCGGATGTTCATGGGGAGGATGGGCTGCCCTGGCGGCCGCAGCCGCAGCGCACGCGGGCGCCGTCAGCCGACGGCCCGTTTCTTCTTGAGAGTACCACAGGCGCGATACTCTTCCGCCCGATAGTAGACGAGGTCCTTCAGGATACCGAAGGCGGTCTCCAGCGCCTGCCGGTGCGCGGCTCGATCAGCCACGTCGACGCCTCTCATATAGGAGGTGATCCGTTCCACCGTAGAGACGATTTCGGGCATGTAGCGGCGCGCGGCGCGCTCGTAGCGCTCCTGTTGCGGCCACTCGCCGGCGGCGAGGCCGAGCCGCACGTCCACCCATTCCGCGGCCAGGCGCGCCCGCGCGCAGCGGTCATCCTGCGGCGGCGGCTGTGCCGCCTCCATCACCGGGATGGCGCCCTCCAGATCTTCCAGCCATTGGCGGCGAAAGGAGATTCCGCGCCGGTCCAGCTCTTTGCGGATGAGCACATGCTGCACGATGTCTCCGGTGTGCACGGCCAGGCAGGCGTGCGGGCCGGGAACGAAAACGGGCGCCGGGTACAGTTGGGCCCGGATCCACGCGTGACCGAACTCGTGCGCCAGCAGCGCTTCCTGGAACCTTTCCCATTCGGGCCGCCGATCGCCATTGAGCAGGATGAACGCAATCTGGCGCTCCGGCAGGCGATGGGTGATCGTGGTGGCGCGCATCAGGGCAAACTGGCGCTGGAAATCCTCCATCGCGAGGTAACCCGAGAGAATGTCCAGCCGCGGCGTGTCAGCGGGGACGGAGAAAGCGGCCGTGGGAGCGCTGCGGCGCGCTTCGGCGACCACGACTTCCATGTTGCGTTGCTCGATCTCCGCCTTCCAGGCCAGAAGCGCGGCGGAAAGCAGGACAGCGGATGCCAACACTGTTGTTATTATCGCTCCTGCGCCGCCGCCGGCGCGGTTGTGCCAAGATGGAGGATCGTGGACGAGCGGCTCTTTTACACGGAATCCCGCACGACGAAGCCAGCCCGCCTTAACTGTCCGTATTGCCGGACCGTGGAAGAATACGAGCTTGCCTGGCTGGTGCGCCGCAAGAAGGACCGGCTGCCGACGGGGGCCGATGAACGCGACCGGGCCAAATTCGCCAAGGCGCAGAGCTACATGGTGCTCATCGACGACAAGGTGCGATGCAGGAATCCCCGCTGCGGGCGGACGATCGAGGTTTCCGGCATCAAGACGATGGCGCTGCTGTGAGGACGAGGCGGCAGGCTCTGGCGGCGATAGGCGGGCTGGCCGCCGCGTGCCGCCGCGGCCAGCGGGGCGGCTATGCGGGACGTGTCTTTGTCGCGTCGGAGGCCGAGCCCTTGCTGGGTGTGGCGGACTTGGCGCGTTTCGCCTTCGAGCGATCTCTTCCGCTGCCTTCTCCGGCTACGTCGCTGCTGACCGCGCGCGGCCTCGTGTATGCGCTGTGCCCGGAGGCGCGGGCGGTGAGCGTGATCGATGGCGCCAGCCTGAACCCGCGCGCCCGGCTCCGGCTGCCGGGCGAACCGGCAACGGCCCTGATGAAGCAGGGCCGGATGTGGGTGTTGCTTTCCAGCCCGCCGCGCCTTGTTTCCGTGGACCTCGATCCCTTGCGCCTGCGGCCAGGCATCTCCCTGACAGGCCGGCCTCTCAGCGTTGATGTTGCGGACACGCAGCCACTGGCCTGCGTCGCGCTGGACGACGGCCAGGTTCTGTTTGTGGATCTGCAACACGGGCTGCCGCTGCCGCCG
Source organism: Bryobacteraceae bacterium (assembly GCA_026002855.1). Lineage (NCBI taxonomy): Bacteria > Pseudomonadati > Acidobacteriota > Terriglobia > Bryobacterales > Bryobacteraceae > Bryobacteraceae bacterium. Next base: position 4,168,745 of record BPGD01000001.1, read on the forward strand.
CGGCTTGTGGACGACCGCCTGGGAGCGGTGCGGTTCCGTTCCGACGGCCGGCTCGCCATTGCCGCCGGGCTGGGCCGGCGGCAGCTCATCCTGCTCGATTCGGGTACCCGGAGCGTCGTCGTCCAGCTTCCGCTCGCCGTCGTGCCGGAGCGGCTCTGTTTCAGCCGCGACGGCGGCCAACTCTTCATCACCGGCGAAGGCAGTGATTCGGTGGTGATCTGCTATCCCTACCGCACCGAGATCGCGCAGACGTCGCTCAGCGGACGCAAGCCGGGCGAGATGGCCGCCTGCGCGGAGCCGCCGCTGCTGCTGGTCTCCAATCCGCAGGCGGGTTCGGTGACGGCCTTCAGCATCGCCGAGCAGCGGGTGGTGGCCGTGGTGGGGGTGGGCACGGATCCCGGCCCGATCGTGGTCACGCCGGATGAGGAGTTCGCGCTCGTGCTGAATCGCGGCTCCGCCGACATGGCGGTGATCCGCATCCCGGCCATTCCGGTGGACACGCGCCGCCGCCGCACGGCGCCGCTGTTCACCATGATCCCTGTGGTGGCACGCCCGGCGGCGGCCGTGTTTGTGCCGGCCGGCTGAAGGGCTCAGCCCAGCTCGACCTCCGGAGGGCGAGGCTCTTTGCCGGCAATGTCGCGGTAGAGCAGGCTCAATACTGGCGGCGCCAGGATCGTCGTCATCACCGCCATGAAGACAGCGATGCCGTAAACGGGCTGGCTGATGGCGCCTGCCTTCAGGCCCACCTGCGCCACCACCATGCCCACTTCGCCCCGGGGCACCATCCCGGCCCCGACGCGCGAGGCGTCTTTCCAGCCCAGCGCGGCCGCACCCAGGCCGCAGCCAATCCACTTCGAAGCGACCGCCGCGGCCAGAATCACCAGACCGAGCACGATGGTCGCGCTGCTGCTGAACACGGACAGATCCATCTGAAGACCGATGGAGGCGAGGAAAAACGGCACCATTAACTCGCCGGCCCCGCGCACCAGCGTGTGCAGGTGATGCGAAGCGGTCTCCGACAACACCATTCCGGCCAGAAACGCGCCAATGATGGCGGCGACGCCCGAGTATGTGGCCAGCATCGCCATCAGGAACAGAAACGTGAGCGCGACGGCGAACTCCGCCTCGTCCAGGCGCAGGTTCTGCGTCAGTTTCGGCACGACGAGGCCCACCGTGCGCGCGCCGAATTTCACTACCGCCGCGATGAAAATGACCGAGACGGCCGTCGATGTGGCCAGGCCGGCCCAGTCGGCGCCGCCGACGCGCGCCATCGAAGACACCACGGCCAGCACCAGCAGCCCAAGCACATCATCGATCACTGCCGCCGCCAGGATCACCTGAGCGGTGCGGTGGTTGAGCACGCCTTTGGAGGCGAGCACCTGCGCGGTGATGCCCACGCTGGTGGCCACCATGGCCGCACCCATGAAAATGGATTCGATTTGCGGGTGACCGGCGGCCGTCATGATCCCCCAGCCGGCCGCGAACGGCAGCAGCACCCCCAGCACGGCGCTGAGCAGAGCCACCTTGCCCACGCGCACCAGCTCCGAAGCACGCACCTCGAGGCCGACTTGGAACAGGAGGAACATGACCCCGAGCTCGGCCATCGCATGCAGCAGCTCGTCATATTGCACCCAGCCGAGCACGGAAGGGCCGATCAGGATGCCGGCCGTCAGCCCGCCCACCACGCCCGGCATCCGCAGCCGCTGCGCCAGCTCGGCCAGCAGCTTGGCGAAGCCAAAAACGATAAGCATCTGGAGAGGGAGCCGGTCAGCGGCCCCAGAAGCGGCAAACATCGCCAAGGGAAGCTGCGGGAAGGTGTTGTGCATCGCTGACGCCTGGCTGCGGAACAGGTGCGCTTTGGCCGAAGCGACGGCCCGCCGCGGGGACTCACATCCCAATGTAGCGGAACCGGAAAGACGGCGAGTGGGCGCGCGGCCTCATTCATTTTTTCACTCGCCCCGAAAAGAATTTTCTGTTAGACGGCGCGCCGGAGTGACTGTACGATTGGGAATATCAGCCCACGTCGGGCTCCTGCCTGATTCCGCCTCATCCGTCGACGGCGGAAAGCCTGCCCGCCCCCGTTTGGCGAAAAACATTCGGAATCACCGGCGCCCTGCGTCCGGAAAGCGGCTGTGGGTGGCCACGGGTCTGCGCCCGGCGCCTGCGGCAAGGTCTCCGCGCAACGGCCGCCGGCGAGATGAGAGAGCGAGAAGGAAATTCAGCGATCCATGAAAAAGAAAATTCTGGTTCTGTTGATGTCTGCCGCGGCCGGCGCGGCGCCCGCCGATCTGGAGCAGGCGGTGCAATCGGCCCAGACGGCGGCGGCGTCGGCCCAAAGCGCGGCCGACAATGCATGGGTGCTGGCCAGTTGCGCCCTGGTGCTGCTGATGACGGGCCCCGGGCTGGCGCTGTTTTACGGCGGACTGGTGCGCCGGAAAAATGTGCTCGGCACGATGATGCACAGCTTCATTCTGATGGCGCTGGCCAGCATTCTGTGGGCCGTGGCCGGCTATAGCCTTGCTTTTGGCGAAGGCAACGCGTTCATCGGCGGCCTGCAATACGTATTTCTGCGCGGCGTCGGCACGGCGCCGAACCCGGATTATTCGGCGACGCTGCCGCATCTGACGTTCATGGCGTTTCAGATGATGTTCGCCATCATCACGCCGGCGCTGATTTCCGGCGCCTATGCCGAGCGCATCCGCTTCAGCGGCATGATTGTCTACACTTCGCTGTGGCTGCTGCTCGTCTACTTCCCGATGGCGCACATGGTGTGGGGCAAGGGAGGGCTGCTGAACGCCTTTTCCGGCGGCGTCATTCCGTGCTTCGACTTTGCCGGCGGCACGGTGGTGCACATCACGAGCGGCGTTTCCGCGCTGGTGGCGGCGCTGTATCTGGGACCGCGCGCCGGATATCTGAAGGAGCCGATGCGGCCGCACTCGCTGGTGCTGAGCTTTGCGGGCGCGTGCCTTCTGTGGTTCGGCTGGTTCGGATTCAACGCGGGGTCGGCGCTGGGTGCGGGGCCGCTGGCGGCCTCGGCGTTCGTCGCCACGCACCTGGGCGCCGCCGGCGGCGTTGCCGGATGGCTGGCGGCCGAATGGATCCGGACTGGCAAGCCGAGCGTCCTCGGCGGCATCAGCGGATGCGTGGCCGGGCTGGTGGCGATTACGCCGGCCTCAGGCTTCGTGCTGCCAATGCCGGCCCTGCTGATCGGCATTTTGGCCGGCCTGTTCTGCTATCTGATGGTGACCGCGGTGAAGATGCGGCTTGGCTACGACGACTCGCTGGACGCCTTCGGGGTGCATGGAGCGGGCGGCACGCTGGGCGCCCTCCTCACCGGCGTCTTCGCCACCAACGCAGTGAATGACGCGCTGAAGAACAGCGCCGGCCAGCCGGCCGCGCTCGGCCTGGTGGATGGCCACTGGATGCAGGTGGCCTATCAGGCCGCCGGGACGCTGGTGGCGATTGGGCTCGCCGCGGTTGGCAGCTTTGTCTGCCTGAAGCTGGCCGACTGGACCTGCGGCCTGCGAGCCCTGCCGGAGCATGAGACCGACGGGCTTGACCTGTCGATGCACGGCGAGGAAGGCTACAGCTTTGAGGCGTGAGCGGAGCAGAAGCGATGAAAAAGATCGAAGCCATCATCCAGCCCTTCAAGCTCGAAGAGGTCCGGGAGGCGCTGAAGCGCATTGGCGTTGAGGGCATGACCGTCACCGACGTGCGCGGCCACGGACGCCAGAAAGGCCACAAGGAGATTTATCGCGGGCAGGAGTATCAGGTGGACCTGCTGCCCAAGGTGAAGATCGAGATCTTCTGCCGTGCCGAGCGGACCGACGAGATCGTCTCGGCCATTGCCGCGGCAGCACGCACGGGCAAAATCGGCGACGGAAAGATCTTCGTGCTGCCCGTGGAGGAGGCCGTCCGTATCCGCAACGACGACCGCGGCGAGCATGCCCTCTGATCCGGCGCCGATCCCTGCCGCCCTCTGCCCGGACGAAGCGCTGTCCCGGCTGGCGGCGCGGGCCGCGGCCGTGGACGAGGCGGTGTGCGCGGCATGGCGTGAGCTGTTCGCCGGGTCCACGCTCGCCCTGCTCGCCGTCGGCGGATACGGGCGGGGGCGGCTGTTCCCGCACTCGGATGTCGACCTGCTGGTGCTGGCCGGCCGCGATCTGGCATCGCCGGCCGAGCGCGACCGCCTGTCGGAACTGCTCCGGCGGCTGTGGGACGCGGGACTGCGCGCCTCTCACTCCTGGCGCACACCGGCCGAGTGCTGTCACCTCCAACCGGGCAACCCCGAGCTGACGGTATCCCTGCTGCACGCGCGCTTCCTGGCCGGCAATGAAGAGCTCTACGCCGCCTTCGACGCGAAATGGCGGAGGTTCGCCGAAAGCCGCCGGCGCGAGCTTGCGGCCCTGCTGTGCCGGATGATGCGCGCGCGCCATGCGCGATTTCACAATACGATTCATCAACTCGAGCCGGACGTCAAGGAAGGGCCTGGCGGCTGGCGGGACCTGCAAACGGTGGAATGGCTGGCGAGACTGGCCGCGCAGGCGCCTCCGGCGGAATGGACCGCGTTGGCGTCCCGGGTGGCGCAGGTGCGCATTTTTCTGCACGAGCGGCGTGGGCGCGACCACAACGTGCTCGACTATGAATCGCAGGAGGAGGCCGCGGCGGGCGCTGCTCCGGGCCCGCAGGCGCGGGCGGAGTGGATGCGCGGCTGGTACCGCAACGCCAATGCCGTGCTGCGCATGGTTCTGCGCGCGGCCGAGCCCTGGGAACTGGACGCGGGAAGCCGGATGTCGGCGTGGCTTGACCGGACGCGCGGCCTGGCCAATGCGGACTTCACCGTGTTGCGGGGGAAAGTCTACTTCCGCAACCCGGGCCATCTCCTGGCTGACGCCGAGCTGCCGCTGCGGCTGTTTCTCTTCGTTGCGCGTCATGGGGTCGAGTGCGCGCCGCAAACTTCGGGCCGGCTGGAGCCGCTGGCCGGCGGGCGCGTCCCCGGCCGGGCGGCGGGCGCGCCGTTCTGGCAAGAACTTCTCGCGCAGCCACACGCCGCAGCCGGCTTGCGCGCCATGCGCGACTCCGGCTGGCTGGCGGCGCTGCTGCCGGAGTGGGAGCGCATCGACCATCTGGTGGTGCCGGATTCCTCCCATCAGTTCACCGTGGACGAGCACACCAACGTGGCGATGGAGATGCTGGAGGCGCTCGCCGGAGAGAAGGACCCGCAACGGCAGCCCGTGGCGGCGCTGTGGCAGGAATGCCGCCGCGAGTGGTGGCAATTGCGGCTGGCGCTCCTGTTGCACGATACCGGCAAGGGGTCGGCCCGCGATCACGTGGAAGAGTCGGCCGCCATCGCTGCCGATTTCCTGCGGCGCGAAGGGTTCGGCGGGCGGGAAGGCGAGACCGTCCTGTTCCTGATCCGCAATCACCTCCTGCTGTCTCAGGCAATGCAGAGAGCCGACCTGGCCGACCCGGCCGTGTTGGAGCCGCTGGCGCGAAGAATCCAGACGGTGGAGCAGCTCAGGCTGCTCGTGCTGATGACGTACGCCGACATCAGCGCCGTCGGGCCGGGGATGATGACGGCGTGGCGCCTTTCGCGCCTGATCAGCCTCTACAGGACGCTCTACGCCCGGCTCGAAGGGGAGCTGGACCGGCTCGAAGAGGGTCCCGGGGCGGGAGCGTGGAGTGCTGACGCGCGGGTGCTGATGGAAGGCCTGCCGGCGCGCTACCGCTGGAGCCGCACGCCGGCGGAGATTGAAAGCGAGGCGCGTCTGTTCGCGGCGGTGCAACGCTCCGGCGCCGAGGTCTCGCTTTCATTCAGCCACGGGACCTGGCGGGCCGTCATTCTGGCCGCCGATCACGAACGTCTGTTCGCATCCCTGGCCGGCGCGATCTCGGCCCATGGAATGGAAATTCTGGAATGCGAGGCGTTCACACATCAGGCGGGTTTTGCGGTGGATGTTTTCCGGTTTGCCGACCCGCACCGCACGCTCGAGCTGAATCCGCCCGAGCAGGAGAGGCTGGCCGAGACGCTGCGGCGCGCCGCGTTGGGACAGATCGCGGTGGAGCCGCTGCTGCGCCGCCGCCCGCTGCGGCCCGTGCCTGCGCTGGCGGCCGCGGACCCGCCGGCCATTACGATCAGCACCGACGTGGCGGGCAAATCCACGGTCATCGAGGTCGTCGCCCGGGACCGGCCGGCACTGCTGCACGATCTCGCGGTGGCGATTTCCGGTTTCGGCTGCGATATTGGACTTGTCCTTGCGGACACGCGCGGCCACCGGGCGATTGACGTCTTCTACCTCACGCGCGGTGGTCGGCCGCTTGACGAAGCCGCGGCACTGGCGCTGCGCGAGCGCCTGGAGCGCGCCTGTGCGGCGCGGCCCCGGTGAGGCTGCGCGACCGCAGAGCATGTTTCGGCAATCCGATGGTATGATTCACGCCTGAGGAGGCAGCCGTCATGCATCTGCGGGTTCTTTCCTTCGTTCTCGCCGGCGGGAAAGGCACGCGCCTTTATCCGCTCACCAAGGAACGCGCCAAGCCCGCGGTGCCATTTGGCGGGCAGTACCGGATCATCGATTTCGTGCTTTCGAACCTCGTCAATTCCGGTCTTCATTCCATCTATGTGCTGATCCAGTTCAAGAGCCAGTCGTTGCTGCAACACCTGCGCGACGGCTGGGAGTTCAGCGGCATCCTGAAGGACCGCTACATCATTCCGGTGCCGGCGCAGATGCGTTCGCCCGGCGAGACCTGGTACCGCGGCACGGCCGACGCGATTTTCCAGAACGTGAATCTGATTGAGCAGAGCGAGCCGCACCTGGTGGCCGTCTTCGGCGCCGATCACGTCTACCGCATGAACGTGCGGGAAATGATCGAATATCACGAACACAAACGCGCCCAGGCCACTGTCGCCGCCATCCCCGTGCCGCGCGAGCAGGCGGCCGAATTCGGCGTCATCGAAACGGCGCCCGACGGCCGCATACTCGCTTTCCATGAGAAGAAGGCGGACGCGCCCACGATGCCGGGCGACCCGGCGCGCGTGCTCGCCTCGATGGGAAATTACGTGTTTTCGACGCCCGCGCTGCTGAAATTCCTGTACGAAGACGCGCGCGACGAAAATTCCTCCCATGATTTCGGCCGCGATATTCTGCCGAAATGGGTGGAACGGGGCGACGTTTTCGCCTATGATTTCACCACCAATCACATTCCGGGCGACCCCGTGGGCGCGCCCGCCTACTGGCGCGACGTCGGCACCATCGACGCCTACTACGAAGCCAACATGGATCTGCGGGCGGTGAGCCCGGTGCTGAACCTGTACAACAAACAGTGGCCGCTGCGGACCGCAGGCTATGACGACCCGCCGGCCAAGTTCACCTTCGACGAGGAGAACCGGCGCGGGCAGGCGATTGACTCGATCGTCAGCTCCGGGTCGATCCTCTCCGGCGGCATGGTGCGCAACTCGGTCATTGGCCGCGGCGTCCGAGTGCATTCCGGCGCGGTGGTTGAGGACTCCATCATTTTTGACAACTGCGACATTGGCCGCCGCGCGCGCATCCGCCGGGCGATCCTCGACAAGAACGTCATTGTCCCGGAAGACGCGCGTATCGGCTACGACCTGGAGGCCGACCGGAAGAAGTATCACGTCACCGAAAGCGGCATCGTGGTGGTGGAAGGGCGCCGTTCGCGGGTGCCCGTGTCACCGCTGGAGCTCTGATCCGCACGCCAGCTCAGGCGCTCCACCAGGCGGCCGGCTTCCAGAACGGGCCGTCCTCGTCGTAGAGCGCCTGAAGCCGCTCGAGCACGCGCGCCCTGCCGTGGGACCCGGCCCAGTGCATCGGCCCGCCGCGCCAGGCCGGAAACCCGAAGCCGTGGACGAAGACCACGTCGATGTCCGAGGCGCGCTGGGCCATGCCCTCATCCAGAATGCGCGCCCCTTCGTTGACCAGCGCCAGCAGTGTGCGCTCGCGGATCTGCTCCGCCGTCCAGCTCCGCTGCTCGATGCCGCGCGCGGCGGCATATTCGCGCAGCAGGCGAAGCAGCTCCGGGTCCGGCTGCGGCCGGCGGTTTTCGTCGTAGCGATACCAGCCGAGGCCGCTTTTCTGCCCCAGGCGGCCCAGCCGCGGCAGCTCGTCTTCAAACGCGGCCGGCGGGATGTGCGGCACGCCGCGGCGCAGCGCCTCGCGGCGGATCATCAGCCAGACGTCATGGCCGACGAGGTCGCCGACGGCGAGCGGCCCCATCGCCATGCCCCAGGAGGTCAGCGCCGCGTCGACTTCTTCGGGCAGGGCGCCCTGCTCGGCGATGGAGACGGCCTGGGTGCGGTAGGGAAGAAACATCCGGTTGCCGATGAAACCGAAGCAGTTGCCGGCAAGCACCGGGATCTTTTTCAGCCGCCGCGCCAGTTCAAGCGCCCGCGCCACGGCCTCCGGGGCGGTGGCGCGCCCGCGCACCACTTCGACCAGCTTCATCACCGGCGCGGGGCTGAAGAAGTGCAGGCCCAGAACAGATTCCGGCCGTTTTGTTGCGGCTGCGATCGCGTCAATGTCCAGCGTCGAAGTGTTGGTGGCCAGCAGCGCGCCCGGCCGGGCCGCCTCGTCCAGGGCGCGGAAGACTTCCTGCTTGACGGCGGGATCCTCGAAGACGGCCTCGACGACAGCGTCGGCGCCGGCGACGGCTTCGGCCACGCTCCCGGCGGCGCGGATCCGCTCCATCCGGCCCGCCGCTTCGGCAGCGTCCAGACGGCCTTTCTGAACGGCCGATTCGTACTGCTTCCGGATGAGCGCCAGGGCGCGCTCCAGCGACGCGGGCGAGGCGTCGGTCAGCGCCACCGGGATGCCGGCATTGGCGAAGCAGATGGCGATGCCCGAACCCATCGTGCCCGCGCCGATCACCGCGGCCCGCTCGACCGGCGCGGCGCGCTCCGGAAGTCCCGCCACCTTCGCCGTCGCACGCTCGGCGAAGAAGACATGGATGAGCGCGCGGGACTGCGGTCCGTGCAGGCACTGATCGAAGAGCCGGCGCTCGGCCGCGAGCCCTTCCTCAAAGGGGAGCCGCGCCGCCGCGGCCACGGCCTCGATGGCCGCTTCGGGCGCCGTCTGGTGCGGCATCCTCCTGCGCACGCTCTGGCGGAACTCCTCGGCCAGAGACTCGGCCTCCTCCGGCGTGCAAAGCTTTTCCCGGAGATCCCGCGTGCGCCGCAGTGGCGGACCGGTGCGCGCCCATTCCAGGGCAGCCTCCACCGGGTCGCCGTCCACCACCCGGTCGAGGATGCCCGCCGCCAGGGCGGCCTCGGCCGACAGGGGCTCGCCGAAGGCGCACATCTCCATCGCCCGGGCCACCCCGGCCAGGCGCGGCAGCCGCTGCGTGCCTCCGGCGCCGGGGATCAGGCCCAGTTTCACCTCCGGCTGGCCGACCTGCGCCGAACGCGTGGCGACGCGGTAATGGCAGGCCATCGCCGTTTCGAGGCCTCCGCCGAGCGCCGCCCCCTGGATGGCGGCGATGACCGGCTTCGGGCAGTCCTCGATGCGGTTCATGAAGTCCTGCCACGGGACGGGCGGGATCTCGCCGGCGGCAATGCGCGGAAAGAGGCTGATATCGGCGCCGGCGATGAAGTTCTTCCCTGCCCCGGCGAGCACGACGGCCTGGACGGATGGATCGTCGGCGGCGCGCCCGACGGCGGCCGCGAGCGCTTCCAGCACTTCGACGCTGAGAGCGTTGACGGGCGGATTGTCGATGACGAGGATGAGGACGCCGTCCCGTGGCGTTTCAGAGACCGGATGAGACATGCTACGGCTATCCTACACTGGTGATTTGCGGACGCCAATCCTCGACCGGGCCTGTCTGAATGCGCTGATGGAGCGCATCTCGTTTAACAGCCATCTTGGCCTGCGCGTGACGCGCGTCTACCGGGACGGCATCGGCATGGAGTGCCGCATTGAGCCGCACAAGCTGAACGTGCTGGGAACGCTGCATGGCGGCGTGACGGCAACGCTGGTGGACGCGGCCGCGGGCGTGGCGATTCTCGGCCGGCTGGGCGGACGGCTGGCAACCACCGTGGAGCTCAAGGTGAATTACCTGCGCCCGGTGAGCGAGGGCAAGGTGCATGCGCGGGCGCGGATCGTGAAAATGGGCAGGACGCTGTGCTTCGCCACGGTGGAGGTCAAGGACGACCACGGGCGGCTGGTGGCCCACGGCTCGGCCACGTACATGGTGCTCGAAAGCTGAGCCAACTCGGGCGGTTGCCCCACCGCGCGGGGTGGGTGATGTCACCCATGAGGCGGAATCGAATCTGGAAAGTTGTTGATTTATGGTGGCCCTGTTGAAGAGTTCCACACCCGAAAGACTGGCATTCGAATTGCTGGGGATACCTGTGTCAAGGAGGGGCTGATGCCCAAAGGAGCTGTTGCGATCACGGCCGAACGATGCAAGGGCTGCGGCTTTTGCGTGGAATTTTGTCCGACGCATGTGCTGGAGCTGTCCAACGCCTTTAATGCGAAAGGCTACCACCCGCCTCATGTGGTGGCGCCGGACAAATGTTCCGGTTGCAACCTGTGCGGGATGTACTGTCCTGATTTTGCGATCTTCGGGTTCCGGCTGGCGGCCAACGGGCAGGCCAAGGGGGTGTCGAAATAATGCACGCCGATCCGCGTTGCGTGCTGACGGGCACGCACTTTATCAACGGCGACGCCGCCTGCTGCGAGGGCGCGATTGCGGCGGGCGCGCGCTTTGCCGCCGGCTATCCGATCACGCCGAGCACCGAGATTGTGGAGCGTTTCGCCGCGCGTGCGCCGGAGGTGGGCGGCCTGTTCATCCAGATGGAGGACGAGATCGCCTCCTCGATTGCCATTCAGGGGATGGTCTGGGCGGGCCAGAAGGCGTTCACGGTGACCTCCGGGCCAGGCTTTTCGCTGATGATGGAGCATATCGGACTGGCGGCGATGACCGAGACGCCGGTGGTCTTTGTAGACGTGCAGCGCGGCGGGCCATCGACGGGATTGCCGACGCTGCCGTCGCAGGGCGACATGATGCAGGCGCGGTTTGGGTCGCACGGCGATTACGCGGTGATCGCGCTGAGCCCGAACTCGCCGCAGGAGTGCTTCGACCTGGCGGTCAAGGCGTTCAACCTGGCCGAAGAATTCCGCGTGCCGGTGATGTTGATGATGGACGAATGTGTCGGCCACATGACGGAACGGGTCGTCATCCCGCCGGCCGAGCAGATTCCGATTTATCCGCGCCGCCATACGAAGAAGCCGCCGGAGCAGTTCCGCCTGTACGAGCCCGGAGAGGACCTGGTGCCGGAGATGGCGTATGCGGGCGAAGGATACAAGATCTACGTCACCGGGTTGACGCACGACGAGCGGGGCTATCCATCGCTGAACCCGGCCACGCAGAAGAAGCTGATTACCCGCCTGTTTGAGAAGATCCGCCGCGCCGCCGACCGGCTGGTGATGGTGGAGGCCGACCGGCTCGAAGGCGCGGATGTCGTTGTGGTGAGCTACGGGATCACATCGCGCGTGGCGATGCGGGCGGTGCAGGCGGCCCGCGAGAAAGGCATCCAGGTGGGCACGCTGCGGCTGATCTGCGTGTGGCCGTTCCCGGAGAAGCTGATCCGGGAGCTGGCTCCGAAGGTCAAGGCGATGGTGATGCCTGAACTGAACATGGGGCAGGTGGTCATTGAACTGGAGCGCTGCGCTGTCGGGCAATGCAAGGTCATCAGCGTGCCGCACGCCGGCGGCACGGTGCATGATCCGGCCGAAATTCTGGACGCAATCGAGAGAGGGGCCCAATGAGCACAACGGAACTGGAAGTCCACAATCCCGTAGAGGACCTGCTGCGGCAGGACCGCCTTCCGACGATCTGGTGCCCGGGCTGCGGCATTGGCACCACGGTGAACAGCTTTGCCCACGCGCTGCTGAAGCAGGACATCGACCTGAAGAAGACGGTGATCGTCAGCGGCATCGGCTGCTCGGGGCGCGTGAGCGGCTACATGAACCTGGATTCGTTCCACACGACGCATGGCCGCGCCATTCCGTTCGCCACCGGGCTGAAGCTGGCCAATCCGGAGCTGAACGTGATCGTCTATTCGGGCGACGGCGACCTGGCCTCGATTGGCGGCAATCATCTGATTCACGCGGCGCGGCGCAACATTGACATCCTGGTCGTCTGCATTAACAACATGATTTATGCGATGACCGGCGGGCAGGCGGCGGCGACGACGCCATCGAGTGCGCTGTCGACGACGACGCCCTATGGCGCCTTCGAGCCCGAGCTGAACCTCGTCCAACTGGTCGACGCCGCCGGCGCCTCGTTTGTCGCGCGCTGGACCGCCTACCACGTGGTGCAGCTCGAGCGGACGATCGAGAAGGCGCTCAAGAAGAAGGGCTTCCGCTTCATTGAAGTCCTCAGCCCGTGCCCGACGTATTTCCAGCGCAAGAACAACATGGGCGACGCGCTTCAGGCGATGCTCGACTACAAGAAGCGCTCGAAGATCAAACATGGCTGTCCGACCTGGGAGACCGCGCTCACGCCGGGCGGTGACATCATCGTCGGCGAGTTTGTCGACCGCGAGCGGGAGGACTACCTGACCCGGATGCGGAAGCAGCTCGGCCCGCACTACAGCGAATTCCCGCCGCAACTGGAAGAACACGAGAGCGAGGGGTGCAGCAAGGAATGTTGACAGAAATCCGCATCGCCGGCTTTGGCGGCCAGGGCGTGATCCTGGCCACGCACATTCTGGGGCGCGCCGCCAGCGTCCACGAGGGCCGTTACGCCACCATGACGCAGAGCTACGGGCCGGAGGCGCGCGGGGGCGCGGCCAGCGCCTCTCTCATTGTCAGCGACGAGCCCGTGCTGTACCCCTATGTGACGCACCCGGACGTCCTCGTCGTGATGTCGCAGGAGGCCTACACGCGATTCACGCCCGAGGTGAAGCCGGGGGGCTTCCTGCTGGTGGAGGAAGATCTTGTCCGGCTGGACCGCAAGGCACAGGGACTGCGGATCTACGGCATTCCGGCCACGCGCTTCGCCGAAGAGCTGGGCAAGAAGATGGTGCTGAACGTCATCATGACGGGCTTCCTGTGCGCCGTCACGAAGGCCGTCAGCGTGGAAGCGACACGGAAGTCCGTCTCCGAGAGCGTGCCGGCCCGCTTCCGCGACCTGAACCTGCAAGCCTTCGACCGGGGCGTGCAGTACGGCGAGGAGCTGCTGGTGCGCGGACCGATCGTGCTGGAGGAATTCGAGGAACTGATCACCGAAGGCGACGTCTGATGGGCGGACGCGCGGGCCGCTTCACAGGGACGCTTCGGGCGCGTCCGGGGCTTCGCCAGCCGGGGCGGCGCCGGTGATCTGGACAAGATCCCTCGCACGCGTCTCGCGCGCGCGGACGCGGGCGAATTTGTCGCCAAGCCAGTGCGAGGCGTGGAACAGCACGCCAGCGGGCAGCACGCCCGCCACCTTATAGCCGCCAACCGCCGCCAGGCCCATGGCGGCGATACAGCCGCACTCGGCGCAGTCGGGGTCGCCTCCAAGCTGGCACGGCAGGACGGGGGTGCGCAGGTCCGCCGACACCGTCCGCGTCGTCTTCGCGAAGATGCAGGCCGAAGGGGAAGCGGGAGGACGGAGAAACTGCCTCAGCGCGGCCGGGGCCATGTCCAGTTTGGGAAAACCGGAGCGCAGCGCGATCAGCTCTTCGATCGCGCTCTGCCGCTCCTCACGGCTGAGCCGTTCCGGCGCTTCGGCGCCGCGCTGCGGCGTGAAAATGCTGAACCAGATGCGCTGCACGGCTACCACGTCCGACCAGAACCGCAGGAATTCAATGAGCGACCCCGGCCGCTGCACCATCTGCCGGGTGATGGTGCAGTGTACGGTGATGCGGCTGCCTTCGATGTTTTTGAGAATCCGGCTGTAGGTGGCCGGACTGCGGCGCTGGTTGTGCTCCGGCTCGAGTCCGTCGATCGAGACGACCAGGTTCAGCTTCGGCAGGGCGCTCCAGGAGCGGGGCGGCGGGCGGAAGGCGCTCGTCACCACCTGCACATGCAGGCCGCGGCCGATCAGACCCGGAACGATCTGTTCAAGCTCCCGGTACCGGACCAGCGGATCTCCTCCGACCAGCGAAACGTGAAGCGGGCGCAATTCGTCGACGAGCGCGAAGACGCGCCGCACCAGTTCCTGGCCGCGGAAGTCGGCCAGTTGCCGCAGCGTCACCTGGCCGCCCAGGTGGTTGGGCTCATAGGCGTAACAACCCGGACATCGTAGAGGGCACTCGCGGGTGATTTCGATGGAAAGCGCGGGGGCGTGGCCCAGAAGGATGCGGCCCCAGGCATGAAGGACATGAGAGGATTTCAAGCGGTCTCCGTTCGGACGGGCGGCGCCGGGCGCCGCCGGTTTTTCATCAGGCACTCGGCCGGAAAAACAGATCTGCCGGAGAGCGCAATCTCGAGAGCTGGCTTGAGCATAGCAGAAAACCGGGCCGGACGCAGCGCATGGAAGGGAGATTCCGGGCCTGCCGGCCGGGCGCGCCAGTGGTAGATTCAATCGGCAGGGACGCCATGCCTGCCAACCTCGGGCCCGAGTACCTGGCAGCGGAAGAGGAGTTTCGCCGCGCGGAGACGATTCCGGAGCGCATCGCGGCGCTCGAAAAGATGTACGCGGTGCTACCCAAGCACAAGGGCACGGAGAAGCTCCAGGCTGACATCCGCCGCCGCCTCTCGCAACTGCGGAAGGAAAATCAGAAAAAAGGCCCGGCGCGGGCGTCGCCGTTTTACCTGATTCCGAGGGAAGGCATCGGGCAGATTGCCCTGCTCGGCCCGCCGAACTCCGGCAAGTCCAGCCTCCTTGGCGCGCTCACGCACGCGCGGCCGGAAGTGGCCCCCTACCCCTTCACCACGCACTCGCCGACGCCAGGCATGGCGCAGTTTGAGGACGTGCAGATCCAGCTTGTGGACCTGCCGCCGCTGGCGCCGGAGTGGGTGGAGCCTTGGGTGGCCCAGGTGCTGCGCCGCGCCGACCAGACGCTGCTGGTGGTGGCCGCCGACGACCCGGACGACCTCAGCGAGATTGAGTTCATCGAGCAGCAACTGGAGGCATGGAAGCTGCCCCCGCCGCGCCTGATGGCGGTCAACAAGGTGGACGCTCCCGGAGGGATGGACAATTTCCGCGTTCTTGCCGAACTGTACGACGGACGCTACGAGTGCCTCCCCGTGAGCGCGCAGACGGGCGACGGGCTGCAACCGTTGCTCCGCCGCTGCTTCGAACTGCTGGACGTTGTCCGTGTCTACACCAAGGCGCCCGGCAGGAAGCCGGACCTGGATGCGCCCTACGTGCTGAAGCGCGGCTCAACGGTGCTCGACGCGGCGCGCCACGTACACCGCGACTTTGCCGAGCACCTGAAGCTGGCCCGGCTTTACCGCCGGGACCGGCTGGAGGAAGGTCTGCCGGTGAGCCGGGACCACGTCCTGGAGGACGGCGATATTCTGGAATTCCATGCGTAAGCCGGCGCTCAAACATTTCGGTCTGATTCTGTTTTCTCTGGCCGCTTTCGGGCAGGGCTTTCAGGCGGGCGTGGCGCGGCGCGACATCACGCCCCGCGAGCCCGTGCCCATGTGGGGCTACGCCGACCGCCATGATGCGCTGTCCCAGGGCGTGCTCGATCCGCTGTACGCCGACGCGCTTGTGCTCGAAGCGGACGGCGAGAAGCTGGCGATTGTCGGGCTGGACCTGGCGCGCAGTCCGGGGGAAGCGTCGCTCAAGCGGATCCGCAGCCGGCTGTCCGCCGAGGCGGGCATCCGCTGGTCGATCCTGGGCGGCAGCCACACCCACCATGGGCCGGTGCTCGAACTCACCGACGCCGAAGGGCGCGGACGCGGCCGCTTCGACGCGGCGCTCCGGTATTACCGCCAGCTTGAGGACTCGATCGTCGAGGCGGTGCTGGAGGCGAACCAGAGACTTCAGCCGGCGCGCCTCGCGGCCGGATCGGCGGCGCTCACGGGGATGAATGCCAACCGGCACACAAAGCTCGAGCCGAAGCCCGTAGATCCGCAGTTGGCCGTGCTGCGCATCGACACTGAAGACGGGCAGCCGCTGGCTTTGCTGGTGAATTGGGCAGCGCACCCAACCACGCTGCCTGCGTCGCTGCTCAGCTTCTCGGCAGACTACGTCGGAGCGCTCAAGGAGACGGTGCGGAAGGAGATGGGCGCGGCGGCCATCTTTCTTCAGGGAGCTGCCGGCGACCTGCGAACCGAGCGCGGCGGCATGGACCATCGCGCTTACGGCGAAACGCTCGGGCGCGAGGCGGTGAAGCTGGCGCGGACGCTCGCGCCCGCCCCGCCCGAACGGCCCTCGCTGCGGCTGCGTGAAGAGCGGTTCCGCTTCGCCTCGCGTGTCGACCTGAAAAATCCCATCATCGCCATGATGTATGAGAAGGCCTTTTTCCCCGAACTCGTGAGAAATTATCAGGACGAATACGCCGAGGGCGTGCGCCCCAGGCTGATGGCGGGACTGATCAACGGCGACATCGGCCTGGTGGCCGCCTCAGGCGAGTTTTTTTCAAGCCACGCGGTGCGGCTGCGGGAAAGGGCCCGGCTGAAAACGCTCTTCTTTTTCGGCTATTCCAACGGATATCACCAGTATTTTCCGACCATTGAGGCCGCGGCCGAGGGCGGCTACGGGGCCGGTCCGCAGGTGGCGCCGGCGGATGTGGGCGCAGGCGAAGAACTGATGAACCGCGCGCTCATCTGGCTGTATCAGTTGCGCGGGAGGCTGAAACCATGAGAACTCCGCTGCTGCTGCTCGTCGCGGCAGGCGCGCTGCCGGCAGCGGAACTGGTCCACGAAGGCCGCTCGCGCCACACGATCGTGATCTCCCGCACCGCGCCGCCCGCCGAGCGCCGCGCCGCCGAAGAATTGCAGAAATTCGTGCAGCAGATCAGCGGCGCCGAGCTGCCCATTGCCGAGGATTCGCGCCGCGTGCGCGGCCCCCTGGTGCTCATCGGCCGCAGCCGCGAGCTCGAACGCGTGGCGCGCAACCTGCCGCCGCCGGGCCTCGGCCCGGAAGGCTTCGTCATCGCCGTGCGCGGCCCGCACCTTGTGATCGCCGGCGGCGGCGGGCGCGGCACGATGTATGGCGTCTACGAGTTCCTGGAACGGCTCGGCTGCCGCTGGTTCACCGCCGAGGTGGCGCGCGTCCCCGTACGGCGCACCATTCCGCTGCCCGCCGCCGACGTGAGGCAGGAGCCCGCCTTTGAGTACCGCGAGCCGTTCTTCACGGAGGCCTTCGACCGCGACTGGGCGGCGCGGAACCGCACGAACGGCCATCACGCCCGACTGGACGGTTCCACCGGCGGAAAGATCAGTTACTATCCGTTCGTTCATTCTTTCTATCAACTGGTTCCGCCGGAAAAATATTTCGACCAGCATCCGGAATATTTCTCCCTGGTTGACGGCAAACGGCGGCGCGAACGCGGCCAGCTCTGCCTGACCCACCCGGAAGTGCTGCGCATTGCCGTGGACACGGTGGAGCGCTGGATCGCCGAACACCCCGAAGCAACCATCTTTTCCGTCTCGCAGAACGACTGGGAGGGCTGGTGCGAGTGCGACCGCTGCCGCCGCGTGGAAGAGGAAGAGGGCGGCGCCCACAGCGGCCCGCTGCTGCGTTTCGTCAATGCGCTTGCCGAACAGGTTGAGAAAAAGCATCCCGACAGGCTGATCGACACGCTTGCCTACTGGTACACGGAAGCGCCGCCGCTGCACGCGCGCCCGCGGCGGAATGTGCGCGTGCGGCTGTGCCCGATCGGCATCTGCGTGGCGCATTCCTTCGCCGCCTGCCCCCGGAGCGCCTATTTTTACCGGAATCTCCAGGCATGGTCAAAAATCACGAACCAGCTTTATGTCTGGCACTACAACACAAACTTCACGCATTACCTGCTTCCCTTCCCCGATTTCGACGAGCTGGCGGCCGACATTCCGATGTACCGGAAGCATGGCGTGAAGGGGCTGTTCATGCAGGGCGCCTATCCGCCCGGCGGCGGCGGCGAAATGGCCTGGCTGCGCTCCTGGGTGATGGCGAAACTGCTGTGGGACCCGTCGCAGGACGCGCAGAAGCTGGTGGACGAGTTCCTCGAGGGCGTCTATGGACGCGCCGCCGGGCCGATGCGGCGCTACTTTGACCTGCTGCACGGCGAGGTGCGCCCCGCCCCGGCGGGCAGGGGCCTGCACCTGTGGATCTTCAACGTGCCGGACTATTCGCCGAGGCTGCTCGAAGAGGGTTTCCGGCTGTTTGACCAGGCGGAGAAGGCGGCAGAAAACGATGCGGTGCGGCAACGGATCCGCAAGGACCGCCTTTCGCTTGAATACCTCGCCCTGCTGCGCGGTCTCCGGTACGAGGTGCGCGGCAGCCGCTACGGGCCTGCCGATCTGCCCCGTCTCCAGAAACAGGCGCGGGAGTTTCTCGCGCGGGTGCGCGAGCATGGCATCCAGAGCCTCCATGAAGGGCGCAGTCTGGATTTCGACGAAAATTACTTCGGCAAACTCAGGGAATACGAAGTCATTTCATTGGAAAACCGGCAGTGGCGCGCTGACATTGTGCCCGATCTGGGCGGCCGTATCGTGCGCTTTTTTGACAAGGTCCGCGGCCGCGAGCTGCTCCGCCGGCCGCCGTTCGATCTGCGCTACCCGGACACGGGCGGCATCAGCGCCACGATCCACCGCGACCGCCATTCCTCCGCCTGGCCCGTGCGCTGGCATGCGGAGCGTTCCGGGCCGGACCAGGTCCTGCTGACGGCAATGCTCGAAAACGGCCTTCAGGCGCGCCACCGGATCCTGCTCTCGGCGAAGGGACTCGCATTGGAAACGCGGCTCTCGAATCCAACCGCAGAGACCCTGGATGCGGCCATCCAGCATCGCGCCGAAGCCGACCCGTCGGACATCGACGCCGAAACGCTTGTCTACGAGGCGGCCGGGCCGGTTCGGCGGAAGCTGATTGAACCGAACCAGGAACCCGCCGGACGGCTGGTGCTCGAGGCTGGGGGTCTGCCCCGCGCCGGCTGGTGGCTTGAGCCCGCCGGTTTCTTCGCTTCCCTCGAAGAAGCCGCGCGCACTGTTCTCCAGTGGACAGCCAAAACGCCGCCGGGCGTCGTCTTCATCCACTGGACGGCGGAGCAGCGCCTGGCGCCCGGTGGCGCGTTGCGGCTGGAATCGTTTTACAGCCGGCGCTGATCAGCGCCGCTCATAGATCTCGGTCCATTTCTTCGTCCCCTCGGGGCTCACCAGCTTCAGCTGGCGCTCGAGGGTGCGCCCATCGCGGGAGACAGTGGTGCGGGCGGTTTCGATGTAATTGCCGTCGTACGTGCGGAAGGTGGAGTCGAAGGTGCGGTCGTTGACTCGCACCAGGACCGTTTCGCCCTGCCCGAACGACCTGGTCATCGGGTAGGGCTTCCCGTCAATGGCTCCGGAGAAGCCGAACTCGCGCTGGTCTTCATTGGCATACAGGACCGTGCCGTGGTAGCTGAGCTTCGGTTCCTGGTGCTCGATGACGAGCAGGACCGACACGGGCTTGTTGACGTTGTCCCATTTCGAGCGGGTGACGTTCAGTTCCCAGTTCCCGCTGAGGTTGGCCGGCTGGGCGGCCAGCAGCGCGCCCAGGAAAAGCGATGCCCAAACCGCGTTTGCGAGCGTTCGCATGGCCGTTCCTCCTCAAGGACGGTGCGGCTCTACTATAGCGCCAGCCGGCGCTGGAGGGAACCGTCCTTGCGCGCGCCGACTGTCTAACTGCCTGGGGGGAGCGCGATGAGCAGACGGTGATTGACCCTGGCCGTGTTTGCCGCGTTCGCGCTGGGCCTCCTGCCGGCGCGGGAGAGAAGAGCGGTTGTCTCGACGTCCACGGCGGAGCAGCTTGTCCGCTACCGCGCTCCGGCAGTGCTTCCGCCGGAGGTCGAGAAAGCGGGCATCAAGGGCGAAGTGGTTGTGGCGATTGAAGTGGATGAGCAGGGTGCGGTTCGCCGCGCCCGGCTGATTTCCGGGCATCCCCTGCTCCGGGGCCCGGCGCTGCGCGCCGTGCGGCGGTACCGTTTCGCCCCTCTGGAGGTGGCGGCAGGCCCGTCCGCTGGACCTCGGTCCTGCGGATCCGCCTGCCAGAGCGGAGGCCAGCGACCGATCCGCGGGTGGCCCGGTTGGGCGCAGTGCCCTTCGCCTGATTTGCGGCCGGAATGGCGCTGAGAGCACCGGCGCCGTTGCGGAGGATGCAGGGATTGACGGACAGGCTGAAGCCGGCCGGGCCTTGTCACCGGACGCGGCCCTCTGATACGAATCAGGGGGAGTCATCATGCAACGCCGAACCTTTCTGGCCGTGACCGCCCTGTCTGCCGCAGGAACGTGGCCTGCCGGGGCGCAGAAGTTGGGCATCTGGACGACGCTCGGGGCGCTGGAAGAAAAGGACGGCGCCACGCCGATCGAGGGCGCCCGCTGGTATGAGGCGGACAATCCGGGCGACGGCATGTCGTATATCTTCAAGCCGGGGCTGCTGACCGGGGCGAGGGCAATCACATGCGACATGCTTATCGACGGCCGGGACGTCATCGCCTTTCGCATCACGCTGGCCGAAGGCGAGAAAGGCCGGCGGTTCCGCTTCGATTTTGGAGGGCTGCCGCAGGCCGGCTTCCGCGTGCGGCTGGACCTGGCGCTGGTCGACCAGAACCGCTGGATGGCCGACCGCGAGGGCGCGTTTTTGAAGCCGCTGTGCGGCGGCGACCGCGTCAACCTGGCGCTGGTGGACCGGCTCACATTCACCGTCCTCCGCAAGGCGCCGCGGCGGGCCCGCTGGTGCATGACCGAGCTTCTGTTTCTGCCAGGAATGCCCGGAAAGATGGCCGCGCCGGTGCTGCCGAAAGGACCGCTGATCGATGAATTCGGCCAGAGCACGCTGCACGAATGGCCCGGAAAAACTCACGGCGAGGCGGAGCTGAAGCAGCGGCTCAACGTGCAGCTCCAGCTTGCGCCGGAACAGAAATGGCCGGAAACGTTTTCCCGCTGGGGCGGCTGGAAGGCGAAAAAGCTGGGCGAGGCGACGGGCTTTTTCACCGTCCGGAAAGATGGCGGCCGCTGGTGGCTGGCCGATCCCGACGGCTACGCCTTCTGGTCCGCAGGGCTCGACTGCGTGCGCGTGGACTGCGAGGCGCGCATCGACGGCCTGGAGACGGCGCTGAAGTGGCTGCCGGAAAAACCGGAGTACGCCGACGCCTGGATGGAAGGCCGGCCGGGCCGCCCGGGCGCGCGTTTCGTGAATTTCCTGGCGGCCAACTTCATCCGTGTCTTCGGCCGCGAGGGCTGGCGCGAGAAATGGGCGCAGATAGCGCTGGCCGAGCTGCGCCGGCTGCGCTTCAACACGGTGGCCAACTGGAGCGAGTGGGAGTTTGCGGCGCGGGCTTCGTTACCCTACGTGCGTCCGCTCAATTTCCGCGGCGCGCGCTGCGGCATGATTTACCGCGACTTCCCGGACGTCTGGCATCCCGGCTTTGAAGACGACGCCGCCGACTACGCCCGCCAGCTGGAGAACACCGTCAAAGACCCGGCCTTCATCGGCTACTTCCTGATGAACGAACCCACCTGGGGCTTTTCGGCCGAACTGCCCGCGGCCGGAATGCTCTACACGGCCGACCTCTGCCACACGCGGGAGGAGTTGGCCCGGTGGCTGGCGAAGAAATATGAGACCTCGGCCGCTCTCGCAAAGGCCTGGGCCATGGATGTCACCTTTGATCAGGTGGCCCGCGGCCGCTGGCGAAGGCCGCTGACGAAAGAATCCCAGCCCGACCTGCGCGAGTTCAGCGTCCAGATGGTGGAGCGCTACTTCTCCACCCTCTCCCGCGCGTGCCGCAAGGTGGATCCCAACCACCTGAACCTCGGCATGCGCTGGGCGGGCGTGCCGCCGGAGTGGGCCGTGCAGGGCATGAAGAGCTTCGACGTGTTCAGCCTGAACAATTACCGCCAGCGGCTGCCGCGCGACGTCTCGGAAAAGATCCATGCCATGCTGGGCATGCCGGTGCTGGTGGGCGAATGGCACTTCGGCGCGCTGGACGTCGGCCTGCCCGCATCGGGGCTCGGCCATGTGAAGACGCAGGCCGACCGCGGGCGCGCCTACCGCGTCTATCTGGAAGACGCCGCCGCCAATCCGAACTGCGTGGGCGCGCACTGGTTCACGCTGTATGACCAGAGCGCGCTCGGCCGGTTCGACGGCGAGAATTACAACATCGGTTTCCTGGACATCTGCAACCGGCCGTACCCGGAGCTTGGCGCGGCGGCCATTGCCTCGCATGAACGAATGTATCAGGTGGCAGCGGGCGAGGCGGCACCGTTCGCCGATGCCCCGGAGTACCTTCCGATCGTCAGTGTCTGAATGCGCGCCGCTCAGGCCGACAGGATCTTGACCGCCTTCTTGATGTCGCCCTGGGCAAGCTGGATCAGCGCCCCGAAGCGGCCTTCGCCGGACGTGATCGCCTGCATGGCGTGGATGTCGATGCCCGCGGCGGTCAGCTTGGCGGCAGCATCGGCGGCAGCGCCCGGGCGGTCCTCGCCGTTCCAGCAGATGAGGTTCTGCTTGGGCCCGCACTCCAGCTTCAGCTTTTTGGCGGCCTTGGCAAAGAGCTTCGGGTCTGCCGGAACCAGGTCAAACTGGGCCTTCTTGCCCTTCACCGGGTAGGCCCACAATCCGAGCAGGTTGACGCCTGCGTCGCGCAGTGCGCCGAGAAGCTTCGCCCCTTCGCCGGTCTTGTTCGGCACGGTCACGGAGAAGTAGGGCAGAACGGCAATGTTGTCAGCCATCGAATCCTCCAGCGAAAAGTCTCGGAGATCAAGAAGATTGTATCGCGAAGGCAGAAAAAAAGAGCGGCTTCGCGCAAATCTTTTTTCGCGGAAGCCGCTGGAGGCAGGCAAAAGGAGGCTGAGGGATCAGGAAGCGGGGACGCGCTTGGCCTCAAACGGCCGACCCTGGCCCTGGCCGCCTTCGCGGCGCGAGGTGCCCTTGATCACGTCACCCTCGACGGTGCCCTCGTAAACGGAGGTCATCGTGCCGTTGGGTGTCTCCATCACGGTCTTGAACGAGAACTTGTTGCCCTCGATCTTGCCTTCCTGAATTTCCATTGTGCGCGGCTCCATCTGGCCGAACTGCATGGTAATGGTGCCCGTCAGCTTGTTACCGTCGGACTTGAGATCAAAGGTCTGGCGGATGGTGGCTTCCTGGCCGCCGCGGTTCATGGTGCGCTCGGAAACCCACTTGCCGTCGATCTGGCCTGCCACGGCGAGGCCGGCAGCCAGGGCAAGAACGGTCAAAATAGAGAGAAAGGTCTTCATGCAGCAACTCCTTCACGTTCTGGAGCGAGACGCAGGGGCCTGAGGTTACATGACGGGCGAAATTTTCCGCTACGCGGACGTGAGCGTCCCGGCCCCGCTGGATCGAGCCTTCACCTACGAACTGCCGGAGACGCTGCGTCACCGCGTCCAGCCGGGCTGCCGGCTGCTGGTGCCCTTCGGCCCGCGCAAGCTGGCCGGCGTGGTGTTGCGCGTGCACAATGACCCGCCGGAGGTCGAGCCGCGCCAAGCGCTGCGGCTGCTGGACGCCGAGCCTGCGTTTGACGGTGAGATGATGGAGCTCGCCCGCTGGGTGGCGCACTATTACTGCGCGCCGCTCGGCGAAGTGCTCCGCTCGATGGCGCCACTGGCGGCCGACGTGCGCCACACCCGCATCTGGGCGCTCACGCAGAAGGGCCTGGACGTGACCCGGCAGCTCGGACTCGACGGACAGACCGGGGATCCGGCCGAAGAGATCCTGCGGGCGCTGGAGGCGCGGCCTCTGTCGGAGGCCACGCTGGCGCGCAAGGTCCCGGGCGCGCGGAAGATTCTCGCATCGCTGGAGCGCAAGGGGCTGGTGGAAGCCGAAGCGGCGGCCGGGCAGCGGGACCCTCTGCGGGCGCCATCGTCCAAGCTGCTGGCCGAATTTGTGGCGCGCCCTGCGGAAAGCGTGAAGCTGACCCGCGCCGAGCGGGAGCTGCTCGCCTACCTGGAGCTGCACCCGGGCCCGCACCGGCTGTCGTCGCTGGAGGACGCAGTGAAGGGAGCCTCGCCGGCGGCGCGTTCGCTGGCCCGCAAAAACCTGGTCCGCCTGCATTACGAGCTCGCCACCGGCGACCCGTCATGGGCGCGCCCGCGCCACACGCTCACCGGGCCGCAGCAGCGCGCCTTCGATGCCATCCGTCAGGCGCTGGAAGCGGGCCGCTATCAGGCCTTCCTGCTGCATGGCGTCACCGGTTCCGGCAAGACCGAAGTCTACCTGAACGCCATTGAAGCCGCGCTCGCAATGGGACGGGGTGCGCTGCTGCTGGTGCCCGAGATCGCACTGACGCCTGCCGTCGCCGGCCAGTTCCACGCGCGTTTCGGCGACCAGGTGGCCATCCTTCACTCCGCCTTCAACGACGCCGAGCGCGCCCAGCAGTGGAAGCGGCTTCGTTCCGGCCTGGCGCGCGTCGGCGTGGGCACGCGCTCGGCGGTGTTCGCGCCGGTCCGGAACCTGGGGCTGATCATCGTCGATGAAGAGCACGACCAGAGCTACAAGCAGGAGGAAACGCCCCGCTATAACGGGCGCGACGTCGCGGTGGTGCGGGCGCAGCGCGCCGGCGCGGTGGCGGTGCTCGGCTCGGCGACGCCGTCGCTCGAAAGCCGCTACAACGTCGAGCGCGGCAAGTATTCGCTGCTCGAGCTGCCGGCCCGCATCGCCGACCGGCCCATGCCCTCGGTGGAAATCATCGACATGCGGGAGGAATTTCTGGAAACGCGGCGGAGCGAACTTTTTTCCCGCCGCCTTCGCGAGGCGATTGCGGCAAAACTGGAGGCCGGCGAGCAGACCATTCTGCTGATGAACCGCCGCGGATTTTCTTCCGCCGTCTCCTGCCGCTCCTGCGGCGAAAGGCTCCAGTGCGTGAACTGCGCCATCGGACTCACCTTTCACCGCCGCGACAACCGGCTGCTCTGCCATTACTGCAATTACGCGCAGCGGGTGCCGAAAGTCTGTCCGAACTGCGGCAGCGAATACCTGTATTTTCTCGGCTCCGGTAGCGAAAAAGTGGAGGATGAATTGAGCCGTTATTTTCCGGAGGCGCGGGTGGCGCGGCTGGACCGCGACACGGCGGCCGGAAAGAACCAGTACGAGCGGATCCTCGGCGGCTTCCGCGAGGGCGCCTATGACATTCTCGTCGGCACGCAGATGATCGCCAAGGGCCACGACATCCCGAACGTCACGCTCGTCGGCGTCATCAACGCCGACATCGGCCTTTCCCTGCCCGACTTCCGCGCCGCCGAGCGCACCTTCCAGCTCCTCACGCAGGTGGCAGGCCGCGCGGGCCGCCATCACCTGCCGGGGCTGGTGCTCATTCAGACCAACGCGCCCGACCATTACGCCATCCGCTGCGCCGCCGCCCAGGACTACGCGAAGTTTTACGAAAAGGAGCTCGAGTTCCGCCGCCTGATGCGCTATCCGCCGTTCTGCGCCATGGCCAACGTGCTGCTGCGCGCACCCACGCAGGAGGGCGCCATGCGCCTGGCGGGCGAGGCGGCGCAGGTGCTGGGCCCTGGCGGCGAGGGCGTGAAGATCCTCGGTCCCGCGGAAGCGCCGGTGCCGAGGCTGAAAAACGAATACCGCTACCAGATCCTCATCAAGGCGCTTTCGCGGCCGAAACTGAACGAAATGCTCCACGCGCTGCGGCGTCACGCCGCTGCGGAGAAGTGGCCCGCCACCGCCCTGGTGGTGGACGTCGACCCAGTGACCCTGTTATGACAGACGGAGCATGCAGGCATGGGAGCGCAATGCGGCCAACCTGGCCGCCTCGCTTTCCTTCTACGGACGGGTAACGCAGGAGCCCGGACTGCGCCTGATCACGAGCTGGGTGACGCATCCGGTGTTCAACATCGCGCTGCTGGACGGGCCGGCGCCGGATCCGCCGGGGCAGGAGTCGACCGAGCTCGACCGCCGCATTGAGAGGGCCGCGGCGCACTACCGCGCCCTGGGCCGATCCTGGTCCTTCTGGATCTGCGAGCACTTGGTAGGCCCGCGCACATTGCGGCGCCTGTACCGCATCTTCGACGCGCACGGCATGTCGTGCATCGCCGAGCCGCCCGGTATGGAGATCGACGAGCTGCCGCCGCCCCGCCGGCCGTTGCCGGAGATCCAGATCCGCGAGGCCGCCGAGACCCAGGCGAGGCTGGACTTCGCCGACATCGTCGGTCAGTGCTTCTACATCCCGCCTCCGTTGGCTCACGAAGTCTATGACGACCCCTCCCGCTGGGGCGCGCCGCTGGAGATCCTGGTTGGTTATGCCGGCCCGCGCGCCGTCACCTGCGCCGCTTTCATGGAGGCCGCGGGGGCCATCGGCATCTATTCGGTGGGCACGCTGCCCGGGTGGCGCGGCAAAGGATATGCTGAAGCGATCATGCGTGCCGGAGTGGGGAGGCTGCGCCGGCGTGGCGCGCAGGGTCCGATCGTGCTGCAATCGTCGCCCTCCGGTTTTGATCTCTACCGCCGTCTGGGCTTCCGCCGCTGCACGCGATACTATGTGTTCTCATCCTGACTGGTCCGCCCACGGGCGCGGCAGCTCGTGCCAGCGGCGGAGCCATTCGGCCACGGCGGCCATCACCGGCGCGCCCGCAAAATCGCCGCGCCGCGCCGGCGCGCGCTCGCGCAGCCGCTCCAGAAACTCCTCCAGCACTGGGCTGGTCCGCAGCGGCCGCAGGAATTCGATGGCCTGAGAGGCGGCCACAAGCTCGATCGCCAGCACGGTGCGCGCCAGCTCCACGGCCTGCCGCAGCTTCAGCGCCGCGGTCATCCCCATGCTGACGAAGTCTTCCTTGTTGCCGCTGGTGGTGATCGAGCCGGTCGAGGCAGGCGCGGCCAGCACGCGCAGCTCGGCCACCAGCGCGGCGGCGGTCACCTGCCACATCATCAGCCCCGATTCAAGCCCCGGGTGCGAAGCGAGAAACGCCGGCAGCCCCTCGTTCAGCATCGGGTTCACCATGCGGTCGATGCGGCGTTCGCTGATTCCGGCCAGCGAGCAGAGCGCGATCGCCAGCCAGTCCATCACCAGGGCGAGCGGCTGGCCGTGGAAATTCCCGCCGGAAAGAATCTCCCCGTCGAAGACGAGTGGGTTGTCGGTGGCGGCGTTGAGTTCGATGGAAAACACGCGTCGCGCTTCGGCCGCGGCGTCGCGCACCGCGCCGTGGACCTGCGGGGCGCAGCGCAGCGAATAGGCGTCCTGCACGTGCCGGCAGGTGCGGTGGGACTCGCGGATCTCGCTCCCCTGCATCAGCCGCTCGAGCAGACGCGCGCTGCGGATCTGGCCCGGATGCGGGCGGGCGGCGTGGATGCGCGGGTCAAAGGCGCGCGGCGTGCCGCGCAGGGCGTCCGTCGAGAGCGCGCAGGCGACGTCGGCGATCTCGCACAGGTCTTCGATGTCCAGCAGCGCGAGCACGCCCGCGCCCAGCATCGCCTGCGTGCCGTTCACCAGCGAGATGCCCTCCTTGGCGTGCAGCCGGAGGGGTTCGATGCCCGCCGCTGCCAGCGCGTCGCCGCCGCTCATGCGCCGGCCCTGATATTCGGCCTCCCCCTCGCCCATCAGCACCAGCGCCATGTGGGCCAGCGGCGCCAGGTCGCCGCTGGCGCCCACGCTGCCGCGCGACGGCACCACCGGCGTGACGCCGTGGTTGAGCAGCGCGCACAGCCGCCGTGCCACCAGTGGCCGGATGCCGCTCAGCCCCCTGGCGAGCACGTTGGCGCGGATCAGCATCATCGCCCGCACGATCTCGCGCGGCAGCGGCTCGCCCACGCCCACGGCATGCGAGCGGACGACGTTCTCCTGGAGCCGGTCGAGGTCCTCGGCGCTGATGCGCTCATCGGCCAGGTAGCCGACTCCCGTATTCACCGCGTAAACGGGCTGGCTGCCGGCCGCCACCTGCTCCACCCATTCGCGCGAGGCGCGCATGCGCTTTGCCGCGTGCGGGTCGAGCTCCACCGGCTCGTCACGGCGCGCCACCGCTTCCACCTGCTCGAGCGTGAGGGATTCCCCGTTCAGGCTGACCATGGCTTCAGGCTATCCTAGCTTGCGGGATGAAAGAACCGCGGCTGCCGGCCGTCTTTCTGCTGGATCACATCCGCTCGATGTACAACGTCGGGGCGTTTTTCCGCACTGCGGACGCGGCGGGCATTGAAAGGCTCATTCTGTGCGGCATCACCGCGCACCCGCCACAGCCGGGCGTGGCCAAGACGGCGCTCGGGGCCGAGCGCGCCGTCGCCTGGGAGTATCACGTGGACGCGCTGGTTCCGCTGCGCATGCTGCGGGCGCGCGGCTACGAACTCGCCGCGGTCGAAACGGCCGAAGCGGCCCTGGACCTGTTCGAATGGCAGCCGCGCTGGCCCGTCTGCGCGGTCTTCGGCAACGAAGTGGACGGGCTGTCCGACGGCGTGCTGTCCGTGTGCGACGTGCGTGTGCGCATCCCGATGCGCGGGTCGAAAAGTTCGCTGAACGTGGCCACCGCCGGCGGTGTCGTGGCCTATGAGCTGCTCCGGAAATGGCGCGTTTCGCGGCCGCGGGATATCCTGCCGTGATACATTCCGGTTTTCGGTCTGCGGTAGCGGCCTCCATGGCTTTGTCCGGCGGCGGAACAACCGCGAAGAGGCAGAGATCCCGTGAGTCAACGCTTCAGGTCTGAATGCCGGCAAGGCTTGCTTTGGGCGGCGCTGGGCGCGTGGATGCTCTGGCTCGCCTGGCCCGGACTGTTTGCGTGGTTCACGCCGGACGACCTGATGAACCTCCACGGCGTCGTGTTTCTCCATCCCAGCCAGATTCTTGCCGGCCGGGAGCGCCCCACCGCGAACCTCGTTCTGAAGGGCCTTTGGGAACTCTTCGGACTGCACCCGCGGCCCTACCGCGTGTTCTGCTTCGGCCTGCTGCTGGCAAATCTGTGGCTGGCCCTGCGGTTGTTTTTCACGAGTTCACTCTCATGGAAAACCGCTCTTTTTGCAGGCCTGTTTTTCTCCTACCACGCCCAGTTGCAGGACCTGTATTTCAACAGTGGAACCATTTATGATCTGCTCTGTTTTTTCTTCTTTTTCAGCGCCATGCTTGTCTATCTGAAGGGAATGGACGAGGCCGGTTTTTCTCCTGGGCGGACTGCCCTGACAGCGGCGCTGGCGGCGCTGGCCGCCGGATCCAAGGAAATCGCCGTGTCGCTTCCGGTGCTGCTCGGGCTGGCGGCGTGGACAGAGCGGGCAGGACGTGCGGCGTGGCGGGCCGCGGCGCTGGCCGCACTGGTCTGCTGGGCCGTGCTCGCCTGGACGCTCTGGCGCGCGCCGATGTCGGCCAATCCCGCCTACCAGCCGGACTTCCGCCTCGCCGTCCTGAACGCCCGCTGGAAGCTGCTCACCGGGGACCTGCTCTACCGCGGTCCAGACTGGCCTGCGGCGGCCGCCTGGGTGGTGCTGGCCGCGGCCGTGCTCGCTGCCTTCGTGCTACGGCGCCGCGCCGCCTGGCTCGCGCTCGGCCTTATCGTCGTAACGCCCCTGCCGCTTTTGTTCCTGCCGCAGCGCAGCTTCTATGCGTTCTACGTTCCTTATGCCGGCTGGTGTCTGCTCGCCGGGCTGCTTCTGGACAGGCTGCTGACCTGGGCCGCGCCGCGCAGCTGGCTGGCGCCGCTGCTGGCCGCGGCCGCGCTGGCTGTATTGCTCGCGCCGCAGCACCGGTGGCTTTCGGCGTGGATCCGCGAGCACGTCTACGCGCCCTGGGAGCGAAAGGTGGTGGCGCCGGGCAACGTGCTGCGCCGCCAGCTCCCGCCGCTGCCGCCGGGCTCGGCCATCTACTTTGTCGACGATCCGCTGCCGCCGCCGGGAGAGGAGCCTCACGTGCTCGCCTTCCTCTGCCGGCTGAAGGCGCGCGATCCGCAGCTCGCCGTCTGGCGCGCACGCAATCCCGGCCAGCAGGCGAACGAAGCGGACTGGAGCCGTTTTGCGGCGGTGTTCCGGCTGACGGACACCGAACTCGTCAAAATACGTTAGGAGGGTCAGGAGACATATGAACGGTTTGCTGGTCGCCGCCCTGATGGCGGGCATCGGAAGCACGGAAGCCATTCAGGTCGGCGAGGGACACATCCTCGTCTGGCGGACTCATGCCCTGCAAAGCGGCGTCCACCGCGGCATCACCCGCGGCTACGTGATGGTCCATGGTACGAATCGAAACGCGGAGGACTATTTCCGCTGGGCGCTGGCTTCCACCGCCGCCGCCAACCGGCTGGACACGACGGCGGTGGTGGCACCGCACTTCAAGGCGCGGACGCAGGCAGGCAAGGGGGATCCGGTGGAGCCCGGTGAATGGTACTGGACGAACGAAGGCTGGAAGGCGGGCTTGGGCGCGTTGAATGGCGCGGTCACTTCTTTTGACGCCATGGACCGGATCCTCGAATGTTTCAACGACGCCTCGCGTTTCCCTGACCTGAAAGAGGTGGTCGTGGCCGGCCACTCAGCCGGAGGGCAGTTCGTCCAGCGCTATGCCGTATTCAACCGGCAGGAGCCGAAGATGCGGGTTCACGTGCGCTATGTGCCCGCCAACCCGTCCAGCTATGTCTACCTGGATGAATTCCGGCTCAGCCAGGGCAGCGTCTGCTCGCCGCAGGGCGGATGCAATGGGGAGTTCACGAAATACTGGGACGCGGGCAATTGCACCACCTACAATCAGTTCCGCTACGGGCTGGAGAACCTGGAAGGCTACGCGGCGGGGATGGATCCGGTGCAGCTCCGCAGGCAGTTCGCCGCGAGGGACGTGACGTATCTGGTGGGCGAGCTCGACACGCGCACCGACGACCCGACACTGGACCGGAGCTGTCCGGCGCAGGCGCAGGGGCCGAACCGGCGCGAGCGCGGCATCACGTTCTGGAACTACATGAAGCTGCGCTTCCAGGCGCCGCACCGGTTCGACATCGCTCCGGGCTGCGGCCACGCGGCGGTCTGCGTCTTCGCCGGGCCTGCCGGCGTGCGGGCGGTGTTCCGGGACTGATCAGCCGCAGGAGGTCCGCCAGGCCGCCAGCTTCTTTTCCAGCACGGCGCGGACGGTGGAAAAGCCCGGATCGCCGTAAACGTTGTTGCGCTCCCGCGGGTCCTTGCGGATGTCGTACAGCTCGCCGCGCCCGTCTCCGCGCACGATGAGCTTGTAATATTTGTCGCGCGCCATCACGGCATCTTCGAGCTGGGCAAACACGATGTCCGGCCAGGGATTTTTCTTTGGCAGAGGCCGGTTCATCACCAGCGGCAGGAAGCTGCGGCTGCACGTCTGGGGCTCCTTCGAAGCTCCGGCGCCCGCCGCTTCAACCACGGCCGGCAGAAGGTCATACAGGCTCACGAGTTCCGGACGCACGTTGTGCGTGGGCACGCGGCCCGGCCAGGACCAGATCATCGGCACGTGGATCACCTCCTCATAGAGGTTGGCCGGACGGGACGCCCGCCCGTCGCCCCAGAGGCCGTGGCGGCCCAGCAGGGCGCCATGGCTGCTCGTGAAGACGAACAGCGTGTTGTCGAAGAGGCCGAGCTCCAGGATCCTGCGGTGCAGCGCGCCCACCTGTTCGTCGAGCGCGCTGACGGCGGCCGCATAGCGGCGGAGCGCCGGCAGCGGATTGTCGAGGAATTCCCGCCCCTGGGCGGCATTCGCCGCGGCCGGCATGATGCCGAAGGTGGCGAACCGCACATCCGCGTACTGGCCGAGGAAGCGGGCGGGGTGGCCCTCCAGCGGACCGCCCGGGGAAAGATGGGAAATGGCGAGGAAAAACGGTTTTTCCTTCTGCTGGCGGCCGAGAAAATCGCTGGCGTATTTTGTCAGAAGATCCGCCAGATATCCTTTGGCTGAAACAGGACTGCCGTCAAGGATGAAATCCGGATTCTCATGAACCGGGCGGCGCAGAATGGCGGCAAATTCGAACCCGTGCCCGGGCTTCTCCACTGCGCCCATGCCCCACAGGCCCACGAATCCGCACCGGTAACCGGCCGCGGCCAGCAGGTCGCTCAGAAGGCTCTCCTTCGCAAACGAGGGCGGCGCCTGCCCTTCTTCTGCTTGGCCGCCGGCCGCGGCCGTCACGCCATGCCGGGCAGGCGGACGTCCGCTGAACAGGGAGGCCCTTCCGGGCGGCCCGGCCGGCGCCGGCGTGAAGCACAGGGCCATGCGCGTTCCCGCAGCCGCCAGCCGGTCGATGTTTGGGGTGCGGATCTCCTGATTGCCGTAGCAGCCCAGAACCCAGGCAGGCAGTCCGTCGGCGAGCACCAGAACGATGTTCGGGGGCGGCGTCCCCCCGCGGCGCTGCATGAGCAGCGGGGCCGCCAGATGTCCCATCAGCCCGCGTCGTGTCAGTTCCATGGAAGGATGGCTCTCTCCTGCGTTGATCTCACAACACGTCAGCGAAGCCGCGCTTCAGGTGCCGGAAAAAGATGCCGCCGGTGAAAAAGGCCGCCCCGGCCACGGCCGCCAGCAGAAGCAGATCGTGGGCCGAAGGCGGCTCATAGGTCATCAGCCGCTGCCGGTAGCCTTTGACGACCAGCGCAAGCGGGTTGTACTTCACCAGGAATCGCGCCGCCGGCGGGAAATAGGACTCATCAATGAAAACCGGCGTGAGCCAGAACCAGCCTGTCAGCACGACGACGACGATCTGCGCCGTGTCCCGCAGAAACACCTGAAGGCTCGCCGCCAGCCAGCCCACGCCAATGGCGAACAGCCCCAGCAGCGCCGTATAAACGGGCAGCAGGAGAATCATCGCGCTGAAATGGCCCGTCATCCACCGCACGACGACGACCGCCACCAGGACGGCAATCGTGTGGCTCAACAGCGACGACAGGAACAGCGTCACCGGAATGATTTCGGCCGGGAACACGGTTTTCGTGATCAGGCTCGCCTGCTCCACCAGCGAGTTCGCCGAACGCTGCACCGTCTCCTGAAACAGCAGCCACGGCAGGTAGCCGCAGAACAGGAACAGCGTGTAACTCTCTCCGGCCCCGGGCGGCGGCGGCACCTTCAGGCAGAACTGGAAGACGAAGACCCAGCTCAGCAGCAGCACCAGCGGGTGGATGAGCGTCCACAGCCAGCCGGCAGCGCTGCCAACGAAGCGCTGCTCGAAGTCGCGCCGCACCATCTGGTAGATGAGCGACCTTCGTTCCCGCAGCACGCGCAGAAACATCATCCCGGGCAGGCGCACGGGCCTCTGCATGACGGTTGTGGCAGTCAATTCACGATTCTAGCAGGGGATGCCGCTGCACCCGGCCGCGATGATATAGTGAAACCATGCCGGAAGGATATACGCCGATCTTCATCTTCCTGATCTGTGCGATTCTTTTCCCGCTGCTCCTGCTCGGCATCTTTCGATACCTGCGGCCCGCCCTGCCGATCCCGGTGAAGCTGGAGGCCTACGAGTGCGGCATCAAGGCGGCGTCCAACGCCCGCGGCCGCTACACGGTGCGCTTCTACATCACTGCCATCCTGTTCGTCGTTTTCGATGTGGAAACGATTTTCCTGTTCCCCTGGGCGGTCCGTTTCCGGCAGCTCGGCTGGTTTGGCGTGGCTGAGGTGGCAGTGTTTCTTGCCATTCTGATCGCCGGCTACGTCTGGGCGTACAGGAAGGGCGCCTTCGAGTGGGTCTGAGGCGCAGCGCGCCCGTCACGCCAATCGCCGGATGACCGAGCGGCTCTATTACACGGACAGCTTTCTCACGGAGTTCGACGCGCGCGTCGTGCGCGCCGAAGACGGCCGCACGCGGATCGTTCTCGATCGCACCGCCTTCTATCCCACCTCCGGCGGCCAGCCCCACGACACGGGCACTTTGGCGGGCGTCCCGGTTGTCCGTGTCGAAGACGCCGACGATGAGATTGTGCACGTGCTGGCCGCCCCGCTGCCTGAAAGCGGGACGGCCCACGGCGTCATCGACTGGCCGCGCCGCTTCGACCACATGCAACAGCACAGCGGCCAGCATCTGCTGTCGGCCGTTTTCGATCAGCTCTTCGGCTACCGCACGGCCAGCTTCCATCTTGGATCAGCCGCCAGCACCATCGATCTGGACACCGCGTCCATCGCCCCTGGCGAACTCGCCGCGGCCGAGCGCCGCGCCAATGAACTCGTCTGGCAGGACCTGCCGGTGCGGGTGTCCTTTGAGGACTCGCGCCAGGCCGAAGGCCTGCGGAAGGAGGCGGCGCGCGAGGGGCTGCTGCGGATCATCACCATCGAGGGCGTGGATCGCTCGGCCTGCGGCGGCACGCACGTGCGCTCCACCGGCCAGATCGGCGTAGTGCTGGTGCGGAAGACGGAAAAGATCCGTGGCATGACGCGCGTCGAATTTCTTTGTGGCGGCCGCGCCATCGCGCGCGCCCGGGCCGACTACGAAGCGCTGGACCGCACGGCGCGCCTGTTCAGCGCGGCGCTCGAGGACGTCCCTGCGGCTGCCGCCGGCGCGCTCGAACAGGCCCGCGAGGCCGAAAAGACGCGGCGGCGGCTGGCGCTTGAGCTGGCCACGCTGCGCGGCAAGGCGCTCTATGATGCGTGCGCGCCGGAGGACGCCACCGGCCTGCGGATCCACGTCGAGCGCCTTGCGCAGGGCCCGCCGGGCGATGAGATCCGTGCGATGGCGCAGAGCTTCTGCGCCGCCGGCGACGGACTGTTCATCGCCGCCAGCGCCAGCCCGCCCAGCGTGCTCTTCGCCTGCGGGCAGAACACCGGCTTCCAGGCGGGCGCGCGGCTCAAGGCCGTGCTCGAGCAACATGGCGGGCGCGGCGGCGGCGCCGGCCAGATGGCCCAGGGGAGCCTGCCCTCGGCGGAGCTGCTCGATGCGGTCATTGCCGCGCTGCTTCAGCGATAAAGCGGCGCCAGCGACAGCAGCGCCAGCCCGGCGGCATACAGCAGCAGCATGATCCAGATCCGGAAGCGGACCCCGGTCTCGGCCCCGGCGAACTCTTTCCAGACCAGCAGCCCCCAAAGCGTGCTCACCAGCGTCGCCCCCTGCCCGATGGCGTAACTGATGGCCGGGCCGACGTTGACGCTGTTCGGCGCGCTGGCCGCCACGAAGTTGCTGATGGTGCCGACGCCCCAGATGACGCCGCCGAGCACGCCCAGCGCGTGCTGGCGGCCCGTGCCAGCCAGATAATCGCGCAGGCCGACCGGATCGCCCTCCACCGGCAGGTTCATGAAGAACAGGTTGAAGACGGGCGTCGTCACCAGCACGCCCAGGGCAAAGCAGAAAGCGGCCGCATACGGGCCCAGGCCGAGGTCGCCTTCCTTGCTCATCTCGACCAGCGGATAAAAGAGGCCCATCAGGACGCCCGCGGCCAGGCTGAGTCCGAGGCCTTTCCACGGCGAGGACCTGCGGGGCGCTGGCCCGCGGCCGCGCTGCGGCGGATGCGCCGCAGGCAGCGGCGCGGCCTCGCGCGCCCGCTGCCGCGCCAGCGCCGCGTAGGCCAGCGAGGTCATCACGATCGCCATCAGCACCAGCGCCACGCCGCCAAATACCATCGCCGGATGGCCCGCCGGATGGATCGTGTAGTTGAGGATGGCGCCTTCGACCAGCGCCAGCCCGATACCCACCGGAAACGCCACTGACAGCCCGGCCACCGAGATGGCCGCCACCAGCAGCAGGTTCGCCAGATTGAATACGGCCCCGCCCGCCATCGCCAGCCCGATCTGCCGCTTGCCTGTCACCGCCAGATTGTCGAGGAATGGAAACAGCACGCGGTCAGCCTCCGGCAGCACCGTCTCCACGCTGCCGAGTGTGAATGCAGCCAGCGTGGCGCACAGCATCACGCCGATGACGTAGTCGAAATAGTACAGCTCGAACCGCCACTTTCCGGCCATCTTCAGCGTGTTGGCCCACGAGCCCCAGCACAGCATCGACACGATCATCAGCAACAGCGTCACGGCATAGGTGGTGGGAATCATGCGGCATGCTCCCTTTTTCCGTCTCGACGGCCCAGGCGGAACCCAGTAATATATCAACAGACGTGACAGGGAGGCATCCATGAAGCTGACACTTCTCGCCGCTGCCGTTCTGCTTGCTGCGCCTGCCCACGCCCAGCGCTCCCGCTTCCAGATCGACACGACAACGCCCGAAGGTCTGCTGCTTCAGTTGGCCGGCTCGGAGTCGGACGAGGCTCGCAGGATCGAGCTCTATCAGGAATTTCTGCAAAAATTTCCGAACAGCCCCGGCAAGGTGTACGCACTGAACCAGGTCCAGCCGCTGTGGCTGAAGACGAAGGCCTTCGACAGGGTGATCGCGGCCGCCAGGGACATTCTCGCCGCCGAACCGGACAACGCCCCTGCCGCCTACAACGCCCTCCAGGCCTGCGAGGAGCAGAACGACGCGGCCTGCATCGTCGAGTGGGCCAACTCGACCATCGCCGCCGCGCGCAAAAAGATCGAGTCAAAGGAACCAGAGGACGAGACCGAGGCCGAGCGCTGGAAGGCCGAAGTGGACTTCGCCAGACAGGTGACCACCCGCGCCGAGTATTCTTTCTACGCGATGGCCCTGAAGAGCACGGACCCGAAGGTCATCGTGCAGATGAGCGAGGAACTGGAGAAGGCCAACCCCAGCAGTGAATACATGGCCCGCACGGCCGCGCGCGGCTTCATCGCGCTGATTCAGATGAAGGATCTCAAGCGCGCGCTCGAGTTCGCCGAAAACGCCGACGCAAAGAACTTCGCCAACGAAGACATGCTGGTCTTCGCCGCCGACACGCACCTGACGTCCTCAAAGAACTACGACAGGGCCATTCTCTACGCCGAAAAACTCATCTCGATGCTGCCCGCCAAAGAGGCGCCCGAGGGCGTTTCTCCGGCCGACTGGGAAACGAAGAAGACGAACACGCTGGCCCGCGGCTACTGGATCGCCGGCATCGCTTATGGCGTGCGTGAGAAGTGGCCGGAGTGCGAGAAGGTGCTCAATGACGGACTGCCGGTCATCCAGAAAAGCTCCACTGCCAACGACCTGCTGCCCGGCGCGTACTTCTACCTCGGGCTGGCCAACTACAGCCTGGCCGGCAAGGGACCGAAGCGCAATGCCGCCCGGCTGGCCGCGGCGCAGAAATACTGGAGTGCCTGCGCGAAGATGAAGAGCCCGTTCCAGGCGCGTGCGCAGCAGAATCTGCTGGGACTGGCAGCCGGCAAGTGAATCATGAACATCCTGGTTCCGAACCTCGGGTCCACGTCGCTGAAGTACCAGATTCTCGCGATGCCAGAGGAGCGCGTACTGGCGCGCGGGCGCTTCGAGCGGGTGACGGACTACCGCGCCGCCATCCGCGAAATCCGCGCCGGCGACACGGCCGTGGACGCGGTGGCGTTCAAGGCCGTCCACGGCGGCCCGCGCTACCAGGGCACGTTTGTGATCGACGAGGGCGTCGAACAGGCCATGGCGCAGTTCCTGCTGGCCGCGCCGGTGCACAACGCCATCTACCTGGAAGCGATCCGCGCCTTCCGCGACGTCCTGCCCGGCGTGCCGCTGGTGGCCGCTTTTGAGACGGAATTTCACCGCAACAAGCCGGAATACGCCCGCGTGTACGGGGTCCCGCAGGACTGGCGGACCGATCATGGCATCGAAAGATACGGCTTCCACGGAGCCTCGCACGAATTCGTGAGCCTGCGTGTGCCGGAAATTCTCGGCTGCGCCCCCGCCGACCTGCGGCTGGCGAGCTGCCATCTGGGAGGCAGCAGCTCGGTGTGCGCCATCGACCGCGGCGTCAGCGTGGACACGACGATGGGCTTTTCGCCGCAATCGGGCCTCGAAAACGCCACCCGCCACGGCGACCTCGACGTCTTCGCCGTGCTCTACATGATGGACCGCAACGGCTGGAACACGGAGCAGGTGCGCACGCAACTGTCGCGCGTCAGCGGCCTGGCCGGCCTGTCCGGAGTGGCGGGCGGCGACGTGCGTGACATCATGGAGGCCGCCCGGGCCGGCTCGGCCGCGGCCCATCTCGCGCTCGACGTGTTCGTCTATGAGGTGAAAAAGGCCGTTGCCGGATGCGCGGCGGCAATGAACGGCCTGGACGCCATTGCCTTCACCGGCGGCATTGGCGAAAACAGCCCGGCGCTGCGGCGGGCCATCTGCGAGGGACTCGCTTTTCTTGGCGTCGAGCTCGACGCCGCCGCCAACGAGGAAGGCTCCGGCGACCGGGTGATCTCGTCGGCCGCATCCCGCGTGCGCGTGGTGGCGCTGGCGACCAACGAGGAACTGATCGTCGCCCGCCGCGCCTGGCGCGTGCTTTCGCGTCAGTGATCCTCGTCGCCAACGGCGACCGGGTGATCCAGCCGGATCCTGCCGGTGGCGCCTTCGGGCAGCGGCGCCAGCAATTGCTCCTTGCGGTAGATCAACGTGCTGGTGTTGTAGCTGGCCAGCTCGAAGCCGTGTCCGTGCGTGATCGCGTCCGTCGGACAGGCCTCGACGCAGTAGCCGCAGAAGATGCAGCGGCTGTAGTCGATGTTGTACACCGCCGCATAGCGCTCGCCGCCGCTGATGCGCTCCTGTTCGGTGTTGTCCGCGGCCTCGATGTAAATGCACTGTACCGGACAGGCGGCCGAACAGAGGAAACAGGCGACGCACTTTTCCAGCCCGTTGTCGTCGCGCTGGAGCACGTGCAGCCCGCGGTAGCGTTCCTGAAAGACGGGAGGCGCGTCCGGGTAATCGTCGGTAATGATGGGATTCATCATCTCGCGCAGAGTGACCGTCATCCCTTTCGCGATGGCGGCTGCGCCCTTGAGGATCTCCTGAACCTTCGGCATATAGAGTGTTGCGCTCCTTCCTCCCTGCTGACCTTATGGATGCGCGCGGACTCCCGCCGGGAGCCTAGAATCGCGAACCTCAACCCGGCTTGTAGAGCGGCACGGACTCGTCAGGAGAAAACATCGGCCGCCCGGCCCTCCTTGCCAGCTCCTCGAACGCCCGCCGGTCGAAGGCTTCGGCTGTCCACGATATCCGCCCGTCGCTCTCCACCAGAAACAGCGAAGGCACGTACAGGACCCCGTAGGCGCGGCTCGCCGGGTATTTCGCCGCCGCCGGATCGACCAGCATCGGCAGATGCACGCCGAACAGGCGCATGAACTCACGGGTGCGCTCCGCGTCGTCCTGGCTGACGCAATAGATCTGCAACGCGCCGCCGTCGATGCGCTGAAGATAGGGGAGCGCAAGCTGACAGGTGGGACAGGTCACCTTGAAGAAAACAAGCACCACCGGCCCTGCCTCGAGGATTTCGGCCAGCGAGCGGCGCCCGCCTTCCAGCAGGTCCAGCGTGAACTCCGGTGCTGCGGTTCCCGGCGCGAGCATGTGTTGTCCTTCTTGCACCAGTCTAGCAATGCCCGCATCCGGAGCCGGAGGTCTGCAATGTGGCCATCGTTCAGAGCATGCGGAGGAGCTGCTGCGCGGCCACCAGCAACGGATCCATCACCGTGGAATAGGGCGGCGCGTAAGCCAGGTCCAGCCCGGCCAGGTCTTCCACCGTCATGCGCGCCGCCAGCGCCGCCGCCAACGTGTCGATCCGCGCGAGCACGCCCTGGTCCCCAAGGGCCGCCCCGCCCAGGAGCCGCCCGCTGGTGCGGTCCGCCACCAACTGCACGGCGAGCCTGCGCCCGAGGAAGTAGCGGGCCCGCTCGCGCGCTTCAATCACCGCTTCCACCGGCGAAAAGCCCTCGCGGCGCGCCTGCTGCTGGGACAGGCCGGTGACGCCCACGCCGAGCCCCGCCACGCGCACGATCGACGTGCCCGCCACGCCCGGGAAGCGCTCGCGCCGCCCGGCGGCGTTGGCGCCAGCCACGCGTCCCATCCTGTTTGCAGTGGTGCCCAGCGGAATCCACACGGCGCGGCCGCTGACGATGTGGCGCGCCTCGCAGCAGTCGCCCGCGGCAAAGACGCCGCGCAGCGAGGTCTCCTGATACTCGTCCACGGCAAGCGCGCCCGTGCGTCCCAGCGCCGCCCCGGCCTCGGCCAGGATCTCCACGTTGGGCCGGAGACCGGTCGCATCGATCACGACATCAGCCTCCACGCGGTCCGGGTCGGCGGGCTCGTTCAGCCGCACTTCGACGCCGCACTGCTCCAGACGCTCCACCACGCGTTGCGTCAGCCAGGCGTCCTCGCGGTTGAGAAGCGTCGTTGCGTCGTGGAAGAGCCGCACCATCAGGCCGCGCGCCCGCAGCGCGGTGGCCGTCTCCAGCCCGATGTAGCCTCCGCCCACCACCGCGGCCGTCCGCGGACGTTCCCGTTCGAGAAATCCGTTCAGCCGCTCGCCATCCGTGTCCGAATGGAGATGAAACACCCGCTCCGAATGGGACTGACGCGCCGGCCGGGCGCCTGCCGCCCACACCAGCCGGTCATAGGGGATGCGCTCGCCATTGGCCAGGACAACCTCGCGCGCGCCGTGCCGTACGGCGGCGACTTCCGCCTGGGTGCGGATGCGAATATTCCGCTCTTTTTCGAAAAATTCCCGCGGATAAACCACCAGCTCATCCATCGAAGACACCTGGCCTTCGATCAGATACGGCAGTCCGCAGGCGCCCCAGGAGATCCGGCTGCCTTTCTCAAGAACCAGGATTTCCGCGGCGGGATCCAGCCGGCGCGCCCTGGAAGCGGCGCTCAGCCCCGCGGCCACGCCGCCCACCACCACCAGCTTCATGACCCGCCGCCCGGGGCTTCGCCCCAGTGCTTCCGCACGAATTCGAGAATGTCGAAACTCCTCGCCGTGCGGTCCGGGAAGCACAGATTGATGGCGTCGGTCTCCGTCTCGCCAATGCGGAAGACCGTCGCCAGCTTGGTGATGACCAGCAGTTCGAGTCCCTTCTCGTTCAGTCCGAACATCGACATGACGCCGCCGGCGCGGCTCACCTTGGTGTGCGCCATCACGAGGCAGCCCAGCGCGCTCGAGTCGATGTAGTCCACCCCGCGCATGTCGAGCACGATGCGGTTACGGCCCTGTGCGAGAAGCTGCTCGAGCGTCGCGCGGAATTGCTCCACCGGCTCTCCGAGGACAAATCGCCCCGACAGTTCGAGAACCACCGCGCCGCCGCGCTCGTGCTGGCTGATCTGGAAAGGCATGCGAATTATCATTGTATCTGCCATGCCGCCGCCACACCTGACCCGCCGCGGCTTCGCCCGGCTGATGGCCGCCGCCGGCCTGCAACCGGGCGGCGCGCCGCGCCGGCTGCGCCGCGCCGAATCGTTTTTCGGACTCCACTTTGACCTGCATCCGAACGAAAAGGACACCGTGCTCGGCCGCGATGTCACGCCGGACACCGTGGGCCGCCTGCTCGACCGCGTGCGTCCGGATTTCGTCCAGTACGATGCCAAAGGCCACCCCGGCTGGCTCGGCTGGCCCTCTGAGGTAGGGCCCTCCGCGCCCGGCATCGTGCGCGACTCTCTCGCCGTCTGGCGTGCCGAGACCGAAAAGCGCGGCATCGCCCTGTTCATCCACTTCTCGGGCGTCTGGGACGGCGAGGCAGTCCGGCGGCATCCGGACTGGGCGCGCATCCGGGCCGACGGCAAACCGGACGACCGCATCACCTCCACCTTCGGCCCGTATGTCGACCAGCTGATGATTCCGCAGTTACGCGAGGCCGCGACAAAATACCGGCTCGACGGCGCATGGATCGACGGCGAATGCTGGGCCGTGCAGCCGGACTACCGTGAAGCCGCGCTGCGCGCCTTCGGCCGGCCGGCGCCGAAAAAGCCGGGCGAGCCGTACTGGCTGGAATGGCTGGAATTCCAGCGCGAGCAGTTCCGCCGTTATGTCCGCCACTATGTCGACGAGCTCCATCGCAGCCATCCGCAGTTCCAGATCGCCAGCAACTGGCTGTATTCGACCCTGGCGCCCGAGGAGCCCGTCCTTCCCGTGGATTTTCTTTCCGGCGACTATCTGGGCAATGCGAGCATCTCGACGGCGCGCCTGGAAGCGCGATATCTCGGCCAGACGGGCAGGCCGTGGGATCTGATGGCCTGGGGCTTCCAGCAGGCCGACTCGAACACGGTCGGCCACATCTTCAAGCCGGCGGTGCAGTTAATGCAGGAGGCAGGTGTCGTGCTCGCGCAGTCCGGCGGCTTCCAGATCTACTACCACCCGGCGCGCAGCGGACACCTTGAGGAGGCGCACATCGAGACGATGGCACAGGTGGCCCGCCATTGCCGCCGCCTTCAGAAGTCAAGCCAGGGCACCGAGACAGTGCCGCAGATCGGGGTGGTCTTCAGCCGGGAATCGCTCTACCGCACCGGCAACAGAATGTTCGGCGGCTGGGGCCGGTTGTCCGATCCAGCGCGCGGATGGCTGGACCTGCTGCTCGCCTGCCAATGGTCCGTGGACGTGCTGCCGGACTGGAAGCTCGCCCGCGTCGCCGCCAGCTATCCGTTCATCGTTCTGCCGGACTGGGAAGCGCCGGGGGAAGAGTGTCTTGAAACGTTGCTCGCTTATGCCCGCAATGGCGGCCGGCTGCTCGTGAGCGGCGCGCACAACGCGGTGGCGCTGGCGGCGCGGCTCGGCTACAGGACCGTTGGCGAACCCGCGCGCCAGACGGCGTGGCTTGCTCTGGGAGTGGTTGGAAATGCCACGGGCCTTTGGGCGGACGTCGAGCCCGGCGCGATGAACGTGCTCGCCTGGCGATATCCGGAGCTCAACACGACGCGCGATGGCAGGCCCGCCGCGCTGGGCGGTCCGCTCGGCCGCGGCGAGGTGATCATCGTGCCCGGCCCGGTCGGCTCCGTTTACGCTGCGGCGCATGATGCGTCCGTGCGCGCCTTCGCACGCGCGCTCGTCGCGCCCCGCTTCACGCCGCTCGTCCGGGTGGAGGCGCCGCCCACGGTGGAGGTCGTGCTGCGGCGCAAGGGCAGCGAGGTGCTCGTCCACCTCGTCAACACGACCGCGATGCAGGTGGCCGGCGACTGGGCCACGGTGGACTTTGTGCCCGCCATCGGACCCATTCGGCTGGTGTGGCAAGGATCGAAACCCAAAGCGTCCAGGCTCGAACCCGATGGCGCGCCGTTGCGCTGGCAGGCCGATCCGGGCGGCTTTGCGGCCGTCATTGCGCGGCTGGATGTGCATGCCGTGGCAGCCGTGGTACCATGAGATTGAACCTGCTCGAACGGGCTCGTAGCTCAGTTGGTTAGAGCGCTACCTTGACACGGTAGAGGTCGCAGATTCGAGTTCTGCCGAGCCCACCACCGCCTGCCTTTCTCCCTCTGGATTCGCGCCGTTGCCCGGTATTCCATCCAGCGCGCGGGGAACTTCCCTCGTCGCACGCTCCGCGTTATCATGAGGGCTTGAAGGGGCGCACGGGGACGGTTGCCAATCCTTCCCGGCCGCGCCTATACTTCTGGTTTTCGATCCGAGGGTGCTCGCTTGGCTTCGACCTCGAACAACCCGAGACCGGCGGCGCCGCCTCCTGGCGACGGCTTCGATCCCATCGAGGTGCAGCGCGAGGCCGCCATGTTCTACGGCCTGTTTCTCCGCGGCGCTTCTCCCGAAGAGCTGCGCCGCGACATTGCCATCCCGCGCGAGGTGTTCCGCAAGTGGCTCTCCCACCCGCTGTACGACAGCCAGTTCCGCGAGAATGCCAGGCGCATTTACCGGTTCCGCCGCCAGGTGCTGGCCGTGTTCGACGAACTGGTCGACCAGGCCCGGATGAAAGACCGTCTCCAGTAGGATCCTCCTCTGTGCACTCTCGTCTCCTGCTACCATTCCTCATGCTGGCAGCGCTCAGCGGGTGCGGCTTCCGTGCGCCCAGTCAGGAGCCGCTGAACCTCTCCTTCCAGGTGCAGGGCGAACCCGCGCCGCGGTCGCTGGCTGACTTTCGCGGCCGCGTGGTGGCGTTCACATTGTGGGAGCCCTCCTGCCCGCAATGCGATTCCCAGGCGCTGGTGCTGAACGATCTGAACAGGCGTCTTTCCCGCGAAGGGCTCATCTGCTTTGTCCTGCATGAACCGGGCATGCCGGAACCGGTGGCGAACCTGACGCTGATCACCGGCGCCGTCGTTGCCCCGCCCGCCAGCCCGCTGCCGCGAACCCGCCCGCTGACGCTGATCCTCGACCGCCAGGGGCGGCTGGTTCATCAACTCGAAAAGCCCGCCGACGCGCAGGAACTGGAGAAGCTGCTCTCGCCCCTGCTGGCGGGCTGAGCCTCATTCGAAAAGCTTCTCCAGACGGCGCCACTCAAACTGCCACTGGCCGCGCACGAAAGCGCCATCGGCGCGAATCTGGCCCTGCGCAAGCAGCGCCGGCAGGGAGTCCCTGTCGCCTGCGGCTGCCGCCGCCTCCCGCAGCGCCTTCAGCACCTCCTCCCAACCCCCTGCCATCGTCCGGGCCATTTCGCCGTCGCGGCAGGCCACGTGCATGTTGAGATGGATTCTTCCCCCGCCGGCGCCCACACTCCACAGGACCCATTTCGACTCGCGCAGGCCGGCCAGCGCCACCGCCACCCACGCCGGGGCTCCTTCGGGCGCTTCCAGCATGGAGCCCGGCACATAGAGCCAAAGGGGCGCATCCGGCGGTTGCCATTCGGCCGAAAAAGGCTTCCGCGCCTCGTCCGTGAACGCCGCCGCCGCCAGCGGGTCCGGACTGACCGCAATGCCCCATCGCCCGCGCCCAAGCCGCATCCACGAGATCTGTCGCTCCGGCATCGATCCCTGCATCGA
Organism: Bryobacteraceae bacterium; assembly: GCA_026002855.1. Taxonomy (NCBI): domain Bacteria; kingdom Pseudomonadati; phylum Acidobacteriota; class Terriglobia; order Bryobacterales; family Bryobacteraceae; species Bryobacteraceae bacterium. The sequence goes on from BPGD01000001.1 coordinate 4,213,429, forward strand.
GCAGAGCCCGCCGAAACAACGCCCGCCATGCGCAAGGAAATACCGCCGCAGCCGGTCCTCGTCGACCTGTGCTTCCACGACAATCCACCGCCGGCCGTTTTCTCCCCGCAGGACCACCGCGTCCAGGTCGCGCCGGTACTCGAATCCGGTGGCCTCGACAAACCGCCTGTATTCCTCATCCTCCGCGCCCGCCTCCCCGGCGATGCGCTGGAGGATTCCGGTCTGACGCAGCGCGCGTGCATCGACAAACACGGTGAGCCCCTCGCCCGGCGGCAGTCCGGCGAGCAGCGCACGCGCGTCGGCCCGCCGCCAGGGCGCCCATCGCCACAGGACGAAACCGGCGGCCGCGGCGGCAATCAGAACAGCAGCAACGAGGGCCGTGCGGCGCGAGAAACCCATTCCTACCGCAGCTTAGCATCCGCGCTCTCCTATACTGGCGGTAGGATGCGTGTCTGGCTCCCTGCCCTCATGTCCCTTGCCGCCATTTCCAGCGCCCAGCCGCGCGCGGTGGTCACCGTGCCGGTGCTGAACATGTTCTCGCGCGCCTCAGAAGACGCCGACGTGGTCAGCCAGGCGCGCTACGGCATGACGGTGGGCGTGGACAAGACCGAAGACGGGTGGGCGCGCATCCGCACGTTGCACGACGATTATCCGGGCTGGGCCCGCCTCGACGGGTTGCGCCGGCTCGACGAGGGCGAAACGTATGCGGAGAAGGGGCGCGTCGCCTTCGTTGACAGCCTGCGCGCACACCTCTACCGCACGCCTTCGGTGACGCGCCACGCGCCGCTGCTCACCGTTCCCTACGAGACGCGGCTCGAGGTCCTGGAAGAGCCGGAGATGGAAGACCGGCGCTGGATCCGCGTGCGGCTGCCCGACACGCGCGAGGCCTGGATCCAGCGCGGCGACGTCCTGTTCGACCCGCCGGCGCTGTCCGTCGCCGGGCTCGTCGAGCTTTCCCGACGCTTCCTCGGCCTGCCCTACACCTGGGGCGGCACGACGGGCTTCGGCTTCGACTGCTCCGGGTTCACCCAGATGCTCGTGCGCCGCGGCGGCGTGCTGATGCCGCGCGACGCCCAGCCGCAGGCCGCCTGGGAAGGCATGCAGAAGATCAGCCGGGAAGAGCTTCAGCCGGGCGACCTGCTCTTCTTTGGCCCAAACGGGCAGAGGATCAATCACACGGGTTTTTATCTCGGCAACGGGGAATTCATCCACTCGACCACGAACACGCGGCCCGTGCTCCAGATCAGCCGGCTCGGCGACGAACCCTGGAGCCGGCTGCTGGTGGCCTGCCGCCGCTGGAAACGTCCATGAATCGTAGAACATTTCTCTCCGCTCCTGTTTTTGCCGCGCCGCTGGCCGCCGCGCCGTCGAGCGGGGCGCCCGCCATCGAGACCCGCATCCGCCGGCTGCGCCTGCGCCACACCTGGACCACGGTGATGTCGTCGAGCGAATACCGCGACACCTTCTTTGTCGAATACTCGCGCGACGGGATCACCGGCATCGGCGAGGGCGCGCCCATCATCCGCTACCGGGAGACCGCTGAAAGCTGCCGCGCCGCCGTGGAGTCGATCCGCCCGTGGCTCGTCGGGCAGCGCCCGGAAGCCTTCGTCAAGCTCATGAACGGCGTCTTCCGGCGCATCGAGGGCAACTTCGCCGCCAAGGCCGCGCTCGACATCGCGCTGTTCGACTGGAACGCACAGAAACTCGGCGTGCCCCTGTGGCGGTGGTTCGGACTCGACCGCAACGACGCGCCGCTGACCACCTTCTCCATCGGCATCGACAAGGCGGACGTCATCCGCCAGAAGGTGCGCGAGGCGGAGGACTTCCCGGTGCTGAAGATCAAGGTGGGCCTCGACAACGACGAAGAGGTGATCGCCGCCGTCCGCTCCGTCACGCGCAAGCCGCTGCGCGTCGACGCCAACGAGGGGTTCAGGTCGAAGGAAGAGGCGGTGGAAAAGATCAACTGGCTGGAGAAACAGGGCGTGGAATTCATCGAGCAGCCGCTGCCGGCGGCGAACCTCGAAGACATGAACTGGATCCGCAAGCGCGTCCACATCCCGGTGTTCGCCGACGAGGCCTGCCTTCACCCGGCCGACGTGCCGCGCCTCGCCCCCTACTTCGATGGCGTCAACGTGAAGGTCGACAAGTGCGGCGGGCTGCTCGAGGCCAAGCGCATGATCGAGATGGCGCGCTCGCTCGGCCTGAAGGTGATGCTCGGCTGCATGGTCTCCAGCTCGGTGGCGATCACCGCCGCCGCGCACCTGTCGCCGCTGGTAGACTACGCCGACCTCGACGGAAACCTGCTCATCGCCAACGACCCTTACGAAGGCGTCCGCGTCGACAAGGGCCGGCTGATTCTACCGGACCGGCCGGGGCTCGGCCTGCGCCCGCGCCCTGGCGCCGCGTAAGCCTGCCATCCGCCGCGACACGGTTTCCATCGTGGGGCCGGCATCCTGATAACATCACTCTGGCTGGAGGCCCTTCCATGAAGGAACAGAACTACGCCAACCACGCTCGCCTGGTGCCGGGTTATCACTTCGTGCTCACCCCCGTGCTGCTGGCCACATGCATCGGATCGCTCGTCAACCTCTGGAAGTCGCTGGGCGACCATCAGCGCCTTTACAGCGCCTCGCTGATCGCCGTTCTCTCCTTCTGCGCCTTCTTCATCGCGGGCTATGCGCGCATCTTCGCGCTGAAGGCCCAGGACCGCGCCATCCGCGCCGAGGAGAACCTGCGGCATTTCGTGCTTGCGGGCCGGCTGCTCGATCCGCGGCTCAGCGTGAAACAGATTGTCGCGCTTCGCTTCGCCTCCGACGGCGAGTTCGTCGACCTGGCCCGGCGGGCGGCGGAAGAGGGCATGGAGCCGGACGCCATCAAACGCGCCATCAGGAACTGGCGCGCCGATCACTACCGCGTCTGACCCGCGCCGAAGGCGCGCGCCTGGCCGCGCCCGGCGTCACGCCGCTGTTACCGGCTGGTGTTTCTTCACCCAGTCCGGGTCGAACTCCACGCCAAACCCCGGCCCCCTCGGAACCCGGATCTTTCCATTCACCACCCGCAGCGGCGACGTGAGGCACTCGAACCGCACGTGCGTCTGATAACCCTTGAACTCATGGTGCTCTCCGGCGTTGGGAACCACCGACACCAACTGAATGTTGTAGACGTAGCCGAGCCCGCCACCGGACATGTGCGGAATGAAGTGCCTGCCGCAGGCCGCCGCCATCCGCGCCACCCGAATGGAACGGATCATCCCGCCGAAGTAGTAGTTGTCCGGCTGCACGATGTCCAGCCCGTCGTGAGCCAGCAGCCAGCGGAACCCGTAGAAGGAATGGTCCTGCTCGCCGTTGGCGACGGGAATCGCCAGCGCCTCCGATACCTGGCGGATCTCTTCCAGGTGGTCGAACATCACCGGTTCCTCAAAATACCGGTATTTGTATTCTTCGAGAAGCCGGCCGACTCGAATGGCCTCAGGCACGGTGTAGAAGCCGTTGGCATCGGCATACAGGGCCATGGAATCGCCAAAGGTTTTCCGGATGAGCGGGATGATTTTCTCCGTTCTGCCCGGCGGTGCCGAAGCGTGCATGTCGGTGGTCATGAACATCAGCCCGCCTACTTTGATTTTCAGGGCCTTCGCGTCGTATTTCGCCACTTCATTGCGGATCAGTTCCAGCGATTCCTCCACCGGCTTTTCCCGCCATTCCGTTGCCACGTAGACACCCACCTGCGGATGATGGAGTTCGCCGATGAGATCGCCGGCCGGCTTGTTCGCGATGCGGCCCAGCATGTCCAGAATGGCGAATTCGATCGTGGCCAGCGGGACGCCCAGCGAGATGCCTCCAAAGCGGTAGTTGAAATCGTAGACAAGCACGCGCTCCAGAATGAGGTCGAGCTCGCGTGCGTCCTTTCCGAGGAAAAAGGGACGGAGCCTGCGCAGGAAGATCGGATATAGGTTGCGCATTTCGCCGTGGGCCACCGACATTCCTTCGGCCCCGTCCCGCGAACGCACGCGGCAGAGAAAACTCTGACCCAGCCGGAGCAGATCCAGTGATTCGATGATCACCGGAGACGAAAACAGGTGCTTCTTGAGAACCGGTTGCCGGAGCCCCCCGTCCAGCCGGGCGAGGCGTTCCTCAATGCGCGAGGGCAGGCGCCATGCCTGCCCCGCGGCCGTGGCCGCCCCCGCCGCCAGTCCCGCCAGCATTTTTCGACGGCTCATCCGCATGGAGCTACCTCCTTGTGCGGGGCCGCCACGCGGCGCCGTTGCCCGGCGCAGACGGCCCCGGCGCCGAGAGCCTATCACGATGAAGACCCACCCGGGCCCGCGGGCCTGCCCGTGGGGACCTACCGGAACAGCAGCGGCGCAAACTCGCGCAGGCAGCGCCGCCACGTGAGCCACTCATGCGCCGTCCGCGGGGAAACATAGTAGACGTTGCGGATGCCCGCTTTCGTGAGCATGTCGCTGAATTCCTTCGTGCGCGGCCCTTCTTCCGACCCGATGCCGAGAAAGAGCACTTTCACCTTCCGGTTGAATTCCTCGGGGTTCGCGAACACGCCCTTGTGCGCCGTCTTCAGGTCGAATCCCGGGCGCCATCCGGTGCTGCCGCTGAAGCCACCGATGTAGGCGAATCTGTCCAGGTTTTCGAGCGCGGTGATGAAAGTCTGCATTCCGCCCATGGACAGGCCGGCCATCGCGCGGCTTTCCCTGTCCGTCCGCACGCGATACGTTCTCTCGATCATCGGGATGAGATCGGTCATCATCATCTCGGTGAAGGTCGCTCCGGTGAAGGCTGCCAGCCCGGGCCGCTGCTGCGCTCCGGGCGGTTGCGGCCACAGCCACCGCGCGTTGAAGATGGAACCGTCCTCGCCCGGCTTCACCGCGTTCAGATTGTCCATCACGATGATCATCGGACGAGCCTTCTTTTCGGCGATCAGATTGTCCAGGATCACGTCCACGCGCCCCTGGTTGTGCCATCCCTGTTCGTTCTCGCCCCAGCCGTGCAGCAGGTACAGCACCGGGTAGCGCGCCTTCGGATTGCTTTCGTAATCGGGTGGCGTATAAACATAGGCGCGGCGCCATTTCTGCGTTACCGTGGAGAAATACCAGCGCTGGCGCACCTCGCCGCGGGGCACATTTTTGTGCTGGTAAAAGTCCTCGTCCGGCGCCGGAATTTCGATCGCGCTGTTGTCAAATCCCGAGCCGAAAAACGTCCGCGTCGCCGGGTCGGCCACGATGGAGCCATCGATCGACAGCGTGTAATAGTGAAATCCTTCCGGCTGCGGCGCGCTGGTTGCATACCACCAGCCGTCTTCGGCCTTTTTCATCTCGATGCCTTTGCCGATCCGTACCGTCACCTTCTGCGCCTCCGGCGCCCACACGCGGAAGGTGACGCTGCCGTCCTTGTGAATGCACGGATAAGCCGCGCCCGGAATGTTGTATGCACTGGGGGTGCAGTCTGCCGGCGGCTGACACCACGCGGCAGAGCCCCCCAGGAGTCCGAGCACCAGGAACATCCTTTTCATCATGAAGTCCTCCTGTGTCTGCTTTGCAGCGGCCCGCTCCCTGCGCCGGCCCGCCTGCGGCCGCCGTCTCGCGAAAGCGAACCCTCTGCCCGGCTTGCCAACCGTGTGAATGCGGATGCAAGCTGAAACATCGGGCAGAGTATATCACTTCTTTGAAGTGCCTGCGCAAGCGCTATCATCCGTGGGCCTGAATCTGACCTATGCTGGTTTCGATGCCGACTTCCGCAACGGCCGCCCGGCTCTTCGTCTATGGCACGCTGAAGCGCGGCTTCGCCAATCCCTGGTCGCGGCGCCTGTGGGCCGAGGCCATGTTTCTTGGTCCGGCAACCATTTGCGGGCGGCTGTATGATTTCGGTCCGTATCCGGCCCTGGTTGAGACGGGCAGGAAAGATGAAGTGGTCCACGGCGAAGTGGCTGCATTGCGGCGTCCAGGTCTTCTTCAGGACCTCGACGCTTATGAAGGGCCGCAGTTCGCGCGCGTGCTGCGGCCTGTCCGCATCGAAGACGGCGCCGCGCTTGATGCCTGGGTCTATGTTTTCCGCGGCCCGCTTGGACAGGCCCGCCTGGTTGCCGGGGGCCGCTGGCCGGTACAATGAGACCCATGCCACGGCTGCTCGTGCTCGCTCTCTGCCTCCTGCCTCTAGCAGGGCAAACGAGGAGATGGACGGATGACGAAGTGATGGCAGTGCACCGCTCGGCGCTGCTCATCGACGGCCACAACGACGTGACCAGCCGGACCGTGCGCGGCTGGGACATCGCCTCGGAAAAGGACGCCCGGCACACGAGCATCGGCAAGCTTCGGGCGGGCGGCGTCGGCGCGCAGTTCTTCGCCGCCTACGTCAGCGCCGACCTGATCCGCACCGGCGGCTCGGCGCGGCGCGCGCTCGAAATGATCGACACCATCCGCCACGACATCGTCGCCCGCCATCCGGATCACTTCGTGCTGGCCACCACCGCCGATCAGATCGAGGCGGCGCGGCGCGAAGGCCGCATCGCCGCGCTGATCGGGATCGAGGGCGGCCACGCCATCGAAAACGAGCCGCGGCTGCTGCGCGCCTTCTACGACCTCGGCGTGCGCTACATGACCCTCACCCACACGCGCAACCTCGACTGGGCCGGCTCCTCGGCTAAAAAGGAAGAATGCGGACTCAACGATCTCGGCCGCCTCATCGTTGCCGAGATGAACCGCCTCGGCATGATGGTGGACCTCGCTCACGTCTCCGACCGCACCTTCTGGGACGCCCTGCAAGCCAGCCGCGCCCCGGTCTTCAGCTCGCACAGCTCGGCGCGCGCCCTGTCCAACATTCCGCGCAACCTGAGCGATGACCAGATCCGCGCCATCGCGAAAAAGGGCGGGCTGGTCATGATCAACCTGGGATGCGAATTCATCAGCCAGCGCTCGGCCGACACCTCGCCCTGGATCACCCCGTCGCTGCCGAAAAACGCGCGCTGCGAGCAGGCGACGCTCGAAGAAGTCGTCGCCCATTTCGAGCACATCCGGAAGATCGCCGGCGTGGATTTCATCGGGCTCGGCAGCGATTTTGACGGCGTCACCTGCACCCCCCGCGGCCTGGAGGACACCTCAAAGTGGCCAAACCTGACCCGGGCGCTTCTCGAAAGGGGATTCACGCCGAACGACATCCGGAAGATCTACGGCGGCAATTTCCTCCGTTTCCTGCGCGCCGTGGAAGAGACGGCGCGCCAGCTCGGCGACCAGCCGCGCTGAGGCGCCGCATCCCCGCCGGGGGGACAGTCGCCCAAGGCCGCGTCCCCCAGGCGCCTGGCCCGGCCCCGCCCAACTTCCACTGCCGGCCCGGCTACCCGCCGGCAGCGGCCGGAATTCCGGTTGTCCGCAGTGCTTCCCGCGCTCCCTGGCGCGATTCCTGCGCAGTTGCGGGAGTTGGAAAGCCGGCAGCTTATTCATTTGATACCAACAGGTTACACGTGACATCCAATCTTGCGAGCAAACGGTATGTTGAGTCCCCCAACAGGATATCTGGGTCTGATATTATGGAAACGAGATGGTGCCCGCAATCCTTCCTCCGACCGCCGCGGGCGCCGCATCATACCAAGCGAGCACTCATCCATGACGACCCGACACGTTGACGTCACCGAACTGGTCCTGCGGGACGGCCACCAGTCGCTGATGGCCACCCGCATGGCCCTCGAAGACATGCTCCCGGCCTGCGAGGACATCGACAGGGCCGGCTATTGGAGCGTGGAATGCTGGGGCGGCGCCACCTTTGACGCCTGCATCCGTTTCCTCAACGAAGACCCCTGGGAGCGGCTGCGCGCCTTCCGCAAGGCGATGCCCAACTCGCGCCTCCAGATGCTGCTGCGCGGGCAGAACCTGCTCGGCTACCGGCACTACGAGGACACCGTGGTCGACCGCTTTGTCGAAAAAGCCGCCGAAAACGGCATGGACGTCTTCCGCGTCTTCGACGCGCTGAACGACATCCGCAACCTCCGCCGCGCCATCCAGGCGGTCAAGCGCACCGGCAAACACGCCCAGGGCACCATCTGTTACACCATCAGCCCGCTGCACACCATCACCGGCTACGTCGAGCTGGCCGAGCAACTGCTCGACCTCGGCTGCGACTCGCTCTGCATCAAGGACATGGCCGCGCTGCTCAAGCCCGCCCCGGCCTATGAACTCGTCCGTGCCATCAAGGAATCCTGCGGCGAGAATGTGCGCGTGCATGTGCACGTGCACGCCACTACTGGCGTCACCATGGTGTCGCTGATGAAAGCGATCGAGGCGGGCGCCGACTGCGTGGACACCTCCATCAGTTCCCTCTCGCTCGGGCCCGGCCACAATCCGACGGAGAGCCTCGTTGAAATGCTCGAAGGGACGCCCTTTTCCACCTCCCTCGACAAAAAGCGGCTGCTGAACATCAAGCGCCACTTCGACAAAATCCGGCCGCGTTATCAGGAGTTTCTGTCAAATATTACGGGCGTGGACACGGAAATCTTCGAGTCCCAAATTCCAGGCGGCATGATCTCGAACATGGAGAACCAGCTCCGCCAGCAGGGCGCTGCGCACCGAATCCATGAGGTGCTCGAAGAGGTGCCGCGCGTCCGCCAGGACGCCGGCTACCCGCCGCTGGTCACCCCCACCAGCCAGATCGTCGGCACTCAGGCCGTGTTCAACGTGATGATGGGGCGCTACAAGGTTCTCACCGGCGAGTTCGCCGACCTGATGCTCGGCTACTACGGGGCCACCATCGGCCAGCGCAATCCGGAGCTCGTCCAGCTCGCGGCTACCCACGCCAAGAAGCAGCCCATCACCTGCCGACCTGCCGATCTGCTGAAGCCCGAATGGGAGGAGCTTCGCAGCGCCGCCCTCGCCTGCAAGGGCTGCAACGGCACCGACGAGGACGTGCTGACGTACGCGATGTTCCCGCAGGTGGCGCCGAAGTTTTTCGCCACGCGGCACGAAGGCCCAAAGAACCTCGGCCAGGATCCTGAAGCCGCGCCCCCCGCGGCGGGCCCCTCCGCCAATGGCAAGGGGCCGGTGATGACGCGGGTTGTTTACGACGTCACCATCGGCGAGCGGACTCACAAGGTGACCGTCGCGCCGGCGCAGTAGTTCCGATTCTGCCGTGGCCGCCCGCGCGGGTCACGGCCCGTTATCATCCTGAATTTCTGCAAGAAAGGAATCATCTCTTCCATGTCATTTCTCTCGATGGAGCAGCGAATCGGGGAGCTGCGGAAGAAACGCCAGAAAATCCATGAGGGTGGTGGCCCCGACAAACTGGAGAAGCACCGCGCCTCAGGCAAGCTCACCGCCCGTGAACGCATTGAGGCGCTGGTGGATCCGGGCTCGTTCATGGAGACCGGCGCCTTTGCCCAGCACCGCGCCACGCTGTTCGGAATGGCCGGCAGGGAAGTCCCGGCCGACGGTGTGGTCACTGGCTCGGCGGCCATCGCCGGGCGGCTGGTGCACGTGGCCAGCCAGGACTTCACCGTGCTGGGCGGCTCGGCGGGCGAGCTCCACTCCCACAAGGTCGCCGATGTCATGTTGCAGGCGCTGAAGACCGGCTCGCCGTTCATCTTCATCAACGACTCGGGCGGCGCGCGCGTCCAGGAGGGCATCGACTCGCTCTCCGGCTACGGCCGCGTCTTCTACACCAACGTCATGCTCAGCGGCGTCGTGCCGCAGATCTCGCTGATCTGCGGCCCGTGCGCCGGCGGCGCGGCTTACTCGCCCGCGCTGACCGACTTCATCATTCAGACGCGCAAGGCGCACATGTTCATCACCGGGCCCAACGTCATCAAACAGGTGACCGGAGAAAACGTCACGATGGAAGAGCTCGGCGGCCCGGACGCGCACATGGTTCGCTCCGGCGTGATTCACTTCATCGCCGAGGACGACCGCCAGGCCATTCTGATCTGCCAGAAGCTGCTCAGCTTCCTGCCTTCGAACAACCTCGAGGACCCGCCCGAGGTCCCCGGCAACTATCACTGCGACCCGGACCCGGAACTGAATTCCATCGTTCCGGTGGACGGCAAGAAGGGGTATGACGTCCGCGAAGTGATCCTTCGCGTGGTCGACAACGCGGACTTCCTCGAGGTCCAGGCGGGTCACGCGCCCAACCTCGTCATCGGTTTCGCCCGCATTTACGGCCGCACGGTGGGCATCGTGGCCAACCAGCCCTGCGTGCAGGCCGGCGTGCTCGACATTGACTCGAGCTCCAAGGGGGCGCGCTTCGTCCGCTTCTGCAACGCGTTCAACATCCCGCTGGTGACCTTCGTCGATGTCCCCGGCTTCCTGCCCGGCGTGGCGCAGGAGCACGGCGGCATCATCCGGCACGGCGCAAAGATGCTGTTTGCCTACTCAGCGGCCACCGTGCCCAAGGTGACCATCGTGCTCCGCAAGGCCTACGGCGGCGCCTATCTCGCCATGTGCGCCAAGGACCTCGGCGCGGACCGCGTCTACGCCTGGCCGACGGCGGAAATCGCCGTGATGGGAGCGGAAGGCGCGGCGGAAATCGTCTTCAAAAAAGAGATCTCGGAGGCCCAGGACAGGGAAGCGAAACGCCGTGAAATGATCGAAAAATACCGTGAAGTTTTCGCCAATCCGTATGTCGCCGCCGGCCGCCGCCTGGTGGACGACATCATCGAGCCGGCCGAGACCCGCAGATACATCGCCCAGTCGCTCGAGTATCTGCACACCAAGCGCGAACTGCGGCCAGGCAAGAAGCACGGTCTGATCCCGCTCTGACAGGGAGGTAGCGATGAGCCAGGTCACATTGCAGAGCCTCAGCGAAGAAGTGGCCGCGCTCCGGCAGCATCTGGCGGCGCTGGCCGAAAAACTGGCGCAACTGGAAGCGGCGGCGGCCGCCGCGCCGACGCGCGCCGTCGAGGTGCCCGCCGCCGAACCGGAGCCCGAACCGGAAGAGATTTCGGAAGAAATCCTGGCGGCGATCTCCGCGGCCGTCGCCGCGTATCTGGGCAAGCGGCCCCGCCTTCGGGCCATCCGCCTGGTGAGCTCGCCGGCGTGGGCGCAACAGGGGCGCGTGTCCATCCAGGCCTCCCACGCCGTCACCCCGCAACACAGTTAGGCCGGGAAGCAGGAAAGGAGTTTTTTGCCGTGAAGCTGAAAATCACCATCGACAACAGGACATACGAGGTGGATGTGGAAGCCTGGGAGCCGGAACCACCACGGCCGCAGCTCCCACCCAGCTACATGATTCAGCCGGGAGCGGCCCGCGTGCCGGCTTCACCGGCCCCGGCGGCAGCGCCGTCCGGAGGCGAGCCGGTGGACGAGGACAAGGTCTGCCGCAGCCCGATTAACGGGATCGTCGTCCGTGTTCTCGCCCAGCCGGGGCAGCAGATCCAGCCTGGCGACACGCTGCTCGTGTTGGAGGCGATGAAAATGGAAACCAATATCACCGCGCCCATCGCCGGAAAAGTGGCGAAAGTGAACGTAAACCCGGGAGATTCCGTTCAGTCCGGCGCGGTGCTCGTCGAGTTTGAGTGAGAATGCGAGGAGGAATTTCCAGTGATCGAAGATCTGAAAGCTGCCGGATTTGAACTGATCGATCATGTCGCCATCGCCGTCCCGGCGGGCGAGCTCGACGCGCATGTGGAAAAGTACCGGGCGCTGGGCTTTTCGGAAATCCACCGGGAAGAGGTGCGCGGCCGGCACATGGTGCGCGAGGTTCTGCTGCGCATCGGCGGCAGCCAGAACCTGATTCAGCTTCTCGAACCGCTTTCACCGGAGTCGCCCGTGGCGAAACAGATCGAAAAGAACGGCGGCCGCGGCGGCTTTGCCCACCTCGCCTTTCGCGTGAGAGACATTCACGCGGCGTATCATTTCATGAAAGAGAGGGGCTTCCACCTGACCCAGGAGCCCGGTCCCGGCTCGCGGGGCACGATGATTTTCTTCGTGCACCCGAAGGATTTTTCGTATCTGATCGAGGTCGTTCAGGAGGGCGCGGCTCATGCCTGATCCCGGACCTGCCCTGGAACCGGAGCTGAGGCTCCTGCCCGATTTTCCGCCCGTGCCCACCGAGGCGTGGGAAGAGGCCATTCAGGCCGACCTGAAGGGCGCCGATTACGAGAAGAAGCTCGTCTGGAAGACCCCCGAGGGCATCGCGGTGAGGCCCTACTACCGCCGCGAGCATCTGCCCGGCATCGCGTACCGGCACTGCGTGGCGCGGGGCTGGCAGATCACCGAAGAGCCAGTGTCGGCGGACGTGGTCAACGGTGCCGTGCATCATGAAAACGGCGCCACGGCCGTGCAGGAGCTCGCCTTCACGCTCGCCGAGGCCTCTGACCGCCTGGCCGAAAGTCGCCAGGTCAGCGGGCTCGCCTTCGGCATCGGCTCTGTCTATTTCATGGAGATCGCCAAGTTGCGGGCCGCACGGCTGCTGTATGCGCGCGTCGCCGAGGCTTACGGACGAGATCCGGAAACGCGCATCCACGCCGTCACCGCCCTTTCCAACAAGAGCATCTACGACCCCTGGACAAACCTGCTGCGCTCGACCACCGAAGCACTGTCGGCCGTGCTTGGAGGCGCCGACTCGCTCCACGTGCAGGCGGCCGGCTATCCGGCACGTCTGGCCCGCAACATCCAGCTCATCCTGAAAGAAGAAGCGCACCTCGACCGCGTGGCCGATCCGGCCGGCGGCTCATGGTTCATTGAATCGCTCACGGCGAGCCTCGCCGCCGAGGCGTGGAAGCTGTTCCAGCAGGTGGAATCGATGGGCGGCTACGCGCGGGCGCGGCAGTTCGTCGACTCGTGTATCGCCGCCGCCCGCGAGGCCAAAGAGAAAGAGTTCGCCTCGCGCCGGCGCGTCCTTGTCGGCGTTAACAACTATCCCGACCTCGGCGAGAAGCGTCTCGAGCAGGCCGGCTCGCTTGAAGGCGCCGCGTGGCGGCTGGCGCGGCCCATCGAAAAAATCCGCCTCCGCACCGAACGTTACGCCCGGCGTGCCGGCAAGACACCCAGAGTCCTGCTGCTCAAGCGCGGCGACCTGAAAATGAAAATGGCCCGTGCGCAATTCTGCCTGAACTTCTTCGGCTGTGCCGGTTTTGAAATCGAGGAAGCGGACTCGCTCGAAGGCCGGCAGGCGGACCTGGTCGTGCTGTGTTCGTCCGACCCGGAATACCTGGAGTTCGCCCGCGACGTCTGCGCGCGGGTGAGCGTGCCGGTGATCGTGGCCGGCAATCCGAAGGACCAGATCGAGGCGCTGCGCGAAGCGGGCGTGGCCGGCTTCGTGCACATTTTCTCGAACATCGTCGAAACGCTGGAAGAATGGCAGCGCAGACTGGGCATCGATGGCAAGGAGGAATGAAGCGCCATGCGGCCTGATTTTTCGAAAATCGATTTTCTGCCTTCCACTGCGGGCGCGAGGGACTGCCCCGCCGACAGCGCCTGGATGACCAATGAGCAGATTCCGGTGAAGGCCTGTTATACGGCCGATGACCTGGCGCGCATGGAGCATCTCGACTATGCCGCGGGCGTTCCGCCGTTCCTACGCGGGCCGTATTCGACCATGTACGTCCTGCGGCCGTGGACCATCCGCCAGTACGCCGGCTTCTCCACGGCCGAGGAGTCCAACGCCTTCTACCGCCGCAATCTGGCCGCCGGCCAGAAGGGCCTGTCGGTGGCCTTCGACCTGGCCACGCACCGCGGCTACGATTCCGACCACGAACGCGTCGTCGGCGACGTCGGCAAGGCGGGCGTCGCCATCGACACGGTCGAAGACATGAAGATCCTCTTCGACCAGATCCCGCTGGATGAGATGTCGGTCTCCATGACGATGAACGGGGCCGTGCTGCCGGTGATGGCGTTCTACATCGTCGCCGCCGAAGAGCAGGGCGTGACGCCGGACCGGCTCAGCGGCACCATCCAGAACGACATTCTCAAGGAATTCATGGTCCGCAACACCTACATCTATCCGCCCGCGCCTTCCATGCGGATCATCGGCGACATTTTCCGCTACTGCGCAGAAAAAATGCCGAAATTCAACTGCATTTCCATCTCCGGCTATCACATGCAGGAGGCCGGCGCGACGGCGGACCTGGAGCTCGCCTACACGCTCGCCGACGGGCTGGAGTACCTGCGCACCGGCATCCAGGCGGGGCTGTCGATCGACGATTTCGCGCCGCGGCTGAGCTTTTTCTGGGCGGTGGGCATGAATCACTTCATGGAAATCGCCAAGATGCGCGCCGCGCGCGTGCTGTGGGCGAAGATCGTCAGACAGTTCCATCCGAAGAATCCGAAATCCATGGCGCTGCGCACGCATTCGCAGACCTCGGGCTGGTCGCTCACCGCGCAGGACGTCTACAACAACATCATCCGCACGTGCATCGAGGCGATGGCGGCGGCCATGGGCCACACGCAGTCGCTGCACACGAACGCGCTGGACGAAGCGCTCGCGCTGCCCACGGACTTCAGCGCCCGCATCGCCCGCAACACGCAGATCTACCTTCAGGAAGAGACCGGCATCTGCCGGGTGGTCGACCCGTGGGGCGGCTCGTACTACGTGGAGAGCCTCACCCATGAGCTGATGCACCGCGCCTGGGCGCTCATCCAGGAGGTGGAGGCGCTCGGCGGCATGGCCCGGGCCATCGAGACCGGCCTGCCCAAAATGCGCATAGAAGAGGCGGCGGCGCGGCGCCAGGCGCGCATCGACTCCGGCAAGGAGGTCATCGTCGGCGTCAACCGCTACCGTTACGACCAGGACGAGCCGATCCAGGTGCTCGAGGTCGACAACCGCGCCGTGCGCGAGAAGCAGATCCGCCGTATCCAGGAAGTGAAGGCGCGGCGCGACGCGGCGGCCGTGCGCCAGGCGCTCGACGCGCTTACCCGCTGCGCCGAAACCGGCGAGGGCAATCTGCTCGAACTCAGCGTTCAGGCGGCGCGCGTGCGCGCCACGCTGGGCGAAATCTCCTATGCGCTCGAAAAAGTCTTCGGCCGTTATCAGCCGGTGAGCCGGACAATTTCCGGCGTTTATTCGAGCGAGGCCCTGTCAGATCCGGAGTTTCAGAAGGCGCGGAAAATGGTGGAGGAATTCGCGCGCGCCGAGGGCCGCCGGCCGCGCATCCTTATTGCCAAGATGGGCCAGGACGGCCACGACCGCGGCGCGAAGGTGGTGGCCACGGCTTTTGCCGATATCGGCTTCGACGTCGATGTCGGGCCGCTGTTCGCCACGCCGAAAGAGGTGGCGCGGATGGCGGTGGAAAACGACGTCCACGCCGTGGGCGTTTCGTCGCTCGCCGGCGGCCACAAGACGCTCGTGCCGGAACTGATCGGCGAGCTGAAAAAGCTCGGCCGCGGTGACATCGTCGTCTTCGTCGGCGGCGTCATTCCACCGCAGGACCACGATGAGCTGCGCCGGGCCGGCGCGGTGGACGTTTTCGGGCCTGGAACGGTAATTCCGGTCTGCGCGCAGAGGGTGCTGGCCGCGCTGTCGGCAGCCTGATCCGCTGCGGCGCACCGGTCTGGCACACTGATCTTTGAGGTTTCCGGAGCGGGATCGCCTGGGCCATGGATCACACCGGGAAGCAATCTGAAAATTCCGCTGCATCGCGGCGCAGGCGGCTCCCGCCCCAGGCCTATATCGATGGCATCCTCTCCGGCGACCGCGTCGTGCTGGCCCGCGCCATCACCGTGGTTGAATCCGACCATCCCGCCGACGCCGATCTGGCGGCGGAAATCCTTGAGGCCGTGTTGCCCCACACGGGCAACGCCCGCCGCGTGGGGATCACCGGCGTGCCCGGGGCGGGCAAATCCACGCTGATCGACGCGCTCGGGATTCACCTGGTGGAACAGCACGATGAAAAAACCGCCGTGCTCTCCATCGACCCGTCCAGCCCCGTCTCCGGCGGCTCAATCCTCGGCGACAAGACGCGCATGGAACGGCTGGCGCAGCACCCGCGGGCCTTCATCCGCCCCTCGCCGTCGCGCGGCCACCTCGGCGGCGTGGCACGGCGCACGCGCGAGACGATGCTGCTGTGCGAGGCCGCCGGCTACCGCAACATCCTCGTCGAGACCGTCGGCGTCGGCCAGTCTGAGACGGCAGTGCGCGCGATGACCGATTTTTTCCTGCTGGTGCTCGTGCCGGGCGCCGGCGACGAATTGCAGGGCATCAAGCGGGGCATCATGGAGATGGTGGACGCGATCGCCATCAACAAGGCCGACGGCGACAACCGCGCCCGCGCCGAGCGCGCCCGCGCTGAGTACGCCTCGGCCCTGCACCTGTTTCCCCCGGCGCCCGGCGGCTGGACGCCGCGAGTGCTCACCTGTTCGGCCCTGACCGGCGAGCATGTGGCCGACATCTGGAACCTGGTGCTTGAGCATCGCGCATTGATGAAATCCAACGGCCGTTTCCAGGAGCTCCGCCGCGAGCAGGCGCTCGAATGGATGCAGGAGCTGGTGCGCGATGGCCTGATCGAAATGTTTGAGCGCGACCCGCGCGTGGCCGCGCGCCTGCCGCGGCTGCGCGAAGAGGTGCGCCGTGGCCACATCAGCAGCTTTGCCGCAGCCCGTCAACTGTTGAGCCTTTTTCAGACCAAGGAGTGATAATCCATGCCTTCATTCCCGTTCCCCATCCTCACCGCGGAAGAAGCCGCGGAGATGATTCCCGATGGCGCCACCATCGGCTTCAGCGGATTCACGCCCGCCGGCGCGGCCAAGGCCATTCCGCTCGCGCTGGCCGCGAAGGCGCGGCGCGAACATGCCGCCGGGCGTCCCTTCAAGGTGGGCGTGCTCACCGGCGCGTCCACCGGTCCGAGCCTTGACGGCGCACTGGCCGAGGCCGAAGCCATCCGCTTCCGCACTCCCTACATGTCAAACGCCACCCTGCGCAAGCAGATCAACTCCGGGCGGGTGCGTTTCGTCGACATGCACCTGTCGCTGCTGCCGCAGTTTGTCCGCTATGGCTACCTCGGCCCCATTCACTTCGCCGTCATCGAAGCTGCCGATCTCACGCCCGGCGGCGGCGTCGTGCTCACCACGTCGGTCGGCGCCTCCAACACCTATCTGCGGCTCGCCGAAAAGGTGCTCATCGAGCTGAACGCGAAACACCCGGCGGCGCTGCTCGGCATGCACGACATCTTCGAGCCGGCTGATCCGCCCACGCGACAGGAGATCCCCATCTATCACCCGGCGGACCGGATCGGCTCTCCCATCTGCGTGGTCGATCCGAAGAAAATCGCCGGCGTGGTGCTCACCGATCTCGAGGACGAAAGCTCTCCGTTCGAGCCGCCGACAGAGGTCACCGAAAAAATCGGGCAGAATGTCGCCGAATTTCTTGTGGGGGAAATGCGCGCGGGGCGCATGCCGAAGACCTTTCTTCCCGTTCAGTCCGGCGTCGGCAACATTGCCAACGCGGTGCTGGGCGCGCTGGGAAAGCACCCGGAAGTGCCGGACTTCCTCATGTACACCGAAGTCCTTCAGGACTCGGTGATCCCGCTGCTCGAAAGCGGGCGCTGCCAGTTCGCCAGCACCTGTTCGCTGACGCTTTCGCCGGAGGCGATGCGCCGGGTCACTTCCAACCTGGATTTCTTCCGCCACAAAATCCTGATGCGGCCGCAGGAAATCACGAATCACCCGGAAATTGTCCGCCGTCTCGGCATCGTGAGCATGAATACGGCGATCGAGGTCGACCTGACGGGCAACGTGAATTCCACGCACGTCATGGGCAAGACGATGATGAACGGCATCGGCGGCTCGGGCGACTTCACCCGCAACGCATACCTCTCGATCTTCTCCTGTCCCTCGACGGCCAAGGGAGGCAAGATTTCCACCATCGTTCCGCTGTGCTCGCACATGGACCACAGCGAGCACTCGGTGCAGATCATCGCCACCGAATTCGGCGTCGCCGACCTGCGCGGCCGCGACCCGCACGAGCGCGCGCGGCTCATCATTGATAACTGCGCCCACCCCGACTATCGCGAGCAGCTCCGCGATTACCTGCGAATGGTGAAGGAGGGCCACGAGCCGCTGTCGCTCTCGCTCGGGCTGGCCATGCACCGCGCGTTTCTCCGTCACGGCGACATGCGCAATATCAACTGGGAAGAATACCGGTAGACGCGCAGGCCGCGAAGGGCCTGCGCCGAGCGGCGCCGCGCCGATAAAATCAAAGGGACCCGAATTTTGGTCAGAGGGGCGAACATGTCAGACGAGAATCTGAAAGACCACGAAAAAAGCCTGTTCCCGGAGCCCGAACCGACGGCCCGGCGCGGCTTCCTTGTCACCAGCCTGACCGCCGGTTTCGCGCTGGCCGTCCAGCCCGTTTCCGCGCAGACCATCACCACCGACACCGAGGGCCTGGAGGCCGGCGAAGTGAAAATCCCGGCCGAAGGAGGGCTGATGCCGGCCTACCGCGCCATGCCGCAGAAGGGCGCCAACCGGCCCGTCGTGCTCGTCGTGCACGAGATCTTCGGCGTGCACGAATACATCAAGGACGTCTGCCGGCGGCTGGCCAAGGCGGGCTACCTGGCCGTGGCGCCGGACCTGTACGCCAGACAGGGCCGTGTCGACAATCTTCAGAGCTTCGACGAGATCCGCAAGGTCGTCAGCCGCGTCCCCGACGCGCAGGTGATGGCGGACCTGGACGCTGCCGCCGCCTGGGCGGCCAACAACGGCGGCAGCGGGGAAAAGCTCGCGGTGACGGGGTTCTGTTGGGGCGGCCGCATCGTGTGGTTGTATGCGGCGCACCAGCCCAGGCTCCGGGCGGGCGCCGCCTGGTACGGCCAGCTCGTTTCACGGCAGCCTTCGGAACTCCAGCCGAAGGCGCCCATCGATGTCGTCAGGGAATTGAAAGCGCCGGTCCTCGGCCTGTACGGTGAAGCCGACCAGGGCATTCCCGTGGAAACCGTCGAACGCATGCGGCAGGCGCTGCGGGATGCGGGCAAGCCGGGCGAGATCATTCTGTATCCCCAGGCCCCGCACGGTTTCCACGCCGACTACCGCCCAAGCTACCGCAAGGAGGCGGCCGAGGACGGCTGGAAACGGATGCTCGCATGGTTCAGACAACACGGCGTCGGCTGATCGCCACGCTTTTCCTTTTCGCCGCGCTGCCCGCCGGGGCGCAGCGTCTGGTCATCGTCTCGCTGGACGGGCTCGGCGCGGAAACATTTTTTGAAGATCCTGTTTCGGACGAGCTCACCGTGCTCAAGGCCACGGCCCGTCGCGGCGCCGCCGCCCGTGGCGTGCAGCCCGCCTTTCCATCCACCACGGCGAACTCCCACGCGGCGCTGTGGACCGGCTGCTACGGCGACGTGAACATGATCACCGCCAACGCGCCGCCACTGCTGCCGCGTTCCGGGCACACGGTGCAAGAGCGCGGCAACGGCTTCCGCGCAGAACAACTGGCGGCGGAAACGTTCTGGGTGGCGGCAGCGCGGGCGGGCATCCCGGCGGTGGTGCATCAGCCCACGCAGGGCTATCCGTTCACACGGTTCAATTCCGCCCCGGGCGCCGTGGTGGTCAACGGCTATCAGACGCGGCTGCTGGCGCCTCACGCGCTGTGGACGCCCGAGACGGGCCGCCGGTTGCCGGACGGCTCCTGGCTGTTCGAGCATGGGCCGGCGACGTTCCGCGTGGTCCTGAGAACGAAATCGGCGCGGATCACCCACACGGCCAGCGGACGCTCGGTCGAGGCGCGATGGGCGCCGGCGGAAGGCGAACCGCCGCGCCAGCGCGCGCTGGCGCGGCGCTTCAGCCCGCCGCTTTTCGTCGACGGCCCTGCGCCCGCGGCCCTCTATTTCCGCCTGTTCCGCTCGGGCGGCAGCTCGTTCCGCCTCTACGTCACGCCCTGGCATGAACTTGGCTCGTCGGTTCCGCTCGACGGCATCTTCCGCGAGGCGGGCGGGTTTGTCGGCAACGGGCCGACGGCGCTGCTGGAGAAGGCGCAGATCTCGCCGCCCGAATATCTGGAGGCGATGGAGCTGGTCATCCGCCAGATGACACGCCATGCGGCATGGCTCGAGAAGAAATTCCATCCGCGGCTGATGCTGAGCTATCTGCCCTTTCCTGACGAGATCGACCACATGTGGCTGCCGGCGGCTCGCGCCGGCGCCCCTCAGGCCCGCGCCTGGCGGCGCTGGGGCTATATCGCCATCAACCGCGGCGCCGAAGAGTTGGCCCGGCTGGCGCACGGAGGCGATTATCTGCTTTGGGTCTCCGATCACGGGATGACGCCGGTGTCAAAGTTCGTTTCGGTGCCGGCCGTGTTGAAGCAGGCGGGGCTCGATTCGCAGGCCGTGTATCTGTATCATTCGATCCTCGTCAACACGGTGGACTGGAAGAACGGCATCGTTCCGCTCGCCCGGCGCGAGCCGGTGGTGGAGCAGGCCCGGAGGGCGCTTGCCGCGGCGCCGGGCATCACCCTGTTCTTCACTCCGGCGCAGGACGGTGCGCGGCTGGGCATTGGCGGCCCGGCCGGCGGGGATCTGTATTTCGACTTCGCGCCTGAGACGGGCCCGGCGCCGCGCGGCCAGCGCGAGCTTTTCGCGGAGGGGCCACCGCGCGGCATGCACGGTTTTCTGCCCACGAGGCGCGACATGCAGGCGATCCTCGTGATGAGCGGCCCGCGCATCGTGCCGGGCACGTTGCTGCCCGAGATCCGCATCATTGACATCGCGCCGATGATCGCCGAACTGCTTCACTTCCCCGCCCCGGCCACCTTCCGCGGCCGCTCGCCGATCGAACTGCCGGCGCAGCGGCCCGCCGCCGCCACCGGCCGGAACTAGCCGCGGACGCCAGAAGCATGCGCGTCCGTGTAGGATGAGTGCCATGAACCGACGCGATTTTCTCACCGCCGCGGCGGCGTTGCCGGCCGCGCCGGCCGTTGCCCAGCCCGCAGACAACCTGCCGAAGAAGGCGCGCCTGAGGCCCGCGCTGTGTGCCTATTCGTTCCGCCAGGAGCTCGAATCGAAAGCGAAGACCTACGAGGACCTCGTGCGGGCCTGCGTGGATTGGGACGTCGACGGGCTCGACATGACCGTCTACTGGGTGCCGTCAACCAGTCCGGCATGGCTTCATTCGCTGCGGCGGCTGGCCTACCGCTGCGGCGTGCAGATCTACTCCATTGCGATCCGCACCGAGCTGACCCGCGCCGGACAAAAGGAGCGGGATGCCGAGGTGGAAAACATCCGCCGCTGGGTGGACGCGGCCTCGGCCGTGGGAGCGGGTCACATCCGTGTGTTTGGCGGCTATCTGCGCAACGGCGTCACCGAAGAGCAGGCCGTGCCGTGGGTGGTGGAGTGCCTTCAGCGCGGGGCGGAGATCGCCGGGGCGCACGGGGTGATTCTCGGACTGGAAAATCACGGCGGAATTACGGCGCGGGCGGAGCGAATTCTGGAAATCGTCAGGAAAGTGAATTCGCCGTGGGTCGGCATCAACCTCGATACCGGCAATTTCCAGCAGGACCCGTGGCATCAGATGGAGATGTGCGTGCCATACGCGGTGAACGTTCAGGTCAAGTCCGAGATGACTTACGAGGACGGCCGGCGCGGGCCGCAGGACTGGGACCGGGTGGTGAAGCTGGTGGCCGCCGGTGGCTACAAGGGCTATCTCTCGCTCGAATACGAGGCCAAGGAGCCCGCCGCGGCGGCGGTGCCGCGGCTGCTGGGCGAGCTCCGCGGCCTGTGCCGGAAGTATTCGGGCTGAGGCGTCACAGGTTCCGCAGCACGAAGTTCACCAGGTGATAGCCGTCGATGTACTTGAACGGCGCCTCGCCGAGCGTGTAGTGGCCGCAGGGCAGCACGACTTCCTGAAAGTCGAGGCCGTAGCGGCGGCACAGCTCAATCGTCTGGCGTGAGAGCTCCGGCAGAAAAGTCGTGTCGTATTTCGCGTAAAGGAACAGGGATTTCTTTCTTTTTACGCTGAATTTGTCGAAATAGGCCGTCGGGCTGATGCAGAGCCAGAGCTCGCGCAGGGTCTCGAGGTCGACGTGACCTTCGAGTCCCTTCTTCACATGGAGCGTGGAAAGGCCGGTCCAGACGACGTCGGCGAAGTAGGTGGAGCAGTGGTTGAAGGCGTTCACCACCATCCGGTCGTCATGGGCGCTGGCCAGAAATGCATAGCAGGAGCCGAGGCTGGTGCCGACAATGGCGATCCGCTCGGCGCCCTGCTGCACCAGCCAGTCGACGGCGGCGCGGATGTCGATGACCGCCTGGCGGGTGGCGTCAATGGTGCGGCCGATGTTCGAGCTGACGGCGTAGTCGGCGCGTTGCAGTTCGGCGGGCATCCGGTAGTCGTGGTAGGGAAGGCTCAGCCGGAGCGCGCTCGCGCCGAATTTCTGGAAGGCGCGCGCCAGGGCGTTGTGGGCGTCGTGGGGGGCGTTCCAGTGGGGCAGGACCAGCACGGCCTTGCGCGGGTTCTTGCCCGGAAACCACTGCCCGTGGACAACGTTGTTCTCTTCATAGGGCGTGTGGACGGGCGAAGTAAAGCGCAGCAATCCGCCGGTCAGGTGGTAGTCGGTTACGGGCTGGTAGCCGAAGAATTCCTCGCTGTGTTCGATGGCGAACCGGCTCAGCCGAAGAAGCCGCTCGCGCGGCGGGAGTCCGTCCTGGGCATGGAGAAAGCGTGCCACCGGCCAATGGGACGTCCATTCGAGGCCCCACTCAAAGGGGCGCACCACGCGGTTCGTGGCCGCAAAGCACATCCGTTCTTCCCACTGCTCCATCCAGCGGGCATACCAGGACCCCAACCAACCCATGATGTGTCAGAACTTCTCAGGGTAGCACTCCTTCTCATGGCAGGGAGCCTCCGTGACCGCGCAGGACAACAGCAGTGCCGTGGAGGCTCCTTCCGCTCCCCCTTCGGAAGGGCTCCAGTCGCAGCTCAGAAGCGCGAGAGTCGCACCCGAAAGGCGTGATTTTCGGACGGGCGGGCGATGCGTCGGCGCGCACCCGCGGTCAACGTTCCACGGGCAGGATGGAGGTGAACGCCAGTCCGTTGAACCGCAGTCCGAGCACGCTGACCGCGCCGCTGGAGGCGCTGAATTCGAGCACGCCACGCTTGCCGCGCATGGCGGTCATCTCCGGCCTGTCACGGACCACGAAGGCGTCGCGCTGCCGCGGGTTCAGAGGCAGGGTGAAGCGTCCGATCTCCGCGCCAGTGTCATCCCGCGCGACGACGGTGACGGTAACCGGCGAGGCCCCCGGGTTCAACACCGCCACGGCGGTGGTGAAGTCCGTCTCGTCGAAAACGATGAAAGAGCCGGCGGAATTGCTCGAGGAGAGGGGCACGACGCCCTCCTGCGGATTCACGCCCTGCAACGCCTGCCGGAAGATGCCGTAGCCGATGACGCCTTCAGGGGATTCGATCTGTACCCAGCCCTGGGTGAGCGGGCCCACGTTGGGGACTTCGACGACGCCCGTGCCGTGGGGTCCGAGATTGACGGCGGCCGAAGATCCGTTGATGCCGGGCACGGTAAGCGCTGAACCATCGGTGGCAAAGAAGCGAACTGCGGCCTGGACGGGCGCGGCGGTCGTGTTGTGCAGGTAAACGGCCGTGGCCCAGTTGCCGAGGTCGCTGGACGAACCGAAGGCAAGCTGCGGCAGAACTTTCGTGAGGCCGCTGACTGGGGTACCTGGAGAGGCTGTCCAGGCGGTTGTATAAATGCGGTCGCCCAGATCGGCCTGACCATTCCCATTGGCCGCGTTGCCGGCCGCATAGAACACCACGTCGCCGAAGCCGACGTCCGATGGAGGAGTCCATTCCACTTCCCAGGTGGAAGAGCCCGTCGTGCCGGCCCGCGTGCCGGTGAGCGTGTGCGTGACATACTGCTTGCCCTCAGCCGTCCGCAACTGATTTGTGTTGTCGATGATCCGGAAGCTGCCGGCCGTCTGATTCGGGTTGGAAGCCGCGCGGGCGGTCAATTCAAAGCCCCAGCGGGTGGCGTTGGGATCGGAAAGCGTGACTTTCACTTTCACCGGCTGGCCGGGCGTCCAGTTCATCACTCCATCGAAACGAACCTGAAGACTGCCAGGGCCGGAGTTGGGCGTACCGCCGTGGCAGGCGGAGCAGTTGCCTTCGCCGGGCGCCCCGCTCACCTGCGCGGGCGCGCCGTTGCTGTTGGCCCACATGGACGGGGCAAAGCCCAGCAGGAGCAGCATGACTGCAAGCCGTCTCATGGTTCATCTCCCTCCACGACTTCGATCCCAGCCTGGTGCGATCGAGCGCCTGTGTCTATTGAAGCGCGAAACCGGGCCGGGGTTGCAAAGGAATTGAAAGTTTTCTGCGAACAGGCGGGACAGCGGACGGACGACAGGCCGTGATATGTTCAAACCGTAACGGCGAGCTTGAGGAGGCAACCGGCATGAGCACATGGACGCGACGGCATTTCTTCCAGGGAGCGACGATGGCGCTGGCGGCGACGCGCGTCATCGGCGCCAATGACAGGATCCGCATCGGCGTGGTGGGCATCGGCGGCCGCGGGCGCGATCACATCCAGTCGTTCCTCCAGATCCCGCAGGCGCAGATCACCGGACTGTGCGATGTGAACCAGGCGGCGCGCGAGCGCGGCCAGGCGATCCTGGCCAAGGCGGGCGCGCCGAAGGCAGAAGAGTATGTCGACATGAGGAAGATGTTCGACAGCAAAGACGTCGACGCCGTATCGATCGCCACGCCGAATCACTGGCACGCGCTGGCCACGATCTGGGCCTGCCGCGCCGGCAAGGATGTCTACTGTGAGAAGCCGGCGAGCCACAACATTTACGAGGCGTACAAGATGATCGAGGTGGCGCGCGAGACCAGGCGGATGGTGCAGATCGGCTCGCAGAGCCGCTCGACGCCCCACAAGATCCGCGCCATTCAGGAGCTCCAGAACGGCATCATCGGGCCGCTGTACATGGCCAAGGGCCTGTGCTTCAAGCGGCGGCGCTCGATCGGCAAGACGCCGCCGGAGCCGGTGCCGCCCGGACTGGACTGGGACCTGTTCCTGGGACCTGCGCCCATGCGGCCGTACACGAAGAACCGCTTCGCCTACAACTGGCACTGGTTCTGGGACACCGGCAACGGCGACATCGGCAACCAGGGCATCCACGAGATGGACCTGTGCCGGTGGGCGCTTGGGGACATCGGCCTGCCGCAGACGGCCGTCTCCACCGGCGGCAAGCTTGTCTACGACGACGACCAGGAGACGCCGAACACGCAGTATGCAAGCTTCTCCTACGGGCCGAAGCAGATCACCTTTGAAGTGCGCGGGCTGCTCACCGGCCCCGAGGGCGGCCAGCCGGTGGGGACGTATCCGGTGGGCAACCTGTATTTCGGCAGCGAAGGCTGGATGTGGCTGGACGAGCGCGGTTATCAGGTCTACAAGGGCGAGAAGAACGAACTGGCAGCCGATGTGAAGGCCGAGCGCGGCAAGAACACGACGGTGCTTCACATGGAGAATTTCCTGCATGCCTGCCGCACGCGGAACCACAAGGACCTGACCGCGGACATCGAGATCGGGGCGACGAGCGTGATCCTGGTGCACATGGCCAACATCAGCTATCGCGTGGGCCGTGTGCTGCACTGGGACGACCGCGCGCGGAACTTCGGCGCGGACGCCGAGGCCAACGCGCTCATTTCGCGCAACTACCGTGCGCCTTACGTGGTGAGCTGAGGGCAGGCGTGATGATTCGCGGCATCGAGCATACGGCCATTGCCACGCCAGACCCGGCAGGGCTGGCCCAGTGGTATGTGGAGACGCTGGGCTTTACGATCAACTACCGCGGGTCGACGGCGGTGTTTGCCAAGGCGCCCGACGGGACGATGATCGAATTCATTCCGGCCGAGGGCGAGCGCGGGCCGAACGCAATGAAGTCGCCGGGCCTGCGGCATCTGGCGCTGACGGTGGACGACTTCGAGGCTGCCTACGCGGCGCTCCAGCGCAAGGGGGTCCATTTCCTGGGCGAGCCCACGGAAAGCAAGGGCAACAAGGTGGTCTTCTTCGCCGACCCGGAGGGCAACATCCTGCATCTGCTCCAGCGCGCCGTGCCGCTGCCCTGATGGACCTGCGGCCGTGACCGTGTGCGGCGAAAAATTCGCAGCGTGAAATCAGCGGCTTGGCGCGCCAGGCGGGTTGGCCGCGGGCCGCAGGCGGCGAGCGTGACGGGCGGAGGTCCGCTGAAGTGCCGCGGAGCAGCCGCCCTTTCGATCCTTCCCGACTGAAGCCTTCGCTGATTGATCTGGCTCTCCAGGACCGGCTGGAAACGGCCGCGCATCCTGATCCCTTCAGTGTGCTGCTGGAGCTGCGCCACGGCGCCAATGCGGCGGACCTCCTCCGCCTGGTTCCAGCGGCCGCGCGGATTGGGGCCGAGTCACGCGGGCTGTTCGTGGCGCGGCTGACGAAGGGAGAGATCCTGGACCTGGCGCGGCGAGGCCGGGAGGTGCTGTACCGGATCTGGCTGAACCATCCGGTGCGGGCGCTTTCCTCGCTGGCGACGATCCAGGCCGATGCCGCGCTGGCTGGCTTTGGCGCGGCGGGCCAGGGCATCGTGTGGGCGGTGGCAGATTCTGGCGTCGCGCCCCACGCGCACTTTGATCAGCACCGCAATCTCGAACTGCCCGCGGGCGTCGAGCATAGGGACTTCACCGGTGGCGGGTCGCCGCTGACGGATGAATTCGGCCACGGGACCCATGTGGCCGGCATCATCGCCGGATGCGCGCCGGCCGGAGCACAGGCGCCGCCGGGCACGGAAACGGCACGGCTGCGCGGTGTGGCACCGGAGGCGAAGATCGTCTCGCTGAAGGTGCTGGGCGCCGACGGGGCGGGCGAAGTCTCGAGCATTCTGGCGGCGCTCGACTACGTGCAGCAGGTGAATGACCACGGCCGGCGGCTGCTGATCCACGGCGTGAACCTCTCGCTCGGCTACGAGTTCGACCCGGAGTGGTTTGCCTGCGGGGCGTCGCCGCTGTGCCGGGAGATCGACCGGCTGGTGATGTCGGGCGTGTCGGTGGTGGTGGCGGCGGGCAATTCGGGCTATGGATGGCAGAACTCGATGCATACGGGCGTCACTGCGGGCTGTCTGGACCTGACGATCAATGACCCTGGCAACGCCGAGCTGGCGATCACGGTGGGCTCGACACACCGCGAGCGGCCGCACACCTACGGCGTGTCGTACTTTTCGTCGAAGGGGCCGACAGGGGACGGGCGGATGAAGCCGGACCTGGTGGCGCCGGGCGAACGGATCGTAAGCTGCGCGGCGCCGGCGAAGGCGCCTGCGGGAACGGACTGGCGCCTGGCGTACGTGGAGGACTCGGGCACGTCGATGGCGGCGCCGCATGTTTCCGGCGCGGTGGCGGCGTTTCTTTCCGTGCGGCGGGAATTCATCGGACGTCCGCTGGACGTAAAGGAGATTTTTCTGGCCTCCGCCACCGATCTGCGGCGGGCGGCCAATTTCCAGGGGCGCGGACTGGTGAATCTGTTCCGCGCCCTGCAACTGAGGTAAACGGGCCGTCACGGCCCTGCGCGGGATTTACAGGGAGAAGAATTTCCGCGGGGGCCGCGCCGGAACGGCTTGCTCTCGTAGCGCTTCGCGCTGCCTGACCCGCGGCCCAGAAGAGGAGGATTTTCGGGAAATCACTTTTTCCGTTCCGGATGGAGAAATGAAATGGAGTATTTTCGTATTGATTTCGACGCGTCGGGAAAGATCCTGAAGGAGGCGCAGCGGGAAAGCTTTTTTCAATTCATCCAGCGCGAGCGGCCCGGGCGCGTGCTTTTCGTGGCGCATGGGTGGCTGAACGACGTCTACGCGAGCGGACGGCTTTTTGCGTGGTTCGCGGAGGCGCTGCGGCCGGTGCCGGTTTGCGGGATCGCCTGGCCCTCGCATCCGTTCAGGCGGAACACGGCGGGGCTCGTTGAAGCGGGCGTGGAGGCGACGTCCTATTACCTCATGAAGGAGCGGGCCGCGGACGTCGGCACGGGCGGACTGGCTCCGCTGGTGCGCACGCTCAAGTCCGTGTCCGGAGCCACGGAGGCGCACTTTGCGGGGCATTCGTTCGGGGCGCGGCTGGTGACCGCGGCGGCGATGGCGCTGGGGCGGCCGGAGGGGCAGGCGATGGTCGAGTCCATGATGCTGATCCAGGCGGCGTTTTCCCAGTTCGCTTTCAGTCCTGGCGGGTTCTTCCGGCCGGTGGTGGAGGAACGGATGGTGCGCTGGTCGATTGGCGTGACGCACACTGTGCACGACAAGGCGGTGGGGCTGGCCTATCCGTTCGCGTCGTTTCTCAGGAAGCAGAACGCGTCCGGCCTGGGCGGGCCGAACGATCCGTACGGCGGACTCGGCGCCAACGGCGCGCGGGGGCTCGGGCCGGAGGAGTGTGTCCACGTGAACATCGACGACGTGGCGACCATCGAGAAGTACCGCGGCACGCCGGTCATCAACCTGAACGCGGACCGGGTGATTCCGGGCCACACGCAGTTCTGCAAGCCGCAGGTCGCGGCGGCGCTGCGCGCGCTGATGGGCGTGGCCGTGAAGGCCGGCTAAGGCGCCCTTTCAGACGCGGATGGTTCCCCTGAGATAGAGAACCGCGCTGCCGGCGATTTCGACCCGGTCTCCCTTCCACTCGCAGAAGAGGTCGCCGCCGCGCGCGGAGACCTGACGGGCGCGGAGGGCGGAGCGGCCGAGCCGCTGCGCCCAGTAAGGAGCGAGCGTGCAGTGGGCGGAGCCGGTGACCGGGTCTTCGGGCACGCCCTGGGCGGGGGCGAAGAAGCGCGAAACAAAATCGTAGCCTTCTGTTTCGGCGGGCGCGGTGGCGATGACGGCGAAGCGGTCTGCCTGCGCGAGGCGCGCCATGTCCGGCCGCAGCGCGCGGACCTCGCGCTCGCTGGAATAGACCACCATATAGTCGCGCGAGGCCCAGATTTCCACCGGGCGGCCGCCGAGCGCCTCGACGAGCCCCGGGCAAGGCTCGACGCGCTCCGGCGGGCGCGCCGGGAAGTCCATGGCCAGCAGATCCTGACGCCGTTCCACGGCGAGCGGCCCGCTGCGGGTATCAAACAGGACCCGCGCGAGTTGCGGCTCGAGGAACTCAAAGATGACGAACGCCGAGGCCAGCGTGGCGTGGCCGCAGAGGTCGACTTCCGTCTCGGGAGTGAACCAGCGGAGCTTGTACCCGTCCCCGCTGCGGATGAAGAAGGCCGTCTCGGAGAGGTTGTTTTCGGCCGCGATGGCCTGCATGAGCGCATCGGGCAACAGGTCGTCGAGCGGCACGACCGCCGCAGGATTGCCCTCGAAGACGCGGCGCGCGAAAGCGTCCACCTGGTACAGGGTAAGTTCGGCCATATCTTCAATGTAGCGGGCGGCAACCACGCGGTGCAGGAGTTGCGCACCGGAAATACTTGATTCTCTCTCCTGCGATTGCCGATGATGGGAGACGTAGTGGAGGGATGAGAACGATGACTGGCAAGTGGATCCTGCCGATCGCCATTCTTTTTCTTGCACCGGCCGTAGTCGCGGTGGACATTCCCGAGAGCCGGCTGAGAATGTTCAAGCCGCTCCCGCCGGCGGCCGACAGCCAGAAGAATCCGATTACGCCCGAAAAGATCGAACTCGGGCGAATGCTGTATTACGAAACCCGCCTTTCGAAAAGCCACAAATTTTCCTGCAACAGTTGCCACAAACTGGACCAGTACGGCGTGGACAATGAACCGACCAGCGAAGGGCACAAAGGGCAGCGCGGCGACCGCAATTCGCCGACGGTTTACAACGCCGCGCTCCATTTTGCGCAGTTCTGGGACGGACGGGCCGCCGACGTGGAGGAGCAGGCCAAGGGCCCGATCCTGAACCCGGTGGAGATGGCGATGCCGCATGAGAAGGTGGTGATCGCAACACTGAAATCGATGCCGGAATATGTGGCGATGTTCCGGAAGGCATTTCCGCAGGACAGGGATCCGGTCACATACGAGAATATGGCGAAGGCGATTGGCGCGTTCGAGCGCCGGCTGATGACTCCTTCCCGGTGGGACCGGTTCCTGCAAGGGGACAAGGCGGCGCTGAATGACGCCGAGAAGGCGGGGTTCCTGAAGTTTGTCGACACGGGATGCGCCACCTGCCACATGGGCGTGTGCATCGGCGGAACCATGTATCAGAAGCTGGGGCTGGTGGAGCCGTATCCGGGACTGAAGGACGAGGGGCGCGCCAAGGTCACCAGGCGCGAAGAGGACAGGTATTTCTTCAAGGTGCCGGGCCTGCGGAACGTGGAGAAGACGTGGCCGTATTTCCACGACGGGTCAGTAGAAACGCTGAACGAGGCCGTCCGGCTGATGGCCCGCTACGAGCTGGGGAAGGACCTGTCGCCTGCCGATGTGACAGGCATCGTCACCTGGCTGAAGACGCTGACGGGCGAGATTCCGGCGGATTTCATCCGCCCGCCGAAACTTCCGCCTTCCACGGCGAAGACGCCGAAGCCTACGGAGAGCGACTGAACCATGCGATGGATGGTGACGTTCCTGCTTGCCGGATCCGTGTCGGCACAGGCGCCGGAGCTCAGGGAACGGGCCGCGCAGGCGGCCCGCGAACTGGGCCAGGTGCTGATGGAGCTGCTCTCGCAGGAGATGGCGCGGGGCGGTTATGAGGGTGCGGCGCGGGCCTGTTCGGAGACAGCGCACACGGTGACGGAAGAGTTCGCCCGCGAGCGCGGGCTGGAGATCCGCCGCGTGAGCCTGAAGGCGCGCAATCCCAAGGACCAGCCGGACGAATGGGAAACCGCGCGCCTGCAGGAGTGGGAGAAGGCTCATAAACCCGGGCAGCCACCGGAGGAGATCTTCGAGATCGTCGAGGAAGACGGGCGGCGGTTTGCGCGCTACATGAAGCCCATCGTGGTGCAGCCGATGTGCCTGGGCTGCCACGGCCCGCGGGAGAAGCTGTCCGAGCCGGTGCGGGCCGTTCTGGAAGAACGCTACCCGCGCGACCGCGCCACCGGTTACAAGGCTGGCGACCTGCGCGGCGCGTTCTCGGTGACGATGCGGGTTGAACAACGGTAGCACGGACCGTTTTGTTAAGGCGGGTAAAGACCAGGCCGGCAGGTAAACATCGACGGCGGCGGCACGTCTGTTCCGTTGAGGCGGCGGGCTCCGGCGAGCCTGGGCCGCGGAAATCCGGAAAGGAAAGACGTAGGGGGATGCGATATGAAAAGACGGTCTGCACTGTTGGGATTGCTGGCGCCAGCGGGCGGGGCATGGGCGCAGAGAGGCTTCCGTGGCGGTTTTCGCGGTGGCTGGGCCGCTGGTTCTGCCGAAAGCCTGCCACTGGCCAATTCCGAAAGCGAGAAGCGGATCCTGGGCGTGATTGAAGAGGCATGGAAGGCTGGCGCGACCTACGCGAACGTGCCGAACGCCGACGGACGCATGCTGCGGCTGCTGGCGGAGGCGAGCCGGGCCAGGCATGTGGTTGAGATCGGAACTTCGACCGGCATTTCGGGCATGTGGTTCTGTCTGGCGTTGCAGAAGACGGGCGGGCGGATGACGACATTCGAATACGACTCGAGGCGGGCGGCGACGGCTCGAGAGCACTTCCGCAGGGCGGGTGTCGAACAGATTGTGACGATCGTGGAGGGGGACGCTCACCAAACGATTTCGCGGTTGAAGGAACCGTTTGACATTCTCTTCATCGACGCCGACAAAGAGGGCTACGTCGACTACCTGAACCGGCTGTTGCCGCTGGTGCGGCCCGGAGGGCTGATTCTGGCGCACAACATCGACATGGTGCCGGACTACATGCGGGCGGTGACGATGAACCCGGCGCTGGAGACGCAACTATTCCGGGAAGGCGGCGGGCTGGGGATCACGTTGAAGAAGCTGTAGACTCGCCTGCGGAACCTCCAGGCGGCGGGCGTCAGCCGGCAGCGGGATTGTTGTCCCCCCCGCCCTGGGAGCGCCGGTTCAGCCGGGCGCTGACCATCGCCACGCAGGCCGAAAGGCCGAACCACGGCTGCCAATGGGATAGGGCGCCGTCCTCGATGAAGAAGTTGCGCGCGAGCCCCAGATCCTGGCCCAGCCGCCAGAGGGAGATCGCGAACAAAAGCGCCGCAACGGGCGAGAGAATGGCCCCCACGCCGCCCTCGACTTCCTGCCGGGTGAGCGGCCTGGGGGGCTCCGGGCTGCGCGCCGGCCGCTTCCCCTTCGCCGACCCCGGTTTCCACCGCATCCGGACGACCATAATGCCTTGCCGCTCCGAGTTGTTATAGAGTGTAGTGGGTCTACACCCTTCTATTCGACTATCGGCTCGAAAGGAACGATTCTTTATGAGCAAGCTGAAGGTAGCAGTGATCGGCGCCGGCTTCATGGGAAAGACCCATGTCGAGAATCTCCGCCGGCTCGGGTTCGTGGAAGTGGCCGCCGTCGCCGGCGTCTCGCAGGAGGAGGCGGACCGCTTCGCCAAGGCCTACAACATCCCGAAAGCCACGGGAAATTACAAAGAAATCCTCGCCGACCCGGAAATTGCGGGCGTTCATATCTGCACTCCGAACGCGCTGCACGCGCCGATTGCCAAGGCGGCATTGAACGCGGGCAAGCACGTGCTGTGCGAAAAGCCGCTGGCGCTTTCCGCCGCGGAAGCGAAGGAAATGCTCGAGCTGGCGGAGAAGAAGAAGCTGCATCACGCCACCAATCACAACCTGCGTTATTACCCGGCCGTGCAGCAGGCGCGGGCGATGGTGGCGCACGGCGATCTTGGTGAAATCCTGGTAGTACAGGGCACATATTCGCAGGACTGGCTGCTTTATGACACTGATTTCAACTGGCGCATCCTGAAAAAACACAACGGCCCGCTGCGGGTGATGGGCGACATCGGCTCGCACTGGATGGACATGATCCAGCACGTCACCGGGCTTTCGATCACGGCGCTGTGCGCGGACCTCAAGATCGTGCACAAGACGCGCAAGCAGCCGAAGGTGGCGGTGGAGACGTTCGCCGGCAAGACGCTGAAGCCGGAGGACTATGACGAGGTGAAGATCGACACCGAGGATTTCGGCATGGCCCTGCTGCATCTGGGCGACACCTGCCGGGGCGCGTTCACGGTGAGCCAGGTGTCGGCCGGCTGCAAGAACCGCTTTGAGTGGATGATCTGCGGGACCAAGGCGAGCGTGGCGTGGAACCAGGAGCGGCCTGACGAGCTGTGGATCGGGCGCCGCAACGAGCCCAACCAGATCATCATCAAGGACGGCAGCCTTTTCTATCCGGAGGCGGCCGCCTACGCCGACTATCCTGGCGGACACAGCGAAGGCTACGACGACAGCCACAAGCAGCTTTTCCGGCGCTTCTGGTCGCGAGTGCTGGATCCCTCGCTGCCGGTCGAATATCCGACGTTCGCCGACGGCCTGCGCGGCATGCAGTTGCTGGAGGCGGTGCTTGAGTCGCACAAGAAGCGCGCGTGGGTGAAGTGCGCGCCGGCCCGGACAGGCCGCAAATAGGCTCTCCGGATTCTTCTCTCCCTGGCGGGTTGCCGCTGCGTTCCTGCGCTGCGGCAACCCGTTTTTCGCTGTTGGGGGAGCGCGAAAAAACAGGAAGCCCCGGCGCTGTCTCGCGGAGCGGCGCCGGGGCCAGGCGGTTACCGATGTTCAGGCGGAATCAGGCCGTGCGGCTGGTTTCGCCTTTCAGACCTTCTTCTTTTGCGATGGCCGCCTGCGCCGCCGCCAGCCGCGCGATGGGCACGCGGTAGGGCGAGCAGGAGACGTAATCCATGCCGATGTTGTAGCAGAACTCGACCGAGCTGGGCTCGCCGCCGTGCTCGCCGCAGATGCCCACTTCGAGATCGGGCCGGGTCTTGCGGCCGAGCTCGACGGCCATCTGGATGAGCTTGCCCACGCCTTCGCGGTCGATGACGGCGAACGGATCGGCCTTGAAGATCTTCCTCTCCTCGTAGATCTTCGAGAACTTCGTGTAGTCGTCCCGGGACAGGCCCAGCGTGGTCTGCGTAAGGTCGTTGGTGCCGAAGCTGAAGAATTCGGCCTCTTCAGCGACGCGGTCGGCGGTAAGCGCGGCGCGCGGGATCTCGATCATGGTGCCGATCATGTACTTCAGGTCCTTCATGCCGGCCTTTTCGAGCACCTCTTCGGCGACGCGCCTGACGATCTCCTTCTGGTGCTGAAGCTCTTCCAGGCTGCCGACCAGCGGGATCATCACCTCAGGGATGACCTTCTTGCCCTTCTTCGCCACGTGGACGGCGGCCTCGAAGATGGCCCGCGCCTGCATCTCGGTGATCTCCGGATACGTGATGCCGAGGCGGCAGCCGCGGTGGCCGAGCATCGGGTTGAACTCATGCAACTGCTCGACGCGGTGCAGGAGTTTGGGCAACTCGGTCTTGAGGCTCTTGACGTCCTTGACGAAGTTCTTGTAGCGGGCCAGCATCTCCCGCCTGGTTTTCGTGTCCGCGGTGGGGAGCTTGGCGATGTCCACCATCAGCTCCTCGCGCTTGGGCACGAACTCATGCAGCGGCGGGTCGAGCGTGCGGATGACGACGGGGAAGCCGTCCATCACCTCGAACAGCCCGATGAAGTCCTTGCGCTGCATCGGGAGGAGCCTGGCGAGCGCCTTGCGGCGGTCCTTTTCGTTGTCGGCGAGGATCATCGCCTGTACGTGCGGGAGACGGTCCTCGGCGAAGAACATATGCTCGGTGCGGCAGAGGCCGATGCCTTCGGCGCCGAACTCGCGGGCCGCCTTTGCGTCACGCGGGATGTCGGCATTGGCGCGGACGCCGAATTTGCCGCGGAATTTGTCGGCCATCGCCATGAATTTGGCGAACACCGGCGAGTGAGGATCCGGCTCCTTCGTGGTGGCCTGGCCGAGATAGACGGCACCGGTGGTGCCGTCGATGGACACCCAGTCGCCTTCCTTGATGGTGATCTTCTTGCCGTTCACGTCGACGGTGGCCGACTTGGCGCGCTCGTTGATGTGAATGGCGCCGCAGCCGACGACGCAAGGAACGCCCATGCCGCGGGCGACGACGGCCGCGTGCGAGCTCTTGCCGCCGACGGCGGTGAGGATCCCCTTGGCGGCGTCCATGCCGTGGATATCGTCCGGGGTGGTCTCCTTGCGGATGAGGATCACCGGGCCCTTTTGGGACATGGTGACCGCGTCATCCGAGGTGAAGGCGAGACGGCCGACAGCGGCGCCGGGGCTGGCGTCGATGCCCTGGGCGAGCTTGGTGAGCTTTTTGAGCGAAGCCGGGTCGAACACCGGGTGCAGGAGCTGGTCAAGCTGCGATGGAGCGACGCGCATCACCGCAGTCTTCTCGTCGATGAGGCCCTCTTCGACCATGTCCACCGCAATGCGGACGGCAGCCGGGCCGGTGCGCTTGCCGTTGCGGGTCTGCAACATCCACAGCTTGCCTTCCTGAACGGTGAACTCGAAGTCCTGCATGTCCTTGTAGTGCCGTTCGAGCATGCTGGTGATTTCGACGAGCTGGTCGTAGACGGCAGGATTCCAGTTCTTCAGTTCGCTGATGGGCTGCGGCGTGCGTATGCCGGCGACAACGTCTTCACCCTGGGCGTTGACAAGGAACTCGCCATAGAAGACCTTTTCGCCGGTTCCGGGGTCGCGGGTGAAGCCGACGCCGGTGCACGAGGTGTCGCCCATGTTGCCGAACACCATCGCCTGGATGTTGCAGGCGGTACCGAGCCGGTCGGAGATTTTCTCCATCTTCCGGTAGTAGGTGGCCTTCGGCGACCACCAGCTGTTGAAGACGGCGTTGCGGGCCAGAATGAGCTGCTCTTTCGGGTCCTGCGGAAACTCGCGCTTCGCGTATTTTTTGAAGATTTTCTTGAATTCGGCGACGATTTTCTTCAGGTCGTTGGCGTCGAGTTCGGTGTCCAGCCTGACGCCTTTTTTCTTTTTCGCGGCTTCCCAGACCTCGTCGAAGTGGGCCATGTCGATGCCGAAGGCGACCTCGCCGAACATCTGGATGAAGCGGCGGTAGCAGTCGTAGGCGAAGCGCGGGTTGCCGGTCTTGGCGGCCAGGGCCTCAACACTCTGGTCGTTCAGTCCGAGGTTGAGAATGGTGTTCATCATGCCGGGCATGGAGAACTTGGCGCCGGAACGTACGCTGACCAGCAGCGGGTCGTTCGGGTCGCCCAGTTTCCTGCCCATGTAATTTTCCAGCTTTTCCAGCGCCTGCCAGATCTGTTCGTCGACCTCGGGCGGCACCTGCTGGTTGTTGTCGAAGAAGAGGTTGCAGACCTCGGTGGTGATGGTGAACCCGCCCGGCACCGGCACGCCGGCGCGGCACATCTCGGCGAGGCCAGCGCCCTTGCCGCCGAGCAGATCGCGCATCGAGCCATTGCCTTCGGTCAGGTCCCCGCCGAAGAAATAAACGTATTTTTTCATGGCACTTGGTTCTCCTGGTGCATCAGCAGATTGGTTGAGTTCCTGAAATTCATCCGGTCGTTGTCGTCGTAACGATCTCCGAAAAATCGGCGATCGAAGAAACCTCCTGGAAAAGCCCGCCAAGCAGGGCGAGGCGGTTGGCCCGCACGGCCTCGTCGGGCGCGTTCACCAGAACCCGGTCGAAAAAGGCGTCCACGGCGGGCCGGAGCGTGGCGATCGCCGCGAGCGCCTGGAGGTAATCGTCGGAGGCGCGCATCCGGCGGACGCCCGCAAGAACGCGGCTTGCCTCCTCGTAAAGGGCCCGCTCCTCGGGGGCATCGAGCAACTCCGGGCGGACCTGGCCGCCCTGCCAGCCGGCCTGCCGGAGGATGTTGCGGATCCGCTTGAAGCTGGCGGCCAGGGGCTCGAAGTTCTCGGTCTGCCGCACAAGTTTCAGCG
The DNA here is from genome assembly GCA_026002855.1 of Bryobacteraceae bacterium. Lineage (NCBI taxonomy): Bacteria > Pseudomonadati > Acidobacteriota > Terriglobia > Bryobacterales > Bryobacteraceae > Bryobacteraceae bacterium. The sequence goes on from BPGD01000001.1 coordinate 4,250,163, forward strand.
CGTAGAGGCGCGCTTCGACGTCGGGCAGCGTCTTCCAGTCGCCGGCGAGGACGGCGTTGACCTCGTCCCAGGCAAAGCCGCGCACGTCGCGGAAATAGTAGCGGACGCGGTCGAGGAAGAACTCCCACAGCGCCTGGGTCTGCTCCGGGCCGCATTCAGGGAAGTGCCGCTGCGTGGCGGCCATGCCCTCCTCAAGGGCGCGCTTCAGATCCACGCGCAACCGCCCCTCGACGAGGACCTTCACCACGCCCTGCGCAGCGCGCCGGAGGGCGAACGGATCGCGGGAGCCGCTGGGGATGAGGCCGATGCCGAAGCAGCCTTCCAGCGTGTCCAGCTTGTCGGCCACGGAGAGGATCTGCCCGATCAGCGTGCGTGGGATCGGGTCGTCCATGCTCTGCGGCAGGTAGTGGTCATAGATGGCCGCGGCCACCTCCTCCGGCTCGCCATCGGCGCGGGCGTAAAGGCCGCCCATGACGCCCTGCAATTCGGGGAACTCCTTGACCATTTCGGTGATCAGGTCGGCCTTGCACAGCCAGGCGGCGCGTTCGGCCAGTTGTGCGTCCGCGCCCAGCCAGCCAGCCAGCCGCCGCACGCCGTCCACGATGCCGAGCGTCTTCTCCCAGTAGGAGCCGAGCCTGGCCTGGAAGGTGACATTGCGGAGCCGTTCGAGCCGGCTTTCGAGCGTCTGCTGACGGTCCAATTCCCAGAAGAAGCGCGCATCGGTGAAGCGCGCCTCCAGCACCCGCTCGTTGCCCTTGACGACATATCCCTTGCGGTCCGCCTTCATGTTCATGATGGCGATAAAGCGCGGCGCCAGCCGTCCCTCGCCGTCCTGCACGGTGAAATAGCGCTGGTGATGGCGCATCACCGTGGTGAGCACTTCGCGCGGCAGATCGAGGAACCGTTCGTCAAAGCGGCCCATGACCGGGGTGGGAAATTCGGTGAGGTAGACGAGATCCTCAAGCAGCGCCTCGTCGCGGACCCATTCAAGCCCTGTGCCACGAAGGAGCCTGCGGATGCCGGCCTCGATGCGCTGCCGGCGCCTGCCGGCGTCAACAATGACGCCGTTCTTTTCCAGCCGATCCTCGTAGGTGGCGTGGTCGAAGACGATTTCCTTCGCTCCCAGGCGCCGGTGGCCGCAGGTAAGCGCGCCGGCCGCGACGCCGGCGAAGGAAAATTCCACCACCTGATCGCCGAACAGCGCGGCGATCCAGCGGATGGGGCGGATGAAAGTCGGGCCGCCTTTGCCTGTCCAGTACATCGTCTTCGGCCAGGGGATGCGGCGGATCAATTCCGGCAGGATTTCGGCCAGAATTTCGCGCACCGGGCGGCCTTCCGTCCTTTTTCGCAGGGCGAAATATTCGCCCTTCGGCGTGATTTCCACGATCAAATCCGCCATGGTGACGCCGTTTTTCCGAGCAAATCCCTGCGCCGCGCCATCGCCGGCGGACTTCGGCGGCCCGAGCACGAGCTCTTCTCGGTCCGGCTGCCGTTCAGGCAGCCCGTCGGAACGGAGCACCAGGCGGCGCGGCGTGGCGTCCAGCCGCAGCGCGCCGGGCTCAATGCGGTGCGATTCGCAGAGGTCGCGGAAGATCCGTTCCATCTCGCCCAGCGCCGGGCGGATCATCCAGTGGGGGATCTCCTCGACGCCGATCTCGAACAGCAGCGGAAGCCTTCTGTTCATGCCTGCACCTCCGCGGCCGGCTGCCGTTCGAGCAGATTCTGCTGATCGATCCAGCTCGCGGCCACGCCCACCGCAAGGCGGCGGACGCGCCCGATGACGGCCACGCGTTCGGTGACGCTGATGGCCCCGCGCGCATCCAGCAGGTTGAACGTGTGCGAGCAGTTCAGCACGTGGTCGTAGGCGGCCAGCAGGGGGAACCGCGTCTTTTCGCGGTAATCCTTCTCCGCGTCGAGGGCGCGGTATTCGTCAATCAGCCGCTGGGCCTCGGCCTCATGGAGCCGGAAGAGCTCCCAGAGCATCTTCACGTCGGCCTTTTCGAAGTTGTAGACGGAGAACTGCTGCTCTTCGAGGAAACGGACATCGCGGTAGGTGACGCCTTCCACCCACTCGATGTCGAAAACGGACCTGCGGTCCTGGAGGAACGCCACCAGCCGCTCCAGACCGTAGGTAAGTTCGGCCGGCACGAGGTCGAGATCGACGCCGCCGCACTGCTGGAAGTAAGTGAACTGGGTGATTTCGAGCCCGTCGAGCATCACCTGCCAGCCGATGCCCCAGGCGCCAAGTGTTGGCGACTCCCAATTGTCTTCCTCGAACTTGAGGTCGTGCTGGTCGAGCCGGATGCCGATGGCCTCGAGCGACTCCAGGTAAAGATCCATCACGTCGGCCGGCGCGGGCTTGAGGATCACCTGGAGCTGTGAATGCTTGTAGAGCCGGTTGGGGTTTTCTCCGTAGCGGCCGTCGGCCGGCCGCCGTGACGGCTGGACGTAGGCGACCTTATAGGGCTTCGGGCCAAGCACGCGGAGGAAGGTTTCCGGGCACATCGTGCCGGCGCCGACCTCGACGTCGTAGGGCTCCTGGATGACGCAGCCCTGCTTTGCCCAGAACCGCTTCAGCTTGAAGATCGTTTCCTGATAGGAATCCATGCGGTGTTTAAAGCGCCTCCAACAGGGGAACAGTGACGAGCCTGCGCTCGATGTGCGACTCGATTTCCTTCTCGAGGGCGCGCCGCAGGTCGGCCCCGCTGTCGCGGGTCCAGTCGATGGCGGCCAGGGCCGCCACCGGGGTTGTGGCCATCAACCGCGCCAGTTGCCGGCTGGCCTCGCTCCAGTTCGCCTCCGGCAGGAAACCACTGAGCCGCACCGCCCAGTAGGTGAAGTAGGTGACGGCCCGCCAGACGGCGGGCAGCAGCGCGGAGGCAGCACTGGAGCGCAGGTCTTCGAGGACTGCGTTCAGCAGCCGGTAAAATCGCTCGTTCGGCTCGGCCGGCGGCAGCAACTGCTCGCTTACCTCCGCAATGTAGTCCAGCGCCACGCCCGCCTCGTAGGAAGCGGAGAGAGCGAACTGACTCTGGATCAGCTCCGCTCCGTCCAGCCGGACCAGCTCGGCGTTCTCGCGCTGGTAGTAGGACACGCGCACCTGCGAGAGCCGTTCCAGAGCCGATCCGAAGGGACTCCTCATCCGGCGCGCCCGCTTGGCCGCTCCCCGCAGTTTGCCCTGATCCCGGGTGAAGAAGCTGACGATCAGGTCCCCTTCCTGGTAGGGGTAGGTGCGGAGAACATAGGCCTCACTCGAGCGGGCCGGCATCCCTGGCGCTCATTTTTCCTCTACAGGTTATCACACACTGACGTCTCAAATCCGGATTGAAATGTCAGCCCTCGCGCACGGGATTCCGCAATGTGCCGATGCCTTCGATGGACACTTCGACGACGTCGCCGGCACGCATCGCACGGGTCGTGCCTGGCGTGCCGGTGAAGATGGCATCGCCGGGCTCGAGGGTCACATAGCGCGAGGCGAAGCGCACGATTTCGGCGCAGTCAAAAATCAGATCCGCGGTGGATTGTTTTTGCACGGTCTGGCCGTTGAGCCGGGTTTCCAGCATCAGTCCGCGCTTCGGGTCGAGCGCGGTGGCGATGGCAGGGCCGAGGGGGCCGAAGGTGTCGGCGCCCTTGGCGCGCCACCATTGCAGGTCGCGATCCGGCCCGTTCTGCCACTGCCGTTCGCTGACGTCATTGCCGCAGGTGTAGCCGAAGATGGCCGCGGCGGCTTCGGCGGCCGAGGCGCGGCGGCAGCGCCGGCCGATGAGAATGACCAGCTCGCCCTCGTAGTGGACGTCCGTCGCGTCCGGCGGAAGAAGGATCGGCTGGTCCGGGTGCTGGAGACAGCTCACCGGTTTATAGAAAAACTCGGGCCTCTTCGGCGCGGGCGCGGATCCAAGATGGGAGCGGTAGTTGCGCCCCACGGCAAGGACTTTTGACGGGGTGCAGGGACAAAGCAGATTCACGGCATTCAGCGGCACGGGCCGACCGGCGGGGCGCGGGTCGCCAAAAGGGTCCGTCGACAGGGGCTGCACGCGGTCCCCTTCGAGACGGCCATATGCAGTGCGTCCGCGGTGCCGGAACCGAACGTAGAGGACAGAGCCTGGCTTCGGCTGCGCCAGCGCGGCAGCGGCCACGGCCGGGAACAGCTGACGGCGGGAGAGCGGCGCCATGAAGGAATTCTACTGCCGCCTGCGTGCCTGGCGGCCGGCGGGGGACGCAAGTTCCGGCGGGTGGCGGCGAGGCCGCCTCCGGCCGGGCCTCGCGCCGTCAAACAGGAGGCCAGGCTCCGCTATGACATAATGTGGACGTCGAGGTCTTTATGGCGAACCCGAAGTATGCGGAGGCGACCCGCCCCATTCCGCAGGCGGTCGAAGTCGGCACGCTGAGCGACGGCACGAAGATCATGAAGCGCGCGCCCCGCATCCGCAGTTGCGGACTCAAGGATGAGAAGGGCAAGCTCTGTGCCGGGCACCTGAAACGCTGGTATTTCTACGATGGCGAGGTGCTGGAACGTTTCGGCCCGAACGCGGAGATTTACCGTTGCGAGAAGTGCAAGGCGATTTACCTGCCGAACGAGGAAGAAGAACCGCGCACGGGAACGCTGTGCTGGTAGGCGAGCGGCAAAGAAAAGCCGCATTGGATCGCCTCGTGGCGGGGGTCACTCGAAACGAGCCAATCCAATGCGGCCCGCCCAGGCCGGGCGAGGGTCACGGCCGCGGTTGCGCCGGATCCGAAAAAGCCTTTGTTCCCTTTCGCTCCTGATGAAGCTGCCGCTTACAGCTCTTCACCATCGAATCCGGCGAACCGCTTCCCGCTCCCCAGGGGGAGAATCCTCAATGATTGCCAGGTTATGAAGAAACGGAATCAGGCCGAAAAAAAACCCCTCTGCTGGGACCTGCCAGCGACTGAAACGAAATGGAAGAGATCTTGAACACCGGCTCCCGCAAGCACGACGTATCCAAACTCCACTTCGTCCTTTCACCGGCCCGTTCCAGCAGAGGGCAGGTCTACAGAGACTTCATCAATTCGCCTTTGAGTCTAGCAAACGGCATGCCAACCACGCTGGCGTCGAAGTGCCTGATTTTGCGTGGCCTGATTTTCCATTTGCGCCCGCCTGTGCCCGCCGCTGCCCCAGGAGGTGTGGCATGGTGACACACTGGGTCTGGCTGGCGCTGGCCCTGCCCGTGCTGGCTGGCCAGCCGCCCCAGGAGCCGGACTACCAGGTCTACACGGACGCGCCGCGGCTGCTGCTGAACGAGCGCCGCCTGCGGCTGCTCAAGCGGGAGCGGGAGCGCGACTCCATCCGCTGGCAGCAGTTCGATTCACTGATGCGCGGGAGGGCCCGCATGAGCGAACCGGGCTTCGCGCAGGCATTGTGGGGCGCGGTGGCCTCGCACCCGGGCGCCTGCCGCGAGGCCGCCGAATGGGCGGCGAAGGCCGACGCGGCCGAACCGCGCGAGCTCCGCCAGATGGCGTTGGTCTATGACTGGTGCCAGCCGGCCGCGGGTGAGGCGCTCGCCCAGATGATCGCGCGGCGGGTGAAACCCGCGCTGGACGTCCGCCAGGGCGACGCGCGCCAAATCCGTTCTGTCGTCTTCGCCGCCATTGCGCTGGCCGATGCCGAACCGCGCGCTTCAGAGAGTGCGCTTCGATTCGCGGTGGAGACCTGGTGGGGCAGGTCCGTAGCGCCACAGCTCCGGCGGGGCGGAAATCCCTTCCGAACCCGCGAGGAGCTCTATGCGATGGTCGAGCTGCTGCACGTGGTGCGGGACAACCTCCGGATCGATCTGCGGGAGGGGCTGGCGCAATGGTTCGAGGAACTGCCGCCGTTGCTGATCCTGAGCTACTATCCGCAGCCGTGGCCAGCCCCGGAAAATGAGTACCGCATCCCGGTCTACTGGACGCCCGGCGACCCGGACCTCCGCGAGGCGATGCTGGCGCGCGCCGCCGAGCTGGCGCTGGTGGCCTATGACGCGAACGCCAAAGCCCACCAGTTCCTTCAGGGCTGGCTGATGATCGACCGGTTCCTGATGCGCGGCGAGTTCGGCATCCCGTACGAGTTCCTGTGGGCCAACCCGTATCAGCCGGGGCTGAGCTTCACCTATATGCCAGACCTGTTCCATGGACGCGGCCAACTGCTGGTGCGATCCGGGTGGGACGAGGACGCCGCGTGGTTCGGATACCTGGACGGCCAGGCCCAGTTGTTCGCCGGCGGCAAGCGCATCCTGGTGCGCCCGGAGGCGCAGCCGCGACCCATCGACCTCGGCCCGGTACGCATCCTGTTTGCGCCCGGCGGCCTGCGGTTTGAGACCGGATGGTTGCCGCCGCCCGCGGAGGGAGAGAGGCCCGTGGAAGAAGTGGCCTTCGTGCTCGGGCTGGAGCCGGGCGCGCAGTATGAAATCGAAGTGGACGGCGAAGAAATGTTCGAAGCGGAAGCCGATGCGGGTGGCATTCTCGAGCTGCGCTTTCAGTCAGGCCGGAAGGCAGGAGTGCGGGTCCGCAGAGCAAAATGACGCACGGCTCGCCGGCCTTCAGTGTCCGTTCGCCACGGGTGCCCGGGCAGCCTCGACGATCATCTTTTCGACTTCTTCCCACACCTCCGGCAGATACTCGACGCGCGCGTGCTCATCGAGAAAGAAGCGCTGAAGCCAGCTATGCTCTTCGGCTTCCACGTCGTCCCGGTCCTTGAAACTGAGTTTGCGGTTGAACAGGATCTGCGTCCGGGCAGGATCCTGGGCGCGCAGCTCGGGCGCGCCTTTGATATAGAGATGCTCGCGCTGGTAGTAGTTGGCCGCGCGGCGGACATTGGGCGGGACGACATAAGAGTCCCGGCCGAAGCTGTCGATGGTGATCAGCAGGGGCACGGCAACGCCCCATTCGTTCAGCCGGCGGCTCAGGCGCAGGGCGGCGCGTCCACCGAGGCTCTGGCCATAAAGGATCACCGCCGCATCAGCGGCCTCGTCCGGCTCAAGCTTCCCGTTGCGGTTGAAATCAAAGGCGCGCTGGACAAGCTGTTCGGCAAGCTCGAGGCTGTGGTTTTCCACGGTCTCCACATGGACGCCCGGCAGGCGTCGGCGCTTGAGGGCGATGGCCGTGCGGCGGATGGCGCGCATGGGATTGTCCCACCGCTCCCAGCCGCCGACGATGCCAATGACGAGGCGGTCTCCGCGGGCCACCGGCAGCGGCGTGGTGAAATCGGAAAACTCCTGTTTGCGGCTGTCCGCCGCGACGGGCGCCGCACAGCAGACAGCAGCCACCAGACCCCAAAGCAGAGCGCGCATCGGCCTTGACTCCCTTGTACCAGAAAACCGCGCCGACGGCGATCATCGACAATACAACTATGGGCCTCGATCCGACCCGCGTCACGCCGGCCGAGGCCGGCTTCTCGATGCCCGCCGAATGGGCGCCTCATGCGGCCACCTGGCTGGCCTGGCCCCAGAACGAAGATGATTTTCCGGGCAAACTGGAGGCCGTGCGCTGGGCTCTTGCCGACTGGGTGGCAAAGCTCACCCGCGGCGAACGCGTCCGGCTGGTCACGGGCAGCGCACGGGCCGAGCAGCAGGCACGCGCCTGGCTGGCCCGCGCGGGCGCCAGTCTCCGGCGCGTGGATTTCCTGCGCCATCCACTGGACCGTGGCTGGATGCGCGACTGCGGGCCGATCTTCGTCACCCGCAGCGGACCGGCGCCGCGCCGCGCAATCGTTCACATGCACTTCAACGGCTGGGCCAAGTATGACAACTGGCGCCGCGACCACCGGATCCCGCAGGCCGCCGCGGCGCGGCTGCGCGTGCCGCTGTTTCGTGCCCGCTGGAACGGACGGCCCTTCGTGTGCGAGGGCGGAGGTATCGAGGGAAACGGCCTCGGCACGCTGCTCTCCACCGAGGAATGTTATCTGGATCCCAGGACTCAGGTGCGTAACCCCGGTTTCACGCGCACCGACACCGAAGCGGCCTGGCGCGCGTTTCTCGGCGTGAAGAACGTGTTCTGGCTCGGCCGTGGCATCGCTGGCGATGATACCCACGGTCACATCGACGACCTCTGCCGTTTCGTGGGCCCGCGCACGTTGGTTCTGGTGCGGGAAGACAACCCCCGCGACGCCAATCACCGGCCGCTGCGGGAGAACTGGGAGCGCATTGCCGACCTGCGGCTCGAAGACGGCTCGAAACCCGAGGTGGTTCCGCTGCCCATGCCCGCGCCGGTCTTCTTCGATGGCCAGCGTCTGCCGGCCAGCTACGCGAACTTCTACATCGCCAACCACGCCGTCTTCGTGCCCACCTTCAACGATCCCAACGACCGCGTGGCGCTGGGCATTCTCGGCGAACTGTTCCGCGATCGTCCGGTGGTTGGCATCCACGCCCTGGATCTGGTGTGGGGGCTGGGCACGCTGCACTGCCTCTCGCAACAGGAACCGGCCTGAGCCGGATCAGGCCCCGCTCTTCCCTGCCCCGCGGTTCTGGCGCCTGTTGGAAATTCACCTCCTTCCGGGCCGCGAAAACGGGCGGCCGACGACGGCGGCCTGAACGCTCGCGGCGAAGCGATGACTGCTTCTTCGCTCGCCCCGCGGACTCGCTCCGTTCGTGGTCCAGAGGCGCGCGCGAAGCGGATCCGGAGAGAGAAGAGAAACGCGAAACACGAACAGAGTCGCCAACGCAGTTGTCCCACGAGGCGAGTGAAATGGGCCCCAGAACCCCGCGCGACAAAAGCACCATCACGGCGGCCTCCGAAGCAGGGAAAGCTTGCTGCTGAGCTTGCCGCTGAAAAACATGAGAACCGCTGACCCCCGAAACACGGAGGCCCGGACCCTTGCGGGCCCGGGCCTCTCTCAGCCGTCGGTTCAGGATCCAGCCGGCGTTATTTCGGACACTTCAGCCGCTTGAGCAGTTTCTCGTCAAGCTGCTTGGCCTCCTTGAACGCGGCCGGCATCTTGGTGCCCTTCGGCACCAGCCAGACCTCCACGCGGCGGTTCTGGTCCGCCGTGGAGACCATCTGGCCGGCGCGCTCCTTGCTGGCCGGACGCGCGGCGGTACCGCACAGGCCGGGCTGCATGTCGGACACCTGTTCGGTGCCGACCCAGGTCACCTTGATGCGCGAACTGTCGACGTTGGCGCAGGTGCCGCCGCCGGCCGTAAGCACGGCATAGGCGTTCAGCACGCGGCGCATGTCGAGGTCGCTCGGCTTCTTCGTCTTCGAGACCTCGTCCTGGTCGATGTGGCCAATCAGCACCACCTCATAGTCCGGATCGGCGGCCTTCGGTGCCACTTCTTCGAGCAGGATGCGCTTGCCGCAGTTGTTCACGCGGGCGCTGTTCTTGCTGAAGATGACGTCGGAGAAGCGAATCGCCGACGGGATGTAGTCCACCTTGATCTGCGCCGTGCCGGTGGCCGACGCGCCGCGGTCGTCGGTGACGCGCACGGTGGCAGTGATCGTCTTGGACTGGATCTTGCCGCCCTGCTCGAACTTCACCGCCTTGCTGTCGAAGGTCGCCGTGGCCGACGTGGCGTTCTGCACCGTGCCTTCGGTCACCGTCCACTGGAACTGGATGGTGGAGCAGGCCGAGCCGGTGCCCTGTGCGCTCAGCGTTGAGGTCTGCCCGTATTGAATGGAGGCCGGGTTGGCCATCACGTTGGACACCGTGGGCGGGTTGTAAGGCTGGACGTTCAGCGTCAGCGGCGGAGCGGAAGCCGTCCGCACGGGATGGTTGGCGGTGTTCTCGGCTTCAATATCGAGCTCCACTTTGTAAGAGCCGGCGCGGTCCGGTGTGAAGGTGAGTTCAGGCGAATTGCCGCCCATGGGCTGGCCGTTCACCTTCCACTTGTAGGTGATGGCGCGGCCGGCGGGGTCGCTGGCGCCCGAGTTGCGCACCGTAATGGCGCGGCCCTGGCAGAGCGTCCCCGGCCCGACGCTGAGCGTGCCCGCGTTGAGGGCAGGCAGTGGCGCCGGTGGCGGCGGGGGCGGCGGCGGGGGGGCTTCCGCCTTGCGGCCCAGATAATACGTGACGCCCATCGTCGTCTGGACGCCGTGCAATTTGTCCCCGCGCGGGATGTAGAGCCCGCCCGTCGGGTAGTCCGGCAGCCGGAAGGTGGGATTCTTTGTCCAGAGACCGCGAACGTCGAAACGGACGCCCCAGCGGTCGGTGATGTGCCACTTGAGGCCGCCGCCGTAGTTCATGGCGGCGTGAGTGTTGTCGTCGAGGTTCTGCGCACCCAGGGCCACATTCAGCGGGCTGCGGGCCCACCCCTTGGCCGTGTCCGTGGGACGGAAATTCATGGCAGAGACGCCCACGGTGAGGAAGGGACGGATCTTCGAACCGCGCTCCGTCCAGTAAAAGATCGGATTCAGCGAGTATTGATAAATCCTTTGGCCGAAGTCATTCTGCGGCAGCCCGGGCGCCACCGGTGACTCAAACCGCACGTTGTTGGCGCTGTATGTGAACGCCTGCTCAAGGCCGACATAGCGCCAGAAGTTCTCCGTAAGACGGAACCCGAAGGCGCCGCCATTGACCAGTTTCGTGCCCAGGCCGCTCGAAACGCCCTGGAAAAAGCTCCCGCCGCCGAAGCCGTTGATCTCCACCTTGTCCGGCAGCTCATCGCCCCCGGACGTCTTCGGCGGCGCCGGCTGCTGCTGCCCTGCGGCGGCAAATGTCAGCAGGGACATCACAGCGGCGGCTGCGAAAGTCCGAGACCAGCCACATGAGCGTAGGGAACCTGCAAGTTGTTTCATCATCGGGACTTCACCTGCCTCATTGTCCATTATGCAATCTCTGTCAGGGGATTTCCAAGTAGAAAACACCCGCATCGGGGGTCAAACCCAGCAATCGCCGGCCCCGCGGTTCGGGCCAGAGCATTTTTTTCAGGCTCACGGCGGGCAACTCCGCGCCTTCGACCAGCGCCCAGCTCCGGCCGCCGTCGGTGGAGCGGTAGATCCGGCCGAACTGGCCGGCGAACACTTCTCCGCCGGGCCCGGGGCGGGCCGCCAGCGTGGTGACGGTGCCGGGTTCGAGCCCCTGCTCTGCTTTCTCCCAGTGCCTGCCCTCGTCAGCAGAAAGATACAGCCCATCGGCAGTGGCTGCCAGCAGCGTGGAGGCAGTGATGGCCATGTCGTAAATGGTGGACGCCGGAAACAACATGCTGAGCACGCGCCAGGTGGTGCCGGCATCCGCGCTCAGGTAGACGGCGTGCGCGGTGCGGGCCAGGACGCGGCCTCCGTCCGTGTTGCCCGCAATCAGCTCCTGCACGGAGTGCCGGATGTTGGCGGTCGTGAGACGTATCATCTGCCAGCTTGCGCCGAGGTCCGTACTCCGCCACAAGCCGATGTCTGTTCCGGCCAGCACGACATCCATCGCGCCTGATGACGTGCAGGCCAGCGCCTGGATGCGCAGCCGCGCTCCCGCGCCGATGCGCAGCGGCAGCCACGTACGGCCACCGTCCAGACTGCGGTAGACGCGCTCGTCATTGCCTGCGAATACCAGCCCGGTGCGCGAAGGACAGGCGGCCAGACGCGTGACATGACTTTCCGGCAACGTCTTCGACTTTGGAATCTGGCTCCAGGAAAGGCCCCCGTCGTTGCTGACGAAGAGGCCGCCCCATTCGCCGTCCTGGAGCACGTTCAGATAGAGTGCGCCCGCGGCCACGGCCAGCCCGTCGCTCAAACGGCTGGCGAAGCCTTTGTTGATCTGGACAAACGCCTCGCCGCCATTGTCGCTGCGCCAGATGCCGCCGCCTTCCGTGGCGAGATACATCCGCCGCGGGTCGCGCGGGTCGAAAGCCATGCTGTAGACAGCGTGCCGGTTCAGGCGCCGGAACGTCGTACCGCCATCGGTGGACTTCAGCAGGCCGAGCGTCGTGCCGGCGAAGATGACTTCAGCGTGGCCAGGCATCTGACGTACCACGTGCGTGCGGCGCTGCTCGGCCGGAATGCCGCGCACTTTGGACCAGTTGCGGCCGCCGTCTTCGCTGCGGTAGATGCCGCTGCACGCGCTGGCCAGCACACGCTCCGGGCGCGCCGGGTCAATGAAGATGGAGAAGACGTCGGAGTCGTCGAGCATTCCGTCGTGAATGATGTGCCAGGTCTGGCCGCCGTCGGTGGTCTTCCACGGCAGATGGGTGGTGCCGGCATAGACGATGCGGTCATCGCGCGGGTCGATGGCGACGGCGGTGACTGACCGCAGCTCGTGGTTGTACGGCGGGGAGATGCGGCGCCAGCTACGGCCGGCATCCTCGCTCTTCCAGACACCGCTGCGCGTGGCCGCCGCCATGCGACGCGGGTCTTTTTCGAAGAACGCGAGAGCGTAAGTCGAGATCCCTTCCAGTCCCGCCGCGGCTTTCCACGTGGCGCCGCGGTCCTCGCTGTACCAGACGCCGGCGCCGATGTTCTGCGGCGTGTCCGTAGCCGCCAGATACAGCTTCGCGTCGGAAGGATGGATCATCACCGCGGTGATCGTCGCCGAAAAATAGCGGGGAAAGTTGAGCCGCTCCCAGCGGCCGCCTCCGTTGGTGGAGCGGAACACGAGTGAGTGGCGGGCGCCTGCCAGCAGGACGTCCGGGTTGTTTCGGTCCACCCAGAGGCTGGTGGCGGTGCCGCCCCACGGGCCGGCCGCCTGCCAGCCGCCCGCAGCCAGCGCGGGCAGACACGCTACGAGCAAAACAATTTCCGAAGAAATGATTCTGCGCGCCAACTTTCAGGCTAACAGACGCCGCCCGGCAGATAGCGCTGCGCCAGCCGCCGGAAAGCCTCCAGTTCCTGCTGTGCCCAGCCGGCAGGACGGCCGAGTTCGGCGGCCAGAATCTCCGCCACGCGGGGCGCGGCCTCCAGCGCGGCGCGCGCATTGAGCTGGAGCGCCCGGGTGCGGCGCGCCAGCACGTCTTCCACGCTGCGGGCCATCTCCCAGCGCGCCGCCCAGACGACTTCCGCCTCCAGATAAGGCAGCGGCGCGGCCAGCCGGCGGCCGCGCTCGGGGTGGAGCCGGATCATCTCGCGAATGGCGATGGCATCGCTCCCATAAACGCTCAGGTGTCCGAACTGGTCCGCGTGATGATGATAGCCGTGGATGCGCAGTCGGCGCGTCACACAGGGCCTTTCGTCCAGCCCGGCCAGCAGCGCGGCCTGGTCGATGCAGTCTTCGGCCATCTTCCGGCAGGTGGTCCACTTGCCGCCGGCGATGGTGATCAGCCCGTTGGGATCGATGTGGATCGAATGGTCCCGGGACAGCGAGGCCGTGGAAGCGCCTTCGGCCGACCGGACCAGCGGGCGGATGCCCGCCCACGCGCTGAGAATGTCGGCACGCGAAGGGGCGCGTTCGAGGTAATCGGCAGCCGTTTCGAGGATCAGCTCGATTTCCTCCTCCATCGGCGCGGGTTCGAGAGAGACTTCATCGAGCGCCGTGTCCGTGGTGCCCACCAGTGCATGCCCGTGCCACGGGATGGCGAACATGACGCGCCCGTCGCGCGTCCGCGGCGCCAGGATCGCTGCATCGCCGCGCAGGAAGCCGGCGTCGAAGACGAGGTGCACGCCCTGGCTCGGCGCGATCATCGGGCGCACTTCCGGGTCCGCCAGGCGCCGCACCGCGTCGCTGAAGCAGCCGGTGGCGTTGATCACCGCGCGGGCGTGCAGTTCGATCTCTTCTCCGGTCTCCTCGTCGCGCACCACTGCCCCGCAGACCAGCCCCTGCGAATCGCGCACGAAAGCCACGGCGCGGCAGTAGTTGACCAGCGCCGCGCCCTGCTCGGCGGCGGTGCGGGCCATGTGGATCAGGAGACGCGCGTCATCGAATTGGCCGTCGTAATAGATCACGCCGCCGCGCAGCCCTTCGGGCTTCAGGTTGGGCAGGCGTTCGAGCGTCTCCTCGCGGCTCAACAGGCGCGAACGGCCAAAGCCGTATTTTCCCGCCAGCAGATCGTAAAGCCGCAGGCCCACACCGTAAAATGGCGCCTCCCACCATTCATAATTCGGAACGATAAAAGCCAGATCGCTCACCAGATGCGGCGCATTTTCCCGCAAAATGCCGCGCTCTTTCAGCGCTTCCATCACCAGCGTGACGTTGCCCTGTTCCAGATACCGCACGCCGCCGTGGATCAGTTTGGTGGACCGGCTCGAGGTGCCCTTCCCGAAGTCGTGCTGTTCGACGAGCGCGGTGCGGTAGCCGCGGCTGGCGGCGTCCAGGGCGCAGGCCACGCCGGTGGCGCCGCCGCCAAGGATCAGGAGCTCCCAGTCACGGCGGCCCGAGCGAAGCCGGTCGAGCATCTCCGCGCGGTTCATCCGGCCTCCTCCCAGCCCCGGGCGCGCTCGACGGCCCGTGCCCACTGCCGCCGCCGCGCCTGCGCCTCGTCCCGGCCCATCCGCGGCTCAAAGCGCGCCCCGGCTTTCCACTGCCGGGCAAGCTGCTGCCGCGTGCCCAGCGCGCCCACGGCCAGCCCGGCGAGATAGGCCGCGCCCAATGCCGTCGTTTCCGTCACGGCGGCGCGCACCACCGGCACGCCGAGCAGGTCCGCCTGGAACTGGAGCAGCAGGCCGTTGCGCGAGGCGCCGCCATCGACGCGCAGCTCGGCCACATGCAGCCCGGAATCGGCTTCCATGGCGCTGACGACGTCCGCCACCTGGAAGGCGATCGCCTCAAGCGCCGCACGCGCCACGTGCGCCGCCGTCACGCCGCGCGTCAGACCGACAATGGTTCCGCGGGCGTAAGCGTCCCAGTGCGGCGCGCCCAGTCCGGTGAAGGCCGGCACAAAGTAAACGCCATGGCTGTCATCGACGCTCGCTGCCAGCGCTTCCACCTCTTCCGAGGAACGGATCAGCCCAAGGCCGTCGCGCAGCCACTGCACCACCGCGCCCCCAATGAAGACGCTGCCTTCCAGCGCATATTCCAGCCGCCCGTCCGCCTGCCAGGCCACCGTCGTCAGCAGCCGGTGGCGGGAGGCGACCGCTTCAGCGCCCGTCTGCATCAGCAGAAAACAGCCGGTGCCATACGTGTTTTTGGCGAGCCCGGGGTCAAAGCAGGCCTGCCCGAACAGCGCCGCCTGCTGGTCGCCGGCCATGCCGCCGACAGGCACGGGCGCGCCCAGCAGATCCGGCTGCGTCTCGCCAAAAATGCCGCTCGACGGCCGCACCTCGGGCAGGACTTCGGCAGGCACCTCCAACAGGCGGAGCAGCTCAGCATCCCAGGAGCCGGTGTGGATGTTGTAAAGCAGCGTGCGCGAGGCGTTGCTCGGATCCGTTGCGTGGACGCGGCCGCCGGTCAGGTTCCACAGCAGCCATGTGTCGATGGTGCCGAAGGCGAGTTCGCCGCGGGCGGCGCGCTGCCGGGCCCCATCGACGTGATCGAGCAGCCAGCGCAGCTTGGTGCCGGAGAAGTACGGGTCCGCCAGCAGCCCGGTGCGGCGGCGGATCTCCTCCTCGGCGCCGCTCGCCTTGAGCGAGTCGCAGAAAGCCGCCGTGCGGCGGTCCTGCCAGACGATGGCGGGCGCGACCGGCTCGCCGGTGCGGCGGTCCCACAGCACGGCGGTTTCGCGCTGGTTGGTGATGCCGATGGCGGCGATATCGCGCGCCGAAAGGCGCGCCCGTTCCAGCGCCTCGGCGGCGACGCCCCGCTGCGTGGCCCAGATCTCCAGGGGGTCGTGCTCCACCCAGCCCGCCTGCGGATAGATCTGGCGGAACTCCTTCTGCGCGGCGCCGAGGATGCGACCTTCGCCGTCAAAGACGATGGCGCGGCTGGATGTGGTTCCCTGGTCGAGTGCGAGTAGATAGGGCATATCCGGTGGAACGATTTCTGCTTTGATTTGTGACGCCCGCCCGGCCTTCGGCCAGAGCGTTCAGGTACTCTTCGATGTTCGTATATCCGTCTCCGTCGCGGTCGTCGGTGGCGTCGCCCGGGTCATTCGGATTCAGGCCGCGGGCGGTCTCCCAGGCGTCCGGCATGCCGTCGGAGTCAGCGTCCGGCGGCGCCGCGGCGTGGCCGTAATCCGGCCAGCCGCCGGCCTGACCGGTCGAGTCGATGATGCCGCCGTCGCCCCGGCGGACTTCCTCCACCAGCCGCGCATCCACCGGGTCGCGTACCGGCCGCGTGGCGCCTGCGCCGGCCAGCACCGCTTCATAGGCCTCCCGCGCCGGGACCGTGCGCACCGGCGGCGCGTCAAACGGCGCCGCCGCCAGCCGGTACAGGCGCCGCCCGCCGGATTCCTGCGGCGCGAAAAAGCGCCCGTCATTTTCGGAAAATTCCGGCCATCCTTCCACGATGTTTCCGCCGAGAAAATATTCCACATCGGCGGTCTGCGTCAGAATAATGGGCGGACGGCGAAGGGATTCCGGCCCCGGTTTCAGATAATTTCCAATATAATTCGCGCGCAGCCGGTCTCCCGTCATGCCGCTACAGATGGCGCCCCACAGCGCCATCACGTTGTTCCGCACGTCGAACACGGGCCATGGCGGGCGTCCATAATTGTCGCCAAGCCGCGGATTGCGGGCCGTGTTTTTCACCCAGAGATTGTGATGCAGCGTCACGCCTCCGGAGGCGCGCACCAACGAGCCGTAGCCGTGCTCGCCCTTCGGATGAACGCTCTTCCGCAGCGCCTCGCCAATGAGGCACCACTGCACGGTCACGTCCCTCAGCGCCCCGCTGAGGCTGAGGGCCTCGTCTACTGACCAGGTGGCCGAGCAGTGGTCGATCACCACCCGGAACGCCGCGCCGCCCACGGCAATCGCGTCCACCTCCCGCCCCAGCCCCTCGCCCGGCCGAGAACGCAGGTGGCGGACGACGACGTCATGCGTTTCGATGCGCAGCCCGTCGCCACGCAGGCAGACGCCCATGCCCGGAGCGCTCTGCCCGGCCAGCGTCAGCCACGGCTCGGTCACCCGCAGCGGCGTCTTCAGGTCGATGATGCCGCTGATGCCGAAAACAACAATTCGCGGTCCTTTTGTTTCCACGGCCTCGCGCAGGCTGCCCGGACCGCTGTCGTTCAGGTTGCGCACCACGATCACCCGGCCGCCGCGCCCGCCCGGCGTGTCCTTGCCAAAGCCTTCGGCGCCTGGAAAAGCAGCGATTCTTCGCTCGACGATCCTGCCGTCCAGCACCACCATCAGCGGCTCGATCCGCCGGATCTCGTCCTCCGGACAGGTGAGAATGTCGCGATCGATGACGACCAGATCGGCGAGCTTGCCAGGTTCGATCGAGCCCTGCGTCTTCTCGCTGAAGTGGAGCCAGGCGGGCCAGGTCGTCCACATGCGGATGGCCTCTTCGCGGCTGACCCGCTCTTCGGCAAACAGCACTTTGCCCTCGGTGGTGCGGCGCGTGATGGTCATCCACATGTTGAAGAACGGGTTGTACGGGTTCACCGCACGGTCCCTGTCATGCCCCAGCATGTGGTCGCTGCCGCCGGCGGCCGGGATGCCGCGGTCCAGGTAGCCGCGCATCGGGAAGAACCAGCGCAGGTTGCGCTCGCCGAAGACGCGCACAAGCGCCGGGGCGTCAAAGTGCAGCCAGCCGGGCTGGACGTCGGCGGCGATGCCCAGCCGCTTCATCCGGTCGAGCGACTCCGGGCTTTGCATGCTGCCGTGCATGACGTGCGAGCGCGTCGGCGCGATCGGCTTCTCGCGGTCGAGCGCCTCGAAAACGTCCAGCAGCACGTCGATCGCGGCGCCGCCCTGCGCGTGGGCGGTCAGCGACCAGCCCTTGTTGCGCGCCGCGCGCATGATCGCGAGCAGTTTTTTCGGCTCGACGAACAGCGTGCCGCGCGCGTCCGGATCGGTCTGTCCGTAAAGCTGGCGGCCGAACGGCCCGTAGGGAATGCGCTGGAAGGCAGTGCCGACGCTCTGCCCGCCGTCGAGCGTCACCTTGAAGGCGCCGAACTTGAGCCATTCATCGCCGAGGTTGGTGCGCCACGGGCGCGATTCAATCTCGCGCACCAGCTCATCGGTGGGCCGCGCTGTCGGCAGCCGCCACGTCATCACCGTGCGCACCGGCAGCCGGCCCTCCTTCTTGAGGCGCTCAAACAGTGCCACGTCCTCGGGCGTCACCGCGCGGTCATGGATGCCGGTCAGCCCGGCGCGGCGGTATTCATGGAGCATCAGCTCCAGCGCCTTCAGCTTCTCTTCCTCAGTGAAAGGTGCGGCGCGGGTGACGCCCTTCAACAGGTGCGCGGCGTTGCGCAGAATGCCGTTGGGCTCGCCGTCCGGCCCCTTCACGATCTCGCCGCCCGGCGGGTCGGGCGTCGTGCGGGTAATGCCGCTGATTTTCAGCGCCAGAGTGTTGGCGCTCCAGACGTAGCTGGCGTCGAAGGCCACCGGATGGTCGGTGGTGACATCCAGGTCCTCGCGCGTCGGCATCCGCATCTCTTTCAGCCGCGGCGGCAGCGTGCGCGGCACCACGATCCATTCCCCCTTGGGCGTCACCCGCGCGCGGGCGCGAATGTAGTCCTGGATGGCGGCGATGGAATCGAACGGCGGCAGCGGACCGCGGAATTCGCTCAGGCCGCTTTCGAGCGCATGGACATGCTCGTCCATCAGTCCAGGCAGCACGGTGCGGCCGGCCAGGTCGATCACCACCGTGCGCGGACCGCGGAATTTTGCAAGGATCTCCTTCGACGTCCCGACCCCTGCGAAGCGGTTGCCCTGAATGGCGACGGCCTCGCGGATCGAAAACTTCGCATCGGCGGTGATGATCCTGGCGTTGTGAAGGATCAGGTCGGCTTCCGCGCCGTGCAGGCGTAACGCCAGCAGGGCCGCCAGCGTCAGTTTTTTCATAACCGGATTCTACCGCTACACTGGTGAGGAATGACCCGCAGACAACTGCTGGCCGCTCTGGGCGCGGCCCCCATCACGGCTCACGCGGAGACGAAGGCGCCGGCCACGCCGGTCGCGGTGGCCCGTTGCGCCTCTTACGACGAAGACCTTGCGGCCGTCCTCGAACGGATGTTCGATCAGCTCGGCGGCGCGTCGGCGCTGGTCCGCAACAGGACGGTGACCATCAAGCTGAACCTCACTGGCAGCCCGGCCAACCGCTGGCAGGGCCTGCCGCTGGGCGTGACCCACTACACGCATCCGCGAACCGCGCTGGCGATGGCGCATGTGCTCGGCCGCGCCGGCGCGCGCCGCATCCGCTTTGTCGAAAGCTGCTGGGCCACGGCCGGGCCGCTTGAGGAATTTCTGCTCGAATCCGGCTGGAACGTGCGCCAGTTGCGCAACGCGGCGCAGGAGATTTCCTTCGTCAATACCAACGCACGCGGCGCCTACCGCGACTACGCCCGCTTCGCGGTTCCGGGCGGCGGACTCATCTACCCGGCCTATGTGCTGAACCGCGCCTACGAGGAGACCGACGTGCTCGTTTCCATGGCCAAGCTGAAGAATCACGCCACCACCGGTGTGACGCTTGCCATGAAAAACATCTTCGGCATCACTCCGGCCTCCATCTACGGCGACGATGCCGGACTGGAAGAGCCGAACGAAAATCCCGAGAAGGGCCGTGGCGTCATCTGTCATGCAGGCCAGCGGCAGCCCGCGCCGCCCGCGCCGCCCGAACGCGACCCCGCCTCGCCGCGCCAGCCCGGCTACCGCATGCCGCGCATCGTCGCGGAGCTGAACGCCGCCCGCCCGATTCACATCTCTTTCATTGACGGCATCGAAACCGTGGCCGGCGGCGAAGGGCCGTGGATCCGTCCGCTGCGCCACGTGCGGCCCGGTCTGCTCATTCTCGGCACGAACGCCGTCTGCACGGACGCGGTGGCGACGGCGCTGATGGGATATGACCCGCGCGCGCCGCGCGGCACGCACCCCTTCCGCGACTGCGACAACATGATGCTGCTGGCCGAGCAGCTCGGCGTCGGCAGCGCCGACCTCAGCCGCATCGAAGTTCGCGGCGGGAGCATCAGCGAACTCGCCTACCGCTTTGGCTGAGCGGCGCGCTCGAAGGTCACGAGGGCAAGCTCCTCCACCCGCGCGACGTCGATGCCTGAGCCTTCTTCTTCCGTCTCGTATACCTCCGGCGTTCCACTGCCCCGCGGGGTGATCATCCGCACCCGCTGCACCCGGAATGGGAAGTGCAGCGTGATGTTCTCCACCGGATAATCGGTGTAGTTGACCAGCAGGAGCGCCATGCGGCCGTCTTCCGGCGCCTGCTTCAGCGTGGTCAGCATCCCCGGAGCGCCAAACACGCGCACGCCGTAATTGCGCCGGCCGATGATGGAGTTCACCTCGCGCCAGATCTGATCGAGCTGTTTGACCTGCTCGTCGGTGTAGGTGATCCGTCCTGGCGGCGGAAGCTCCAGCTTCCACCCCGCGGGGCCATTCACCAGCGTCGCCCCGCGCCTCGCCACCGCGCGGGCCGCCTCGCGCTGCTCGGCCGTCATCGACGCCGGGTCGATGGTCAGCAGCGTCCGCACCTCGCCGGAAAGACTGACAAGCTGGCTGGGCAGCGCGATGCGCAGCGGGATGTGCTTGGCGCTGATCATGTCGGCGATGCCGCCCGAAACGAGCCCGCCGCTGCGCTCGTCCAGTACAAGCACCAGAGCGCCGGCGTCCGGCCACCGCAACGCCTCATCGTGTCCGGCCAGAAATCGCATGGCTTCCACCAGCCGCGCCCAGTCCCGACGGCCCTTCTCCTCGCCGCCGCGGAGGCGCCGCCAGAATTCGGGGTCGAAATCGAGCACCCATTTCGCTCCGCAACTGGCGGCGTCGGCCACGGCCTGCACGTAGCGTGAAACCGGCTGCGGCTCCTGGGGCGCACGATGCGCCATCCAGACGGGCGCGCCCGGCCGGGCGGCGGCCCGCACGAAGCTCAGGAACCCGGTGTTCGTCTCGATCCACGGCCCACCGGTCGGCTGCGCCTTCGTCTGGTCCTTTTCGATGCGCACTCCGGCCCACAGGCCCTCGTAGGTCGCAATCACGTTGGCGTCAAAACGCAGCTCGGCCCGTGGGACGATTTCCACCAGCGTCATGCCGTGCTCGCGCGCCCACGCCGCCATCTCGGCCGAACGCGGCCCCTCGGCGGCGATGCCGTCGACACCGGCTTGCAGCGCCTGACGCGCAGCTGCGAGGTCGCGGCTCGCCACTGCGCCCAGAACCAGCATCCCGGCGCCGTGCGCCTTTGCGATCAATTCCGCGCGCCAGGCCGGCGCCTCGACGAGCAGGCAGTTTACCGGTGTGCCGCCCAGCAGCTCCAGCGACTCGGGGGCTGGATCGCGCCACCGCGCGGGCGTGCAGTTATCAACCATGGGAAGGGCGAGCAGCAGGCCCGCCAGAAGCCATTCCATGCTTTCATTATGCGGGAGGCGCAGCGTCAGCCCGCGCTTCAGGCAGGTCTTGCGGCCGCGCGGGCGCCGTATGTGCGCTCCACGTAGTCGTTGACCATCGCCATGAACTCCTCGGCGATGCGCTCGCCGCGCAGCGTCGTCACGAGCTTTCCATCCACATAGACCGGCGCTTTCGGTTCCTCAAACGTGCCAGGCAGGGAGATGCCGATGTTGGCGTGCTTGGACTCGCCGGGGCCATTCACCACGCAGCCCATCACCGCCACCTTCATCTCTTCGACGCCCGCGTAGCGCTCCTTCCACACCGGCATCTGCTCGCGCAGATAGGTCTGGATCTGTTCGGCCAGCTCCTGGAAGAACGTGCTGGTGGTCCGCCCGCAGCCGGGGCAGGCCGTCACCTGTGGCGAGAAGCTGCGGATCCCCAGCGCCTGAAGGATCTGCTGGCAGACCAGCACCTCCTCGGTCCGGTCGCCGTTCGGCGCCGGCGTCAGCGAGGCGCGGATCGTGTCCCCGATGCCCTCCTGCAACAGGATCGACAGGGCCGCCGTCGTCGCCACAATCCCCTTGACGCCCATGCCCGCCTCGGTCAGCCCGACGTGCAGCGGATAATCGCACTGCGCCGCCAGCATCCGGTAGACGTCGATCAGGTCCTGCACGCCGGAGACCTTGGCGCTGAGGATGATCCGGTCATGCGGAAGCCCGTAGCTTTCCGCCATCCGGGCCGACTCGAGCGCGCTGGCCACAATCGCGCGCCGGGTGACCTCGGCCGCCTCGAGCGGCTCCGGCAGGCGCGCGTTCTCGTCCATCATCCGCGTCAGCAGCGCCTGGTCGAGCGAGCCCCAGTTGACCCCGATCCGCACCGGTTTGCCGTATTCGATGGCGCACTCGATCATGGTGCGGAAATTTTCATCGGTTTTTCGTCCGATGTTGACGTTGCCAGGATTAATTCGATATTTGGCAAGAGTTTTTGCGCAGTCCGGGTACTTTTTTAACAGGATGTGCCCGTTGTAATGGAAATCCCCAACGATGGGAGTCCGAAAGCCAAACCGATGGAGCGTCTCGACGATGCGCGGCACGGCCCGGGCTGCTTCGTCCGTGTTCACCGTCACGCGGACGATCTCCGAGCCGGCGCGCGCCAGCTCCATCACCTGGTTCACCGTCGCGGTCACGTCCGCGGTGTCCGTGTTGGTCATGGACTGTACGACGATCGGGTGCCCGCCACCGACCTTCACCCCGCCCACGTCGACCGCTACGGTCTTTCGACGCTCAATCTTCGCCATTTCGCCTCCGCAATCCTCCATTCTAGCAATTCAAGGCAAGAAAGGCAGCGTGGCGCAAAAACCCACGGAGATAAAGATGCCCGCCATAAAAAATTTGGATTGGAAAAATCGGCAGACTGCCCTACAATGGGATATGGCGCGGGACACTGGGAACCGTCAGAAATCGCACCTTCCCGCGGGGTGCGTACTGGTGGCTCGAAGAGGCCATAACGGCCAAAGCGTGGGGGCTGAGCGATGACGCGTGCATCTGACACGGGTCCCATCCCCAGGAAGGCTGTTCTCTTCTGCCTCGAACCGTCTCTCGCTTCGAGTCTGGAAAGTGAACTGTCCAGGTGCGGTTGTCAGATCGAATCGACCGACGGCACCGGAACAACAGAAGAACCACCGAAGGCCGACATCGTCTTCTGTCCTTCCTCGCGCCCGATGCTTCGTCAGGCCATGAGCCTTTTCCCCGAGACTCCGGTCGTGGTGGTGAGCCGCCTGCCCGAAGTGGACGGCTGGCTCGATGCTCTGGAAGAAGGCGCCGCCGACTACTGCGCGCCGCCGTTTGAAACCATCCAGGTCCGCTGGCTCCTGGAAGCCCACACGGGTTCGCGGCGCTCGGTGGCGGCCGCCTGACGGGCCTGCGCCCGGGATGGCGAAGCGGAGGGATCTCGCGTCCCGGGAGGCCGAATCCTGCCACGCCCGGCTATACTCAATAAAGAGAGAGGCTGGTCATCACTTTGACGCTTGCATCGTTCTTTCGTCTGGCTGCCCATGTCCACCTGATGCCGATACTCGAAAGCGGCGAGGAGACCCTCGTCGGCGGGCAGGCGGTGATGGAGGGCGTCATGATGCGCGCTCCGCACAGCTATGCGACGGCAGTCCGGCGGCCGGACGGACAGGTGGTGATCGACGAACGGCCGCTCCCGAAGCTTTCGGAGAAGTATCCCGCCTTTCGCCTCCCGATCCTGCGCGGCATCGGCACTCTGGGGCAGGCGATGGCACTGGGCATCAAGGCGCTGCGCTTCTCGGCCGACGTCGCCATGCAGGCCGAGGCGGAAGCCGGCGGCGAGCCGGCAGGGGGCCGCCGGAAGGGCGGCGAACTGCCCGGCTGGGTGCTGGCGCTGAACCTGGCTTTTTCGTTTGTCTTCTTTATCGCCCTCTATAAGTTCGTCCCCCTCTGGATCACGACCAAACTGGAGGGGATCTATCCGGAGCTGCATAACCAGCTCCTGTTTAACGCTGTTGATGGCGTCATCCGCGTCGCCATCTTCCTGGCTTTTCTCTGGCTGATCTCCCGCTGGGCCGACATCCGCCGCGTCTTTCAGTACCACGGCGCCGAACACCGCGTCGTGTTCAACTTCGAAAGCGGCATGCCGGTCAATCTCGGCAATGCGCGGCTGTTCTCCACCTGGCATCCACGCTGCGGCACAAGCTTTCTCCTGGTGGTGATGCTTGTCTCCGTCGCCGTCTATGCAGTCATTCCGGCGCACGGCTTCCTGCAGCGGATGGCGGTGCGGGTGCTGGCACTGCCGCTGATCGCCGGCCTCAGCTACGAAGTGATCCGCTACGCCGCCCGCAGGCGCGGGAGCCTGCTGGCGCTGTTCACCGCCCCGGGCCTCTGGCTCCAGCGGATCACCACACAGCCGCCTTCGGACAGCCAGACGGAGGTCGCCATTATCGCTCTGGAGCACGCGATGGCGCTCGAAAAGCAGCAGGGCGGAGAGCTGGTGATCGCCTGATGGACTTCACCCGGCAACTCGAAGAAGTAGAGCGCAAGTTCGAAGCGCTCACCCGGCAGATGGCCGACCCGGCCGTCATCCAGGACGCCGAGCTGTATCGAAAGACTGCCAAGGCGCACCGCGACCTGGAAGAGGTCGTCGAGGTCTGGCGCGAGTACAAAAAGGTGGCCGAAGACCTGGCCGGTGCGCGCCTGATGCTCGAAGAGAAAGACCCCGCTCTGCGCGAGATGGCCGAGGATGAGATCCGGCGGCTGGAACCGCGCGAGCAGGAGCTGATCGAAAAGCTCAAGATCCTGCTTCTGCCCAGGGACCCCAACGACGAAAGAGACGTGGTGCTCGAAATCCGCGCCGGCGCCGGCGGCGACGAAGCCAGCCTCTTCGCCGCCGAGGTCTTCCGCATGTACGCCCGTTACGCGGAACGCCAGGGCTGGAAGGTGGAAGTCACTTCGGTGAGCGAGAGCGAGGCGGGCGGCTTCAAGGAAGTGATCGCGCTCATCAGCGGCGACCGCGTCTACTCGAAGCTGAAATACGAAAGCGGCGTCCACCGCGTGCAGCGCGTTCCGGTGACTGAACAGCAGGGGCGCATCCACACCTCCACCGTCACCGTGGCCGTTCTGCCGGAGGCCGACGAGGTCGAAATCAGGATCGACCCCAAAGACCTCCGCATCGACACCTTCTGCTCGTCCGGCCCCGGCGGCCAGAGCGTCAACACCACCTATTCGGCCGTCCGCATCACGCACCTGCCCACCGGCCTCGTCGTCACCTGCCAGGACGAGAAATCGCAGATCAAAAACCGCGCCAAGGCCGAGCGCGTGCTCCGCTCGCGGCTCTACGAAATGGAGCTCGAAAAGCAGCGGCAGGCCATTGGGGCGGACCGCCGCTCCCAGGTGGGCACGGGCGACCGTTCGGAGAAGATCCGTACGTACAACTTCAAGGAGAACCGCGTCACCGACCATCGAATCGGGCTGACGCTGTACCAGCTCGACCGCATCATGGAGGGCGAGCTCGACCCGCTCATCGACGCCTGTACCACGTATTACAACGCGCAGAAGCTCCGCGAGCAGGCCGAAGCGGCCCAGGCAGCGCAGCATGAACCTTCAGACGGCGCTCCGGCAAGGATCTGAAATCCTTTCCGCCGCGGGCATCGGCGAGCCCCGGCTCACCGCCGAAATCCTCCTCTGTCACGCTCTGCGGCGGGATCGAGCCTGGCTCTACGCGCACCCCGAGCATGAGCTCAGCACGGTCGAATGGATCCATTACGGCCGCTACCTCCACGAACGGCTCCAGCGCAGGCCGCTGCAGCACATCACCGGAAGGCAGGAGTTCTACGGCCGGGACTTTGAGGTGACTCCCGCAGTCCTGATCCCGCGGCCCGAGACCGAGCATGTGGTCGAGCAGTCGCTCCGCTCGGCCCCCCAGGCCCGCCGGGTGCTCGACATCGGCACCGGCAGCGGCATTCTCGCCGTCACGCTCGCGCTCGAGCTCGACGCCTGGGCCGTCGGCACCGACATCAGCCTCGCCGCACTCGACGTGGCCCGCCGCAACGCCCGCCGCCTCCAGGCGCGCGCCGACTTCATTCAGTGCGACCTCGCCTCGGCGCTCACGGGCCGCTTTGACCTCATCGTCGCCAACCCGCCTTACATTCCGCCGGAGGAGATCGCTGCGCTCCAGCCGGAGGTCCGCGACCATGAGCCGCGCCTGGCGCTCGATGGCGGCCCGAACGGCACCGCGTTCTATCCGCGCATCGCCGCCGAGGCCGAGCGGCTCCTTGAGCCCGGCGGATGGCTGGTGGTGGAAATCGGATATCAGGGAGAAGAGGCCGTGCGGTCCGCCTTCGGCCCGGCGTGGTCTGAACTGGCTACGCAACATGATCTGGCCGGCTGGCCCCGGGTGGTGTGCGCCCGCTATACGCCGTGAGGACCATCTTCCACGTCGACATGGACGCCTTCTTCGTCTCGGTCGAGGAGCTCTTCGACCCGCGCCTGAAGGGCAGGCCCGTCGTAGTCGGCGGCCAGAAGCACGAACGCGGCGTCGTCGCGGCCGCGTCCTATGAGGCCCGCCGTTACGGCGTTCACTCGGCCATGCCGCTGCGCACGGCCGCGCGGCTCTGCCCTCACGCGATCTTTCTGGACGGACACCCGGAACGCTACCGCGAATACTCGCACCGCGTGCACGAGGTGCTGAACGAATTCACTCCCCGCGTCTCCATGGCCAGTGTCGACGAGGCCTATCTCGACATGACCGGCACCGAACGGCTCTGGGGGCCGCCGCTGCGCGCCGCCACGCGGCTTCATGAGCGGATGAAGGAGGCCACCGGCCTGAACTGCTCCATCGGCGTTGCCACTTCGAAGATGCTCGCCAAGGTCTGCTCGGACTTCGCCAAGCCAAACGGCATCGCCTGGGTGCCGCCCGGCATGGAAGCGGCCTTTCTGGCGCCGCTCGACGTGGGCCGCATTCCTGGCGTGGGCCAAGTGACCGCCCGGCGCCTGCGTGAAATGGGTATCCGCCGCGTCGGCGACCTTGCGCGGCTGGATGAGGACTTCCTCCTCCGCCGTTTCGGCCGGTGGGGGCTCGCCCTGGCTGGCAAGGCGCGCGGCGCCGATGCAGGCGCCTGGTTCGAAACCGACATTGGCGCTTACGAAGACCCGAAAAGCATCTCCCACGAGCACACCTTCCCTGAGGACGTGCGCGATCCGCAGCTTCTGGAAGCCACCCTGGCACGGCAGGCCGAAAAAGTGGGCCGCCGCCTTCGCGAGCACGCCCTGTTTGCCCGCACGATCGAGCTGAAGCTGCGTTATTCAGACTTCACCACGCTCAGCCGCTCGCAGACGCTCCCCGAAGCGACCGACCTCGACGCCGATCTCATCGCCGTTTCCCGGGATCTGTTCCGCCGGGCCTGGAAAACCGCCTCGCCCGTCCGCCTCATCGGCATGGGCGTTTCCGGCCTGAGCGCGGCGCAGGGCCAGGTATCGCTGCTCGAAGCCGAAAAGAAACAAAGAGCCCGCGCCGCCCTCGCCGCCGTCGACCGGATCCGCGACCGGTTCGGAGAAAAAATCGTCCAGACTGCGGCTGCAATTCCGGGAGAACACGCCGAAAAGGTGCACGAAAACCCGGCGGGCCTCCCAGGAAAATCACCGCGGGGAAAAGAACGGCCCGGAAAAATCTGAGCGCTCGGCCTGCGCAACGTCGTGACAACCGTCAGCGCTGCGCCGCGGCCGCCTCCACCCGCGCCTCCGACGCCGCCTGCGCTGAACGCCAGCTCCACCAGGCCGCCGCCAGCGAAAATACGGCGCCGCTCCAGTACGGTGCGCCCGGCCCGAGATGGTCGAACACCGCGCCGGCCCACACCGGACCGGCGATCCGGGTCAGGCTGGAAGCGGACTGCGCCGTGCCGAGCAGCGCGCCCTGCTCATCGGCGCCCGCGCGGCGCGAAATCATTCCGGTGAGCGCCGGCGCGGCCAGCCCGTAGCCGAGGGCCGAAAGGGCCACGGAAACATAGAGCATCCAGACGGCGCCCGCAGCCGCCGCCGCGGCGAAGCCCGCGGCGAACAGCATGCTTCCGGCCACCGCCAGCCTCGTCTCGGAGGTCTTCTTCGTGAGCCTTCTCAGCAGGAACCCCTGCGTGACGGCCGCCATCAGGCCGAGGAAGGCGAACAGCACGGCGTTGCCGCTGGCATCGAGTCCGAAGCGAACGTGCGTAAACACAGGGAAATTCGTTTGCAGGCCCGCCATGGCAAAGTTGAGCGCGAACGTGGCCAGAATCAACCCGCGAAAGGCAGGGCGGCCCAGGGCCGAGCCGATCTGCCCCAACGGGTTGAGATCTCGCCAGCTCACCTTCCGCGCCGTCCGGCGCTCCACTGGCAGCGTTTCGCGAAGCGTCGTGGCCGCCACCGCCAGGGTCAACAGCGAAAGGACGCCCGAGGCGTAAGCGGGCGCCGACAGGCTCACCCTGCTCAAGGCCCCGCCCAGCGCCGGCCCGAGAATGAAGCCTAGGCCGAAGGCCGCGCCGATCAGTCCGAAGTTCTTCGCGCGGTCCCGGGGCTCGCTGATGTCAGCAATATAAGCCTGCGCCGTCGTCACCGAACCGCCCGCAAAACCGGACAGCAGCCGCGCGGCGAACAGCACCGGCAGCGACCACGCCGCGCCAAACAGGAAGTAGCTCGCTGCCGTGCCCGCCAGGCAGCCGAGCAGCACCGGCCGCCGCCCGCGGCGGTCCGACCACGCGCCCAGAAAGGGCGCCGCCACGAACTGCGCCGCCGAAAAGGCCAGCGCCAGCAGCCCGACCGTGAGCGCGTCGGCGCGGTGGGGCCTGACGATGAACGGGATCACCGGCACGAGGATCCCCGCGCCCATCAGATCGAGAAACACGATCAGAAAGATCGCCCCCAGCGCGCCGCGCGCCGGCTGCTGCCGACCATCCACGTTTCCATCGTCTCACGGTTTGCACGCGCGGCATGGATGCCGCGGCCCACGCCCGCTGACCGTGCGAAAATCCGGAAAAATGCCGCTGCTGACGCTGCTCGTCAACGGCACGCCGCGTTCGGCCCGCGTGCGGTCGGGCGCCTCGTTGCTCGAGTTCCTTCATGACGGCCTCGGAATCAGCGGCGTTCGGCCGGGCTGTCAGGACGGAGTCTGCGGTGCATGCACGGTGATTGTCGAAGGCAGGCCGGTGCGGTCCTGCATGATCGCTGCACGGTCCTGTTCCACCAGGCCCATCGTGACACTGGAAGGGCTCTCCAGCGGCGGCCGGCTCCATCCCGTGCAGTGGGCTTTCCTGCGTCACGGCGCGCTTCGCTGCGGATTCTGCACGCCCGGCCTGATCCTGAAAGCGGCCGCGCTGCTCGATGACCCTCGAGCCAGGATCACCCGCCGGCGGCTCCGCCAGATCGTGGGGACCCATGTCTGCTTCTGCGGGATGAAACCGAAAATCCGCGAAGCCCTGGAAGATGCCGCTCGCAGCATGGGCAGGCTCCGCGAGTAACGCCACATGGCAGCAGGAAAATGCAGGCGATTTTTCTGGAGAACCGCTGAATTTTCTGAGGCAATTCACATTCATGGATTCGCCGCAGCCGGCGCCTTCTGACCCGTAAGACGGCCGCATTGGGGGATCATCGGAACATGGGAAACACAGCACTGGTCACCGGGGCAAACCGCGGCATCGGACTCGCCGTTGCGCGCCGCCTGGCCGAACTGGGCCATTTCGTTTTTCTCGGATCCCGCGACTGGCAGGCCGGTCATGAGGCGGCCGCCGCGCTTCGCCGGCTGGGACTCCAAGCCCGGCCGCTGCGCCTGGATCTTGCCGATGCCGCCAGCATCGACGCGGCCGTGGCCGAAGCCGCCACTTCCGGCCACACCATCGAGATTCTCATCAATAACGCCGGCGTCCTTCATGAAAAACCACTGCTCGAGCTGACGGATGCCGAGATCGCCGAATCCATCGCAGTCCACCTCACCGGGCCGCTGCGCCTTGTGCAGCGGCTCGCGCCCGCCATGGCGGCCCGGGGCTACGGTCGCATCGTGAACGTGTCGTCGGGATGGGGCTCGTTCGCGGAAGGCATGGGCGGACCGGGCCTGTACGGCGTCACCAAGGCGGCGCTGAACGCGCTCACCGTCCGTCTGGCCCACGAGCTGCCCGGGACGATCAAGGTCAACGCGATGTGCCCGGGCTGGGTGCGGACACGGATGGGCGGCGATGCCGCGCCCCGCACGCCCGAAGAAGGCGCCGACACAGCCGTATGGCTCGCCACCCTGCCCCCCGATGGCCCAACGGGCGGCTTCTTCCGCGACCGCCAACTCATCCCCTGGTAAGACAGGGCCGCCCTCTTCCATCTGCGCGTGGAAGATGGAAGGAAAGGCTTGGTGGCGAAGGTGGGGGTCGATGCCGTCATTTCGTTACGTTATTGCCTGTCTGTAGCTTACGAGACAACATTCGCCCCTCAATTGTTTGCGCCAGGGACAATTTTCTCTCGCGTGCCTGATTTTGGCTGCTTCGGGACATGAGGATCGACACCAAACCGACACCAAGAATCGCGCAAGCCATTTCTCTTCAGTGGCTTCGAAAAATTCGTTCGCAGCCACAGAGTTGCAGTTATCAATCGGCCAGACCGCTGTCTGCCTCACGTCCGTCCGCAACCGGGCCGGACTGGTCTCAGTCTTCATCCAGGGCCCGCCTGCCGGCCGCAATGGCCATCCCACCCACGGTGACTCGGCAGGCTGAGCCAGACGCAGGATCCTCCAGATGTCAAGGGAGCAGTAGAAAGGAACCACCGGGGCGGTGCAGAAGGGGACCACTTCAAGCCGGTCAGAGAGCCAGGGTATTCGCTTGGGGGACCAGCTGGAGCGGAGCCCTGCAAGGCCGGAGGCCGAGCGTTGAGGGCGAAGAAGAAGCCGGCCCCAAAACGCGGCCGCCTCGCCGTCCTCCCGTCCGGCTACTTTGTCGTGTCTGCCGCCCACTTCTGTTTGCCGGTCTTCAACCGCTAGCTTTCGCCGTTCATTTCCAATATGTGGACGTGGTGCGTCAGCCGGTCCAGCAGCGCCCCGGTCAGCCGTTCTGACCCCAGCACCTCGGTCCACTCGGCAACCGGGAGATTGCTCGTCACCAGTGTCGAGCCGCGCTCATAACGCGGCTGAAGACCTCAAAGAGCATCTCGGCGCCGGTCTTCGACAGCGGCACAAAACCCGGTTCATAGACAATCAGCAGTTCCTGCCGCTGCAGGTGTTTCTGGAAGCGCAGCAGCCGCCTCTCATCGCGCGCTTCCATCAACTCGTGCACCAGCGCCGCCGTCGTGAACCGCGCGCGCACCCCGCGCTGGCAAGCCGCTAGGTCCAGCGCATTGGTCTTCTGCTCGAGCAGCGCCAGGGAGTGCAGCGGATCGAAGATCATCTCTTCACGGTCGTAACTGCGCCGGTGCCGGGCAATCACCTCACTGCCGCAACGGATGACCACTTCCCACACGAAGGCCTTCAGCATCACCCGCTGGTGTGCGAAGCGCACCGGCACCGAATCGTCATTGGTGTCATGGCGCACCAACGCCTGGGAACTTGCGCGGGTGGCCCGCTTCTCGCACGCTTCGTACGGCGCCGCTGGCAGAGGCAGCAGTTTCTCCCGGTCCCGTTCGAACCGCTCGCCTATTGTCTCCTTCTCGCCCCGAAGCTTCCGTCCCCGCCTCTTCCGGCACTGCCTGAGTAGCTGCGCGTTCAACTCCTCCCAGCTCGCGGCGTGCGGCACAGGAACCATGAAGTTGCGCCGCACATAGCCCACCAACCCCTCCACGTTGCCCTTGCCCGGCCGCCCGAACTTCGCCTCAAACAGGTAGTGCGACTTCAGCCGGCTGAACTCCTCGGTCGCTTTGCGCTCCCCATCGCCGGTGATCTTCGCCACCGCGATGCCGGTGTTGTCGTACAACATCGTCCGCGGCACTCCGCCAAAATAGGCAAACGCCCGATTATGCCCCTCGCAGAACGACTCCGTATTCTCGGCCGGAAACGCCATCACGAAGGCGTCATCGGAATGCGGCAGGTCCACGCACAGGAAGCGCCCTTTCTGCTCCACTCCGCCGATCACCGCCAGCGCCTCGCCGAAGTCGGCTTGCGCATCTCCGGGCGGGTGAGCCAGCGGCACAAACACTTCCTTGTGCCGGAGCAGCGCGTCTCTCACGAAGTCCTTCACAATCGTGTAGCCGCCCGTGATGGCGTGCTCATCCTTCAGCCGGTCGTAGATCCGCCTGGATGTGTGCCGCTGCTTCTTCGGCCTGGCTTCGTCCTCTTCCAGGATCTGGTCGATGAATCCTGGCCACGGACCGAGCTTCGGCCTCGCCACCGGCTTCTTCCGTTGATACCCAGGCGGCGCCGAAAACTCCAGCATCCTCCGGATCGTCTTGCGCGACAGGCCAAACTCCCGCGCCGCCTGGCGCTGGCTCATCCCCTCTACCTGCACTGCCCGGCGCACACGTCCATACACTTACACTTTCTACACCTCCCAGGTGCCGCAAAAAACACACTGAACCTATATTGTTTGATTCGCTTGCCAGGGGTGGTCTACTTTTCGACCGCCGCCAGCCGCCGCTCACGCGGCGCTATGTGGTCTATTATTGCTCCGCCCTTGATACCTTTTCCGGGACATAGAGGCCTCTCTCAATCTCCGCCGGCGCCCCCTGCACCCATCCATCCCGGCTCATGCCGCCTACCGGCCGACATAGAAAAAAAGACCCGGAATCCCTCTTGACACACAAAAAAAAAGCGCACACTGAGACCGAAGGAATTGATTGCGGGGGTCCCCAAATGCGGATCTTCTTCGCGTTGCTTCTCCTTCAGCCCATTTCTACCGGCCAAAGAAAGCCGCCCGAACCTCCACCGACTTTCTTCCTGATGCCTGCGCCGTTGGAGGTGCAAACGAGGGCTGTGTACGAAATCTTCCTGGAATCCGTCCGGCTCCGGGAAGCCATGCCATCCTCACGTATCTCTGGCGCGGCGCAGCCGGAGACTCCACTCGAGAGTCTGCGGAAATCCCTCGGCCTGGAAACAGACGCCTGGCAGCTGGTCCGGCAGACCGCCGGGTGGTTGCACGCCGTGCTCGAAGAGAACCACCGGCGGGGACGCTCCGTGTTGGAGAGCTCGGCCCTCCCGGCGGCGCAGCGGCTGCAGGAGATGGACCGGCTTTGGGCGCAGAGGCAGAGGGCAATCGATGAAGCGGTGGAGAGCCTGCGGATTGCGGTCGGCCCAGCCCGATTCGCGGAGTTCGACCAGAGGGTGCGGGCCATGGTGATGCCGGGTTTGCGGCCGCGGTACGTGGCGGCGCCGCCCTGGACGGAAGCAGGAAGGAGGAAGTGAAATGTCAGGCCGGTGGATCCTGCGCGCGGTGATTCTGTTTGCCACGCAAGCCGTCCTCGCAGCGCAGGGCTATTGGTATTACTACTGGGGGCAGTTGAACACATACGCTAACGGAGCCCAGGCCTACACAGTGGCCTCGGTTCCTTTCGGCTGCGTGAACCGGAGCGAACTGGAATTGACCCGGGAATCTGAAACCGTCGATTCCAGAAGCGGGGGCAATTGCTGCTGGGGCTGTAGCGGCGGATCGGTGTACCTTTGGGTAGAGAATCAGGATTGTTTGCCGCCCCAGACGTGGTATGCCGCATCAGGAGAGGCTGAGTTCGTGCTGCCGGACTACGGATGGACGACAGATAGCTATTGGGACGGCCGTGCGACGCCGCCATCGCAGGTGGACGTCACCTCCGCCAGCATTCCGTCGGACCAGATCACTGTGGAACTCTCGCCTTGCGGAGGCTATGGGGAGCTGGTGGTGACAATCACTGGAGATACGACGGTGGAACTGTATCGGGGATCGCGGGGCGGCGGCACCCAGGTGGTGAGCTTCAACATTCCGGCCCTGCCGAACGGCAAGACATTCCAGAAGGTGCGCGCCGAATGGACGCCGCAGGACGGACAGCGGACGGCAACGCGAGGCTACGGCTTCAAGGTTCTGGGAGATTATCTGCACGGGCAGTACAATTCTGTGCTGGAAAGCGGATGCTCAGGCAGCCTCGTTCCTCTGCGGTATGTCACAGGGGACTGCGTATACGTCCAGAGCTGTGATTTTTCGTCATTCAGCGGCAAGAACATGTGGTGGCAGGAAGTGCGGGAAAATGGAAGCGGATGGTCGGACGCTTTATCGGGCGTTGTCTCCCGGGAATATTATTGCGGCTCAGGTTCCGATCGGGGAAGGCGCGTGCCATCACCTTGCGCCCACTGCCCCGGAATGAGTCTTAACGCCTATCAGACGGTGGCTCGGACCCCATACCACCCGGAGCTTCAATGTGGGGATGTCGTCTTCATCTTTGGACTCGGCCTGCGGACAGTGGCAGATCAAGGCGAGAACGTCGCCGTGGATCAACTGGATCATTTCATCGGGTTCACAGGGTGCAATCAGGCAACGACATACGGGAGAAGAAAGACGGTCAAGCTCCTCGGCGCTCCGTGAAGGGAGGTGATCGTGCTGAGCATCATGATTCTCTGCTTTCTAGCCGCGTTTCAGGCGCCAGTCGGCGAAGACCTGCTGAAGCTCGGCGACGGGACGGAGGTCCGGATTCGAAGAGCAGGTGAATCGCCGCGTCCGCTCCGGGCGGACATTCAACCTTCGAATCAGCCTGGGTTTTCCGTTGTGCTTCCATTGGATCATGCCAACGTGGAAGGCGTGCTCAGAGCCGGACCCGGCAGACTCGTGCTTCATGGACGGCGGGCGGCAGACAAGCCGCTTTATGTGTTCTCCTGGGTTGACGTCAGCCGCCAGCTTGTTGTGGATTCCATTGCCGCCGATTGGGCTTCGATCTCCCCAGACACCCGGTATGTGGCGTATCGATACGCCGGGGGAAGCGGCGGTTGCCCTCCAGGAGTGGCAATCGGAGCGGTCCTGGCATTCGATATCCAGAATCCGTTTTCAGACACGGCAGAGGGATGGCTCCCGGCTGCCGGGGAATTGTCCCTCAGAGAGCGGGGTGTCATCCTTTACCCGGAAGAGCTTCGAAAAGAAGGCAGATACGAGCGCTTCGAACCGGCTGAGAAGGGCTGGCTTCCCAATGGCCTGCCCCGTTTTTTCCTGATGGGGGGCCCGGTGTGGAGCCCGGAGTCGATGAGAATGGCTATTACGGAATCCGAGGACACTGAGGTGAGGCTCGTCATCATCGATGTTTCTGCCGGGTTGCGTCATCCGATCATCCACAAGATCCCGGTTCCGAACGAGCCGTTCCTGAACCCCGAGTACGGATCGGCAAAATACCCGCCGGATCCGCGAGCCGACTACAGGCTGACGGTGAAATCCATTCGCTTCACGGAGGATGGCCGTGGCGTGGAGGTGACGTCATGGCCCACGCCGAAGTTCCTGGAAAAGACGATGGTGCTTCCTGTGCCGCCGGCGGCGGGTGCCAGACAGTAGCCAGCCTTACGGGCAGATGAGAGGCGAGGAGGAGTTCGCGGCCACAGTTCCTGCGCCAGGCGGCGAACCGGCGCGGGAGCCAGGCCATCCCGGCGCTGCCGGAAAGAATCGGTCCGGGCGAGTCGCCCGGCCTGATTCTGGATCCCGAGCCGCACCCCACGGAAGGCGTACCTTTCCTCCTTATCCCAACGCAGACGGCGGTTCCAGATGGCGGCGGCGCCATTCAGGTCCGGCATTTCTTCGGCGAAGAGTCCCGCCGAGGCGTCCGAGGAGAAACGGAGCGCGCCGGGCCGGAACCCGGGAGTTCTGCCGATCCGCAAGATCCGGTTCATCGAGGGCGGACGGAGGATTCAGGTAGAGCTGGCCCCGAAAGAGGGCGCAGACCTGGACGTCGTCCTTGCCGTGGATGTTCCAGGCTACGAAGGGAAATGAGGCGAGTTCCCGAAGAATGAGCATGGGCGTGCATGCTTCCAAGGGTCCCATTTTCCCCGCCCTACGGTTTCCTTGGACACTGATTGGCGCTCAGGAGCATCCAGATGTCGAACACAGAACGAGCGGATTCCCGCCCCGCGTGAAGGACCGGAGGGCGCGCTGTACGGGGCCGGAATCGGGCCGCGGCGGCAAGGGCCGCTCGCTCGGCCAAGCGCAAGATGAGTGTTGTTCTGGAGCTGCTCCGCGGCGCTGATCTGGAGTCCACGAGCCGCCGGTATGGCGTCACGGCGGCGACCCTGTCGCCAGTGGCGCGAGGCTTTTCTGGCGGCCGGCGAGGAGGGGCTCAAGATCCGGCAGGAGGATCTGGTCGACGAGCAGGGCCGGCGGATGAAATCCGTCATCGCCGATCTGGCGATGGAGAACCACCTGCTCCCGCGACGCATCCGGCGCATGGAGGACGAGAAGCCATATCTCAAGTAGAGGTCGAAGAAATCAGCCGCACCCGGTCGGCCTCCACAGGACGCAGCTACGGGCGCCTCTCAGGTTCTCAAGGCGTGGGACCTGCCGCGGTCGACGTTCTATCAGCGGCGCTGTCGGCAGGCCTCGCCCCGCCTGCCCACCAGGCGCGGCCCGACGACGAGCTACAGCGATGAGCAACTCGTCGGCGAGACCCGGCGCGCGATCCGGGAATCGCCCTTCCACGGCGAAGGCCACCGCAAGGTGTGGGCCAGGGCTGCGCCTGATGCGCCAACACCAACTGCTCGCCGCCGCAGCGGCAGCCGCAGCCCGTCGAGCTCAAACGGCACGAAGGAGCCATCCTCGCCCGACGGCTCAACCAGATGTGGGGCATCGACGCCACGGCCGGCTTCACTCTCCGGGACGGGCAGGTGCCCATCTTCGCCATGATTGACCACGGCTCGGCCCGCTGCCTCGGCATCCACGTGGCCAAACGCGGCACGCGGTTCGAGGCGCTGGAACCGTTGCGCCAGGCCGTACGCGAACAGTTCGGAAGCTTCAGCGAAGGCACCGCGCTGGGCGTCAAGCTGCGCCATGACCATGGCTCGCTGTTTCATGAGCGACGACTTCCAGCGCGAGATCCGCTTTCTCGGCCTCGTGTCTTCACCGGCCTTCGTCCGTGAGCCGGAAGGCAACGGCTCGATCGAACGCTTCTTCCGCACCCTCTTAGGCGGCATCAAAGATCCCGCCGCAATTCGGGACCTTCTTCCGCTGTGCTTGCGAAAAACTCGCCAGCCGCCCTCCAGATGTTCCGGATCCGCTCCGGCCCGGAAGCCAGGATCGCCGCTTCGCTGAAGAGCTCCGCCGGCGGCTCCTCCAGCTTTACTTCATCCAGCCGCCAGATCGTGGTTCCGTGTACGGGAAGCCGCAGGATCGACCGGACGACCACGGCATATTCATAGCTGTACCAAGTTTCTTCGGTTCCTTCGCCGTACTTCAGTACACGGCGATGGCATGGAATGCCAAACAAATGCGTGGCCGGTTCGTCAGGCGCGGCGGCCGGAAATCCTCGCGGCGGGGTAGGAGCCCTGACAGGGCAAACACTTGCCTGCGGTGGTTCTCCGGCGTGGTAGACGATGAAGAGTTCCCGGCGGCTGTCATATACCACGACCGTTATCGGCAGATTGCCGAAAAAGTCCGTAGAGGTCATGTCACCTGCGGAGTTTCTGGCGGCTCTCGAAACAAGCCTGGAGACCGGCTCTCCTTCCGAAGCGGGATCGTGATCGACATATATTGCGGCGCTAAGTGGCCGGTTCTTGCAGAATGGCCAAATTAGCGACATGTAGCATGCACCTCAACAATGACTTGCCTGTCTCGCTCCGAAAAGTGTTCGAAGAGATGGGCGTGACAATCAATAGCATGGCGGAGCTTGGGACGCCGGCTGCCACCATGACTCGAAGCATTTCTGCCAACCTGAGATTGTAACCCGTATCCAGAATACGTCGATCGCAGGAGGGCACGGTGGTCTGGGCAGGATAGAAGCGTTCCATGAGCCGGTCGTACATCTCGGATAAGTACGGAGGTTGCCGCATGACAAGAATTCAAAAAAACTGTCCAGGGAATCGGGGCGGTAAAGCCGTCGCCATGCCCGGCGGCGTGGGCCAAGCCGTCCAGAGAGGCCGCCAGGCGTTTCTCCTGCGGGCTTGTTCCCGAGGATGGGGGAAGAACGAAACAGTTCTATCACAAAATGTTCTGTTTATGACCCAGGAGTATCAGGCGCAAGAGCGGAACCGGAATGCCACGGCGCTGGCCATGCCATGGCAGCCAGGCGAAGCCATTCGGGCCTGTGGTTCCTCAGGCTTGGCCGCCCGCGGCGCAAACGTGCGGCTTCGCGCGTTGCCGGCTTCGCCTGCGGGGGTCTTGCGAGCTTGCGATCAGGCGGCATCAAGGATCCCGCCAGAATTCGGGACCTTCTTCCGCCATGCTTGCGAAAAACTCGCCAGCCGCCCTCCAGATGTTCCGGATCCGCTCCGGCCCGGAAGCCAGGATCGCCGCTTCGCTGAAGAGCTCCGCCGGCGGCTCTTCCAGCTTTACTTCATCCAGCCGCCAGATCGTGGTTCCATAGCCCGGTAATCTGCTGATTGTCCGGAGGACAGCCCCGTACTCGTAGCTGTACCAGATTTCGACGGTTTCATCTCCGATTTTTCGCCCCCTGTAATGACAAGGCATGCCAAGAAGAAGCTCTGGTGGATCGGACGGTGGATCTGGCGGAAACCCCTCCGGTGGAGAATGAGGTGCGGCGGGGACGCGGCTCCGGACCGGCTCCGCACCGTCGGTGTTGTACACGATGAACAACGCGTTCCTCACATCGATCAGGGTGACAGATACGGGAAGATCGAAGAGATAGTGCACTGTGTATAAATCGCCTGCCGAGTTCCGGGCGAGTCTGCAGAAAAGGCTGGATGTGGGTTCAGGAGTCTGGACGGTATCCTCATCCACATAAACTGCCGCGCAGATCGGACGATTGGCTAGGAAAGGACTGACCAACGCCGACATCAGTTTGCCCTCCTTTTAGGGGACGGCTTTTCGATGGCGAGTTTCATGTGCGTCGTTGCAATGCCATCACTGGCAATATGCCGGCAGGGTAATGCCCACCCATGATACGGCGAAGCACTTCTGCCATCCCGCGAAGGTCACTCGCAGCCAGGACACGTGAATCTGCGATGGGCATGGTGGAACAGGAGTATTCGATTCAGTGTAATCGCCTGTGACGCAGGTGGGAATGGTTCCCTCACGGCAAAACAGGTCCTTGTAATGGCAATAGGCTCTCCCGTTGGCGTCGTAACGGATTTCCAGTGATTGGAAGCCAGTATACGCTATGGCAACTCCTACCGCCCTCGCCGGCCCGCTGCCTCCCACCCAGTGCATGAAGCACCCGCAGTAGAGTTGCACGCTGCCCATGACCGTAAAATCGCCGGTCCTGCCGTTGATGGGCATGCTTGCATTGGCAATCATTCCGCTGCTCGTGCTGAAGGTTTGGCTCCCGTCGGGAGCGATGATCCTTGTAGTCGTACTGTACGAGCCGTGGGCCTGGCAGCCCGTACTGTTGTCCACCGTGGTGCTGACAGCGTAGAGCGTGACACCATCCGTTGTGGCGTCGTTGTAAACGCTGATGTTGTACACCATCTGGCTGAGGGCGGGGCACGCGAGCAATAGCATCGCCGCACATCCCCTCAGCAGTATGTTGGATCTTCTGATGGCTCGCATGGCGCATACCCCCGAGAGAAAAGAGTTACGGCCACGTCCTTCCGCTGGCAACGGCGCCTGCCGACTGCTGCGGGTCCCCGAGGATCACAATGCGCTTCCTGACGCGTGTCTTGATGTGTTCATCCAGGCGAGCCTGACCGTCCGGGCTTAGGAGCCGGAGGCTCGATCTCACGGCGGCGATCGCTTTGTCTTCCCGCGCTTTGAGCGATGCCAGCCTGGCATCGCGCGTCACCGACATGTCCTGGAGCGCCTCCTTCCGCGCCTCCTCAATCGTCTCCAGTTCCTCCCGAAGGCCCTGGACTGCGGCGATCAGCAGATACTTATCAGGGTCGGACAGACGGATATCTGTCAGCCGCATGTCCCGGCGCCGGGATTCCTCCTGCGACGGATTTCGGCGTTCGGCGATGGAGAGAATGAAATGACGGTAGGCGAGTTCATCCGGAATCAGATCCGGCGTCCTGGAGCCATCCACGACCACCGAAAGGCGGTGTTCCGAATGCGCCGGTTGACCGTAGGCCCGCACCATGGGCGCGAGCAGAAGAGGGAAACAGATCCAGGCAGTCATTCGCGTAAATGCCCTTCCGCCTGATGAGTGCGTCCGGCAAGTCATCATTGCCTCCTCTGAATGGCTCCAGTTTACCCCCCCGCGAAAAATGTCAATCGCCAGATTGAAATAAGAAGCGCGGAACTTTACTGCTCTGAGAACGGCGAAAGAATGGCAAACGGGGCACGAATTCCCCTGACCTGCTCCCGATAATCCCCTCCAGTCATGATTTGGAAAGCTCTCTTGAAGACAGCAAAAGGAGCTTTCGAAATGAAGAAGACGAAGTTCAGCGAAGAGCAGATGATCGGGGCCGTGAAGCAGCTCGAAGCCGGGCGCTCGGCCCGGGACCTGGCCCGGGAGTTGGGCATCAGCGACCAGACGCTGGACAACTGGCGAGCCAAGTACAGCGGCCTGGAGGTCAATGAGGCGCGGCGTCTGCGGGCGCTGGAGGACGAGAACCGGCGGTTGAAGACGATGGTCGCCGATCTCAGTCTTGACAAAGAAGCCCTGAAAGTGGTGATCCGAAAAAAACGGCTGGAGCTTGTGAGCGCACGGCGGGACGTGGCGTTCGTCATGACCGAGTTTCGGTCCAGCGAACGCCAGGCTTGCACGCTTCTCGACCTGGACCGCAGTAGCCATCGCTACGAGGCTCGTCCCGATCGCAACATCGAGTTGCGCGAACAACTGATCAGGCTGCCGGGCGGCAGGAGCATGCCGTCGGGATACGGTTTATTGAGGCGCGCTTACAACGTGGCGTTGGAGTCAAGCGAGAATGTCGGAGCCGAATTCACGGTAAAGCCCGAACCGGTGTGCCCGAAAACAGTGGCGCGGGACAGCTGGTAGAGCAGGCCGTAAGCGCCGCGGATGGAGGTCTTGTCGTCCAAAGCGTAGGCGAAGCCGATGCGCGGGCTGAAGTTGTTGTAGTCGCCCTTGAAGTCGGAGCGGCGGTTGTCATCGACAAAGCGGTAGACGCCGCGGAGGTTGAAGCCGGGCACCTGGATGGGGGCCTGGGCGTCGAGGTCCCAATAACTGAGGCGGTTGAGGGTCTCCCAGCGCGGGATGTCGAACTCGTAGCGCAGGCCGAGGTTGAGAGTGAGCTTGCGGGTGACTTTCCAGTCGTCCTGGACAAACATGCCGGCGTAACGGGAGCGGGCGAAGACCTTGGGGTCGATGTGATACTGGCCGCCGGTGCCCCAGCCGAGGAGCATGGTGGCGAAGCCGTTGCCTTCATAGTTGCTGCCCGTGTTCTGGAGCCGCCGCGTCACCTGCGAACCGAAACTGAAGTGACCGGAGGGATAGCCGGGCTGGAGATGATCGAGGTAATTCTGGCGGAACTCGCCGCCGAATTTCAGGTTGTGCCCGCCGGGGATTTTCGTCACCGAGCCGGTGAAATGGTGGACGCCCTCCTGGCGGTCCATAATGAGCCAGCCCGGGGTGCCGATGTTGGTGTAGCCCTCTGGAGCGGGCGTCGGGAAGACGAGATAGGAAGCGTTGTCCTTCATGTAGTTCGGGAAGCCGAGCGTGGTGAGGTCGAACGGCTCCATGGGATCGCGGAAGTAACTGGAGTAGGTGTGGCCGTAGCGGACGGCCCAGATGAGCGTGGGCGTCTCGGTGCGAGTGAAGTCGACGACGCCCTGATGCGTGCGCGTGCCATTGGGGCCGTAATTATAAGTAAAGGCGGGATTGCCTTTGCCGAAGAGGTTGGGCGGGATGCCGTCGCCGCGGCCGTAGCTATAGCGGGCGGTGAGGCGCATTTTGTCGTTGAGATTGTGATCGCCCTTGAAGAGCATGCCGTGGCTGGGGCTCTCGTTGATGCCCTGTGCGAACCAGTTGTTAATGTTGGTGACCGGATTGGTGACTTACTGAATCTCGCATAATAGTGTCAACTATTCGGGGGCCTTGCATCTGTGGGCATATGGGCAATCCGCAAGGCCAGAGGCGGGACTTCGAGGCGCTGGAGCGGCGTCGGCTGGAAGGGCTCCGGCTGTTCAGCAAGGGCGTGCCGCAGGCGCAGATCACACGCGAGCTGAGGATCGCCCGGCAGACGGTGAGCCGCTGGGTGCGGCAGTACCGAGGGCGGCAGGAAGGCGCTGCGGCAGGCGGGCCGGGCGGGCCGGCTGCCGAAGCTGGGCGCCACGCAACTGCGGCAGCTGGAGAAAATACTACTGGCCGGCCCGGAAGCCGTCGGCTACCCTACGCCGCTGTGGACCTGTCCTCGCGTGGCCGAGGTGATCGAAGCCCGCTTTGGCGTCCGCTATCATCCGGGCCATGTGTGGAAGCTGCTGCGGGCCATGGGGTTCAGTTACCAGAGGCCGGTGGGGCGGGCGGTGGAGCGCGACGAGAAGGCCGTTGGGCCATGGAAGCGCAAGCGCTGGCCTGCCATTCAAAAAATGCCCGTAGGGAGGGACGGACGATCGTCTTCATAGACGAGAGCGGCATCAGTCAGCGGCCGCACCGGGTGCGCACCTGGGCGCCGAGGGGCGTGACGCCGGTTCTGCAGGATTGCTTCAACGGGAAGACGCTGTCCGCCGTGGTCGGGGGCGGCCTTCTGGAATTTCTATTTCCGGCTGCATCCGGGGCCGATCCGCGCGCCGCAGGGGGTGGAAT
Organism: Bryobacteraceae bacterium; assembly: GCA_026002855.1. Taxonomy (NCBI): domain Bacteria; kingdom Pseudomonadati; phylum Acidobacteriota; class Terriglobia; order Bryobacterales; family Bryobacteraceae; species Bryobacteraceae bacterium. Next base: position 4,292,633 of record BPGD01000001.1, read on the forward strand.
TTCTGGATGCTCTGAAGCGGCAGGTGCGCGGACCGCTGCTGGTGATCCGGGACCGGCTGCCAGCGCACCGCAGCGCGCTGGTGCGGCGCTATGTAGAGGCCAGCGGGGGCCGGATCGAGGTCGAGTTCCTGCCGGCCTATGCCCAGGAGTTGAATCCCGTCGAGTATCTCTGGGGCTACTGGAAGCAGCATGAGCTGGCCAACGTCTGCCCTCAGGAATTCTGGCAATCGGGGGCGGTCGCGCGGCTGGCGCTGAAGAAGATCAAGCGGAAGCGCAAGCGCCTCATCGGAGCCTTCTGGCAGCAAGCCGAACTATCCCTCGACTATCTCTCGATTCTGCGAGAGTCAATGAGAGCTCCTCTGCGCCCCGCGTCAGGGCGACGTGCCGTGGCGAGCTCCTCGTGCCACACTCAGGACATAGGCAGTCCCCTGTCCTTCTTCGGGCTATCTGAAAGCGGCTTGCCCTGTGGACCATTCCGATCTTGGGATTGCGCTTATGCCGACGTGACACCCTCGACGCGACTCGGTGTCAGGGCAGGCGGAGCAAACCTGCCTGCTGGCCGTGAATCCGAGCGCAGCCGAACTCGATTGAAAACTGCGGGACTTCTCGCCGCCGGGGGGTGGTGCGCATCGACGAGGAGCAGCCCCTGCTTGATTTGCAGACCGTGAAAAACGGCAGATGGCTCGATTGTCCTCTCCGCTTTGCTGTCCTGCAGAGTCTGCCGAGGCGCGGTGGTGAAGCCTTCATCCGGCAGTGCGGACCTGGCATCGCATCCACTTCACCATGCGGCGCACACCCTTTTCATAGGGTGTCTTCTGCAAGCCGCCGAAGGCAGCCGACAGGGCGGAAGCGTCCAGTAAGACGGGCGTACCGCCGAGATATTTGCAGTTCGACCTGCTCGCGGAGCAGGGGGGGGTGAAGAGCCCGCCCAGCCGCAGCATCCAGCGTCCTGTGCGAAGCACACGCGGCTGGTAGCCAATCTCGCTTGCCGTCAGTTCGGCGAAACGACGCCCGGAGATGGCGCCCGGCCCGGCGAACTTCCAGCGCCTTCCGAAGCATTCCGGATGCTGGAGCAGCTCGACGATCACACGCGCAGCGTCGGGCATGAAGACGAACTCATGGGGCAGATCCAGATTGCCGAGCCGGCGGGCGGCCTTTCCCGACATCAGCGATTCGAGCGTCATGTGCGCGAGGCTGTTGGAGGCGTAGGGGCCGTAGAAATCAGGCAGGTGAAGGACCAGAGTCCCCACCACGCCGGGCTCGTGGGCGGCGATGGCAGCATCTTCCTGATCTTTCCGATAGCGGCCTTTGCGCGCTTCCGGCTCGCGCGGATGATCTTCGTTGACCCGCTCCGCCCGCGGCCTCCCGTACGAGGAGATGCCCGAAACAACGATCATGCGTTGCACGCCGGCCTTGCGCGCCGCACGCAGGGCCAAGCACATCAGCGCCGGGTGGCGGTCGAACTGCGGATAGTGCAGCCCAATGCAGTACACCGCCTGTTCAGCGACCTCGAGCGCCTGGGCTGCGGCGTTCTCTCATTCGAGATCCGCCGCGCGGATTTCGGCGCGCCCGGCGAAGAGCCGTTCCAGTTTTCCGCGGTCTCTGCCAGGCACAGTGGGCGCCAGCAGTGCCGAACCCGTTCGTCAGCCACGGCTCTCCCGATGGCGTCTGTGGCGCCCGTGAGGGCGGTCGTCATGGCAATCTCCCTTTGCCGGGCCGCCACGTCGTTGAGTTTCAGAGCAATGACGGAACGTAAAGAAATTCTGATCGGCCTTATTGAAATTTACTTGGCTCGATCTGACCCGTTTCACCCTACACTATCCAAAAGAGCTTCTTCCGAGTCCTGCCGAATAGCGGCAGGCTCCCAGTCGAGTCTCTGAAGCGGTCCCCGTAGCAGTCCCCGTCTCTGCCGGTTCTCATTCCGGCCCCGCATCTCTCCGCAACGCACGACTGATCGAAGTGCATTCCAACGGCGTTTGAGAACGCTGCTTGAACCATTCGTCAGAGGTGTCTCGCGATGATTCGAAAGAGCCTGATTTACCTTCTCTCGTGTGCTGCCGCCATCCACATGGCGCAAGCGCAATCGTTCTTCGGCGGCCTGCGCGGGGCAGTCACCGATCCCGGCGGCGCAGCTGTGCCGCTGGCCAAAGTCAGCCTTGTCGACGAAGCGACGGGCGCGGAGCGCTCGACGTTGACCACGCAGGAAGGAGAATTTGTCTTCAATCAGCTTATTCCCGCGACGTATCGCCTTCGCGTCGAGTCCCCGGGCTTCCGGGTTTTCGAGCGCAAGGGAGTGATCATTGCGACGCAGCAGTTCGCGGCCATGAATGTCCAGCTCGAAGTCGGCCAGGTCACAGAGACCGTCAACGTGACCGAGGAGGCGCCGCTGCTGGAAACGGGCAGCGCAAGCCAAGGCCAGGTCGTGGACCGGCAAAAACTGATTGACCTGCCCAACCTGGGGCGTAATCCTTTCATGATGTCGCGCCTCGCGCAGAATGTGGTTCAAGCAGGTAACCCGGCCTATAACCGCATGCAGGATCAGAGCGGCTCGTCGCAGATTTCGATAGCCGGCGGGCCAGTGCGAGGCAACAACTATCTGCTGGACGGCATTCCGATCACCGACGCGCTGAACCGCGCGATCGTGATCCCCTCGTTAGAAGCTGTCGAGGAAGTAAAGATCCAGGCCAGCACGTATGACGCCGAGATGGGGCGCACCGGCGGCGGCATGTTCAACACCTATCTGAAATCGGGCGGTAACACGTACCACGGCAGCGCGTTTGGCTACCTCCGTGAGACGGATTGGGCCGCGAACACGTTTTTCAACAACCGCGCCGGGCTGCCCAGGGTGGAGAATCCAAACCGCACCTGGGGCGCCTCGCTGGGCGGGCATCTCTCCATCCCGAAGCTGTACAACGGCCGCAACAGGACTTTTTGGTGGTCGGCTTGGGAAGCGTATTCCGACACCCAGGCGACTTCGGCCGAATTTGCCGTGCCGACGATGAAGGAGAGGACAGGCGACTTTTCATCCAGTTTCGCGCGAACGGGTGGCATGCAGGTGATTTACGACCCCTTGACCACGCGCGCGGATGGCTCGCGTGACCCCTTCGCGGGCAACATCATTCCGGCCAGCCGGATCGACCCGGTCGGCCGGAACATCGCCGCCACCTACATGCCACCCTCGCGCGAAAGCCGATTTTTTGGCGATCAAAACATCAGTGCCGCATCCCAGATGAAATCGAAAGCCGATCAGAAGACGGTGAAGCTTGACCATCAGACGACCGCGTGGTGGCGCTCCAGCCTGAGCTATCTGCGTTACTACTCTCTGGAGCCGGGCGAAGACTGGTTTCCAACAATCTCGTCGCCGGCGCAGTGGAAGCTGATGAGGCGCGTCGACGCCACGCAATGGAACAACCTGGTGACGCTGAACTCTTCGACGATCCTGAACGTCCGCTACGGATTCAACCGCTTTCCGAATTTCAGTTTCCAGAAAAGCCTCGGCTATGATCCGGCCCAACTGGGCTTTTCCTCAGTGTTTCTGCGCGATGTCAGTTCGTACGTATTTCCGAACATTACGATGGAGACTTTGCACAGCATGGGGACTAACAGTAATTCCTATTATGTGCATCATTCCAAAAATTTCTCGGCCGCCACTTCTCATTTCCGGGGCCTCCATAGCCTGAAAGCGGGGTTTGACTTCCGGCGCATCAGCGCCGACGGGATCGACCTGGGCAACAGTAGCGGTGCGTTCTCGTTCAATGACCAGTTCACGCGGGCCATTCCAGGCCGGGCCGTGGCTGGAACAGGCGCGGATCTGGCCAGCCTGCTGCTCGGTTATCCGGTGTCTGGCAGCGGTTTTATTTCCACAAAACTGTATAATTACGCCGACTACTATGCCCTCTATTTCCACGATGACATCCGGCTTACGCGGAAGGTCAGGTTGAATCTGGGTCTGCGGTGGGAGAGGGAATACGGCCTTGCGGAACGGAACAACGCGCTGATTACGGGATTCGACCGGGAGGCCGTGAATCCAATCAGCGCAGGCCTGGGTGGCTTCACCGCCAAAGGGGCCGTGCAGTTTGCGGGCGAAGGTGGCGCGCCACGGACCGTGGGCAACCCGAACATGCACAAATGGGGCCCACGGATTGGCATTGCCTGGCAGACCAATCCAGCGATGACCGTGCGGGCCGGCTACGGACTCTACTGGGCGCCGCAGTTCGCCATCGGCGCGCCTTACACTCCGGAGGGCTACACTGCCTCCACGCCGTACGTAGGTTCCAACGACAACGGCTTTACGCCGGCAGGCACTCTTTCCAATCCATTTCCGTCCGGCCTGAACAAGCCCACCGGGAATGCTCAGGGCGCTCTGACTGGAATTGGGCGCTCGCTGTCGCTGTTCGATCCGAATGCGCGGTCGCCGCGCGTACACCAGTTTTCGTTTGACATTCAGAGACAGTTCCGGGGCGGCATCGTGGCCAGCGCCGGATATGTGGGCTCGCGGACATCGCATCTCGTTCTCGGCACGGCATCCATCAACATCAACATGCTCTCGCCGGAGTATTTCAGCCTGGGATCTGCGTTGAATGAGCGGGTCGCGAATCCGTTTTTCGGACGCGGCGGCTCCGGGGTGGTCGGAGCGGCAACGATCGCGCGCCAGCAGCTGCTGCGGCCCTTTGCAGCGTTCGGAGACATTAACCTGCTGTTTTCCGACCAGAACCGCGCCCGTTACGACTCGATGGTGCTCAAGGTGCAGAAGCGGCTCGAGCACGGCCTGTCACTCTTGGCAACGTACACGTGGTCGAAGATGTTTGATGCGAGCTCGGGCGGCGCCGGGAACAATCTGAATCCAGGTGCCGTGGGTCCCCAGAACCCCTACGACATGCGAGCCGAATATGCGCTCTCAAACGTGGACACGCCGCACCGGTTCTCGAGCGGGCTGACGTGGCTGTTGCCCGGACAGCGGCTGAAGTCCCGCCGGGCGCTGTACCTCCTGGCGGGCGGATGGTCCCTGAATGCCGTGGCCGTGTATCAAAGCGGCTTTCCTCTCCAGATCCGGCAGAACAGCAATAACAATTCGGTGATCGGTGCGGCGAGCCAGCGGCCCAATGCGACGGGCGTCTCGCCTGCCACCGGGGGAAGCACCAACGCCCGGTTGGACAATTGGATCAACCCGGCGGCGTTCTCGCAGGCGGCGCCGTTCACCTTCGGCAATCTCAGCCGTACGATCGGAGTCCGCGGGCCGGGAATCGCCAACTGGGACGTGTCGCTATTCAAAACCACGTCGATCAAGGAGACCTACAAATTGCAGTTCCGCGCGGAGGCGATGAACGCTCTCAACACGCCGTTGTTCCGCTCCCCCAATACGGCCTTCGGCAATGCAGCATTTGGAAGGATCACATCCCAGGCCAATTTCCCTCGGCTCATCCAGCTTGGGCTGCGGTTTTACTTCTGACACAAAGGAGCGAACTACCATGACAGCAACGAAAATGCAGGAACCTTCGTTGATGAGCCCTGCCGCGCGCCTGCACCTTGTCCGGCGCGGCTTTACGCGGCGCATGTTCAGTCGGGCAGGCATTCTTTTGGGTGCAGGAGCGGCACTTCCCTTTTACAATGAAGCCGCGCTGGCGCAGCTTTCTAATATCGGACGCCTGCCCCCGGACGCAGTGAAGCTGAATGCCAACGAAAACCCGATGGGGCCGTGTCCGGAAGCGCTTGAAGCGATTGCCCGGGCGGCAAGGCTGGGGGGGCGGTACCAGTATGAGGAGACCGCGGATTTCGTCAAACTGCTGGCCGAGCAGGAGGGGCTCAAGGCGGACTGCGTGCTGCCGTTTGCCGGCTCGAGCGATCCGCTGCACCGTGTGATTCTGGCCTTCACGTCCAGAACGCAGCCGCTCGTGATGGGCGATCCCGGATACGAAGCCGGCCAGCGGGCGGCAGCGTTTGTCGGCTCGCAGGTGATCCGGGTGCCGTTGCGAAAGGATTACGCACACGATGTTAGGGCCATGGCGGCGGCGCATCCCACGCCAGGAGTGCTGTATGTCTGCAACCCTAATAATCCAACTGGCACGGTGACTCCCCGTGAGGATATCGAGTGGCTGGTTCGCAACAAACCAGCCGGCAGCGTTCTGCTGCTGGACGAAGCTTATCTGCATTTTTGCACTGAGCCTCCAGGCAGTCCTCTGGTGGCTGCAGGCCATGACGTGATTGTTCTGCGGACGTTCTCGAAGCTGTACGGGATGGCGGGTCTGCGGGCGGGCGCGGCCCTTGGAAGGCCCGATCTGCTGGAAAAGCTGAGGGGATTCAGCGCGGGCGCCCTTCCGGCGACGGGAATGGTCGGCGCGATAGCCAGTCTGAAAGTAAAGAATCTGGTGGCGGAACGACGAAAGATCTTTCAGCAAGCCCGGGAGGACGTGTTCGAATGGCTGGAGAAAAACCGGTTTTCCTATGTACCATCGGTCAGCAACAAATTCATGGTTGACGTTGGGCGCCCCGGGCAGGAAGTCGTGCGCGAAATGGCGGCGCGCAAAGTGTACATCGGGCGTGTCTGGCCAGCGTGGCCGACCTATGTGCGCGTCTCAATCGGCACGCGCGAGGAGATGGAGAAATTCAAGAGGGCCTTCCTGGAAGTGATGTCCTGAAGAGGAACAGGGGCGTGAGGTCGCTGAAGCTCCAATATGGCTGGCGTGAGGCCGTCGGGGACTTCTCGGGTGGACTCATTGCAGCGCTGATTGCACTGCCCTACGGTCTGGCGATGGCGGCGCTGATGGGACTGCCGCCAGCGGCGGGACTGCTCACGTCTCTTGCCTCCGCGCCAGTGACAGCGGCGCTGGGGCGCAACCCGGTGATGATCGGCGGGCCATCGGCAAGCACGGTTCCATTCATTGCCGAGGCAGTGAAGGAGCACGGCCAGGCCGGCGCGGCGAAAGTCGTGCTCGCGGCGGCAGTGTTTCTGTTGGTGTTTTCGACTTTGAGGTTGGGCCGCCATTCGGGCCGGATTCCGGCCAGCGTCGTATCGGGCTTCTCCTGCGGCATTGGGGCGATGATGGTGATCACGCAGTTGCGTACTGTGTTCGGTCTGGATTCGCTGCCTGCGGCAGGAAACCTCCTCCGGCAGCTCGTGCAGGCGCTTGCGCACCTGGACGATGCACGCTGGGAGCCCTTCCTGCTGGCGGGGGTCGCGATTCTAACCTCGTCGATGGCGGCGCGCTGTTCCGCGCGGCTCCCGGCGCCTCTTCTGGGGCTGCTAGCGGCCCTGGCAACTGCGCGCGCCATGAACTTTGGCGAGAAGGAAGTGGGCGTGCTCAGGGTGGAGTTGCCGCCGTTGGCAGCGTTTCAATGGCGTCCGCGCGACATGCTGGAAGTGCTGCCCTCCGCCGCCGGGCTGGCATTTATTATCGGTGTGAACGTCGTACTGACCTCGCGCGTTGTATACCATTTCCGCGGCAGGAGGCTTCCGCCGCGGCGAACCGATCCGGACGCGGAATTGGGAGCGTACGGGATTGCGAACATCCTGTGCGGCATCTTCGCGGCTCCGGCCAGCGTGGGCATTCCCGCGCGGAGCATCGCCAACGTCCGCTGCGGGGGCACAACGAGGCTTTCCATGCTGTGGCATGTGGCCGCGCTGGCGGCGCTGGTGGGGCTTGGCGCGCCCTTGCTGCAACATCTGCCTGTGGCAGCGCTGGCTGGCGTGACGGCGTGGATGGGATTCCTGCTGCTGGACTGGAGTGCCTGGCGCAGATTGCGCCTGATGCGGCCGGCAGACGTAGCTGCCTTCCTGACCTCGTCGACCGGCATGCTGATGATGAATCCGGTGGTTGCGGTAGGGGCCGGGTGCCTGCTGTATGTGGCCGTGGCCCAGTTGGACAAATGGCTGCGCGGGGCCAGCCTGGAGCGTGCCAGCCCGGAAGCAGCGGAGTAGCAGTGCTGAGACGCGTGCGCTTAGGAGGCGGGCTTGCCACCCTTGTCGATGAAGATGCGGCCTCGTTCTTCATCACCCGGAAACTCCTCAATCAGATCGCGCGCGGTCAAGCCCTTGCGGAAAATACCCTTCGCTTCATGACCTTTGTGTTTGAGCAAAATGTGGACCAGTTCATGGGCTACGACCCTTCCCAAAGCGCGGCCCATTAGTTCCTCCCGCCGCGAATGCTCGCCTCCGACCAGCGCCAACTGGGCGGCCCGCGTCACTTTCTCGCAAAACACTTCGCTGAATGGCAGTACGGCGCCGTCGCTAATGTGAGTCCACGCCAGAGGGCCGCGTTCGTCTGGCAGCATGGGAAGATCTGGAATTCGGCAGTCTCCCCGGAGTCTCACCACCACGATGCCCTGCGCTTCAAAGCCCAGAGCGGCGTGCGTGCGATCGGCCCATGCGAGCCGCACGCCAGAAGGACCGAACAGCCGGGACATCTCGCTCTTGAGGGACTCGAGTGCCTTGGAGGGCAGAGGTGTTTCCGCGTCCACAACCAACGTGACCGGCCCGGCAAGGGCGGCCAGTCCTTCGGCGAGTAGGAAGGGCTGGATTCCAGCCAGAAGCACGATTAACGCCAGAACTGCCCGCCACATGATTTTGCTCCCTGGATCTGCGATAGCGGGAAACGGTCGCAGTCTACTAGATTAGTCCTTCCGGTTCAAGCCCCTTCGGCAATCCTTGCTCACACTCATGTAGATGATGACCTGCCCCCCGGCCGAGGATTTTCGCCTGCCAACAGTTCCACCAAGGAAGCAGATCGATGCGGCCGCTGCATACGCGCGGAAAAAACGCCCGGATCTTATCGGCATCCGTTGCAGCCTTTTGAGTGCGCTCAGCAGTTGCCGTTTTAGCTGCCGCTTTCCTGACAAGGCTTCGTTCCAATGCCGTGCGTTTCTACTTCGTGCCAGACCTGCTCGTACGGATATAGTTCGGGCGAGTAGGATCGCGGATAAAACAGCCAGATCCGACCTTTGTGCTCCTTCAGGAACCTCTCGACGAGCGAACCCCGTTCACCTCGCTGTTGAACGACGACGACAATCACTTCCCCTTCGGACACGTGAGCTAATACTACTGGGTCAAAAACGAAACATTGTGGGTTACACTTCTTTGTGCGATCCGCCTTTTCCAGGCAAAGCCCTCGAGGTGCGCCTGGCGGCCTCTTTGTAGGGCTCGGGCCTTGGCCGCCGGGCACGCTGACCGGCATGAGCCACTGAAAGACTACTGCAAGGGATTGCTGCTGCCTGGCGAGCGCACGAGCATCGAGCCCATGGCGGCACGGCTGCATCCGGACCGCGTACAGGCGGCCCGGCAGTCGATGCACACGCGAGTGGCCCAGGCGCCGTGGAGCGACGAGGCGGTGCTGGCCGAAGTGCGCCGCCGGGTTTTGCCCGCCATGCAGCAGCGAAGTCCGATTCTGGCCTGGATCGTCGATGACACGGGCATTCCGAAGAAGGGGCGGCATTCGGTAGGCGTGGCGCGGCAGGACTGCGCCTCAGCTGGGCAAGCAGGACAACGGCCAGGTGGCGGTGAGTCTGAGCGTGGCCACGAGCGAAGCGAGTCTGCCCGTGGCCTGGCGGCTGGATTTGCCCCAGGAGTGGGCGCGGGACCGCGACCGGAGGCAGAGGGCCGGGGTGCCGGAGGAGATCGCGAATTCGAGACCAAGCCGGAAATCGTGCTGGGGATGATCCGCCGGGCGGTGGAAGAGGATGTGCCGGTGGGAGTCGTGCTGGCCGATGCCGGCTATGGCAGCGATACGAAGTTTCGCGAAGGGCTGGAGGAGCTGGGGCTGGAGTATGTGGTGGGGGTGCAGTCGAGCGTGAGCCTGTGGCGGCCTGGAGAGCAGCCACTGCCGCCGAAGCCGCGACGGGTCGTGGGGCGGCCGCCGAAGCTGCTGCGCCGGAGCGCGGAGCACAAGCCGGTGTCGGCGCGCGAGCTGGTGCTAGAGGCGGGTGAGAAGGCGCTGCGAACGGTGATCTGGCGGGAGGGGACCAAAGGGGCTTTGCGCTCGCGCTTCGTGGCGGTGCGGGTCAGGCCGGCTCATCGGGACTACTGGCGGAGTGAACCGCATGGCGAACAGTGGCTGCTGGCAGAATGGCCGCGCCCGAGCAGGGGAGCCGACATGAGTCCTGGCTGTCGAATCTGCCGGCGGAGACGCCGCTCAACAAGCGGGTCGAGTTGGCCAGGTGGCGCTGGATCATCGAGCGACACGATCTGGAGTTCAAGCAGGAGCTCGCGGCTTTCTAGGGCCGTCCGTAGCGGGGCTTTCACCACCACGCGACAATCTGCATCGCGGCATGTGGGTTCCTGGTGGCTGAAAGGAGCCGGATTTCATCCTCAGCGTGTGCCGGCCAGCTCGATCTCACCCTGCCGCCACAGCCGGACCAATACCGGCTGCGGAGGAACGAAAAACTACTACAGGGCGTTCAGCCCTTCGCCTGCAGTCGGCCAGGGTCATCGCCCGGCAGCTCACGATCGCTGTACCAGCCAGAGGTACTAAAACCAGATTCGGGAATTCTTGTTGCGAACCGGCCTGCCGCTTGGTTATCAGTATGTAAGAGTCTGCAAAGCCTCCCAGCTGGGCATGTCGGTTCGCAGGAGAGGCGGCTAGGTTCGAGGCAGGAAAGGAGAGGTGGCTCATGTGGGGAAGGAGCGTATTGTTTGCAGCCGCCGCCGGCTGGATGGTGGCAGCAACGGTATCAGCAACAGTGATTTACTCCAACAACAGCCCGATGAACGACAGCTTTACGAACCCCACGGGGACGAATCAGGGGCAGGCGGTGGGCTCGAGCGGCTGGTATTACAACAACGTGCGCAACAACGGCGTCGTCGGCATTCAGTCGACGCTACCGTTTGCGGGCAATGGCTCGGTGTATTTTCAAAGCCCATCCGGCAGTGCGAAAGCGGACGTGGAATATCTGGCCAACGGAATCAATCTCGGGGGCAACTATCTTGCCGCTGGCTCGCTGGGAGCGTTTGCGGATCTGGAGAGTTTCTCGTACTCCTGGTACAGGGATAGTGGGAGCACCACGGCGAGCCATCTGCACCCAGTGCTGCGGGTGTTGCTGGATGCAGACGGCAATCTGCTGACGACGGCAGACCGGGGCGGGCTCGTCTTTGAGCGCATCTACAACGGCGGCTCAGTCGCCCCCACGAACACATGGGTCACCGACACGATCGGCCCTTCTACGAATCTGTGGAACTTTGGCTTGGGGCTTGGATTCGCGGCCAACATCAACCAGACGTTGTACGCTTATGACGCCACTCTGGCGGATTGGCAGGCATACTTTCCAAACGCCGTGATACTTGGCTTCAGCGCAGGCGTGGGAAGCGGGTGGAACAATACTTTCTCTGGAGCGGTGGACGCGATCACGTGGACGATCAATGGCCAAACCTCAACTTACAATTTTGAGGTCGGGCCTGCGGGAGGGGAAATTCCCGAGCCGGGCACCATGGTGCTCACCGCAGCGGGATTGGCGCTGTTGGTACGCCGAGTCAGGAACTGAGCGTTCGTGGCGACGGCCTGGAAATCTCGCCCCGGGTGTGGGGGGCAGGGGAGCCGAGCTTGATTCTGCGTGACAGGTTCGAGGCCTCTCAACGGCCTGAGTGCTGTCGCAGATCGAGCCAATTCGCACCGGGCGCGTGGCGGATGAAGAACGAGTGCAGCTCGAGTGCAGCATCGGGGGAATGGGTCTTATCACATTGATGGACGATGACTTAACCCAGAAATTCGCCGTCTGCCGTGTGCAGCATGAATAGTCGTGGGGAATTCAAGCGAGCGGGCCGGATTTCTACATCTATTAGGCTGCACACGGCACTCGGCAGAAACTGTCGATAAGTCACTGGCTATCAGTTACTTGCCTTGGAATTTCGAGTGCAGCATCGATGCTGCACTCGCCGCCTTTGGCAAAAGGGAATTCCCTTCCAGAGGCGCAGCGTGTCAGCCGCTCGGTTCCGTTTTGTGGAACAGCGAGCCCGACGCTTGGGGTATTTGCCCAGGGCGGCGCCCGCTTGGCTGAGCTGCCCCACCGCCGCGTGCTGCCGATTTCACAGGCGCGGCGGGTGGCGCCTGTGCCGGCTGGGCGCGGGCTCAGGCCGGAGTGTCCTGCCAGCTTTGGCTGCAGGAGGCCGCCCGCCGCGATGACAGCTGTCGCCGACGCTCAATGCCGGGCACAGCCTCCAGCACGCGCTTCCTGGTGGGCGTGGCTGCTTGCGGCCGGGCGAGGCCATCCGGATTTTGCAGTTGGCCCTCAGTCAGCAGGGAAGCTTGGTGTCAACGGCCGCCTCCAGAGCACCGGCAACGGAGCTTGCGCGGCTTGCGGTAGCCAGGCGCAGATCGGCGTGTCGGCACGGCAGGCCATCACAGGCGGACGAATTCCGCCAGATACTGCCGCAGTTTGCGGTTGGCTTCCGGATCCTGGAAGCAGTGCTGCGCCAGAAGTCCGGCATCATCGGGGTCGTCCGGGTCGTCGACGAGGTAGGCTCCGTTTTTGAAGTAGCCGAGGTCTGCCATTACTGAATCTCGCCTAATATAGTGTCAACTATTCGGGGGCCTTGCATCTGTGGGCATATGGGCAATCCGCAAGGCCAGAGGCGGGACTTCGAGGCGCTGGAGCGGCGTCGGCTGGAAGGGCTCCGGCTGTTCAGAAAGGGCGTGCCGCAGGCGGAGATCGCGCGCGAGCTCAAAGTCGCCCGCCAGACGGTGAGCCGCTGGGTGCGGCAGTACCGAGGGCGGCAGGAAGGCGCTGCGGCAGGCGGGCCGGGCGGGCCGGCTGCCGAAGCTGGGCGCCACGCAACTGCGGCAGCTGGAGAAAATACTACTGGCCGGCCCGGAAGCCGTCGGCTACCCTACGCCGCTGTGGACCTGTCCTCGCGTGGCCGAGGTGATCGAAGCCCGCTTTGGCGTCCGCTATCATCCGGGCCATGTGTGGAAGCTGCTGCGGGCCATGGGGTTCAGTTACCAGAGGCCGGTGGGGCGGGCGGTGAAGCGCGACGAGAAGGCCGTTGAGCCATGGAAGTGCAAGCGCTGGCCTGCCATTAAAAAAAGCCAGTAGGGAGGGACGGACGATCGTCTTCATAGACGAGAGCGGCATCAGCCAGCGGCCGCACCGGGTGCGCACCTGGGCGCCGAGGGGCGTGACGCCGGTTCTGCAGGATTGCTTCAACGGGAAGACGCTGTCCGCCGTGGCCGGGGTGACGTTCTGGAATTTCTATTTCCAGCTGCATCCGGGGCCGATCCGCGCGCCGCAGGGGGTGGAATTTCCCGATGCGCTGAAGCGGCAGGTGCGCGGACCGCTGCAGGTGATCTGGGACCGGCTGCCGGCGCACCGCAGCGCGCTGGTGCGGCGCTATGTAGAGGCCAGCGGGGGCCGGATCGAGGTCGAGTTCCTGCCGGCCTATGCCCAGGAGTTGAATCCCGTCGAGTATCTCTGGGGCTACTGGAAGCAGCATGAGCTGGCCAACGTCTGCCCTCAGAAATTCTGGCAACTGGGGGCGGTCGCGCGGATGGCGCTGAAGAAGATGAAGCGTAAGCCCAAGCGCCTCTTCGGAGCCTTCTGGCAGCAAGCCGAACTATCCCTTAATTGACTCTATATTATGCGAGAGTCAATAGAATCTGGCGAGGATGAGGAACCTGATGGCGGCGACTGTCTAAAAAGGGCCGGAGCCGCCCTTTGGCGGCGATTCAACGACTGCCAGAGGCCGAGTGCGGAGGGTGGCTGGCGCCTTTCCAGACCTTCAACTGCGGCGGAAATCGAAAGAACAGGACGCTTTTCTCCTCAGGAAGAGCTTTTTTCAGCGACCTGATAGACTGGTAGCTTATGCCAGCATTTTACGCAGCCACAGTTCCCGAGTTCCTTTCGCACGAACAGGATTTGATCGTCGGCCGCCAGACAGGCGTCACTCGGAGCGCTTTCACCGAGCTGTCCGCCGAGCAATTGGAGGCCTGGCGTGAGCAGCTGCCAATCCTGCGGATGGCGCTTTCCTCGGATTCTGCGCGTAGTTGGCATCTGCTTCTGGAATACCCGATTCCCCGCCGCGGAAAGAGAATCGATGCCGTGATTTTGGCGCACGACATCATCCTCGTTCTTGAATTTAAATGTGGAGCCCGGAAGTACGAAAAAGAGGCTCGTAGCCAGGTCGAAGATTACTGTCTTGACCTGCGTGATTTTCACGCAGAAAGCCGCGGTCGCATCCTGGTCCCCTTCCTGGTCGCCACCCACGCTGATAATGAGGATCCAGCAATCGGTGAAGTCATCGATCGAGTCGCTCCCGTGTGGCTGGCAAACGCGTCCTCGCTGCGGAGCTTGATTGAGAAAGCTGTTGCCCAATATAGAGACTTGGCTGCAGCGCCAATCGACCCGGACCGCTGGAACCACGCTGAGTACGCCCCCACACCAACGATCATCGAAGCGGCGCTAGTTCTGTATGAGGGGCAGAATGTCCGTGAGATTTCGCGATGCCACGCCGGTGCGGAGAACCTGACGAAGACTAGTGCAGCCGTTATGCAGGCTATCCAAATGGCGCGCGGGAGAAGCCGGAAAACGATCTGTTTCGTAACTGGTGTGCCGGGAGCAGGCAAGACTCTCGCCGGCTTGAATATTGTGCACAACAGAGAATTGCACGATGGCTCTTTGGGTGTTTTCCTATCCGGAAACGGTCCCCTCGTGAGAGTGCTTTCGGAAGCTCTGGCCCGCGACGATTCCCGGCGGACCGGCCATAAGATTTCCGAATCCCGGCGAAGGGTTGCGACGTTCGTTCAGAATGTCCATCGCTTCATCGATGCTCATTTCACTGGTTCGGTGGCCCCACCCGATCGGGTGGTAGTCTTTGATGAAGCTCAACGGGCTTGGAATGCGGAACAGTCGCAAAGAAAGTTCAAGCGCAATCATTCCGAACCCGAGATCATGCTCGACATTATGGATCGCCACGAAGGCTGGGCTGTCATCGTCGCGTTAGTGGGTAGCGGCCAGGAGATCAACACGGGTGAAGCGGGCCTGGGCGAATGGGGGAGAGCATTGGCCGACCGGTTCCGCCATTGGAAGGTCCTTATCTCGCCACACTTGGTTGGAGAGACCAACTCGGGAGATGGTCTTTTTCAAGTCCCGCCCGACGGCCTGGACGTAGTCCAGGATCCGAATCTCCACCTGGGAGTTTCGCTACGGTCGTACAAAGCGGAGGCGGTTTCGGAGTTCGTCTCTCACTTGCTGGCCATGCAGGATGAACATGCCCGCCGGGTGCTTTCATCGTGCCCGGATTTCCCGCTGGTGTTTACTCGGGACATTGGTAAAGCAAGGGCTTGGTTGAAAAGGAGGCAACGTGGCTCTCGGCGGATTGGCCTCATCGCAAGCAGCGGGGGCAGACGTTTGCGAGCACATGGTCTGGATGTTCGGACAGAACTCGATGTCGAGAACTGGTTCCTGAATCCGGCCTCTGACGTCCGATCGTCGTACTATCTGGAAACGCCAGCGACCGAGTTCGCCATCCAGGGACTCGAACTCGATTGGACTGGTGTCTGTTGGGACATCGACCTTGTGCCGGAGCGCGATGGCTGGACTGTCAGAGCCTTTAAGGGAACCAAGTGGCAGAGCACGCGTGATCAGACCCGGTGCAAGTATGTTCTCAACAAGTACCGAGTGCTGCTCACGCGGGCGCGAGAAGGGATGATCATTTGGGTTCCTCCAGGAGATGCATCAGATTGGACGCGGCCTCCGGAAAAGTATAACTGCATCGCTAATTATCTTAGGCGGTGCGGCATCAAAGAGATTTGAAGACTGAAGCAATCGCGACCTTTTGATTGATGAAAGTCTGCGGTCGCCTGAGAATGCCCTCACAAGTTGGGCTGTACCGCCCCCGATTTCCGGACAGTTTTTTGTATTATTGTCATGCGGCGGGCTTCAGCGCAAACAGGGCCTGATAAGCCTGCCGCGGGGATTGGAAGTGAAGGAAAGCCGTTCGACCAGCCATTGCTCGTTGTAGCGCTGGCGGAATTCTTCCAGCGCTTCGGCAAGTTCCTCCAGGGTTTCGAAGTGCCGCACCCAAAGAAGCTGCTCCTTGAGGGTGCGGAAGAAGCGTTCGATACAGCCGTTGCCTTCCGGCTCGCGCACAAAAGCTGGTGAAGACACCAAGCCGAGAAAACGGATCTCACGCTGAAAGTCGTCGCTCATGAAGGGCGAGCCATGGTCATGACGCAGTCCAACGCCCAGGGCGATGCCCTCGGAGAAGCCGCCGAATTGTTCGCGCACAGCCTGGCGCAACGGCTCCAGCGCCTCAAACCGCGTGCCGCGTTTGGCCACGTGGATGCCGAGGCAGCAGGCCGAGCCGTGGTCGATCATGGCGAAGATGGCCACCTGCCCGTCCCGGAGAGTGAAGCCGGCCGTGGCGTCGATGCCCCACATCTGGTTGAGCCGTCGGGCGAGGATGGCTCCTTCGTGCCGTTTGAGCTCGACGGGCTGCGGCTGCCGCTGCGGCGGCGAGCAGTTGGTGTTGGCGCATCAGGCGCAGCATGCGCCGCAAGGAGGTGCGCACGCTGTAATGGCGCAGCCGCGCCCACACCTTACGGTGGCCCTCGCCGTGGAAGGGCGAGGCCTGGATCGTACGGCGGATCTCCTCGGTAAGCTGCTCATCGGTGGAGCGCGTCTTCGGGCCGCGCCTGGCGGGCAGGCGCGGCGAGGCATGCAGGCGGCGCCGCTGGTAGAACGTCGACCGCGGCAGGCCCCACGCCTTCAGAACCCGAGGGGCGCCCGTAGCTGTGTCCTGTGGAGGCCGACCGGGTGCGGCTCATTTCTTCGACCTCTACTTGAGATATGGCTTCTCGTCCTCCATGCGCCGAATGCGTCGCGGGAGCAGCTCGTTCTCCATCGCCAGATCGGCGATGACGGATTTCATCCGCTGGCCCTGCTCGTCGACCAGATCCTCCTGCCGGATCTTGAGCCCCTCCTCGCCGGCCGCCAGAAAAGCCTCGCGCCACTGGCGACAGGGTCGCCGCCGTGAGACCATACTTGCGGCTCGTGGACTCCAGATCCGCGCCGCGGAGCAGCTCCAGAACAACGCTCATCTTGCGCTTGGCCGAGCGAGCGGCCCTTGCCGCCGCGGCCGGACTCCAGCCCCGCAGAGCGCGCCCTCCGGTCCTTCACGCGGGCCCGGAATCCGCTTGTTTCGTGTTCGACATCTGGATTCTCCTGAGCGCCAATCAGTGTCCAAGGAAATCGTAGGGCGGGGGATTGAGCTGCAGGCTTGACCTCCGCCTGCGGGTCCAGCATGACCCTTAGAATGGTGTCGCTGACGCCTGCATTCTTCAGCTTGATCATCTCCTCTGGACTCAGGTCGAACGCCTTGCCTTCCTTGCGAATCCGCGCCACAATCAGGTCTTCCGATAGCCCCGCTTGGGTCATGGAAACGATGCTATCGACGGTGAGGCCCTGGGGCTTAGGCGAAGCCGTGAGCTCCGTGGTCTCCTTTTGAGCCGTTTTCGTCGCCGGGTGTGCTGCTTGCTGCCCGAGCGCAAACGTCGATGCGGCAAGAGCGATCGGGATCAGGATCAACTGCCGCATGCTGATCATCCTCATTCCACTGCTGTCACTGTGCCTTATTATCCGGAGTTTCCATTTTGACTCCGGTACAAAGCCAGCCAATCCCTACCCCCCGCCCGCGTCAACCCCAGCATGACTTTTTCGGCACCGCCGACTTCGCCACGGCCCGTATTCCCCCGCCCCACGATTTCCTTGGACACTGATTTGCGATAAGGAGAATCAGTATGCCCAGCATGAAACAAGCGGATTCCGGGCCCGCTTGAAGGACCGGAGGGCGCGCTCTGCGGGGCCGGAATCCGGCCGCGGCGGCAAGGGCCGTTGGTCGGCCAAGCGCAAGATGAGTGTGGTCCTGGAGCTGCTCCGCGGCGCGGATCTGGAGTCCTCGAGCCGCAAGTATGGGGTCACGGCAGCGACGCTATCCGAGTGGCGCGAGGCCTTCCTGGCGGCCGGCGAAGAGGGCCTCAAGATCCGGCAGGAGGATCTGGTCGACAAGCAGGGCCGCCGGATGAAGTCGGTGATCGCCGATCTGGCGATGGAGAACGAGCTGCTCCCGCGACGCATCCGGCGCATGGAGGACAAGGAGCCTTTTCTGCGGTGGAGGTCGAAGAGATGAGCCGTGCCCGGTCGGCCTCCACAGAGCGCTGCTACGGGCGGGCTCGGGTTCTCAAGGCGTGGGACCTGCCGCGATCGACGTTCTATCAGCGGCGCTGTCGGCAGGCTTCGCCCCGCATGCCCGCCAGGCGCGGCCCGAAGACGCGCTACAGCGATGAGCAACTCGTCGGCGAGATCCGGCGCGCGATCCAGGAGTCGCCCTTCCACGGAGAAGGGCACCGCAAGGTGTGGGCGCGGCTGCGCCATTGCGGCGTGCGCACCTCCTTGCGGCGCGTGCTGCGCCTGATGCGCCAGCATCAGTTGCTGGCGCCGCAGCGGCAGCCGCAGCCGGTGGAGCCGAAGCGGCACGAAGGAACGATCCTTGCCGAGCGGCCCAACCAGATGTGGGGCATCGACGCCACGGCCGGCTTCACTCTCCGGGACGGGCAGGTGCCCATCTTCGCCATGATTGACCACTGCTCGGCCTGCTGCCTCGGCATCCACGTGGCCAAACGCGGCACGCGGTTCGAGGCGCTCGAGCCCGTGCGCCAGGCTGTGCGCGAACAATTCGGCGGCTTCTCCGAGGGCATCGCCCTGGGCGTTGGACTGCGTCATGACCATGGCTCGCCCTTCATGAGCGACGACTTTCAGCGTGAGATCCGTTTTCTCGGCTTGGTGTCTTCACCAGCTTTCGTGCGCGAGCCGGAAGGCAACGGCTGTATCGAACGTTTCTTCCGCACTCTCAAGGAGCAGCTTCTCTGGGTGCGGCATTTCGAGACCCTGGAAGAACTGGCCGAAGCCCTCGAACAATTCCGCCAGCGCTACAACGAACAGTGGTTGGTCGAACGGCTCCACTTCCAATCCCCGCGGCAGGCTCACCAGGCCCTGCTTGCCCTAAAGCCCGCCGCATGACAATAATTCAAAAAACTGTCCAGGAAATCGGGGGCGGTACAGCAAATACTCCCGGCTACTTGGATTCGATCTGCGGTTAGCGAAAATCATCGTAGTGTTCAATCCCCAGGGAAATTCAATGCAACCCACCTCCACCCCCCTTTGCCGAAATGCTGAAACACGAGAGCAACCTCGTACTCACAAGCCGGGCATGGTTTTCGGTCAATTGCCACTCGCGTAGGCCGGCCTTCGTACCAGAAAAAATTCGGCCGCGTTTCTCCGGAATTCAGAACAGTCGTGATCTGATCCCATTGATCGTTGTCCTGTAGCATCATTTCGAGCGCCTTCGTGGGGTTAACTCTGTCATTGCCGTATTGAAAATCGACATTCATCGCCGAAAGCAAGGAAGAGGAGTCGCGGCGTGTAATCGCAGTTCTGAGGCGCGAGTAGAAGGCAACCCACTCGGCATCAGTGTACGGTGCAGGCTGAGACCGTGCCACAGCATTGGGCTCGAGCTTCTCGGCTAGCTCGAGTGCAAAGGTTGGCCCTCTGCCAACGATTCGCCCGGACTGCTCCTCATACTGACCGCGGAAACGGTTGCCCCACCGCCCTTCATCGAAATCAAAAAGCCCTTGAGGTGTCACAGTTCCGGTAGCGGGATACCATTCGCGCGCGTTCTGAAAGCTATAGCCGACCAACCCGCTCAGACGAGTACCCTGCTTTTGAACCAGCATCTCAATTGGGGTTGACTTCTCGTCAGGGCCTACGGAGACCCATCCGACAAATCGCGCCTCCCAATCCTTATCCCAGTCGAGCCTCGCCGACAGCGCCTGCGAACACCAGACGGGGCGGGACGTCCAAGCTGCAATGGTTCGGTCTGCGGATGCGGCCAGCTCCTTAGCCAAGCGAAAAGAGGCAGAGAATTGTTCCAGGCCAGGGATGGAACTTGCGAGTTGGGCCGCTCCCTGCTGCAGGTCATAAAGGGACTTCAGGGTCGCAATCCCCGTTGGAGTTGCCGGCATTTTCGCAACTAGGGAGAGAACGCCCGAGGTGAGGCTTTTGCATGCCTGATTCAACAAATCTGTATGATGCTTCGGCAGCAAGGCCGCGCCCAGAGACCCATACACAAGTTCCAGACCCCTCGCCTTGAAATAGAGTTGTCTGATGCGTTCGACGTTCGCCAGTTCAAGGGGAGTGGAGCCCATCGATGGGAGAATGTTATCGAGCTCCTCATATGCCTTCAGGCTTTCTTCAAGTCCCCGGCGCGCCGCAATTCCAAGGAGAACGCGCGGATTGAGGAACGCGTGCTTCACGAGTGCGATTGACAAATTGGGAACACTGTTCGCCAAAGACGCACCACCTGTGACCACGGCTACGACCGCCTCAACCGCCGCTCGAGCGGTGATGTCCTGATAAGCCTCGTACTGCTGAATTTCCTGTAACGTCTCCAGCAGCAGCGCTACGCGTTGCTGGGCCGATCTGACCTCCGATGATCCGGCTACGAATTCTTTCACCCAAACGGCTGTGGCGATCCGGCGAACCGCATCAGGGTCTTTTGTGATGTCAGCACCTGGAGCGGCTATCACGAGCTCCTTTCGGCCGCCTGAGTTTCTCGCCCACGCCTGGAGGGCGATTGCTCCGCCAACGAGCGACACCGCCTCAGCGTTGGCAGAATCGCAGGCAGGCAGTGAAGTCGGACGCGTCGCTGCCACAGGACCCGCGGCCTGTGGTGCTGGAGTCGCCGGATCCAGCAGGGCGGCGTGCACCGCCCCACTCTGTGCTCGGAAAGCGAGCGCCCTACAATCGGGCGAAACCGCTTGCAGCGACATCGCGCTGGGATCGGAAGGCTGACGAAGTTTAACCACTCGAATCGGACGACTCTGTAAGTCATCTAGCTTGTAGATAGTGCCATCAGTTCGAAATAGGTAGAGTGTTTGAGCGCTTCCGCAGAACGACAACGCTCTCAGGGAGTCCAACTCCCATTCAGGCGCAATGAATTCCGTCACCTGTTCCCTGGTCTTTACTGACCATATCCTGACGTCACCAGTAACAGCGTCAAACGCGGTGACGTATTCCGCCGTGGCATTGAAACTCGCGCCGCCAACATTCGTGTGCTTGGAGCCTGCCACAAAACTCGCCAGCGTGGTCATTTCCGGAAATTTGAGGACGGACAGCTCATCCCAGCTACCGATTGCCAGGAGATTGCCATCTCGGCTGAACTGTATGAATCCGTCGTGAATATCGGTGAGCGGGAAGGAGGTTCGAATCTGACCCGTGGGTAGGTTCAACACCCGAAGTAATCGATCTTCTTTCGACAAGCTCAGTAAGTAATGAGCATCTGGACTGAAAGCCAAAGCCTCGACAGCCCCACTATGAGCAGGTACTGCGATGATCTGGCGGCGCATCTTCAAATCCCAGACGCCCACTTTGCCGCCATTTTGGCCAACACCCAACCAGCGGCCGTCGGTGGAGAAGGCCAGTGCGCTTATGGCGCCCCCCTGCGCTTTACTGCCTGCAGGCGTTGCGAGGAGTACAGCGATCCGTTGTCCGCCGGGCAACGCGTACACTCGAACTGTTCCCGTACCGTCGCCGACCGCGAGCAGATGCCTGTCGGAAGACAAAGCCAATGCAGACGCGCCTCCGGGAGGCTGAATTGTGACCCATCTTGCTGTGAGTTCTGACTGTCCCCAGCACATCCCCGAAAGGGCAATGGTAAGCAAGATCGACTGGCCCCAACGCTCCATCATGACCTCCTCGACGATTACTTATCCAGCTTCTTTTCTTTAAAATAGGGTTCACTTTTCCGGAAGATGTTCTTAAATCATATTGTTGGTCGCCCCGCTGCCTGAAAAATTGAAAATACCTCCAGACGCCTCCTCCCAGACCTTGTTCCCAAGTGCGTCGAAATACTGAGCCCGCATTTTGTCCTTGAGCTGTCCAACCGAAACATCCACGGTTACCCATAATAGGGAGCCACCAGAAGACCTTACTTGTTCAAGAATCTCAGTTCGTGACTTGTTTTCGATTATGATCACATCTGCCCCAATCTTCGTGAGGCGATCCTTCAGACCGTCGAGGACATCCTGGATGTGCTTTGGATTGCCACTTGCACCAGCTAGTACAATCCCTTTCGAAGATAGTGCAGAGCCATCGTCTTTTCTTACTGGTGCGGGCTTCGCCGCGCCTTTAGCCACCATCGCCGCCAGGATCTTATCTGGCACGCCCGCCGTTTTCAAGGCGATCAAGTCATCAGGAGAAACAGAGAAATTTCCGGGTTGCTGCTGGATCGTGGCGACGACCACGTCTTCAGGCAAGCCCGCTTTCACCATTTTGATCACAGCGTCGTTATTCAGAGCTTGCTGGGCTGATCCGAGGATCACGAAAACCCAAACCATAACAACGTGAACGCAGAGTCGCATGCCACCCCCTCCTTCCCACCAGCTTGCTGTTCGTCGCACCTGCATGACAAATGCGCCAACTTGCTCGTAGCCGCTATAACTTCTCGACGGCGGCTGTGTTGCGCAACCATCGCTGTCCAGGATTTCTGCTTGGAACTTTTGAACACAGAGAATATAGATCCTCACCATCCAGGTGTCAAGTCCCCAAATGAGGTCTTGTAGCGGCAATTTGAGAAGTTCCTATATGGGCAAAGTAGAAAGTTCCTATTGACAGCCGATGGGCTGAAGGATGGAACGAATCGCGATGAGCCAAGAGGAACGGGACTGGTTGCACTGGTTGAAACAGGTGCAGGAAGGAGCGGTCAGACAGCGGGAGGCGGCGGAGTGGATGGGGGTGAGCGAGCGGTGGGTGAGGTGTACTTAGCGGGAGTTGAGCGGACACCGGGGCACCGCGGCAGCGGTGCCTGAGGCGGCGTTCCGGTGGTAGATTTTGGGTTTCTCAAGACTCAGATCACCACGAAAGGAACTGACCGCCTCATGAGCACCAGAGAGAAGCTTATCAAGGCCCGCTTGGGGCTATTGGCCCTGGCCCAGGAACTCGACAACGTCCGCCTGGCCTGCAAGCGTGCCGGCATCAGCAGGAGCCACTGCTACGAAATCAAGGAAGCTTACGAAAAGTACGGTGCCGAGGGCTTGGCGCCGCAGCCGCGGCGTCGCCCTCGGATGCCCAACCAGACGCCTCCGGAACTCGAACAGCGCATCCTTGAGATGACCGAGCAATTCCCCACCTACAGCTATGTCCGCATCAGCGGCCAACTCCGCCTCATCGGCGTCGGCGTTTCGCCTTCCACGGTGCGCGCCGTCTGGCAGCGCCACGGACTCACTCTGCGCATCCACCGCCTGTTCTGGCTGGAGCAAAAGACCGCCGATCGCGGCGGCGTGCTGACCGACCGCCAGATCCGGCTCATCCAACTCCACCGCCGGCGAACGGTCGATCCCGAACAGCACGTCGAAGCGCCGTATCCAGGCTATTTGCTGTGCCAGGACACCTACTTCGTCGGCACCATCAAGGGCGTCGGCAAGATCTACATGCAGAGCGTGGTCGACGCCAATTGCTCGCTGGCGTTCGCCAAGCTGGCGCTGTCGAAGGCGCCGATGACGGCCGTGGACACGCTCTACGACCGTGTGCTGCCCTTCTGTGAAGAGAGCGGCGTGGCGGTTGAGCACATCCTCACCGATAATGGCAGGGAATACTGTGGGCGCGAGTTGCAGCATTTCTTTGATCTGTTCCTGGCGCTGAACCAGATCCAGCATCGCCGCACCGAAGTGCGCTCGCCGGAGACCAACGGCTTCTGCGAACGCTTCCACCGCACGGTGAAGGAGGAGTTCTTCTCGGTGGCCTTCCGCAAGACCCTCTATGAAAGCCTGGACCAGCTCCAGGCCGACCTGGACCGATACCTGGATTTCTACAACCGCCAGCGAGCCCATCAGGGTTACCGCACGAAGGGAAGGACCCCCTACCAGGCCTTCTCAGATGGTTTGGCTTTGCTGCCTCAGCGGGAGGCAGCATGAGATAGAATCAACCCACCGGAACGCCTCCCGGTGTCCGGCAATCTCCCGCTAAGTACAGGTGAGGCGCTACGAGCGAGTGGGCGACGCGGCAGTGGTGCACGGGCTGCGGGGCCGGGCATCGAATCGGCGGATTGAGGAAGCCATTCGGGAGGCGGAGGTGAAGGTGCTGCGGCAGCCGGACTAGCATGACTTCGGGCCGACGTTTGCGAGCGAGCAGTTGGCCAGGCGCGGCATTGCGGTGAGCAAGGAGACGGTGCGGCAGTGGATGATGGCGGAGGGGCTGTGGGAGAGCCGGGGGCGGAAGGTGAGGGAGGTGCACGAGTGGCGGCCGCGGCGGAGCGCCTGGGGGGAGCTGGTGCAGTGGGACACGTCGGAGCACGACTGGCTGGAGGGCCGAGGGGAGCCTGTGCGGTATCTGGTGCGGATGATCGATGATGCGACGAGCCGGAGCTGGGGCCGCTTTGTGGCCAGCAACGGCACGCGGGCCAACATGGGGGTGCTGTGGGAGTACGTGGAGCGGTATGGGCGGATGGTGGAGGTGTACACGGACCGGCACTCGATGTTTGCGGTGGCGCGGAGGGGGAAGGAAAGCGAGGACGAGTGGCGGGCGGCGGACCGGCTGACGCAGATCGGGCGGGCGCTGCGGGAGTTGGGCATCGGCTGGATCGGGGCGCTGTCGCCGCAGGCCAAAGGGCGGGTGGAGCGCAGTTTCGGCACGGATCAGGATCGGCTGGTGAAGCTGCTGCGGTTGGCCAAGGTGAGGACCCTGGGGGAAGCCAACTGGTTTCTGGAAGAGCAGTACTGGCCGGAGTGGAACGAGCGCTTCGCGCTGCCGCTGGAGGGCGTGGCGAATGCCCACCGGCCGCTGACGGCGGAGATCGATCTGGCGGCCAGTTTGAGCCACGTCGAGACGCGGGTGATCGACAACGATTACACGATCTCGTTTGCCGGCCGGCGGTATCAGATCGCGCGGCAGGATGTGCAGGCCGGGATGAAGCGCCAGAGTCTGCGGGTGGAGCTGCGGCCGGATGGAACGCTGAAGGCCCGCTATGAAGGCCGCTATGTGGAGATCGCTGAATGCGGCCCGCCGACGCCGGCTGCGTCTGCGGCGCCGCGCAAACCGCCGCGCCGGAATCACAATGCCGGTGGCAGGAGCCGGTGGATGGAGGGCTTCTGGGAGCGGCCGGCGACGCCAATGTGGCTGGCGATCGAGGAGTCCAACCGCCATGCCTGAAGCATGGCCGAAAGGGAATTCGAGCGCCGGGCCGCTTCGGCCCGGCGGACTTCGCGCTTCTGTTGCCCAAAGCCTCGCTCGGAGGTTTCATCCAAGCAATCCGCCTTCAACGAAAAAGCCCCGCTGGCAGTCCGGAATCGCTGGGCGGTTCCGTCTTCCAGCAGGGCTTCGACCGATTGCTCCGGAGCCAACCCCGTCGCGTCGGCTTTGGGCGGCCCCGCCAGGCCCGACCCCGGCGCGGCTGTTCGAACATACCATGGACGGCCCCAACCGTCGATCGAAACCGGAACTTTCTACTTTGCTCGAAACCGGAAGTTTCTACTTTGCCTTGACATCGGTTGTCTTGCTTGACTCAATAGGAATACTCACTCTGAACCGATTCATACGCTGTACTCAAAGAAAAATTCACGAGCTGGCGGATTCGATTGACGACGAAAGGGTGAGTCCCAAGATATTCGAGCAGGCTGCTCCCGATTTCCGGCTCGTGCCTAGCCGGTTCTATAACCTTCGACAGGTCAATATTCTTCGCTACATCCGCGCCTGCGGCCAATTTCAGCATCGTCTTAGAGATCTATCGTCTGCCATACGCTAGGAACTTAATTCAGCAACCGGATGAGCTGAACCAATTGTTCGGATCACTTCCTGGTGGCCGTCGGCCCCAGCCGCAGCTGAGAT
The DNA here is from genome assembly GCA_026002855.1 of Bryobacteraceae bacterium. NCBI lineage: Bacteria > Pseudomonadati > Acidobacteriota > Terriglobia > Bryobacterales > Bryobacteraceae > Bryobacteraceae bacterium. Next base: position 4,318,484 of record BPGD01000001.1, read on the forward strand.
CTCTTGGAAAGTTGGTGCTTGGCAGAGCCGAAGAGTTTAAAGTGAGCGTTCGGGCTACGCCCGTCAGCGGACAGCCCCAAATGGTCCAGATGGTACTGCCGGAGAGCCTACAGCCGGGTGTGTATGGCGTCTTTTGGTTCGCTACGGAGGCAGGCAAGGAAGGGGTAAATGCTGTGGCCTTCGAATGGAATATCAGCACATATGGAGAAAACGCTCCCTGTATTGATCTCGTGATGACTGGAGGATACGGGGGCTTGATTGAGAGGCATGACGCCGGAATTCTTGGCCCCTTAGTGCTCCCGAAGAAGCGTTACACGTCGTGCAGTCCGGCAGGCGGCAAGGCCACATCAACGCGCCCTGACCGCCTGGATCAGTCGGCCAGCCGCGCAATGGGCGCTTCTCCGTCCTCTGGTGCGGAGGCTGCTCTGATTGCGGACTGCGCAGACTACGACGCGTGCTTGACGAAGGCAGAATCAGCTTTCTCATCAGGTCAGCCTGTTCTAGGAGCTACCGCCTTGAAAAAAGCAACACAGTTGCAGCCTTCAAAGCCCGAGGCCTGGGAGCACCTAGTACTACTGGGTCATAAACGTCTTGCCCCGCAAAGAGGGCAACAGGGAAGCTGCCTGGCGATGGCCTTGGCCAGCCGCCGGCGCAGGCTCGCGATCGAGAATGGCTCATCGCGCTGTCCCGGTTTTCTCGCTCCCCCGCGGCCGGTATTCTTCCGGCTGTGGCGGCTCCGCCAGAGCGAGCCTGCCGGCGCGTGCTGAGGGGGAAAAACGGCTCCTCTCGGCTACCAGGAACCCATACGCTGCGATGCAGAGTGTGGCGTGATGGTGAAAGCCGCGCCACGAACGGCCCTCGAAAGCCTCGAGCTCCTGCTTCAACTCCGGATCGTCTCGCTGGATGATCCAGCGGTGCTCGGCCAGTTCGACCCCATTATTGAGCGGCGTATCCGCCGGCAGGTTCGACAGCCAGGACTCATGTCGGCTCCGCCGCTCGGGCGCAGCCACGGAAGCCAGCAGCCATTGCTCGGCGTGCGGCTCGCTGCGCCAATCGTCACGGTTCGTCGGCCTGTAGCGCCTCCGATTCCCCGGACAGTTTTTTGAATTATTGTCATGCAGCAGGCTCGACGGCAAGCAAGGCCTGATGAACCTCCCGCGGGGATTGGAAATGGAGCCGTTCGACGAGCCAGTGTTCGTTGTAGAGATGGCAGAGTTCTTAGAGCACTTCGGCCAATTGCTCCAGCGTGTCGAAGCGCCGCGCGGACAACAGTTGCTCCTTGCGGGCGGCGCCGGCGGCTGATGTTGTCGAATCAGCCGTAACAGACGCTGCGCGGAAGTGCCTACGCCACCGACACGCTGCCCGAGTCCACACCCCGCGTTAGCCCTCGGCGTGAAGACGCGACGCCTGGATCGTGCGCTGGATGTCGCCAGTGAGTTTGGTCGTCCGTGTAGCGGGTCTTCGGCCCGCGTTTGGCGGACGGCTGAGGCGGATCCTGCCGGCGGTACTGCTCGTCGAAGGTCGACCGCACCAGTTCCCAGGCCACCGATCCAAGGGCGATACTGCGCGGGCCATTCCGGCACCCAGCATCTGCCCCTTGATTTGCGCAACGGCCAGTCGTGCCGCGCCGATCACGCGCACTGCGCCATCGCTGCATTACGCCGACAGCCTGGCCGACCCTGCCGCTGGAGACTCTCACCCCCAATCCCGGATTTCCGTCCTGATCCCGCCCTCCTCGGTCTGGTCCCGTTCACGCCGCTCGAATTCGCATTCCGGGCCTCGGATCTCCTCCGGGACCCCGATTTGGAAAGGGCGAGCCGTTCCGTAGCAGCCTGCGGCAGCAGGGCTGCCCCGCCACTGTGCCCGCCGGCGACGGCCGTTTGTACTCCGCTGCCCGGGCGTTTTCAAGAACCCGGTGCCGGACAGCGGAGCGAGCGCGCTGCGTCTCTCCGCCCGTGCCCCGCATCCCCCGCTCTCGATACCGCCGCAGACAACGGACCCCTTCGCCGAGCGCAACGGCTCGACCGGATCCAGGGTCGGCGCGAACGGCGGCCTGCCGTGTGGCAGGAAGCCAAGGTGCGGATGCAGCTCACGGGCCTCGGCCGGGGCCAACGGCTCCGCCGTGGGCAGCGTGGAGCCCAAGCTCAGCAGGGCGTTGATCGGATCCGGCGGCGGGTTGCGGCGCCGGGCGGTGGAGGGCAGGCCATGGCGGTCGATTCGCGCCGTGGCGCGGAAATCAGCCGCGGCGGCCGCTGCCGCGAAGCAATGCAGGCGGTGCCGAGGCGCCGCATGGCGTGCATGGTCGAGCTGGGACGGCGGCTCCCGGCGACACCGGGCGAGCTGCGGGGGATGGTTCCTGCGTTCGGCATCCCGCCGGGGCGCGGATTGCGCGAGTTTGGCCTCGTCCAGCGGGCGTGCCACTCGCAGGCAAGTGTCCGGATGATCGCCAGGCGATACTTCGCGCCTTGCAACGCTCGACATCGCCCGTCATGGCCGGCGCGGGCCGCCCCCGCAGAGGCCCGTGTCGGCAAAGGGAAGTGATGGGCACGCCACACCGCCATTACAGGCAGGAGGCTGGCATTATGAGATGCATCTGGCCGATCAGGGCCGCGGCGACGAGTCCATGCAGCTGGGCGGGTGTAAGGAGCAAATCCGGCTTCTCGACAGCGAAGCGCCAACGACGTTCGGCAGTGTCGCTGCCCTGCTCCCAGTGAGGAGAACGCCGCACGACGCATGGGCTCCCTGTTGATGCCGGATCAGGTGTCGGAGAAAACCGGCACCTGGCGGCGGAAGTGCGCAACGAAAGCGCGGAAAGCCCGCTCCCAGAGGCGGATCAAGCCTGGAAAGCGGGACCGGCGATCTGGGCCAGCGATGATTGCGGCTCAATCTGGGACGGTCAGACGATAGCTGCGCTACCAGGAGACCAAGGGTGGAAGGACTGAGCAGAGCCTTGATGCAGGATCAACGGAATCAACTGGAGTATGACCCGCGGTATGACCCGCTACCGTTCTTGAATCCTGCTGCCCTTTGTAAGTCATTAAAGTTATTTGGTGAGCCGGGCGGGACTCGAACCCGCGACCACCTGATTAAAAGTCAGATGCTCTACCACTGAGCTACCGGCCCAAACGTCTGCGCAACGCCCGGCGGAGGGATCACTTCCAGAATAGCAGCCGCGCCGGAACGAATACAATCGTCCCATGAACATCGTGATCGACCGCCGGCGCGCCATCAGCGCCTGTGCGGGCGCGGCGGCGCTGCCCGCCCGGAGCGGGCCGCCCCTGCTGCTTGGGGCGCCGGTATTTCTTCAGACGGACGACCCGCGGGAACTGGCCCGCGAGGCGCGCCGGCTCGGGTATTCGGCTGCATATTGTCCGCAGGCGCGGCCCGGCGACACGCCGCGCCTGCGCGCTATCGAAGCGGGCTTCGCCGCCGAACAGGTGGTGCTGGCGGAGGTCGGCGTCTGGGTGAATCTGATGGAGGCGGACCCGGTCCGGCGGAAGGAGAATCTCCAGAAAGTCATCGACGGGCTCGCTGTTGCCGAAGCCGTCGGGGCGCGGTGCGCCGTGACGATCTGCGGGAGCTTCAACCCGAAGGTCTGGTACGGGCCGCACCCGAAAAATCTCAGCCAGGAATTTTTCGATGCCGCGGTGGAAAATGCCCGGAGAATTATTGATGCCGTCAGGCCCGGCCGGACGAAATTCACATATGAAATGATGGGATGGAGCCTGCCGGATTCCCCCGATGCGTGCCTGAAAATGATCCGCGCCGTGGACAGGGCCGCCTTCGCCGCACACCTCGACGTGTGCAACCTGGTCAACTGTCCGGAGCGCTTCTACCGGAACTCCGCCCTCATTGAGGAATGCTTCCGCAAGCTTGGCCGCTGGATCGTGTCCTGTCACGCCAAGGACCTTGACTGGATCCCGGAAATGAACCTGCACTTTGTCGAAGTGATCCCGGGCCGCGGCCAGATCGACTACCGCGCCTGGCTGCGTGCGCTCGCCTCCCTGCCCTCCCCCGTGCCGCTGATGCTGGAACACCTGCGTACGGCGGATGAGTACGCCGAGGGCGCGGCATTCCTCCGCCGCACGGCGGCCGAACTGGGATTGCGATTTGCCTGAGCCGCCGTGGCCGGCTCGCATCGGGCGCTTCGTGCGGATAGACTGATTGCGAGGCAACGGAAGAGATGAATGGCGAGACCCGGCAATGCCGCTCATTGAGCCGCAGGGGACTCATGCAGGGTGCGGCAGCCGCCCTGGCGGCCGGCGCCGCCGCGCAGACCCCGGAGCCGTTTGTCGTGGACGCGGGAATCGACCGCGTGTGCGTCCTTCCCGGCAAAACATTTCTGCGCGGTTTTGTCGGGCGCGGCCGCGCCCCCTCGACGACGCGCCCTCACAATGGAGTAAAAGGCCCCGAGCCGCAGCCGGCCGATCTGGCCAGCGATCAGGTGGCCATCCGCTGGAGCAAACTTTCCGGCCCCGGGGCGGCGGAATTCGAAAACCCGGCTGCGCTTCGCACCGCCGTCGGCTTCAGCGCGCCGGGCCGGTATGTGCTGCAACTGGCGGCGTCCTGGCCGGGGGGCAAGGCCGTTTCCACGGTGACGGTGGACGTGGAGCCTTCGCCGCCCGCGCGTCCGCTGGATGCGGCCCAGGTGGGCGCTTTCCGCCTCGACAGCCCGTTCTGGAACGAGCGCATCCGCAGGCTCATCGTCAACTGGATCCCGCACTGCATCCGGCAGATCCACCGCACGGACCTCGAAACGGGGCTCGGAGGAATTGACAACTTCATCGAAGCGGGCAGGAAACTGCGCGGCGAGCCGCACGGCTATCACAAGGGCTACGTGTTTTCCAACGCGTGGGTCCTCCAGACGATCGAGTCGATGAGTCTTGCGCTCGAATATGATTTTGGCGATGACCGGGAGGTGCGCGAGGCGCAGGCGTTGTTCCGCAGGACGCTCGACGAATGGATCCCCATCCTCCTCGCCGCACAGGAGCCCGACGGATACCTCCAGACCGCCTTCACGCTGCCGCGGCGCACCGGCGACGGCCGGATCATTGAGTCTGACAAATTCCGTCACTGGGACCCGGCACACCGGCCCGACCACGAAGGCTATGTGGCGGGGTATTTCCTGGAGGCCGCGATTGCCCACCACCGCATGACGCGCGGCCGGGACGACCGGCTGTACCGGGCGGCGAAGAAACTGGCCGATTGCTGGGAGCGGAACATCGGCCCGCCGCCGAAGCAGGCCTGGTACGACGACCACCAGGGCATGGAACAGGCCCTGTTCCGCTTCGCCCGTTACGTTGAGGAGGTGGAGGGCAAAGGCGCCGGCGCGCGGTATGCGCAACTGGCGAAATTTCTGCTCGACTGCCGCTATCACGCGGCGGTGCTGCCGCGCGACCGCATTGAATACAACCAGTCGCATCTGCCCGTGGTCGAGCAGTATGAAGCCGTGGGACACGCCGTGCGGGCGGCCTACACCTTTTCGGCCATGGCCGACGTGGTGATGGAAACAGGCGACCCTGACTATCGCAGCGCCGTGCGGTCGCTCTGGGCCAACATCACGCACCGCAAGCTGTATCTCACCGGAGGCATCGGCAGCGGAGAAACGTCGGAGGGTTTCGGGCCGGATTATTCGCTGCCACCCCGCGGTTATTGCGAGACCTGCGCCAGTTGCGGCGAACTGTTTTTCCAGTGGAAAGTCGGCCGCATCTGGCATGACGCCCGCTGCGCGGACCTCTACGAAGACACGCTGTACAATGCGATCCTCGGCTCGCTCGATCTCGACTGCCGGCATTACTACTACGACAATCCGCTCGACGCCCGAGTGGCCCGTTATCGCTGGCACGTCTGCCCGTGCTGCGTCGGAAATCTGCCGCGGACGCTGCTGATGCTGCCAGAGTGGATGTATGCCACCGGCGACAACGCGCTCTATGTGAACCTGTTCGTGGGAAGCCGTGCGCGAATTGAACGCGTCGCCGGCACAAGCGTCGAAATCATCCAGCAGACGCGCTATCCGTGGGATGGCAAGGTTTCCATCACCATCCATCCGTCAGCGGAGAAGCGGTTTGCCGTGCATGTGCGCGTTCCCAATCGAAACGCCAGCCGGCTCTACCGAACCGAGTCCGGCACGCCGCGGTTGCCCGTGTTTCGCGTCAATGGCATGCCGGTGCGGCCGCCGGTCAGGAACGGTTATGCCGTGGTGGAACGGATCTGGCGCCGCGGCGACCGCATCGAATGCGAGCTGCCGCTGTCGGGCGAGCGCGTGCTGCCGGATGACCGGATTCAGCCGTTGCGCGGCCGTGTTGCGCTTCGCTACGGCCCGCTGATTTATAACATTGAGCATCACGAACAGGACATTTCGAAAAGCCTCGATCCGAATGCGCCCATCGAAGCGGAATGGAGACCGGACCTGCTCGGCGGCGTCGTGGTGCTGCGCAGCCGGTTCCGTGACGGCAGTCCGCTCACGGCCATTCCCAACTACGCGCGAATGAATCGCGAGCCTGGCACCGAGTATCCGCCCGCGCCTCCGCCGCGGAGGCCGGATGGATCGCGGCCCGAGCCGCCGCCGGTGAAATCCGCCGTGTGGATCCGGTCAGCGTGAGCCTGCCGCTGGAGGGCGGGGGCAGCACAGCGGGTTGCCGGGTTATGGCCGCGCTTTGCACTGCTTCCCTCGCGCCCATGCTTCGGAACCACGAGACCTCTTCTGGGCCACGACTGGAGCGAGCCCGTCCGGGCGAACGAAAGCAGCGGTCACCGGTCCGCGGCGCGCGTTCCGGTCCGCCGGGGCCGCTGGTTTCGCGGTCTGCGCCCGCTTCGCTTCCGGCTCGGCATTCCCAGATTGCGAAATGCGAGGAAAGAGGAACGGCCCAAGCCAGAGCCGTTGGGGATGCCCTGGCATGTGTTGCCGGGCGTCTGGCAATCTGGCGATCCCTGCCCAGGGGCGTGGCGGCGTGTTCGGCACGCCTCCCGTCCTCTGCACCGGACGCGAGGCAAGGGACTCTGGCACAATGGAATCAGGCCAGAGGCCTGTGATTCCCATGTTTTTCAAGCGACCCAAGCCCCGTGTCCTCAGTTTCCAGGATCACCTCGAGCAGCTCCGCATCGCCGGCTTCCAGATTCAGCCGGGACCCCAGGCAACGACGATGGTCACGCGGAACCGGCTCGGCGCGCTGCTCCGGGAGGGCCCCGGGGGCCGGCCGCAGATCGTGGACGTCGGCATCCTGCTGGGTCATGAACTGGCCGTGCTCACCGACATCGGCTTCCAGAAGATTTTCCTGACGCCGAGTGGCAGGCGCACGGCCGCCCTGGCCGAGCATCTCCACGCATTGCACGATTTCCGTGAAGAACTTGTCGAGTTGTTGGGCCTGGAAAGCCTATACAACGAGAGTTTGGGAACCGTCAACGAGAAACACCTCTACGACCGCGTCGCCGGCCGCGACACCGCGACTCCGCCGCGTCCCTGGCAGAGGTAGGGCCGGCGGAGGAATTTCGAACCATCTGCCGTCAAGACGCACGACCGTGCCGGCCGATTCCGGCCGTGCTTGCCAGCCCGCTGAATTCGCGGCCGGAAGAAGTCTCTCGCTTCTGCCATCTGCCTTCTGAGCCGCGCCTGGAGCTCGCCGGTCAGGGCCAGCGGAAGGAGCGGTTGGCGAAACTGCACGCTGCTTTGAGCCGTGCCGTTGGCCGCTCGTTCTCGCAGGGCTTCGCGCGGCTTCACGCGCGGCTCTGTGAGCCTTCGTGGCCTTCGATGGCCTGTACGCCTTGCGAGCTTACCGGTCCTCGCGAAGCGAGATGAGGGAAATCATTCGCCCGGCGTGCGGCCCGTCGCGGCGCCAGGAATGGAATTCGTTTCCGCCGCAGCGGGTGCACTCGGCGGCGATGTCGATCCGTGACGGCTCCACGCCCGCTGCGACGAGCTGCCGGCGCAGCGCTTCCCGCAGGTCGATGCGGGCTCTTGTGCCGAGGTCGTTCCGTTCCGGAAACAGGGCGCGGAACTGCTGTGCCACTTCGGGCCCCACCTCATAGCAGCAGCCGCCAATGGCGGGACCCATCGCGGCGATCAGATGGTTCGCCTGAGAGCCGTATCGCGTCGCAAAGAAGCGCACCGCCTCGCCGGCGATGCCCAGGACGGCGCCGCGCCAGCCGGCGTGGACGGCCGCCACGGCCCGGGCGACAGGGTCGCAGAGCAGCAGCGGAACGCAATCGGCGGTACGCACGGCCGCACGAACCCCCGCCTCGGCGGTGGCCAGCCCGTCGGCCTCGAGGCCTTCCCTCCATTCGGACGAATCGATGATCCTTGATGAATGCACCTGCTTCAGCCGCAGATACGCTCCGTCGGCCTGGCAGCGGGCCGTGCCGAACAGATGCTCCACCAGCCCTGTCTCTTCGAGCAGCGAGGAGACGTAGGCGCCGGCTTCTGTCTTTTGAATGCTCACGCCACCGGGTGCGGGGTCTGGGCGATCATGACCCGCTTTTTGAAGTCTTCCAGCATCGACTCATCGAGCCGCACTTCGGTGGGGCGGCGCACCAGGCTCATCTGGTCGATCTTGTCCTGAAGCTTGAGCAGGCCATAGAAGAGATTCTCGGGCCGCGGCGGGCAGCCGTAGACGTAGACATCCACGGGAACAATCTTGTCCACGCCCTGGAGCACGGCGTAAGTATTGAATGGGCCGCCCACGCTCGAGCAGGCTCCCATGGAGATCACCCATTTGGGCTCGGGCATCTGGTCGTAGATGCGCTTCAGCACCGGGGCCATTTTCAGGGTCACGGTGCCGGCGACGATCATCAGGTCGGACTGGCGGGGGCTCGGGCGGAAGACTTCAGCGCCGTAGCGGGCGATGTCGAACCGCGGCGAGCCGGACGCGGCGATCATCTCGATGGCGCAGCAGGCCAGGCCGAAGGTGAGCGGCCAGAGCGAGGATTTCCGGGCCCAGTTGAACACATAGTCGACCGAGGTGACCAGGAAGTTGCGCTCGTTGACGTTTTCCAGGTACATGGGCGTCTCCGTGCCTGTATTGTATCAAGACGTGTGAGTCTGGTTCGCTCGCCCCGGGCGTCCGCAGACGGGATTCTGAAGGCGATGAGGTGGACGGTTGCGTGTTGCACCGCGCTGCTGGCGGCGCAGGATCCGGCCGAACTTTACCGGCGCGCGGTGGAGCTGCATCAGCAGGGCCGGCTCGAACAGGCGGTGGAACTGTACCGGCAGGTGCTGGGGGCCCCCGGAGTCAGTGGTGGCCAGGTCGAACCTGGGCGCGGCGTTGAGCGTGCCGGGCCGGTATCAGGAAGCGATCGGCGAGTATCGCGCTGCGCTGGAGCGCGCGCCCGCCCATGCGGGCGTGCGGCTGAACCTGGCGCTGGCTCTTTCCAGGAGCGACGACTTTGCCGCCGCGGCGGCCGAGCCGGCCGCGGTTTCCGAACGCGATGCGGAAAACCGGCAGGCGGTGCTGATGCAGGCCGACTGCTATCTGCGGCTTGGAGAAAACCTGAAGCTGATTGCGATGCCTGACCCCTATGCCCGCTTCCATCCGAACGACGACAGGGTGGCTTGCCAGCGGGGGATGGCCCTTCTGCGGGACGGGCAGATCCAGTGCGGCCAGGCGGTGATCGACCGGCTGCTGCGGCGCGGCGATGGGCCCGAGGTGCAGATGCTGATTGGCGCCAGCCGGCTCTTCGCCGCCAACCATGGAACGGCCCTGAAAACGCTGGAAGGGGCCGGGGCCGGGGCGTCCCGACATGCCGGGCGTCCAGACCCTGCTGGGGATGGCGCGGATGGAGAACGATTGCGAGGCGGCGCTTCCCTGCCTTGAAAAAGCGCTGCGGCTGCGGCCGTCGGCTTTGGCGGCGCACTACCAGAAGGCGGCTCTGCCAGCCCTTCCGGCAGGACGCAGGAGGCACTGCCGCTGCCTGAGGAGCTGGTGAGGGAGAGCCCCACCTTTGTGGAGGCGCATCTGCAACTGGCGTAGGTCCATTTCCGGCTTGGCCGGCGGGAAGAGGGTCAACGGCAGCGCGCGATCGTGCTCGAACTTCAGTAGAAGGAGCGCCGGGCGTTGCGGCCGCGTCCGTAGCGGGCGGCCGTCAGCGCTTCGGAGGCGGGCCTTCCTGCACGCGCACGGTCATGCCCGGCGTCAGGCGCGCCAGATTGCTGACGGCCACGGTCTCGCCCACCTCGAGCCCTTCGACAATCTCCACCTCCTCGGGCAGCCTTTCGCCGAGGCGGACGTCGCGCACATCGACGGTGGAGTCCGGCCGGATGACGAAGCTCTTGTTTGAACCCAGCACATAGAGGACGGCGCGCGCGGGGACGACGGTGATCGTCTCTGCCTTCTCGGTCTGGATGCGCGCCCGCGCGTAGGAGCCCGGTTTGAGCTCGCTGCGCGGATTCTGGATGAGCGCCTCGACGACGAAGGTGCGCTTGGTCTGGTCGACAGTGGGCGAAATGCGCCAGACCCTGCCGGCGAATTTCCGGTCGGCGAAGGCCTCGACGCTGACCTCGACCTCCTGCCCGACGCGCACCCACGGGCTCATCCGTTCGGGCACTTCGATGCGCAGGCGGATCGGATCGATCTTGACCAGCGTAAACAGCGGCGAGTTGGCGCGGACATAGGAGCCGACCACCGCCTGGCGCTCTTTGACGTAGGCGGTAAAAGGCGCGCGGACCACCGTGTCGCGGAGCTTCTTGCGCTGGAGGCTGAGCGAGGCCTTGTAGCGTTCCACTTCCTGGAGCAGATTGCGGGTCTGGTTCAGCGTCTGGTCATAGGCGGCCTGCGCGGCCTGGTAACGGGCGAGGGCCTGATCGAGGTCCGACTGCGGGCCGATGCCCTGGTCGACCAGCTCGCGCACGCGCTTGTAGCGCGTCTCGGCGTCAAAGAGATCAGCGCGGGCGCGGCGGACGTCGGGCGCGTCCTCGAGTCTTGCCAGCCGGTCATTCTCGTCCTTGAGCCCGAGCCGTTCGAGCGACTGGCGCAGTTGCGCCTCCTGCTGGGCCACCAGATAGCGCTGCTCTTCGTCGGAGATGCGGGCCAGCACCTGGCCCTCCCTGACGAGGTCGCCCAGGTCGGCGTGGACTTCCACGAGCGGCCCGTCGATTTCGGCGCTGATGACCGCCTCGTCATAAGGGAACAGCGTGCCCACGCTCTCGATGGTGCGCAGGATGGTCCGCTGCGTGACCCTGGCGACGCGCACGGTGACCGGACCGCTCTCTTTCTTCGCGGCGGCCTGGTTGTTGCGCTGACAAGCGGAGGGGACAAGGAAGAGGAGAGCGGCCGCGAGACCGGCCGAAAGAGTGCGAAGCGAGATCATGAATCCACCTGAATGAAGCCGAAGCGCAGCGGGTGCGCCTGAAATTATTCAGGCGACGCATGGTTGCGCAGGTTACCGGAAAGGGCCATTCTATCCAAGCGGCCCGCTCCAGGTCAGGGGACAATGCGGAGGAAGACGCCGGTATCGCGGCCGAGGCCGTTCGGCTTGGCAGCCGCTCCCTTGATGTTGAGGTTCAGCGACGTCGTGTAGCCGCCGACGAAGATGCTGCCGTCGGGCCCCAGGGCGATGCCGGTGCCCACGTCGGCGTTGCCGCCTCCGAACATCGTCGACCAGGGCAGTTGTGCCGCGCCGCTCTTTGACGGATCAAACCGCGTGACGAAGATTTCGTAGGAGCGGATGGTGGGCTGCTCGAAACCGGGGAAGTCTTTCACCGGGAAATCGGGCGATGTCGTATAGCCGGTGAGCGTCACCGTGCCGGTGGCGGGCTCGTACACCATGCTGTAGGGCACGTCGCTGCGGATGCCGCCGAAGTAGGTGCAGAAGGGGACAAAACCCGGGCCATATTCGCGCAGGTTCAGCCGGGCCAGGAAGGCGTCGGCCGTGCCGCTGCGCGAAGACTGCCAGGCGCCGGGCGTGACCGGCAGGTCGTCGGAGAAGGTGTAGCCGGCGATGTAGATTTCGTCGGGCGCGACCACCTGCATGGCGGTAATGACATCCAGGTCATTGCCGCCCCAATAGCCGCCGTAGAGGAACGAATCAAACCAGGTCTTGTCCGGGTCGATTTTGAGGAGGAAGCCGTCGCCTGTGGACAGCGGGTGATGGAAGTGCGCGTTCTCGCTGTCCGGCAGGTCGTCGGACATCGTAACGCCGGCGACATAGACCTTGCCTTCCTGGTCGAAGCCGACGGCATTGGCGATCTCCGTCGAGGAGCCGCCGAAATACGTCGCGTAGACAAACGAAGCGGGGGCGTCCTTGAAGGGATCCGCCACCACCAGAAAAGCGTCAGTGCCGCCGCGGTTGGCAGGCTGAAGCGATACTTCTGAGACCATGAAATTCAGAAAGCCCGAAGTGGTATAGCCGGCCACGGCGATGCGGCCATTGGGGCCCACGGCGATGGAGGTGGGCGTGTCGGAAAGCTCGCCGCCGTAGTAGGTGGAGAAGGTGAGCGTATCCAGGCCGCCGACGGTGGGGTCGTAAAGGACGATGAAAATGTCGAACTGCGCGTTGCGTTGCGGCTGGAAGGCGTTGTAGGAGACGGGAAAGTCTTCCGAGGCCGTGGTGCCGGTGATGGCGATTCGTTTGCCGGCCATGGCGATCGCTGTGGCCTCGTCTTCGCCGCGCCCTCCGAGGTAGGTGAAATAGGCCACCTTCCAGCCGTCGCCATCGGGCATGATTTTCGCCAGGAAAGCATCGCGGGTGGTGACGTCGGGCACGTAGTAAAAGACGCCGGCGCCCTTGGCATGGCCGGCAGGCGTGGTTCCGTTATAGCCGCGGTCGACGGTCCAGGTGGTGCCGCCGGCGATCTGCGTCACCCGCATGTCTTCCTGGTCAATGGTGATCTTGAAGGGAGGCGCGAAGGGAAAGCCGGTGGCGGATTCGACGGTGATCGTCTCGTCGCTGGCGGAGACGTCGCCGGCGAGCGTCGTGGCCGCCCGGTTGCCGTTGCGCTCCCACAGGCGGGGGTCGGTGTTGGGGACCACGGGGAGGATGGAGTTCGAACTGCCGGCGATCCAGAAGCCGCCGTCGGGGTCCGCCGCCACGGCGCGGATGATCTCCATCTCCTCGCCGCCGAAATAGCCGCCCCAGGCGATGACCGGATCAATCACCAGCGGCAGCGAGCGGTCGTATGGGCCAAGCTCAATGCGCACGGCCTCTCCGGCCAGCACATAGCGGCTGGAGACGCTGATGCGGTGTCCGTCCGCCAGTTGATAGGCGACTGGAGGCTTCTGGCGGATTTTCCCCGAGAAAGAGAGGCTGCCGTCCTTTTCGACCACGGGCCTGGCACCCTGGAAGCGAAGAGCGATCCGGCCCGGGTCAGCGCCGGGGGAGACGACGAGATCGAATTCCAGCTGCCGACCGGTGGAGTAGTAGATGACATCGATCCCCGGATAAATGCCGCGGGCGGCCACGCGGCGGTAATGCGGCACGCCACGCCGCCAGCGCGAGGGGTCGTTGCCGACCAGGTAGTTCGTGCGGCCATCCAGAGCGTCCAGCGCCTCGAGCCGTGCCGGATCCGAACCGGCGAATTCAAGCCGGAGGCGGAGATCCGACCGGGCCAGCAGGGCACCGCGTGGATCGACAGAAAGGGCCAGCTCCGTGCTCCGCGAGACAAATGCTTTGCCGTCGGGAGCGGGCTCAAACCAGGCGGGAAGCTGGGAGAACGCCTGGCGCGGGTCTGTCCGGCCGCTGGAGGCGGCAGCCGCACAAAAAGAGGCGGCGCAGAACAATGGCAACAATCGCATGATGGCTTGAGGGGCCCTCGGAGGAGAAGTCCAAACACTTCATTATACGAACCAGCCTGGAAGGACGGGTACACGGGCACCGGGGGATGCGTGGCCGCTCTGGCGTGTCAGCCCACAACAAAGAAGCCGGACTCCACCTCGCCGGCGGCCACCCGGGTCCAGGCCACCCGTGCCCTGCCCCGGCGGCCGGCGTATTCGAATTCCACCTCCTGGCCGGAGGCCAGGCCGGTGCATTCGTGAGCGGCACGAAAGCCGCTCAGGCTGGTGTCCACGAGGCGGCCCTCGACCGTCCGGCTCGATACTTCCTCGACCAGCACCAGTCTGACGGCGCCGCTGGCGGGGAGCCGGGGCTCACGGCGCCGTTCCAGAGAGTTTTTGCTCATGTTCGCAGCTCCTCGCCGTTTCCGGCGGACGCGTCCTGCCGGCCGCGCCTCTCCGGAAGGCTTCCCGCTCGCGGTACAGTTTCAGCTTGCGGCTCAGGGTTCGCCGGGAGATGCCGAGCAGTGCGGCCGCCTTCTCCCGGTGACCGTTGGTGGATTCCAGGGCGCGAAGAATGGCGTCCCGTTCGAGCGAATCCAGCCGGTGGAGGACGACCGGGGCCGGGACGCCACGGGGTTCCACGGGCAGGCCCAGATGAGAGCCGGTAATGGGTGCGCCGTCGGCCAGCAGAGCGGCCCGGGTGAGCACATTGCGCAGCTCGCGGACGTTGCCCGGCCACCAGTAGCGCTCGAGCACGCCGAGCGCTTCGCGGGTGAGCTTGGGCTCCGCTGGATAATCGGCAAGGAAGTGGAAGGCCAGCGGGGCAATCTCTTCCAGGCGTTCCCGGAGTGGAGGCACGCGCAGCACGACCTGGCTGAGCCGGTGGTAGAGCTCGCTGCGGAAGCGGCCCTCGGCCGCCGCCCGTTCGAGATCCAGGTTCGTGGCGGCGACGATCCTCACGTCCACATGGACCTTGCGCGTACCGCCGAGCCGGTAATAGGGCGCGCCGTCCAGCACGCGGAGCAGTTTCACCTGCATTCGCGGATCCAGTTCGCCCACCTCGTCAAGGAAGAGCGTGCCCGTGTGGGCCAGCTCGAAGAGGCCCGGTTTGGCAGTCACCGCGCCGCTGAAGGCGCCACGCTCGTAGCCGAACAGTTCGCTTTCGACCAGGTGCTCGGGAATGGCGCCGCAACTGACGTCCACCCAGGGCCGGCCGCAGCGCGGCGAAAACTGATGCAGAGCCCGGGCCAGCAGTTCCTTGCCCGTGCCGCTCTCCCCGGTGATGAGGACGGCCGCCGGAGAGCGGGCCACCCGCTCTGCCAGCTCGAACAGCGACCGCATGGCAGGACTGGCGATGACGGCCTTCAAGCCGAGAAGATCCAGCGTCTCCGCGCCGCAGGCGTTCATGCGAGTGCGTGTCCATGGTCTATGTTGCAGGAAAGCCGTAGAAAAGGGGAGAGGGCGGAACCGGAACCCCGCGGCCCGCAAATCCCTGAGTGCAGGCCGGAGATACACCTTAGAACCGTTCGAGGCGAGGGCCATCGCGCTGACGAGTCCGGCTTGCTCCGGGGTGACGGGTGCGAGTGATGGGGCGGGACCGGCAGGGAGTGGAATGTTTTCTTTCCGGCTTGCGGGGGATGGGGGCGGGCGTCCCCGTTAATGTTTGCTGCTGGAACCGCCGATGGTAAGAGGGGAAAACATGAACGCCTCGAGCGTCAGCAAAGCCTACTTGCGGCTGGTGATTCTGGTTGCCGCGGCCATTGCGGTGCCCCCGCTGTTCGCCTGGCAG
Organism: Bryobacteraceae bacterium; assembly: GCA_026002855.1. Lineage (NCBI taxonomy): Bacteria > Pseudomonadati > Acidobacteriota > Terriglobia > Bryobacterales > Bryobacteraceae > Bryobacteraceae bacterium. Next base: position 4,333,973 of record BPGD01000001.1, read on the forward strand.
ACGGCGGACCTGCCCCAACTGATGGCGCTGCTGGCCGTCAGCGTGCCGGCCAGCTATTTCCGCGTTGGCTTCCGTCACGGCCAGGGGCTGCTGCCGCTGAGCCTGCTGTTCGTAATGATCAGTCTGCGCGTGGGGCAACTGGAGCAAACGCTGCTGCTGGCCGCGGTGAACGCTTTTGCGTTCGAGATGGGAGCGCGGCGCGGTTCAGGGCGAGCGATAGAGCAGACGGTGTTTACCGCCTCGGTGTGGTGCATTGCGGTGGTGGCGGGCGACTACGCCCTGCGGGGCGTGGCTCCGCCAGGGGCGCGGACGGAAGTGGCCGCAGCGCTTGAGGCGATTCTGGTCGGCGTTTCGGTGTTCATCTCGACGTCATTCCCGGAGGCGTTGCGGGAGAGGCTGGAGACCGGGGCCCGGCTTTTGCAGGTGTGGAAGGAACGGCACGTCTGGTCGCTGCCCTACTTCGTGGCCGGGTCGCTGATTGCGGCGCTGTTTGACGTGGCGCGCAGCCAGTTCGGCTGGCAGATTCCGCTGCTGTTGATCGTGGCGCTGTACCTGCCCTACCGTGCCTATCTGCTGTACCTGGAGAAAGTGGAGGCGGGCCTGCGGCACGCCGAGGAGATGGCCGCGCTCCATCTGCGAACGATCGAGGCGCTGGCGCTGGCCATTGATGCAAAGGACGAGACCACGCAGCAGCACCTGCAACGGGTGCAGGTGTACGCGGTGGAGATTGGCAAGGAGCTCGGCCTGTCGGAGACGGAGCTGGAAGCGCTGCGGGCGGCGGCCCTTCTACACGATATCGGCAAGCTGGCCGTGCCCGAACATATCATTTCCAAGCCGGGGCGGCTGACGCCGGAAGAGTTTGAGCGGATGAAGATCCATCCGGTGGTCGGCGCGCAGATCCTTGAGCGGGTGCGGTTCCCCTATCCGGTGGCGCCGATTGTGCGTTCGCATCATGAGCGATGGGACGGAACGGGATATCCGGACCGGCTGAAGGGCGAGGAGATTCCGATCGGGGCGCGCATCTTGAGCGTCGTCGACACGCTGGATGCGCTGGCAACGGACCGGCAATACCGCAAGGCCCTGCCGCTCGACGAGGCCATCGGCGTCATCCTGAGCGAAGCGGGCAAGGCTTTCGACCCGCGCGTCGTGGAAGTGCTGGCGCGCCGCTACCGCGAGCTGGAGAAGATGGCGCGCGAGCGGAGGGTAGATTCGCTCAAGTTGTCGAAGGACGTCGAAGTGCGTGGCGGGGAGGCCCCGGGTGCCGGTTTTGAGACGGCGGCGAAGCCGGCCGCCGACGGGCCGGCGCCGGACTTCCTGAACCAGATTGCGGCGGCGCGGCAGGAGGCGCATGAACTGTTCGAGTTGACGCACAATCTGGGGACGTCGCTCAGCCTGGACGACACGCTGAGCATGCTGAGCGTGCGGCTGAAGCGGATCATTCCCTACGACGCGATGGCCGTGTATCTGAAGAAGGAGCAGGTTCTGGAGCCGGTCTTCGTGGTCGGCGAAAACGCCCGGCTGTTTGGCTCGCTGCGCATCCCTCTGGGCCAGGGCCTTTCCGGCTGGGTGGCCGAAACGGGGCGGGAGATTCTCAACGGCAATCCGAGCGTCGAGCCGGGGTATCTGAACGATGAAACCAAGTATTCGACGCTTCAGTCAGCGCTGGCGGTGCCGCTGGAGGGGCTGAACGGGATTGTGGGAGTGCTGACGCTGTACCGCGCGGACCGCAACGCGTTCAGCCGGGACCACATGCGGGTGCTGCTGGCGGTAAGTTCGAAGCTGGCCCTGGCGGTGGACAACGCCCTCCGCTACCACCAGGCGGAGAGCTCGGCGACGACGGACTTCCTCACCGGGCTGGCCAATGCGCGCTCGCTGTTCCATCATCTGGACAGCGAGCTGGCGCGGGCCCGGCGCGAGGAGACGCCGCTGACCGTGGCCGTGATCGATGTCGACAACTTCAAGTTGATCAATGATGAGCGCGGCCATCTGGAAGGCAACCGCCTGCTGCGGATCCTGGGCGAATCTCTGCGCGCCCATTGCCGCGAGTACGACTATGTGGCGCGGATGGGCGGGGACGAATTCGTGCTGGTCTTCAGCGGGCTGGGCCGGGATCTGGCCGAGATGCGGCTTGCCCATCTGAAGCGTGACGTCGAGGAGGACGTGCGAGCCAAGAGCGGCTACGAGCTGATCCTTTCGGTGGGCTGGGCCTCCTGGCCCGAGGACGGGTGCGATGCAGAGGCGCTGCTGTCGACAGCGGACCGGGAGATGTATCGGGCCAAGCAGAACAGCGAGAGCCGGCGCAGGACGCGCGCCCGCTGGCAGCAGTGGGCTCAGCGGGTGGAACAAGCGGCCCTGCACTGAACGGCGCGGCTGCCGACTCACGGCAGCCTGCCGGATTCCTGCTGGAGTTTCGGAAGCACGCGGTAGCGGTAGACCAGCGCCCCGGAGACCAGGGTGGCTCCGGCGGCGGCCGAGATCACCGGAGCAAAGCGCAGCCCGGCGATCACCAGCCACACGCCGGGCACGACGAACAGCATCGGCACCAGCGGGAAAGCGAAACTCACGGCGGGCAGCCTCTGCCAGTCCGGGCGCCGGCGCAGCCACAGGAGGCTGGCGACGGCCAGCATGGCGAAGAGGTTCAGCAGATATCCGATGTAGGTCATCAGGTTGCCGAAGTTGACCAGGGTCATCAGCATCGCGCAGGCGCCCTGAAACAGGATGGCCACCACCGGGGTGCGCCACTTCGGGTGCACATAGCCGGCCGAGGGCAGGAAGGCGCCGTTCCTGGCCATGGCGTAGTAGAGGCGCGGGCCGATGGTCACCATGGCATTCACCGTGGACATCAGGCTCACGGCGAGCAGCGCGCTGAAGATCGCCGCGCCTTCCTGTCCGAACAGGGCCCGCGCCGTCAGGCTGCCAATGGCGAGTACGCCCTTCATCTGCTCGAGTGGCACGGCGTAAATGAAGACGACGTTGAACAGCAGATAGAGCACGGCGACGATGACGGTTCCGATGGTGAGCGCCAGCGGGAGCGTCCGTTCCGGCCGCTTCAGCTCTTCGGCGATATAGGTGGCCGCGTTCCAGCCGCTGTAGCCTACATAGATCCAGAAGAGGCTGAGGGCGAACTGCGCCGCCAGCGGTGCCGTCGAGGTGCGCTCGGCCGCCTGCCGCAGGTGTGACCAATCGCCGTTGCCCACCGCCAGCCCGAAGGCGATGAAGGCGATCATGACGAGCACCTTGATCGAAGTGAGCGTGTTCTGGATGCGGGCGATGAATTCCACGCCGAACAGGTTCAGCACGGTGAAGAGAAAAATCAGCGCCGCGGCGGCGGCCTGAGCGCCTCCGGCCTCGATGCCAATCTCGCCCCAGGTGCGGCGGAACCAGATGTTTTCCTGGCGCAGGGGAGGAAAAAAATAGCCAAGATAATTCGAAAATGCGAGGGCCGCCGTCGCCACGGGCGCGGAAAATCCGGCAAAAAAACTCACCCATCCGCTCATGAATCCGAGCGTCGGCCCGTAGGCGCGCGTGAGGTAGACGTATTCGCCGCCGCTGGCGGGAAAATTCACGCCGAGTTCAGAGTAGGACAGCGCTCCGGCGAGCGCGATGATGGCGCCAACCACCCAGATGCCGAGCACGAGCCACGGCTTGCCCAGGTCGCCGGCCAGAAAGCCGGTAGTCGTGAAGATGCCGGTGCCGACCATGTTGGAGATGACCAGCGCGGTGGCGCTGAAAAGGCCCAGGCGGCGCAAGAGAGCGGGTGCGGAGGCCGATGCCATTGCTCTGCATTCTACTGGAGACGCGAGGCAGCGCGCCCGCGGGCCGGCCTATTGCACGATGCCCAGCCGCTCCAGCGGCCAGTAGGCGAAGACGGCCTTGCCATAGATGGCGCGGGCGGGCAGCGGGCCCCAGTGCCGGCTGTCGTTGGACGAGCTGCGGTGATCGCCCATCACGAAGTAGTGGCCCTCCGGCACCACGATCGCGGACATGGACGACCGGTCGCGGTAGTCGTCTGGCACGTAGGGCTCGCTGATCGGATAGCCATTGACGAACACATAGCCCTGACGGATCTCCACCCGGTCTCCGGGAAGGCCGATGACGCGCTTGATGTAGCTCTTCGACGGATCGCCCGGAAACCAGAAGACCACCGTGTCGCCGCGCTGGATGTGCTCGAGCCCGAGCCGGTAGGCGAATTTGTTGATGAAGACGCGTTCCTGGTCGGTCAGCGTCGGCAGCATCGAGGTGCCTTCCACCTTCACCGGCTGGTAAAGGAAAAGGATCACCACCAGCGCAATGAAGACCGCAAGCACGAGGTCTCGAACCCAGAAAAGGGCGTGCTTCCACATGGGCCTTGTGTCCAGACGATCTGCCCCGATTTTTTCACGGCGGCAGGGCCCGCTGCAACAAAGGCCTCGCCGGCTCGGGGATTGCATCCGGCCGTTTTCAGGCGTTCGGCCGACGTGCGGCCGGACTCAGCGGGGCGCCGCCGCGGCCTCATTCAGGTTCAGTCCCAGCCGCTCGGCCAGCACCGGCATCGGCAGTGCGCCTTCGAGCAGCGCCCGCCGGTGGAACTCGCCGGGCCGGAACGTCGCGCCCTCTTTGGCTTCGGCCGCTGCGCGCAGCTGCTTCCAGGCGAGGAAGCCGGCCCAATAACTCGGAAGCTGGCAGGAGCTGAGCTTCGCGCGCCGAAGCTTGGCCTGCGCCTCTTCCTTTTCCTGGAACGTCCGCTGGATCATCAGCTCGAGCGCTTCCTGATCCGTCATGTTTTTCGTGTGGAGCCCGATGTCGAGGATCGTGTTCGCAACGGCCCGCAACAGTTGCTTATAGTGGACGAGCCGGAGCTCCGGGTCCCCGCCGAGATAGCCTTCGCGGACCATCAGGTCGGTCGCATACACGGCCCATCCTTCCACATAGGCGCCGTCGCCGAACAGCGACCGGAGCACGCGGCGCGGCGCAGGCTGGACCTGGGCCGCGTATTCGAACTGCAACCAGTGGCCGGGAATCGCCTCATGGATGGTGAGCAGCCGCAGGCCGTAATCGTTATATTCGCGCAGCTTCGACTCGACGCGATCCTTCGGCCAGCCCGGCGGGATGGGCGTCAGCCAGTAAAAAGCCCCGAGTTCTGGCTGTAATGGCGGCGCGGGATTGAATCCGCCGACGGCATAAATGCCACGCATGAATGGCGGAGTTTCCATGATTTTCAGATTGTCATTGGGCGGCAGCGGAACGATTTTATCGCCATGGGCACGAAGAAATTCACGGACTTCTTCCAGGCTCTTCTGCGCTTCCTGAAAGTATGTTTCGGGCCGCGGGTGTTTTTCGGAGATCCTGCCGAGCACCTCGCCGACGATCAGGTTCAAGTCCACCGGATCGCGGTGGCGGGGGAAGTATTTCCCATGCAACGGCGAGGCTGTTTTGAACATTTCGCGCCGCAGCGTTGCCAGGTCCTGTTCGGCCTGCTTCAGGAGCTGCTCCGGCGTTGTCAGCCCGCCGAAGACGATCCGGAACTTGCGCGCATATTTCTCCGGCCCCAGCCGCCAGCCTTCCGGGCCGGCATCCTTCAGCGTTTTCAGATGGGCATTGAAGGCGCGCATTGAGTCCGTGGCGCGCGCGGCGGCGGCGCGGAACCGCTCCGAAAGCTCCGCAGGCACCTTCGGGGCAAATTCTTTCTCAATGAGGCCGATGGTTCCATCGTTTTCCTCGATGGCAGTCTGCGTCCAGACCGGGTTGGAGGATTCCAGGTTTGCCCTGGCGGCCTCGATGAGCGACGGCACGGCTTCCAGCCGCGCCACTATGTGGCGCCAGCGCTCGGCCGCGGGAGCGTAGTCCACCGCATAGGGCGTGAACAGCGCATTGCCGATGAGTTCCACGTACAGGGTGGGGTTGAGCTTCCAGCCCCGCTCGGTGTCGAGGTCGAACAGGCCGGCTTCGCAGAGGTTTTTCATCAGGCCGAGGTCGGCGCGCTCCTCGGGGCCGAGCCTGGACTCGTCGATGCGGCTCAGCCGATCCTGCCAGGAGCGCCAGTGCCGGCGGCGCGCTTCGACGCCGGCGGCCGTCCAGTCGTCGAGTTTTTCGTCGAGAACCACGCCCTGGTGACGGTGATAGCCGGCGCTGGTGGCGGTGACGGGCGACAGCGCCAGCGTCGTGCGGACAAACTCGTCGGTCATGGAGATGAAATCCTGCGGCCGGACTTCCCTCTTGCCGCAGCCGGCCAGCAGGAGCGCGGCCGCCGCCAGAAATACGACGCGTTTCATGGTTTCAGCTCCAGTGTACCCGTGGAGCGGTCCACACTGGAGCCTGAAGACTGCCGGGAGAATTCCCGACCGGGTCAGAGACCGATGCCCAAAAAGAGATCCACCTGGTTGCGAGATGGAAGCCACTGGCCGGAGGTCCAGCGCGTGAACCGGATCTCTGGAGTCAAGCGGAGGCGGGCCGGGCCGCGCAGACGGAGGCCGCCGGTGACGATCACGCCGCCGGTGTTGTCTGAGACCCGCCTGGTGCGGGTTACGGCGGGACTGAAGGGGGGCGGTCCGATTTCGTTATATGTGGTGACGATAGTTTCTGGCGAAGGGACGTGGCTCCAAACGCCGCCGGCCCCGAGAAACGGACGAACGCGCCGGGCGCCCCAGCCGCGGCTGAGCACGAGCGGAACCTCCCATCGGGAGCCGCGAATCAGCTCCGTTTGCCAGAACGCCGGACCGGTGGAGACGGTTTCCGACCGCCAGAAACGCCGGTAGAGGAAGCCGGACTCGAGCCGCAGCCTTCCGGGCAGAGCCACTTCGGCAGACGGGCCGATGGAAAAGCGGTTCTGGCCGAGGCGGCTGTCAAAAGTCGCGCCGCGCCCCGCGCGGAAAGCGGATTCGCGGTTGTCGGTCAGAAGCAGGCCGGATTTCACCCCAAAATAGAAGCGGTTTTCCTGCGCGGTGGCGGCGGCCATCGCAAAAAGGACGGCAAATGCCGTGCGGGTCGGAATTTTCACTGACTCTCAGGACGCGCGCCGGGCGTGGAAAGTTCCCGCGGCAGCGCGCGGAGGAAAGAATTCTGAGGCGCGAATACCCGGGCTCAATGCTCGAAAATGCAATGGCTCGATGGGAAATGGCGGCGAGGTTTCCGGCGCACTTCACCACTCGTTGTATGGCGTGCCTTCGAGCGAGCGCCGTGTGGACCGGGACCGGACGTCGAAAATGCCGGGTTCGCTCTGGCTGACGCTGGAAACGGCCTCTTCCATGATGATTTCCCAGTCCGCCTGGCCGGTCATCGGATCGATGGGGATCTGCCGGAGATAGCCCTCGCGGACGAGATCTTCGAGCGATTGCGGCGCCTTGCCCTTGTCGTACGTGTATTCGTCGATCACCGTGCGCAGGGTGAACAGGTTCTGCCGCAGGACGGTCTCGCGGGCGCGAATGACCGATTTCTGGTACATCGGCACGGCCACCGACACGAGCACGGCGATGATCGCCATGACGATCATCAGCTCGATCAGCGTGAAACCGCTCCTTCTACCACTCCGAATACGGCGTGCCATCGGGCGCCCTTTCCATGGATTTCGTGTAGACATCGAAGACGTTCTGGCCGCCCCAGGAGGTGGAGCGCGGGTCGTCCTGGGTGGAACGCAGGCCCCAGTCAGTGGAATTCGTGAACGGATCCCGCGGAATGCGGCGGAGGAAGCGGATTTTTTTGCCGGTGGGATCGTTGGCCAGTTTTACGCCCTCGACGAGCTGTTCGAGCGACTCGGGATAGCATTCCGCGCCGAGTTTTTTCTCGATGCCGCCTTTTTCGCAGGTGTCCTTGTAACGGTCGATGGCGGAGCGAATTTCGCGCAGCGCGTAGCGGAGTTCGCGCTCTTTTTCGCGCCGCACGCGGTAGCGGGCCAGCGGCACGGCGAGCGCGGTAAGGAACATCAGCAGCGTGAAGGCAACAATCAGCTCGACAAGCGTCAGCCCGAATTCCCTTCTTCCGATGGCGCGTCTGCGGTTCATGGCACCTGCACGGTCACCGACGGCGGCGCGGCGGCCATCGCTTCCAGCCGCGCGTCGCGCAACGAGATCTCTTCCACGCGGATGGCCGCCTGGCCGCGCGCCACGGCCTGAAAGCGCAGCTCGACAAGAATGCCGGAGCCGGAGATGCCGCCGGCGCCGGGCACCCGGTTCATGTTGATGATGACGAGGCCCGAGGCCTCATCGCGCGTGTCGGAAAAGGTGACCTGCTGGCCGTCGCCGCCGAGGAACGGCCCCCGTTGGACGTCGAGCAGCCGCAGCAGCTGAGGATCATAGCGGAGGCGCATCGGCGCGCTGAACAGGTCGCTGACGTTGTCCACCATCAGGCGCACGGTGAAGGTGGAATTCAGCGCTGGCTGGCCCGTAGAGGGCGCCAGCGTCAGCACGGGTGCAGCGGGGCGTTCCTCAGCGGGATGGTCCGCCTTGGGCTCGGGCCGGGCGGGCGCTTCGAGTGCGGGTTCTGCCGGAACCGACGGCGCCGGCGGCGGGGACTGCGGCCTGGCCGGCGCGGGCGTGCCCGGTACCAGCGGCGTGCGCACCGGCTCGCCGGGCTGGCGCGCGGGTTCCTGGTCCGCCGCCTCCCGCTGATCCTCGTCCTCGGGGGCGAAGCTGACCTTGTAAATCGTGTCGGCGCCGCTGGCAACAGGGCGCAGGCTTTCGGCGGTGATCTCCGGCGAACGCACGAGGCGGGGCACAAGTGCCACCAGCAGATCGGAGTTTGCGTTTTCGAGATTCTCACTGGAAAACAGGCGTCCGAGCACCGGGATGTTCATCAGACCGGGTACGCCGGAGCGGGTCCTGGAGACGTTGGCCTGCATCAGGCCGCCAATCAGCGTCACCTCGCCTTCGCGGGCGCGGATGATGTGGGTGACTTTCCTCTGGCCGATCACCGGCTGCGACAGGCCGCCAACGTCAATCCGCTCGCGGATGTTGGAAATCTCGAATTCCACCTGGAGCGAGATCTCATCGCCATGAATGCGCGGGGTAAGATCCACATTGATGCCCACCTCGGCGAACTGGAACTGCGTGGACACAAGCGGCGAAACGCCCACGCCGCCGATGCCCGGCTGGAAAGAGCCGGTCGCGTACGGATAGCGGTCGCCCAGCCGCAGCGTCGCCTTCTGGCCGTCGACGGCGCGCACCTGCGGAGTGGTCAGCACGCGCGTCTGACGGTCGCTCAGCAGTGCCTGGACCAGAAAGCTGGGCACGACGACGCTCCAGTCGCTGCTGGTCAGGTCCTTGATCTGGTTGAGAGGCACGGCCCCGGAGGTGCCGCCGGTGAAGCTCACCGGCGAGCCAAGGCCGGGCTTGCCGCCCGACAGCGGCGTCAGCGCCAGATCGCGGGTACGGGTGCGGTTGGCCTCCATGACCAGCACATCGACCACGACTTCCGGCTTGGGCTTGTCCAGATCGAGCAGGACCTTTTCAGCCAGGGCGATCTGGTCGGCCGTGCCGCGGACCACGATCGCATACTGCGAGTTCACCGGGAACACCTTGCGCACGTCGGTCACCGTGCGCATGGCGGTCATGATTTCCGTCAATTCCTGGTTGTTGTAAACGTTCTGGAGATAAAAAATCCGCGTGACATATTCTTCATAATCGCGTCTTTTTGTGGGATTATCCTGGGTAACAAAGATCGTGTTTTGAGAGAGCGGCTTGTAGAAAGTCTTGGTGAGCAGGCTGATGTAATTGAGAGCCTCATCCAGCGAAGTATGGTTCAGGTCGATGGAATAGCGCCGCGCGTCCTGGAGTTCCGCGTCAAAAAGGACATTGATTCCGGCCAGTTTTCCGACCGTTTCGTACATGACCCGCGCCGGCTGGTTGACGATTTTCAGCCCGGCAATTTTCCGGTTGGCGGGCCGGAGCACCGGCACCTCGAGAAGCCGGGCGGCGCGCCGCTGCGCCTCGCGGCGGGCGAGCTCGGCCTCGGTCAGGCCCCGCTCCTCGGGGGGCGGCGCGGTCTCGCCCGGTTTGGCCTGCTGCTTCTTCTCGCGCTCGATCATCTGCTGGGTGCGCCGCAGCTCCTGCTCGGCGATGCTGGAGCCGGGGTCGATGGCGAAGGCCTTCTGAAACTCCGCCAGCGCCTCCTCCAGTTTGCCCTCGCGGCGCAGCTTCTGGCCGAGATCGACGTGGCGCTGGCTGGAGGCGAAGCGCGCGCGGCGGACGTGGAGAAGGTAGGCGGCATCGGAGGGGTCGAGCGCGAGGGCGCGCTCGTACAGCTCGAGCGCCGCGTCATAGTCGCCGCGGGCCTCGGCCTGCTTGCCCTGCTGGAGGAACTTCTCCGCCTTGCGGTTGGCGGCCTCGGCACCAGGCGCCAGGGCCAACGAGACGACCGCAAGCATCAACGCTAACTGCTTCATCTTGGGCATGTTAGGACATCCGCTTTCGCCGGCGCGTGCTACACTGAGACTTTGGGCAGTCCCCGGCGCCGCGCCGAGAGTCTCCATTGGGGATGACGAACGAGGCACCGGGCGCGTGGAGAGAAATTCTTTGGGCGAGAACGCAGCTCCAATCCGGGTCGTCAGCGAGAACCGCCGGGCCTTCCACGACTACCACGTCCTGGAAAAGCTCGAGGCCGGCCTTGCGCTCACCGGCACCGAGATCAAGTCCGCGCGGCAGGGCAAGGTGCAGTTGCGCGATGCCTACGCCGATGTCATCGACGGCGAGGCCTGGCTGCTCAACGCCCACTTCAGCCCGTATTCACACGGCAACATCTGGAATCACGAACCGACGCGCAGGCGCAAGCTGCTGCTGCACCGGCAGGAGATCGACAAACTGGCTTCGAAGGTCCTCGAGAAGGGCCTCACGCTCATCCCGCTGCGGCTGTACCTCAAGAAAGGACGGCTGAAGTGCGAACTCGGCGTTTGCCGCGGCAAGAAGCTGCACGACAAGCGCCAGGCCGAACAGGCGCGCGAGAAAGAGATGGAAGCCCGCAAGGCGATGAGCCTCAGAAATACCAGGAGGATCAGGGACTGAAATGGAATTCGTTTTGACCACCACCTGCAGCCGGGAGATCGAAACGCCGGCCCTCGCGATGCTGTGCTTCAGCGACGAGCCGCCTGCGGAGGAGACCGCCGGCGGCGTCCTGCGGATGCTGTATGAGAGCGGCGAGTTCACCGGGAAGGCGAACGAGACGGCCGTGGTGCACCGCCCCGAAGGCATGAAGGCGCAGCGACTGCTCCTGATCGGCTGCGGCGAAAAAGGCAAATTCACGCCGGCGCAGATGCGGCAGGCGGGCGGCGTGATGGCGCGCGCTCTTCAGGCGCGTTCCATCCAGCAGGCAGCCATCCAATTGAAGCATCCCGCCAACGACCCGCCAATGCTGCGCGCCCTCGTGGAAGGACTCATCACCGGCAGCTTCGAGCCGGACCAGTACAAGACGGAGAAGAAAAACGGCGGCAAGCCGCTCGAGCGGGTGGAAGTCTCCTGTATCGAAATCACGCCCGGCATGCAGGCGGCGCTGGAGACGGCGCGCGTTGTCGGCGAAGCGCAGAACTGGACGCGCGCGCTGGTGAACGAGCCCGGCAACGTGCTGACGCCGCGCGCGCTGGGCGACCGCGCCCGCGCGCTGGCCGAAGAGTGCGGCCTCGAATGCGAAGTTCTTGACGAGCCGCGGATGCGCCAGCTCGGCTTCAATACGCTGCTCGGCGTGGCGCAGGGATCGGCCGAACCGCCGGTGATGATCGTGATGCGCTACCGGCCGGAGGCGCCTGCCACCGGGGACCATCTCGCGCTGGTGGGCAAAGGAGTCACCTTCGACACGGGCGGCATTTCGATCAAGCCGAGCGACGGCATGGAAAAGATGAAGTACGACATGGCCGGCGCGGCGGCGGTGCTGGGCGCGATGCGCGCCATCGCGCGGCTGAAGCCGCCGGTGACGGTCACTGCCTGCGCCCCGTGTGTCGAAAACATGCCGGGGCCGAAGGCGCAGCGGCCGGGCGACATCGTCAAAACATTCCAGGGCAAAACCGTTGAAGTGCTGAACACGGACGCCGAAGGCCGGCTCATTCTGGCCGACGCGCTCACCTACATGGCGCGGCAGGGCGCCACGCACCTGGCCGACGCGGCCACGCTCACCGGAGCGATCGCGGTGGCGCTGGGCCATCTCTATGCGGGCGCGTTTTCCAATGACGAAGCCTGGCAGCAACGGGTTCTCGAAGCGGCCCGCGCGGCCGGCGAGCGCATCTGGGCCTTTCCCATGGACGCCGAATACCGCGAGCTGCTCAAAACGCCGTTTGCCGACGTGGCCAACATCGGCGGCCGCTGGGGCGGTTCGATCACGGCAGCGAAATTCCTGGAAGAATTCGTCGAGGGCAAGCCGTGGGTGCACCTGGACATCGCCGGCGTGGCGTGGCTCGAGGAGGCCAAGCCGTGGATGGCCAAGGGCCCCACGGGCTTCGGCGTGCGCACCTTCGCCGAACTGGCCTCAGGCTGGACTCAGAAATCGTGAGCCGGATGAGGGCCGCTCCGAGCGGGCCGGCGGCCACAACGTCCGGCCCTCCGATCATCGAGTTTGAAAACGTCACCATCTGCCGGGACGGAACGGAGGCGCTTTCCGGCGTCTCGTTCCGCATTCACGCGGGCGAGCATACGGCGATCCTCGGGCCCAACGGAAGCGGCAAATCCACCCTGATCAAGGCGCTCACACGCGAGCTGTACCCGCGCCATCCGGACCGCTCGCGCGTGCGTCTTTGGGGACGCGAGACGTGGCGCCTGTTCGAGCTGCGCTCCCTGCTCGGAATCGTGACCAATGACCTGGTCCGCGATTGCACGCGGCCCCATTCCGCGCTGGAAACGGTATTGAGCGGGTTCTTTTCGAGCATCGGCATCTGGCCCAACCACCATGTGACGCCGGAGATGGAGCGCCGCGCCATGGAGGCGCTGCGCTTTTTCGATCTGGACCACCTGGCCGGGCGGGCGATGACGGAAATGTCCTCGGGCGAGGTGCGGCGGGCGGTGCTGGCCCGCGCCCTGGTCCATGACCCGCAGGCGCTCCTGCTGGACGAGCCGGCCAACTCGCTCGACATCCGCGCCCAGCGCGAGGTGCGCGAGGCGATGCAGCGGCTGGCGCGGGCGGGCGTCACCATCATTCTGGTGACCCATCATCTGCCCGATATCATCCCGGAAATTGGCCGCGCCATTCTGCTGAAAAACGGGCGGATTTTCTTTGACGGCCCGAAAAAAAGCGCGCTGATTCCGGAACGGCTCAGCGCGCTTTTCGGCGTAAGCGTGCGTCTGGAGGAGGCCGGCGGCTGCTACCGGATGTGGTGAGCCGTCACTTCGCGCCGAGCTCCTTCAGCAGCTCGGCCACTGCGGCCTCCAGCTGACGGTCCTTTCCGTTCAGGTTGTCTTCGGGCGTGTTTTCCACCTCGATGTCCGGCTTCACGCCGAGGTTTTCCATGTTGGTGCGTTTCGCATCGGCCAGATATACGCCGACGCCAGGCGTGCGCACGGTGGAGCCGTCGATCAGCGAATAGCTCCCCGTGCCGATCACGGCGCCCATCGTCGTGGTGCCCAACGTCTTGCCCAGCCCGAGCGCGCGGAAGCCGGCGGGAAACATCTCGGCGTTGGAGGCCGAGCGCCAGTTCTGGAGTACGATCTTCCTGCCGAAGTAGCCGGCGAAGGGCCGTTCGGTGGGCTCGGTGCCGCGCGGCTGCCAGATCTGGTATTCGCGCTGCACGAGGATCGCCAGAAGCTGCTGCTCGATGTTGCCGCCGCCGTTCCAGCGCTGGTCGATAATCAACGCCGGTTTATTGCGGAATTCTCGCAATTCTTTTTCGAATTTCCGCAGCGACGTCTGGTCCATGGCGCGGATGTGCAGGTAGCCCACCCTGCCGCCGGAGAGCCTGTCGACAAGTTCGCGGCGCTCCTTCACCCATTTCTCATAGCGGAGCGTTGCGTATTGCGCGGTGGAAACGGGCTCGATCCGGGCCTCCCAGGCGCCGTCTTCCGAAGGCCTGTCGTTCAGCCTCAGCGTCATCGCGCGGTTCAGCCGCTGGTTGTGCATGTACTTCCAGAGGTTGTCCCGCGCGGTGACGGGGTGGCCGTCCACGGCGAGCAGGTAATCGCCCACGCGCACCTTCACCCAGTCCTTGTCGGCCGGACCGTTCTCATAGACGTGCGCCACGCGGTAGCGGCCGCTGGCCTCGTCCGCCGTGAACTCGATGCCCGGGTGCTGCGTCTGCACGGCGCCTTCGCGCCCGCCCGGCGGCGGCGCGGCGCCGGTGTGGGAGGCATTCAGCTCGCCGATCATTTCGTTGATGATGTTGAGCAGCTCCTGCCGGTCGCCGACGAATTCGACCAGCGGCTGATACCTGGCGCGCATGGCGTCCCAGTCGTAGCCGTGCATCTTCGGGTCGTAGAAGCGGTACTTCATCGTGCGCCAGGCATCGTCGAACATCTGCTGCCATTGCTTCTGGTAGTCGATGCGGACGCGGGCGGTGAAGTTGATGCGCCGGCGCGCCGCGCCTCCGGCGCCGCCCGACTGTGCTCCGCCGGCGGCCTGCTGCATGGCGGCGGCCATGCCCGCCAGGCCGCCCGGCCCCGCGCTGCCGCCAGCGCCGGCGGCCGGGGCGGGAAGGTTCACGGAGTAGATGCCTTCGCCTTCCTTGAAAAAGAGCGTACGTCCGTTGCGCGTGACGGCGAGCTGCGAGATTCCGCCGCCAAACATTCCCATGCCCGGCGCAGGGGGGCCAGCCGGCCCGTCGCCGGAGGGCGCACTTCCGGCGACGACGCGGGTCAGGCGGCGGCCATTGTCCTGGATCGTGTAGACCACCGGCGTGCCGCGCATGCCGGTACCTTCGGTGGTGACGAAGACCAGCGTGCGCCCGCCCGGCACGACTTCATACGTCCGCACCCCGCCGGCAACTCGCGTCACCTGCCAGGTGCGGCGTTTCAGCCCGTCCCAGTCGATCTGAATCTCCCTGGGTGGCTGGTTTTGCTGCTGCGCGCGGCGCATGGCAGCGGCGGGGCCTTCGGCCTCGTCGGCGGGCTCTTCCGGCGCATTGGGGTCCTTGTCAAGCTTTTCGAGATACGTCACCCATATCTGCGAGCTCGCCAGGTCGGCCGCGCCGCCGAAGCCGCCCGTGCCGACGCTTTCGGTCCGGATGAAGTACAGCTTGCGGCCGTCGCTCGAAAAGCGCGGCAGGCGGTCGGGGTAGGAGTCGAAGGTCACTTTGCGCGGCGCGCCCTTGCCGTCGGCAGGCACGAGCCAGATGTCGGTCTGGCGGGCCTCGTCGGGCATCGCAAAAGCCACCCACCTGCCGTCGGGCGACATCACCGGCGAGCTGATGGCGCCGTATTTCGACGATGCAAGCTGGACGGTCTGTCCGCCAAGAGTGTGGCGGAAGAGCTGATTGTCGGAAGTCGTAAAAAGGATGTCCTTCGAGTCCGGCGACCAGCGCAAGTCGAGCTTCAATGTATCGAGATCGGTCACCTTCTGCGCCGCGCCGCCTTCGGCAGGAACCACCCAGATCTCTTCGCGGCCGCTCCGGTCGCTGACATAGGCGACGTGCTTGCCGTCGGGCGACCACTGCGGCCCGCGGTCGCGCGCGGCGCCTTCGGTGAGCTGGACGAGATCGCCCTCCTCGACCGGCGCCGTGAAGATCTCGCCATAGATGCTGAAGACGACGCGGCGGCCGTTGGGCTGGATGTGGAACTCGTCGGCGCGCGACTGGAAGGTGCGAATCTCTTCCGGATTGGTTTGCGTTTCCGCTTCAATGTCGAGCTTGATGGGTGTTGCCTTGCGGCTGGCCACATCGAGCTTCCAGACGCCGAAGTCATGCTCGAAGACGATGGTCTTGCCGTCGGAAGAGATGGACGGGAAGCGGACGTCGCCGCTGGTGAACTGGGTGACTTTCTCGGCCTTGCCACCCTTTTCCGGCACGCGCCAGATGTTGGTCAGGCCGCCGCCGTCGCGGTCGCTGACGAAATAAATGAAGCCGTCACGGCCCCACATGGGCCAGGAGTCCATGCCATCAAACGGCGTCAGGTTGGTCCATTTCTTTGTGCCCAGGTCGAGCACGAAGACGTCGGTCTGGTAAGCGCCGCGATAGTACTTCCGCCAGTACGCCTGGCCGCGCTGGTTGTAAGCGATGCGTCTGCCGTCGGGCGAGAAGCTGGCGGCGAGGCCATAGTCGGTGCCCGCGGGGCGTTCGGCGCCTGTTTCCACGTCCACCAGCCACAGGCGGGCGAGGAAATCGTCGCCGCGCATTGAAGAGAACAACACCGCCTTGCCGTCAGGAGTCCACCCCAGCACGTTGTCATCGGCGGAATGGAACGTCAGCTGCCTGGGGGCGCCGCCGGTGGCGGGGATCACATAGACATCGAGATTCCCCTTGCGGTCCGAGGAGAACGCCACCCACCTGCCGTCCGGCGAGAAGCGCGGGTAGGCGTCGCGTGCCGGATGAGCGGTGAGCCGGGTGATGTATTTTCCGGATTCATCAGCCACCCAGATGTCGGCCAGATAGGTGAAAGCGACGCGCCCGGCGTGATAGGCCGGATAGCGCACGAGTTTCGCCTCGCGGGCCAGGACAGGCAGCAGGAAGGCCGCTGCGAGTACGCAGCGGGCCGCAAGCCTCAGCAATTGGTTGCCATGCATGGACAAACGATCCCCTTTTCTCGCGTGGTCACGCTACAGTGATTGTGGCGCGACCGGGGGGAGGCGCGGTTACAGCGGCCGGCATGCCATTGTCCTACGGGACGGATTCCCCGCTCTGTGGCAGCTTCTCCCGCATCCCTTGTGGCGGGGCCGTGCCGGGCCGCGCGGGTGACCGCTGACTCCGGCCGGTGCGGCGGCCCTCGTCTCCGGCCCGGAGCCGGGGCTGCCGGCAGCGGCTGTCATTCCTGCTCGTGTCCAGCAGGGGCCTTGGGGCCCCTTGCCAGAGATGGCGGCTCAGGGCCAGGACCGGCTCGACACGCTTTCTTGACCACCATCCATCCTGGAGGGGCGCGGTGTGCGGCCAGCGCCCCAGTTGCGGAACGGCTTCCGTTCCCCCATCATAGAGACTATCAGGCGCTTACCGGCGCACCGCTGCTAGAGAGGCTTGTCTCAAGGGGAAACTCCGCTTGGGAGCCGATCTTATATGAACCTGAGCCAGATGGCCCGGACGATCCGGGAGTCAGTCACACTCAAACTCAATCAGACGGCCGCGCAGCTACGCGAGAAGGGCGAGCCGGTCATTCACCTGGGCGGGGGCGAGCCGAAATCGAAGACGCCCATCGACGCCATCGTCGCCTGCACTTCCGTGCTGAATTCGGGCGACATCAAGTACACGCCGCCGGACGGCATTCCCGCCCTCAAGCGCGCCATCATCCGCTATACCGAAGAACACTACGGACGCACCGTGCGCCCGGAAAACGTGGTCGCATCTTCCGGGGCCAAGCAGGCGATCATGGCAGCGCTGATCGCCATCCTGGATCCCAAAGACGAAGTGATCTTTCCTGTTCCTTACTGGGTGAGCTATCCGGAAATGATCAAGCTCGCCGGGGGCATGCCCGTGCCCGTGCGCGCCGAGGACGGTTCCTTCTGCCCCACCGTGGATGAAATCGCCGCGGCCGTGGGCGCCTACACCAAGGCCATCATCATCAACAGTCCCAACAATCCCTCGGGCGTCATGTACTCGCGCGATTTCGTCGGGGGCATTGTCGACCTCTGCCGGCGCAAGTCGCTGTTTCTGATCATGGACGACACTTACAACCGGCTGGTGTTCGACGGGCGCTCGCCGATCAACGTCTATGATTTCGCTCCCGAAGACATCGACTCGTCGCGCGTGATCGTCATCAACTGCGTGTCGAAGATGTACGCGATGACCGGCTTCCGCATCGGCTGGGCGGTGGCGGCGCGCGAGCTGGCCACGGCGATGGCCACGATTCAGGGCCAGCAGACCTCCGGGCCGGCCACGCCTTCGCAATGGGCGGCCGCCGGCGCGCTCAACGGCCTCCAGAACTCGATCGAGGCGCTGCGGATGACGCTCGAAAACAACCGCAACGTGCTGATGGAGCGGCTCGAGGCCTTTCCGGGCATCCGCGTGGTGAAGCCCGATGGAGCCTTTTACACGTTCCCCGATTTTTCCAATTACATGAAAGATTCCAAGAAGCTCGCGGAATTTCTGCTCGACAAGGTGCGGGTGGTCACCGTGCCGGGCGTCGAGTTCGGCATGGAGGGCCATCTCCGGATCTCCTTCTGCGGAACCATCAAGGAGATCACCGAAGGCATCGAGCGGATCCGCTGGGCTCTCGACCCCACGTCGCCCAACGAGATCTACATCGGCACCCGCCGGCTTGTGCGCGACTGGATGTAAATCCCCCGTCTGGAGCATCCGATGAACGTCTACACCGACATCCCCTCGCCTGCCCTGCCGCAGGCCGCACTGGCCCGGCCCGTCTACGGGCTGGAAAACCACGGCTTTCACAACGTGCGGCGCGTCTACTGGAACCTGCCCGAAGCCGCCCTCTATGAGGAGGCGGTGTTCCGCGGAGAAGGCTGGATCGCCGCCAGCGGGCCGCTGATCGTCCACACCGGCAAACACACGGCGCGCGCCGCGGCCGACAAGTTCATCGTCCGCGAGCCGTCGAGCGAAGGCTACATCTGGTGGGGCCATTACAACCGCCCCTTCACCCCGGAAGCCTTCAACACGCTGCTCAACCGCGTGCTGGCCTATTTTCAGGGTCGGGACATTTTCGTTCAGGATTGTTTTGGCGGCGCCGATCCCAGCTACCGCCTTCCGGTGCGCATCATCACCGAACACGCCTGGCAGTCGCTGTTCGCGCGGACGATGTTCATCAAGCCGGCCACGCTCGACGCCTACCGCAACCACGTGCCGGAGTTCACCGTAATCGCGGCGCCGGGCTTTTTGGCCAGCCCGCTGATCGACAGCTCGCGCACCGAGACCGTGATCGTGCTTAATCTGGCCCAGCGCATGGCGATCATCGCCGGGACCTGCTATGGAGGCGAGATCAAGAAGACGGTCTTTACCGTCCTCAACGCGCTGCTGCCGTTTGAGGGCGTGCTGCCGATGCACTGCTCGGCCAACGTCGGCCCGGACGGCGACGCCGCCATCTTTTTCGGCCTCTCGGGCACGGGCAAGACGACGCTGTCGGCCGACCCCGAGCGCGGCCTCGTCGGCGACGACGAGCACGGCTGGTCGCCGGACGGCATTTTCAATTTCGAAGATGGATGCTATGCCAAGGTGATCCGCCTTTCGCCCACGGCCGAGCCGCAGATCTACGCCTGCACACGGCGCTTCGGCACGATTCTCGAAAACGTCGTCTTCGACCCGCGCACCCGCCTGCTCGACCTCAACGATGACCGGCTGACGGAAAACACCCGCGCCGCCTACCCGCTCTCATTTATCGAAAACGCGGTGCCTGAGAAGCGCTGCGGGCACCCGAAAAACGTCATCTTCCTCACCTGCGACGCCAACGGCGTGCTGCCGCCCATCGCGCGGCTGACGCCGGATCAGGCCGTCTATCACTTCATGAGCGGTTACACGAGCAAGATCGCCGGCACCGAGATCGGCCTGGGCACCGAACCGCAGATGACGTTCTCGCCCTGCTTTGGCGGCCCGTTCATGGTGCACCACCCTTACGAATACGCGAAGATGCTCAAGGCGAACGTGCTCAGACACGGCGCCACCGTGTGGCTGGTCAATACCGGCTGGACCGGCGGGCCGTTTGGCATCGGCAAGCGCATTTCGATCCAGCACACGCGCGCCCTGCTGCACGCCGTGCTGGCCGGACATCTGGAAGACGCGGAGTTCCGTCCCGATCCGGTGTTCGGCTTCGAGGTGCCCAAACGCCTGGAAGGCGTCCCAGATGCGCTGCTCGATCCGGCCTCCACGTGGTCCAGCCGCGATGAGTACATGGCGCGCTGCCGTTCGCTGGCCGCGCGGTTCATTGAGAACTTCCAGTATCTGACCAAAGAGGAGCACATCCCGGACTCGCTCGCCGACCACGGCCCGAGGCTGTAATTGCCTGCCCCATTCTCCGCGGTTCTGGCGGTTCATTGGTAAGCCCGAAAAGGACGCACAAAACGGTCGTGGGCCGGACGCCGATTCTCGGCGTCCGGCCCACGGGCGTGGTGACGTGTCCGGCCCAAAGCCGGCACGATGATGCAGTCTTCAGTCGGTGGCGCGGGTAACGGCCGCACCGCCGCTGTGATGCAGGTCGAAGCGGTCGAGGTTCATCACCTTCGTCCAGGCGCGGATGAAATCGCGGACGAATTTTTCGCCGGCATCCGCCGAAGCGTAGACTTCGGCCACGGCACGGAGTTCGGAATTCGACCCGAAGATCAGATCCACGGGCGTGGCCGTCCACTTGAGCTGCCCGGTCCTGCGGTCGCGGCCTTCGTAGATCATGTCGTCATTGGCCGACTTCGACCATTTGACGTTCATGTCGAGCAGGTTGACGAAGAAGTCGTTGGTAAGCACGCCGGGGCGCGTAGTGAAGACGCCATGCGGCGACTGGCC
The DNA here is from genome assembly GCA_026002855.1 of Bryobacteraceae bacterium. Taxonomy (NCBI): domain Bacteria; kingdom Pseudomonadati; phylum Acidobacteriota; class Terriglobia; order Bryobacterales; family Bryobacteraceae; species Bryobacteraceae bacterium. The sequence continues at coordinate 4,354,434 of BPGD01000001.1, forward strand.
GGTGTTGGCGTTCAGCACGCGGAGGCCGCCGATGAGCACGGTCATCTCCGGCACGGTGAGCCGCAGCATTTCCGCGCGGTCCACCATCGCCTCGGCGGGCGACAGCCAGTAGCCCTTCCGGTAGTAATTGCGGAAGGCGTCGGCCATCGGCTCGAGGACCTCAAAGGACTTGACGTCGATCTGGTCCTGCCTGGCGTCGACGCGGCCCGGCGTGAACGGGGCCGGGATGTTGTAGCCGGCCTTTCTGGCCGCCTCCTCGACGGCAGCAGTTCCGCCGAGCACGATCAGGTCAGCGAGGGAAACACGCTTGTTGCCCTTCTGGGCGTTGTTGAACTCCTGCTGGATGCTCTCCAGCCTCGCCAGCACCTTCTGGAGCTCGGCCGGATTGTTGGCCTCCCAATCCTTCATGGGAGCCAGACGGATCCGGGCCCCGTTGGCGCCGCCGCGCATGTCGCTCGCGCGGAAGCTGGCGGCCGAGGCCCAGGCGGTGCGGACCAGCTCGGGAATCGTCAGACCGGAGTTGAGGATTTTCGTCTTGAGCTGGGCGATATCGTTGGCGTTGATCGGCGCGTAATTCGCCCTGGGCAGCGGGTCCTGCCAGAGGAACTCCTCGCTGGGGACTTCCGAGCCCAGGTACCGGGCCCGCGGGCCGAGGTCGCGGTGCGTCAGCTTGAACCAGGCGCGGGCAAAAGCGAGCCGGAATTCCTCAGGATTTTTCAGAAAACGCTGGGCGATTTCCCGGTATGTGGGGTCGAATTTCAGCGCCAGATCGGTGGTGAACATGATGGGCGCGTGACGCTTGCCCGGCACGTGAGCGTCGGGCACGAGGTTGGCGGCCTGGTTGTTGGCGGGGATCCACTGGATGGCGCCGGCGGGGCTCTTCGTCTGGACCCACTCGAAGCGGAACAGGTTGTCGAGATACTGCATCGTGAACTGGGTGGGCGAGGCCGTCCAGGCGCCTTCGAGGCCGCTCGTGATGGTGTCTTCGGCGTTGCCTTTGCCGCAGCGGTTTTCCCAGCCGAGGCCCTGCTGCTCAATGCCGGCCGCGGCCGGTTCGGGGCCGAGGCACTTATTGGGGTCGTGCGCGCCGTGGGCCTTGCCGAAGGTGTGGCCGCCGGCGATGAGCGCCACGGTTTCCTCGTCATTCATGGCCATGCGGCCGAACGTCTCACGGATGTCCTTTGCAGCGGCCAGTGGATCCGGCTTGCCGTTTGGGCCCTCAGGGTTCACGTAGATGAGCCCCATCTGGACGGCGGCCAGCGGCTTCTGAAGGTCGCGCTCGCCGCTGTAGCGCTTGTCGTCGAGCATTTTCTGCTCGGGGCCCCAGTAGGTTTTATCCGGCTCCCAGTCGTCGATGCGGCCGCCGGCAAAGCCGAGCGTCTTGAAGCCCATCGACTCGAGAGCGACGTTGCCGGCCAGAACCATCAGGTCGGCCCAGGAGATCTTGCGGCCGTACTTCTGCTTCACTGGCCAGAGGAGGCGCCGGGCCTTGTCGAGATTGGCGTTGTCAGGCCAGCTGTTGAGCGGGTCGAACCGCTGTTGACCGCCGTCAGCGCCGCCGCGTCCGTCCAACGTGCGGTAAGTGCCGGCGCTGTGCCAGGCCATGCGGATGATGAACGGCCCGTAGTGGCCGAAGTCAGCCGGCCACCAGTCCTGCGAGGTGGTGAGGACCTTGCGGATGTCCTCCTTGACGGCCTTCAGGTCGAGCGTGGAAAACTCCTTCGCGTAGTCAAAGTCACGGCCGTAAGGATTCGAATCCGGCGACTGCGCCCGCAGGGGCGACAGGTCCAGTTGGTCCGGCCACCAGAACTTGTGGGATTGCGGCTTCTGCGCGCTGGCCGTGGCGGCCAGCATCAAAACCAATCCGGTTGCCGCGGTTGCGGTTAACCAGTTTCTCTTCATCTTTCCGTTTCTCCTTGCTTGAGCTGCCGCCGCAGACGGCGGGAATGAGGTAATTCAAGTGTAAAGTCGAAGCCGGCAAGAAGTCGCCTTTTACTCTTATAGGCGACTCCTATGGAGGAGATGGAGGCAGATGAAGAAGCCGGAGCCGCCCGCAAGGGGCGGCTCCGGCGCCGTACAGAGTGGCGAAAGGGGCGCGTATCAGCGGCGCTGCGGACGCAAGTCCTTGCCCGCAGGCTGCGGCTGGGGTTGCGTTCTGGCCGCCGGGGCCGAGCGCTTCTCGACCTGTGCGGCGGGCTGCTCGGAGGGATTGCCGCCCTTGAGCAGCTTTTCGCGCTGTTCGCGCAGCACGGCGCGGCGGCTGAGCTTGATCTTGTTGCCCTCGAGGGCGAGAACCTTGACGAGGATCTGATCGCCCTCGTTCAGCTCGTCGCGCACGTTCTTCACGCGGTTTTCGCTGATTTCCGAAATGTGGAGCAGGCCATCGGTGCCGGGGAAGATCTCGACGAAGGCGCCGAAATCGGCGATGCGCACCACCTTGCCCAGATACGTCTTGCCGACCTCGGCGACGGCGGCGATCTCGGAGATCATCTTCAGCGCGCGATCGGCCGAGTCGCCGTCGGTGGCGAAGACGTTCACCGTGCCATCGTCGTGAACGTCGATCTTGACGCCCGTCTGGTCGATGATGCCGCGAATGACCTTGCCGCCCGGCCCGATGATCTCGCGGATCTTCTCCGTCGGGACGGTGATGGTGTAGATGCGCGGCGCGTAGGGGCTGAGCTCCGGCCGCGGCGACGAAAGGACTTCGTCCATCCGGTCGAGGATGAACAGCCTCGCGCGGCGGGCCTGTTCGAGCGCCTCGCGCATGATGGCGATGCTGATGTTCTGGACCTTGATGTCCATCTGAAGGGCGGTAATGCCGGTACGGGTGCCGGCCACCTTGAAGTCCATGTCGCCGTAATGGTCTTCAGCGCCGGCGATGTCGGTGAGGATGGCGTACTTGTCGCCGTCGGTCACCAGGCCCATGGCGATACCCGCCACCGGGGCCTTGATTTTCACGCCCGCGTCCATCAGTGAGAGGCTGGCGCCGCAGACGGTGGCCATAGAAGACGACCCGTTGGATTCGAGAATGTCGCTGACGATGCGGAGCGTGTAGGGGAACTCGCTTTCCGGCGGAATCATCGGCGCAATGGCGCGCTCGGCCAGAGCGCCATGGCCGATTTCGCGACGGCCAGGCCCGCGCATGAAGCCCACCTCGCCCACCGAGAACGGCGGGAAGTTGTAGTGCAGCATCAGGCGCTTGGAGGTCTCCAGCAGGTTCAGCGTTTCCAACCGCTGCTCGTCTTCCTTGGTGCCGAGCGTGGTGGTGACCAGCGCCTGCGTCTCGCCGCGGGTGAACAGCGCCGAGCCGTGCACGCGCGGCAGCACGCCCACTTCAATCGTGATCGGGCGGATCTCGTCGAAGGCGCGGCGGTCCGGCCGCTGGCGCAGGTTGAGCACCTCGTGGCGGAAGATCTTCTCCCGAAGCAGCTCGAAGCAGGCCGCCGCCTCGATCTGGTCTGCTTCGTCGGTGAACGACTCCACCGCTTCCTTCAGCAGCGCATCGGTGCGGGCGTAGCTTTCCGCCTTGCCGTACTTCTGCGTGTTCAGGGCGTCGGGCAGGCGGTCGCCGACCAGCGCCTCCACCTTCGCATAGATCTCCATATTGCGCTGCGGCGGCGTGAACGGACGTTTGGGCTTGCCGGCCAGCTGAACGAGTTCACGGATGCCGGCATTGATCTTCTTGCAGCACTCGAAGGAATATTCGATGGCGGCGAGGATCTCGTCCTCGCTGGCCTCGTTGGCGCCCGCCTCGACCATCACGATGCCCTGGTCGGTGGCGGCGACCACGATATTGATCTTCGCCTTGTCCTGCTGCTCGTAAGAGGGAAACGGGATGAACTCATCGCCCACCTTGCAGACGCGGACGCCGCTGACGATGTGGTCGAAGGGGATGTCGGAGATCGCCAACGCGGCGCCGCTGCCGACGATGGCCATCGCCGACGGGTCGGTGTCGGGCGCGGCCGACAGCACCAGGCTGATGATCTGCGTCTCGCACATGTAGCCTTCGGGGAACAGCGGACGCAGCGGGCGGTCCACCAGACGGGCGGTGAGGATTTCGCGGTCGCTCGGGCGGCCTTCGCGTTTCAGGTAGCCGCCGGGGATGCGGCCGGCCGCGTAGGTGTACTCGCGGTAGTCCACGGTGAGGGGGAAAAACGCGGCATTGATCTTGGGCTCCGGGTTGGAGCAGGCGGAGCTGAGAACGACGGTGTCTCCGATGGTGACGACCACGGCGCCGTGGGCCTGTTTGGCCATACGGCCCGTTTCGAGTGTGAGAGCTCGACCACCCAGGTCGATTTGTACGCTTTGCTTCATGTTGTTTGAATCTCCTCGGTCCGGCGGACCGATTGCGGCCGGACCAGCGACGGATTTGCCTTGCTTGGGAACCTGACGGGAAGGGCCAGCGGCGGCTGTATCTGGACGGCCCGGTCCTGGAGCCGAAAACGGCCCGCGAGCGCGCGCAAATAGAAGCTGCGCGTTGCGGGCCGGATCGTCTCTGCCATGAGCAGAATTCCTGACTCGCGCCCTCCCCCCGGCCGATGGCCTGGCGGCGGGCAGCGGCTCGATGGGCCGACGCCTAACGGCGCAGCCCGAGGCTGAGAATCAGGGCCTTGTAACGCTCAGGGCTCTTCCGCTTGAGATAGTCGAGCAGCTTCCGGCGGCGAGAGACCAGCTTCAGCAGTCCCCGCCGGCTGTGGTGGTCCTTCTTGTGGACCTTGAAATGCTCGGTCAAGTCGGCGATATGACGCGTGAGCAGCGCAATCTGCACTTCCGGCGAGCCCGTGTCCGTCTTATGCTGCCGGTACCTGGTGATCAGCTCGTTCTTGGCTTCCTGGGCCAGGGCCATTCGATTTCCGTGCGCTCCTTTTCAATTTCCTTCCTGTTCTGTTCTACATCAGGATAACACACAGAAACCGTCCGTTTCCGCTCCGCCCCGGCTACTCTTCACGCGCCATGCCACAGGCGCGCTCATATCCACGCGCCAGGTAGAAGATGAGCAGATCGAAGAAGCGGCCAAGCTGGAGCTCCAGCTCCTCCTCCGCGTACAGATCCACGCTGGTCTGAACGAAGGCTTCATCGCGGATGTAGTCCAGGCAGGCTTCCTTGAGCAACTGCACCGCGCGAATGCTTTCGCTGAGCGGGATGCCCTGCACGTAGCGGTCGTGACCCACTTTCTCATAAAGGTTCGCAATCTCTTCCTCGGAGCAGGAAATCAGCCAGTGGCCCAGCCGCTTGAGCAGCTTCCGGCAGGTCTCGGTCAGTTCGGACTCCGGCATGCGGCTGATGTGAGGCAGGCCGGAGTGCTGCCGCAGCCGGCGCAGGAAGCGCGCTGTGATCGCCTCCCAGTGATCTTCCATCTGATGGACCAGTTTCGCCGAAACCATCCGAGTTCCTCCCGTCCAAGTCCTAGGTACGCTGAAAGGTTGCGGTTGTCAAGGGGGTTGACCTTTCCGGCGCATAGAATGAAGAGGCGATGAAAATCGAGCGGATTGAAACGGTCCAGGTGGCCCCCCGCTGGGGCCTGCTGCGCATCCTTACCGACGAGGGTGCCGAAGGTTACGGCGAATACACCCTGGAAGGCCAGCTCGCGGCGGCCGAAGCGGCGGTGCATGAACTCGGCGAGTTTTTTCTGGGCAAGGACCCGTCGCGGCCGAAGGCGCTGGTGCGCGCCTGTTACGACCGGAGCTTCTACCATGGGGGCGCCGCCTACATGAGCGCTCTCGGGGGCATTGAAATCGCCCTGTGGGACCTGGCCGGCAAGGCCGCCGGACAGCCCGTGCACCGGCTGCTGGGCGGGCGGGTGCGCGACCGCGTCAAGATCTACCGGTGGGCCGGGGGCAACAACAACCCGCCGGAAATGGCAGCGCAGGAGGCGGCGGTCGTGGTCGCCGCCGGGGCGCGGGCGCTGAAGATGAACGCCTGTCCGCCGCTGGCCGCCATTGATACCTATGGTGGCATCCGGCTGGCGGTGGAGAGGCTGAAGGCGGTGCGCGAGGCCGTGGGCTGGGAGGTCGACATTGCCCTCGATTTTCATGGCCGCTGCAATGTGCCGATGGCCCGGCGGCTGGCGCGGGCGCTCGAGTTCGGAAATCCTCTCTTTTACGAAGAACCGGTGCGGCCGGACTACAACCGCTGGCTGCCGGAGATCGCCGCCATCACCCATGTGCCCATCGCCACCGGCGAGCGGATGACAACGGTGGCCGAATTCAGCGACGTGGTGGCCGCCAGGGCGGCGCACATCCTTCAACCGGATGTCGTCCACGTCGGCGGCATTTCGAACACGGCCGAGATCGGCGCGCTGGCAGAGGCCAACGGCATTGCGTTGGCCCCGCACTGCCCCCTGTCGCCGGTGGCGTTCATGGCCAGCCTCCAGGTGGTGGCGCAGTGTCGCGCCGGCTGGATCCTCGAATGGGCCAAGGGCATTCACTACAACGCGGCCGGGGCCGCCGGCGACGTCGATCCCTGGCTGCGATATGTGGACGAGCGCGACTGGCCCATGTTCGAACCCGACGCCGAGGGCCATCTGCCGATTCCCGAAGCGCCGGGGCTCGGGCTGCGGCTCAACTGGAAAGAGGTGGAGCGCGCCGCCCGCGCGGGCGTCACCTGGCGCGACGAGACCATGTACCTGCCCGATGGCACGCTGGCCAACTGGTAGACGCATGGTATTGTGAAATTATCCGGATCGTCATCGAAAATTCACTCAGGCAGCGTAAGACGGAAGCATGAGCGGCGCTGCCCGAGCCCTCCGTCACTGGATCGAATCCGCCGACCATGGCCTGATGCGGCGCTTTCACGGCTGGATCGCGCCTTCGTGGTTCCGCTGGTGGATGGTTGCATCGACACGCGCCGGCGACGGCTGGCTGTGGTATGCGGCGGGCGCGGTGCTGGTGGCCGCCGGCGGATCGTCGGGCCGGCTGGCCGCGGCAGAAGCCCTGGCGGCGTGCGCCGGGGCGATCCTGCTGTTCCAGTTTCTGAAGCGCAAGGCGGGGCGCCGCCGCCCCTGCGAACTGGCGCCTCACTGCTGGGCGCGCATCCTGCCGCCCGACGAGTTCAGCTTCCCCTCCGGCCATACAATGACGGCCTTTGCCGCTGCCGGGCCGATTGCAGCCCATTTCCCGCAGGCTGCTCCCATGCTGTATTTCTGCGCGGGTTCGATCGCCCTGTCGAGGGTCGCCCTGGGGATGCACTTTCTGAGCGACGTTGTCGCCGGCGGACTCCTGGGCTGGCTCATCGGCAACCTCGCCCACTGGCTGCTGTCCTGAGCAGGAAGACAGCCCGAGGCGGCAGGGCAGACCCGGCTCCGGCAAAGCCGCTGCACCGTGTTCTGCATTCTCACCTGCGAGTGCCGCGCTCGAACCGCTGCGCTTCTGAGCCGCCAGGGAAGGGACCGAAGGCCCCGAAAACGAGCGCCACACTCAGCGGCGATGCAGCCTGATGGAATGCCCCTCCATCTGGCGCGGCCTGGCGGGCGAGCCGCATTCTCGGCCTTGTCGAGCCTCATTCGCGATCCGGAGAAACCGCGGCGGATGCGGCCCGGAGCAGCTCGTCCACGCCATCAGCACAGAGCTCGGCGGCGTGTCGCGAAGCAGCAGGCAATTCGCCGACAGCCTCCCGGATGACGGCACGGACCGCTTCCCTGCCCCCGTTGCGGAGCGCCTGCACCGGCTTGCCGTGAAGCCATTCGGCGAGCACGGAACCGCAGGCGATCGAGGCCGTGCAGCCTTTCACCTGAAAAGCCGCGGCAGCGATGACGCCACCGGCAATGCGAGCGCTCAGACGCAGCCAGTCGCCGCAGGCCGGGTTTTCGACATCCACCACCAGGGCCGGCGGATCCAGAACGCCCGCGTGACGCGGATTCTGAAAGTGATCCAGCAGGCGCGGGTCATGCATGGCGAGAGTTCTGCCTGATCAGATACCACACCAAGAGGCGCTGATGCGCTCCGGCCTTCCGAGTGCAAGCGCGATTCGGCGTGAGTCCTGGGAGCGCGGGGAGCGCGTCCCAATGGGCTTTTCGCGAAGTGCGCCGCTACCCGGCAAACTATTTCTGGCTCCAGCCTTCGGCCCAGCTCTTTTTTCCCTGCTTTTCCTGCGGCGCGGCGGCAGCCTTGCTGAGGCCCCGTTTTTCGAGGTCCGCGGTCACGAAGCGGTACAGCGCTTCGAGCAGCGCCGCCCGCGGGAACTGCTCGCCCATCTGAAGGGCCACATTCAGATGGTCGCTCCAGACGACGCCCAGATTGACGGACTCGGGCACGATCTGGTCCGTGCGCAGCAGTTGACCATCGTTTTTCGGGTCCCACGCCGAGAGCATGCGGTAGGTCTGGGCGGCGTTTTTCGGCACGCGGTCCGGCGGGATCACCGCCGCCAGCGAGTACGTGGGCACGTAGGGATGCGGATGCTGTGAGAGAAACCGTCGGCGCGCATCCTGCCGGAGGCTTTTGAACCCCTCGGCGGGGTTGCCCTTGCATCCGGCGCGGTCTTTCACCTTGCCCATCCAGGCGTCCAGTTGCACCGGCAACGAATCGGCGATCGGCGAGCCGCCGCTGGCGCCCGCAGTGCTGACGAAGGCGGCCACTTTGGCGCGGATCTGCGGGTACAGGGCCAGCGCGGTCTGGATGTCCGGCGTGCCCTTGCTGTAGCCGACCAGGATGAACGGGCGCTGATCCGTCAGCCACTGCTCCTCGATGTGGTTGGCGATCAGCCGGGCGTTGTCCTCGCTGGAATCATTCGGCACCGCGAGCAGATCGGCAGCGACCCCATATTTCTCCGTCAACACCTTGCGGCCGAGCGCAAAGGCGGGATTGTCCGAGACGCAGGTGTTGAAGATGCCCGGCACCACCAGCAGGCGGTAGCCGCGCGGGACTTCGCCGAGCGGCAGGTCTTCTTTCCCCCTTGCCTCCAGCCAACGGGAGCAGGGCAGCAGGTCCTCGCCGTCCGGGCCGTTCTTCTTCAGCACGGAACAGAAGACGTCGGCAAAATCCTGGGCGCGGCTGCCCGGATCCGGCCGCAGATAAATCACCAGGATACGGCCATCGGAAAAGTATTCCTGTCCGTGGGCTGTTTTCGCCTTTGTCACCGTATTTTTCGGCGTGACATAGTCCATTTTCACGACCTGGCCGCTGTGCTTGAGGGTCTCTCCAATGAAATCGCGCTCCTTGTCGGTGTCGGGATCGATGCGGTGGGTGATGCCGCCGGTGCGCTGGTCGCGGTCGAATCCGATGTCATGCGTGCCGGCGCCCACCCACAGCGTCAGTCCGCCGACGTCGAAGGGGGCCTTCCAGATCCGAAAGTGGTGCCGCTCGGCCACGGTCATCACCGGATCGCTCATCGCGAAGCCGTAATCCTGGGGGCGCCCGAAGACATAGAGCTCGCTCATCGGCATGGTCAGATACGCCTGGCGGGAAAGGGTTCCGAGCGCGCCGCGGAGGATCGAGTCCTTCACCGAGCGATCCACCGCCACCCAGCCCACGCTGAGCAGCGCCTGCTTGACCTGCTCTTCCGTCCCCAGGATCAGGAAGTTGATGCGGTCGCCTTCGTTGCCCTCCTTGTCCACCACCCGGCGCGGGATTTTATCCAGAATTTCATCGGTGATCGGCGGTAATTCTCCTTCGAATTTTTCCGGCTGCTCTTTTGCTTTCTCGAGAATTTCGACCGTCACGATATACTCGCCCCGGACGGGCGAGGCATTCTGGTTCACGCCCACGAAGAGCCGGCCGCTCACGGTCATCCGGCTCTCGCGGCGGCTGCCCACCAGGAACGGCCGCGCCGCCGGGCCCTCGCCCACACGGCCGATCACCGCGCCGCGGCCGGCGTCGTTCAGGGGGTAGGCGCGGATCAGGTCGCGCCAGCCGCGGGGCAATCCGTGGGGCGTCGCCTCCTGGCGGGCATCGGCGTACTTGAGCGAGCCTTCGGCGGTGATGCGCACCAGATCGCCCGCCTGCACGTCCACTCCCGTGTCCACCCAGGTCTGCTGTCCGTCCAGCTTCACCTTCACCGGCTGGCCCGCCAGAACGGCCGCCGCCCCGCCCAGCCAGACCGTAAGAATCCAGAGTCTCATCCTGCCTTTTTCTCCTGTGGACGAAGGATCCCGCTCTGCTCTTGCATCCGCGGTTGCCGCAAGGCCCGCTCCTCCACTCTCATCCGGCACTCGCGCAGGAAGCGGTCCGGGTCGGGGTGCCGCGGCGTATGGCGGATCTCATGGCGGCTGGAAAAAACCCGCAGGGCCGAACATTCGATCCCGAGCCTCCTGCCCGCCCCGCCAAACTCCTCGTAGGGCTCGATGGCCAGCACCTCGTCCCAGCGGATGCGCACCCGGCGCAGGCCCAGCCACTGCCGTTGCTCGACGCCGGCCGGCCCGCAGAGAATTTCCCGCGGCCAGCAAGCGATCATCCAGAGGGAAAGCGCGGCCAGCAGGCCGAGCTCCGCTTCCCGCGGCCGCGGGGCCGGTGATTCAAACCACCAGGACAGCAGCGCCGTCAGCGCATTCACCAGCAGTCCGGCGCCAATCAGGATCCGCGTCCGCCACCGGCCCGGAAAATGCAGCAGCTCCGGATACAGGCTATCCCGATAGGAGCCCACGAGCCCATTCTGACAGACTCCCGCCGACACCGCGCCCCGCTTGCGGGACAATCGAATCATGCCGCGGTTGTTCCTCATTGACGCGTTCAACCTGATTTTCCGCGCCTACCACGCGCGCCAGCGCACCGGCGCGCCGCCAATGCGGACTTCGCGCGGCTCGTCCACCGAAGCCATCTACATCTTCCACAACATGATCCGGCGGCTCCAGAAACAGTACGCGCCCGAATACATGGCAGCCGTCTTCGAAAGCGAGGAGCCCACCTTCCGCGACCAGGCGTTCGCCGAATACAAGGCCAACCGCGCCGAGACGCCTCCGGAATTGCTGGAACAGATCCCCGCCATCGAGCGGATGCTGCATGCGATGCGCGTGCCCGTGCTCAAGGCCGCAGGCTACGAGGCCGACGACGTGATCGGCACGCTGGCGCGCCGCGCCGCCGCGCAGGGCGTCGAAGTATGGATGATCAGCTCCGACAAGGACCTTCTTCAGCTTGTTGGCGACGGCATCTACATGATGGATCCGATGAAGAACGACACGCTCTATGACGCGGCCCGGGTGGAGGAGTTCAAGGGCGTGCCTCCGGAGCGCATCGTCGACCTGCTGGCGCTGGTGGGCGATGCCTCCGACAACATTCCCGGCGCGCCGGGAATCGGCGAAAAGGGCGCCGTGCAACTGCTCCGGGAGTTTGGCAGCCTCGACGACCTGCTGCGCCGCGCCGGCGAGGTGCAGCGCAAGACGTACCGCGAGAGCCTCCTGAATCACCGCGATCAGATCGAACTGTCGCGCCGGCTCGCCACCATTTGCACCGACGCGCCCATGGACGTGAAACTCGAAGATCTTGCCGCGCAGCCGCCGGACCTCGAAGCGATGGCTGCTTTCTACCGAGAGTACGAGTTCATCAGCTTCCTGAAGGAGCTCCAGCTCCCTGCGGCCGGCGACGGGGCCACGACCGAGGAGGCGCCCGCCGGGCCCGAGCCCGACACGGCCATCTTCTATGACTGGAAGGCGGCCGGATGCCCGGACCCCGGCAAACCGGTGGAAGACATCCTGCTGTATGCGTTCCTGGTGCTGGCCGATCCCTCAGCCTGCGCGCTTGATTCGCTCATCGCCCGCTATCTGGAGCGGCCGCCGGCCAGCCGCGAGGAGACGCTGCGCGCGCTGGCGCGCCGCCTCCGCCCGCTCGTCACTGGCGACCTCCGGCGCCTGTATGACGAGGTCGACCTGCCGCTGATGCCCGTTCTTCTCCGCATGGAGCGCACCGGCGTGCGCATCGACACGGCGCGTCTCGGCGAGCTTTCGGCGCGGCTCGAACAGGATCTGGGGCGGCTCACCGAGGAAATTTACGCGCTGGCCGGCGGGCCGTTCAACATCAACTCGCCGAAACAATTGGGCGAGATCCTGTTTGAACGGCTGAAGCTCCAGCCGCAGGGCAAGACGACGAAGACGAAGGCGTACTCCACTTCGGCCGACGTGCTCGAGGCGTTGGCCGGCGAGCATCCGGTGGTCCGGAAAATTCTCGACTACCGGCAGCTGGCCAAGCTGAAAGGGACATACGTGGACGCACTGCCGCAACTGATTTCGCCCGAAGACGGCCGCCTCCACACCACCTACAACCCTGCCGGCGCGGCCACCGGGAGGCTGAGCTCCACCGAACCGAACCTCCAGAACATCCCCGTCCGCACCGAACTTGGGCGCGAGATCCGTTCCTGTTTCGTTCCCGAGCCCGGCTGGGTGCTGCTGTCGGCCGACTACTCGCAGATCGAGCTGCGGCTGCTGGCCCATTTTTCCTCCGACGCGGCGCTGCTCGATGCCTTCCGCCGCGGCGAGGACATCCACACCCGCACGGCAAGCGAAATTCACGGCGTGCCGCCGCTGATGGTCACGCCGGAGATGCGGCGCGCCGCCAAGGCGGTGAACTTCGGCATCGTCTACGGGCAGACGCCGTTCGGGCTGGCGCAGCAGCTCGGCATCCCGCAGGAGGAGGCGAAGCTGTACATCCAGCGGTATTTCGAACGGTATCCCGGCGTGCGGCTCTGGATCGACCGTACGATCGCCGAGGTGCGCGAGCGCGGCTACACGCTGACGTTGTGGGGCCGGCGGCGCCCGATTCCTGACATCCAGTCGAAAAACCCCAATGCGCGCGCCTTCGCCGAACGGACGGCGGTGAACACGCCGCTCCAGGGCACCGCGGCGGACCTGATGCGGAAGGCGATGATCGTTACCGACGCCGAGATCCGGCGCCGCGGGCTGCGCTCGCGGATGCTGCTTCAGGTGCATGACGAACTCGTGCTTGAATGCCCGCCCGAAGAACTGGAAGAGGCGCGCTCGCTGGTGCGGCAGGCGATGGAAGGAGTCGAGAAGCTCGCCGTGCCGCTCGTCGTGGAAACGGCGGCCGGCCCGAACTGGCGTGACGTGCAATGAACGAAGCGCTGCGAAAACAACTGGAGCTGTTGCGCCGCCGCATCGCCCGGATTGAGGCCCGGGCGCCGCGGCCGGCGCAGCCGGCGCCTCTGCCCGCAGACCTGGGCCGGGAAGTGGAGACTCCGCTTGGCCGCCACTGGGAGCTCGAGCGCCGCTGGCCGGCCCACCACCTGCACGGCTCGGCCGACGTGGGCGCCCTCGCAGACCTGCCGCCGGACCTGCTGGCCGCGCTGAGCGAGGAAGCCGCCGGTTGCGCGCCCCATGAATGGGTCTTTCTCGACACCGAGACCAGCGGGACCAGTGGCGGAAGCGGCACGTTCGCCTTTCTCGTCGGCACCGGCCGCATCACCCCGGCAGGCTTCGTTGTCCGCCAGTTTTTCATGCGCGAGCACGGCGAAGAGCCTTCCATGCTCGGCGCCCTGGCCCAGCATCTGGCCCAGTTCCGCCTGGTAGTGACGTACAACGGAAAGGCGTTTGACCTGCCGCTGCTCGAGACGCGGTACCGGCTGGCACGCCAGCGGCCCCCGTTCGCCCATCTCGTGCACGTGGATCTGCTGCATTCGGCGCGGCGGCTGTGGCGGCTGGCGCTCGAGTCGTGCCGTCTGATGGACCTTGAGGCGCGCATTCTTGGCTTTGAACGTCAGGGCGATCCGGGCGGCGCGCTGATTCCGCGACTGTATCTCGAATTTCTCCGCACCGGGAATTTTCGCCCTTTGGTCCCGGTTTTCACCCATAATGCCTGCGATATTCTCTCGCTGGCGTGCCTGACGGCCATCGTGCCGGCGGCGTTCCGCGACCCGGCGCGGCTCTCGCACCCGGCGGAGATGGCCGCCCTGGCCCGCTGGTTTCACCGCGAGGGGATGCTGGAAGAGGCGCTGCGGCTGCTCGAGGCGGCGCTGCGCCGCCCGCTGCGGGAAGACCTGCTCTGGGACGCGTTGTGGGAGGCAGCCGAGATCGAACGCAGGCTCGGACGGACGGAGGCGGCGGTGGCCCGCTGGACCGAACTGTCGGCCGTCGCCAATCCGTTCCGGGCGCAGGCGCTCGAAAAACTTGCCATTTATTACGAGCACCGCGAGAAAAACCCCGCCATGGCGCTGGAAATGGCCCTTGCGGCACAGGCCATTTCTCCCTCAGAAGATCTGGAGAAGCGCATCACCAGACTGCGGGCCAAGGCATCGATTCCGCGTCCGCCGCGGCTGATTTAAACAGAGACTGGCGGGACGCCCGCCCCGGCTTTCCGCCTCTCTTCAGACAGGGCAAGACTCAGGGGCCGGCGGCCCGGTATGAGGCATCCGAATACTGCCAGGCACCGTCCACATAGGACCAGAGACGCACGTAAATTACCTGACCGTTCACCGGCAGATTGCTGACTGTCGCTGATGTATTTGTCCCCTGATCGGCCCCATAAATATTGTTATTTCCGGCGCTGGTGCCAATGAAAAGCCAGAACTTTTCCACCCGCGAGCCCGGCGTCCAGGTGAAAGTGACCGTGGAACCGGGCAGCGTCGAGCCGGGCGCGGGCGCGGCAATCTGGCCCTTTTCGCCCGGCGGACGGACGCCCGAGGCCGTGTACGTGTAATCGTTGAACTGCCAGGCGCCCTGAATATAAGACCAGAGCCGCACGTACACCGGCAGTCCGTCGGCGGGCAGGTTGGTCACCGTCGCGCTCAGGGACGTCCCCATGTCCTGGCTGAAAATGGTATTGCCACCGGGCCAGCGCCCCACGAACAGGTAATAGCGCGTCACCGCCTGGCCGGCGCTCCACTGGAAGGTGACCGAGGTTCCCGCCAGCACGGCGCCCGGGACCGGGGACTGGATCTCCGCTTTGGCCGGCGTTACGGATCCGGCCGCACGGTACGTGTAGTCGTTGAACTGCCATGCGCCGTCGATGTAGGACCATAGACGCACGTAGATGGTGGCGCCGTCCACCGGCAGGTTGGTGACGGTGGCTTGCTGAGCCGTGTCCATGTCCTGGCTGAAGAGGGTGTTACCGCCCTGCCAGAGTCCGATGAAGAGGTAATAGCGGCTGACGGCCACTCCCGCACTCCAGCGGAAGGTGGCGGTGGAACCGGCCAGCGTGGAGCCAGGCGCGGGATCCGTGATCTGCGCCTTTTCTGGGGCGACCATGCCGGCGGCCCTGTACTGGTAATCGTTGTAGACCCATTGATTGTCGATGTAAGACCACAGCCGCACGTAGATGGTGCGCCCGTCCACGGGAAGTCCGCTCACCGGCGCGGACGTCAGCAGCCCCTGGTCAGCCGAATAGATGGTGTTGCCGCCCGGCCAGAGTCCCACCATGAGCCAGAATTGCTGCACCCCATCGCCGGGCGACCACTGGAAGGTGACCGTGCTTCCGGGCAGCGTCGAGCCCGGCGCGGGCGAGAGGATCTCCCCTTTCTGTGCGGTGCGCGGCCCGGCGTCGGCCAGCGTTCGGAGCGCGTCCCGGACGGCCAGCGCCATCTGCATCTGTTGCGCTGGCGTGGCCGCAGCGCGGCCTGCGTCGAGGACGAGTCCGGCCACGGCGTCCGGGAAGCAGCCGTCGCAGGCGGCGGCTCGCATGTCGGCGAGCGAGCGCTGCAAGAGGGCCGCCGCGCGCATGGCGGCGCCATTGGCCTGGATGGTCGGCGACTCCTGCCCGGTGGCGCGCAGATACAGCACCACTCCGGCCTCCGGGAGGCGGTCCGGCGGAAGCACCTCGTAGCCCTCGGAAGCGGCCAGCGTGCCGATGATGTCGCGCAGCGGCGCAGCATTCTCATCGAGAGGGACGATGGCCAGGCGCGTGGCCTGCGGCGGCTCCGGGAAGGCCCTGGGCTGGCGCGCCCGGGCAGGCCGCGCCTGTTCGGCCAGGGCCGCGCCCCCCAGGCAGACCACCGCGATGACGGCCAAAGACACGGTGAGCGGGATTCGGGAGTTCATCCCTTCCAGTTTCGGCCAGCAGTCGCGGAGAGGGAATAGGCCGGAAAAGTCTGGCAGTCATGGTACTGGCAAGGGTAAAAGGGCTGGCAGCGGGCGGGGCTGGGTTGAGGACTGCCTGTCAGGCGGCTTGAGGCAGTTCGGCCGCGGCCGTGATTTCGAGGATCTGCTCTTCGTCAATGAGGCCGGTGAGTCCTGCGCCTTTTGGGCGCTGCCCGACGCGGCGAATGAGGTTCGAGCAGGATTCGACGCCCTTGTCTTCGAGGCGCTCCATGCTGGCCGGGTCGATGTGCTCGACGGCCTCGACGCTATCGACGGTGATGGCGGCCAGCGTGCCGGCGGTATGGACGATGATGGCCACAGGGCGGTAGTTCTCCTCCAGCACAGTCTCAAAGTTGGAAAACAGATCCAGCAGCCGCGCCAGCGTGGTTTCACGGGTGGAGGCGATGATCTTTTCCGCCTCGTCAAACTTCTCCGCCTTCTTGAGGTCTTCCACCCGGACGGCGATGGCGTGGATGGCCTTGTGCGGCCCGTCCATTTTCCTTACCAGGGCGGATACGGTGAGGTTGTTCGTGCGGAAGTTGTCGTACCACCGGCCGAAGGCGCACGCGTGCGGGTCCGTGGCGAGGCTGAATGGCCGCCGCTCCTCCACGGACCGTTGCAGCTCCTCCATCCAGGCCATGTGGTCCGCGGCACGGGCAGTGATCAGCGCAGCGAGATCGTCGAGCTCCTCCTTCGCCCCCGGCATTCCCAGCCGCTTGCGCAGGTCGATGCAGGGGATGATTTTGCCGCGCCAGTTCATCACGCCGCGGAAATAGTCCGGCATTCGGGGCACCGGCGTGACCTCGGGCTGGATGACCAGTTCCCGGACCACGGAACTGTGCAGCGCCGCCATCTGGTGGTGGACGCGCGCAACCACCCAAGGCATCTGAGCGGCATCAGCAGACGGCATCGTGAGGGTTGGCATGGCTCGATACGGCGGCGCAGCCCGGCGGCCGCGCCTGTCCCTCATATCGGCAGGGCTGGCGCCGTTTTGAGCCGTCGCGCCCGCGGCGGCTCAGGAGGCCAGCTGGGCGCGCTGCCTCTGGAGCAACAGATCCTCGAACGAGTAGTCGATGGTCTGCTTCGGGTGATGCCGCAGATACCAGCGGTAGGTCTCTTTCAGGCCGTCGATGAAGGGCGTCGGCTTGAAGCGCAGCACGCGCTGCGCCTTGCTGATGACCATGGTGACCGGCGGCAGGTCGAAATAGACGCCAAAATAGAGCTTCGGTCCCATCGGATGGCCGCCGGCGCGCAGGATGCGTTCGCGCGGCACGCGCGCCACGGTGGTCTGTTTGCCGCAGGCCTCGAAGTAGGCCTCGATGAGCTCGGCCTGCGTCAGCGGGCGCGCGTTGGCGATGTTGAAGGCGTGGCCGAGGGCGGCGGGCGTCTCCACCGCGCGGATCATCGCGCCGACGAGGTCCTTCACATAGACAAACTGCATCAGGCGGCGCCCGTCGCCTGGCAGAATGATGGGCCGCTTGTCGCGGATGCGATCCCAGAAGAACTGCTCGCGGTAGATCGGGTTGCCGGGTCCGTAGACGAACGGCGGGCGGATGGTGGTGATCGGCGTGCCGTAGCGGTGGAAGAGGCGGAACAGCGCGCGCTCGCTCTGCGCCTTGTTGCGAACGTAGGAGTCCGGATGGTCATCGGGCGCCAGGGCGTCGCCCTCGTGATGGTTCAACCCGTCGCCATAGGCCGCCACCGAGGAGACGAAAACGTAGCGGCCGATGCTGCCGGTGAGGAAGTGGGCCGTTTCCGCGACGGCCGAGGCCGGCGTGCCGCGCTCCCAGTCATAGGCGAGGTCGAAGACGGCGTCAAACGTGTGGCCGTTGAGAGTGGCGCGCACCTGGCGGGGATCATTGCGGTCGGCCTGGAAGTTGGCCACGCGCTTGCCGAGGTCGTGTTCGGGCCTGCGGTGCAGGATGGCGACTTCATGGCCGCCTTTGAGCAGCGTCTGGACCAGATGCCGGCCGATGAACTGCGTGCCGCCGATGACGAGAGCCTTCATGGATGCTTCCTGCTCCTGTTGACAGCGCCTAGTCGTAGTACTCGAGGCCGAGATGCGTGATCAGGTCCTCGCCCTGCATCCAGCGCAGGGTGTTCTTCAGCTTCATGAGCTGGATGAAGATGTCGTGCTCGGGATACAGCCCGGGCGCCGTCATCGGCGCCTTGAAGTAGAAGCTCAGCCACTCCTGGATGCCCCGCATGCCGGCGCGCTGGGCCAGATCGAGGAACAGCACCAGGTCGAGCACCAGCGGCGCGGCGAGAATCGAGTCCCGGCAGAGGAAATCGATCTTGATCTGCATCGGATAGCCGAGCCAGCCGAAGATGTCGATGTTGTCCCAGCCTTCCTTGGCATCGCCGCGCGGCGGGTAGTAATTGATCCGCACCACGTGGTGGATGTTCCGGTACAGCATCGGATAGAGGTGCGGCTGGAGGATCGTGTCGAGCACGCTGAGCTTGGTTTCTTCTTTGGACTTGAACGAACCGGGGTCGTCCAGCACTTCGCCGTCCCGGTTGCCGAGGATGTTGGTGGAGAACCAGCCGTGCACGCCGAGCATGCGCGCCTTCAGGCCCGGCGCGATCAGCGTCTTCATGAACGTCTGGCCGGTCTTGAAATCCTTGCCGCAGACGGGAATATTGCGCTCGCGCGCCAGGTCGAGCAGGGCCGGGATGTCGTGCGTGAGGTTGGGCGCGCCGTTGGCGAACGGGATGTCCGACATCAGCGCGGCGTAGGCGTAAATCTGGCTGGGCGCGATGTCGGGATCATTGTTTTTCAGCCCCTCCTCGAAGGCGGCCAGCGTCTGGTGGACGGCCGTCGGCTTGTGGTAGACCTCGGTGGAGCCGCACCAGATCATCACGCAGCGGGTGACGCCGGTGCGCTGGCGGAACTGGCGGATGTCGTCCATCAGCGCCAGCGCCTTGTCGTACTTGGTGCCCTCGGTCTTGACGTGCGTGCCGTGGAGGCGGCGCACGTATTCCTGCTCGAAGACCGCCTTCATCGGCCGGATCGCCTCGAGCGGCTCGCGGACCTGTTCGAGCAACGAGCGTTCGAGCACCTGCGCCTTCAGCGCCGCCTCATAAGCGCTGTCTTCGAAGATGTCCCAGCCGCCGAAGACGAGGTCTTCCAGGCGGGCCAGGGGAACAAAATCCTTGATTTTTGGCGTGCGGTTCTCGGTGCGCTTGCCGAGGCGGATGGTGGCCAGCTGGGTCAGCGAGCCGACCGGCTCGCCCAGGCCCCGCTTGATCGCCTCGACGCCGGCCATGAAGGTCGTGGAAACGGCGCCGATGCCGGGAATAAGAACGCCGAGCTTTCCTTCGGCTGGGCGGATCTGAACATTCGGTTGGGAGGGCAATTCCGGAAACTCCTCTGGTGGGTCAGACTTTCGCGATGGAAAACGCGGGCCAAGTTCCATCTTAGCAGTGCCCGGCGGAGGACGCATGCAACGCGGCCGCCGCTGCTATACTGTGGCCGATGAGCGGCCGTGCCGCGGCAACCATACCGACGCTTGTGGCCGACGACGAGGCGCCGGCGCTCGATGAGCTGCTGTACCTGCTGAAGAGTTTTCCCGAAATCGAGGTCGTCGGCACGGCGGCCAACGGCGTGGAGGCGCTGAAGCGGATCGAAGAGCTCGAGCCGGACCTGGTCTTCATCGACGTTCAGATGCCCGGGCTCGACGGGCTCAGCCTGATCCAGAAACTGCACGAGCATGGCGCGCCGGTGCCGGCCTTCGTCCTCTGCACCGCCTACGAGCAGTACGCGCTGGAGGCCTTCCGGATGGAGGCGCTCGACTATCTGCTCAAGCCGGTGACGCGCGAGCGTCTGGCGCTGACCATCGAGCGCGTGAAGCGCACGATGCTCGAGCCTGAACCGCCGCCCGCGCCACAGCCGCCCCCGCTGCGCAAGGTGTTGGTGAAGGCGGGCGGGAAGAACCTGATCGTCGACGCCGCCGACGTGATCTATGCGCGCATCGAG
Source organism: Bryobacteraceae bacterium (assembly GCA_026002855.1). NCBI lineage: Bacteria > Pseudomonadati > Acidobacteriota > Terriglobia > Bryobacterales > Bryobacteraceae > Bryobacteraceae bacterium. Next base: position 4,374,359 of record BPGD01000001.1, read on the forward strand.
GACGGGCTGATCACGGTGGCGGCCACGCAGGTCGAAGGCGAAAGCAATTTCAAGACGCTGGAAGAACTTCAGGCGACGCTCGATCCGGCGGTGTTCTGGCGCCCTCACCGAAGCTATCTCGTCAACATCCACCGGATCCGCGAAGTGATCCCGTGGTTCCGGTCGAGCTATCAGATCCGCATGGACGACCGCAAGGGCACGGTGATTCCGGTCAGCCGCGTGCAGACGCGCCGCCTGAAGGAACTGTTCCGTCTCTGAAGCCGGTCGGCTTCAGATGGCAATATGCAGGCGCCAGAGCAGGTAGCCGACGGCCTGCCGCCAGTAGAGCCAGCGCTCGCGCCAGGAGCCCCGCGGCGTGTGCGGGCGCGGCGAGCCGTACACGGTGACGCCCTGGCTCTGAAGAATGGTCTTGGCGCGGTAGATGTGGTAGCCGTCGCTGACGAGAATCGCAGAACGCAGCCCCATGCGGCGCATCACTTCGCCGACGGCCACAAGGGTTTCCACCGTCGTGTCGCCTTCGCCTTCAAAGACGATCTGTTCGCTCGGCACGCCGTGCTGGACGAGGTAATCCCGTCCCACCTGTCCTTCGGTGTACTGTGGATCACCGCCCGCGCCGCCGGTGGTAAAGATGAGCGGGGCCAGGCCGCGCCGGTAAAGGGCAAGGGCGTGGTCGAGCCGCGCCTTCAGCACTGGCGACGGACGTCCGTTGTATTCGGCTGCCCCGAGCACGACAATGATATCTGCCGGCCGCGCCTCGTCCACCGCCGACTGGCGGGCGATGCGGTGCGCAACGACCAGGAGATAGCAAAGCAGTGCGGCGGCTCCGCCAGTGCCGAGGATGGCGAAGGTCCTCCGCATCGTCTGAGATGATTGTATCGGGAATGCAGCGGCAGGCGGAGATCCAGAGTGCGCAGAACCCGCTGCTCAAGCAGTTGCGGCGGGCGCTGGAGCGCGGTTCGCTCACCCCGCAGGGGCTGTGCGTGGCCGAAGGGTTCCATCTGCTTGCGGAGGCGCTGCGCGGCGGCCTGCGCGTGCCGCTGGTGCTTTGTTCGGAAGAGGCGGAGGCGCGCGTGGCGGAATGGCTCGATGGCCGCATGGACACGCGGCGAGTTCGCGTGCGTCGTGAATTGCTCCAACGGATCTCCGCCGCCGAGACCTCGCAGGGGGTCATCGCGTTGGTCCAGCCGCCCTCCTTCCGCACGGAGGACGTCTTCCGCGGCAGCGGGCCGGTGGTGGTGCTGGACCGCGTCCAGGACCCGGGCAACGCGGGCGCCATTGCGCGCGCGGCCGAAGCGTTCGGCGCGGCGGGAATCGTGATGGTGAAGGGGACGGTCTCGCGTTGGAATCCGAAGACGCTGCGCGCGAGTGCGGGCTCGCTGTTCCGGCTTGCGTGTCTGGAAGGCGTTGAGCCCCCGGAGGCAGCGGCGCTGTTGCAGGGCCACGGGCGCAGCGTGCTGGTGGCGGCGGCGCATTCGGGCGCCCTGCCCTGGGAGGTGGACTGGCGCACCCGCTGCGCGCTCATCATCGGCAATGAAGCGCGGGGCGCGGGTGAGGAGTTCGTCTCGCTCGGCTCGCCGGTGCACGTGCCCACCACCGGAGTGGAGAGCCTGAACGCGGCCGTGGCCGCGGCGGTGCTGTTGTATGAGGCGATGCGGCAGCGGGGTACGCGATGAGCCTGTTTGAATTTGAAATGCCCCAGGAGCCGGAAGAGGCGAAGCTGGACGCCGGCCGGCCGCTGGCTGAGCGGATGCGGCCGGAGCGGCTGGAGGACTTCGTCGGCCAGGAGCACCTGCTTGGGCCGGGCAAGCCGCTGCGCGTCCAGATCGAAAGCGACCGGCTGACGTCCATCATCCTGTGGGGGCCGCCAGGCACGGGCAAGACAACACTGGCGCGGCTGATTGCGCGCACGACCCGCTGCGCCTTCGTTCCTTTCAGCGCGGTGCTGAGCGGGATCCGCGAGATCAAGGAGGTGATGGCGGCGGCCGAAAAGCACCGGCGGCAGGGGCTGCGCACGGTGCTGTTTGTCGACGAAATTCACCGCTTCAACAAGGCGCAGCAGGACGCCTTTCTGCCCTACGTCGAGCGCGGCGACATCATCCTGATCGGCGCGACCACGGAGAACCCCTCCTTCGAGGTGGTGCCGGCGCTGCTGTCTCGATCCAAAGTTTACGCGCTGCGCCCACTCACGGTGGAGGAGACGGTGACGCTGCTTGAGCGGGCGCTTCCGGTGGTCGGCAAGGGGGCCCCGCGCGAGCTGCTGGAGCAGATCGCCGTCTACGCCGGCGGCGATGCGCGGCGCGCCTACAACATCCTGGAGATCGCCGCCACCGCGAGCGAAGGCCCGCAGTTGCGGCGCGAGGCGGTGGACGACGCCATTCAGCGAAAGACGCTGCTGTATGACAAGAGCGGCGAGGAGCACTTCAACCTGATCTCGGCGCTGCACAAGAGCGTGCGCTCGTCCGACCCCGATGCGGCCCTGTACTGGCTGGCGCGGATGCTCGAGGGCGGCGAGGACCGTCTTTACATCGCGCGCCGCCTGGTGCGCATGGCCATCGAAGACATCGGCCTGGCCGACCCGCGCGCCGTCGAACAGGCAGTGGCCTGCTGGCAGGCGGTGCATTTCCTCGGCGAGCCCGAAGGCGACCAGGCGCTGGCGCAGGCGGCCATCTATCTGGCCCTGGCGCCGAAATCCGACGCCGCCTACCGGGCCCTGAACGATGCTCGCGAGGCGGCGCGCCAGAAGCCAGTGGACCCGGTGCCGATGCAGTTGCGCAACGCGCCCACGCGCGCCATGCAGGAGTGGGGCTACGGCGAGGGCTATGAGCACGCACACACGTACCCGGAGGGACTGACGGCAATGGAATGCCTGCCGGACTGGCTGCGCGGGAGGCGCTTCTATGAACCCACCGGCCGCGGTGTCGAACAGAAAATCCGCGAGCGGCTTGAGGCGATCCGCCGGTGGAAGGATGAGCAGCGGAGACGAGAATCGGGCGGAGGAGGGGCCGGCCCCGCAGGGCTCAGTCCGGCTTGAGCACGGCGATGAAGTTCAGATTGCGGTAGAGCTGCCGGTAGTCGAGGCCGCAGCCGATGACGAAACGGTCCGGGATCTCGAAGCAGCGGAAGTCGATCTTCAGCGGCACGATGCGCCGCGCCGGCCGGTCGAGCATCGTGCACAGCGCGATGGAGTTGGGGCCGCGGCCGGCCAGCGTCTGAAGGAGATAGCGGGCGGTGAAGCCGGTGTCGACGATGTCTTCCACAAGCAGCACGTCCTCGCCTTCGATGGAGTCGTCGAGATCCTTGGCGATGCGAACGACGCCCGGCGCGCGCGTGTGGTTGGAAAACGGAGAGATCGAAAGGAAGTCGATTTTCACCGGAATGGTCAGCTCGCGCGCCAGCGCGGTGAGGAAAAAAACCGACCCCTTCAGCACGCCGATCATTTTCAGGTTTCCGTCGCGGTAGCGGGCGGAAATCTCGTCGGCCACTTCGCGGATGCGGCGCTGCACCTCTTCCTCGGTGAACAGCACCCTGTCGATGACCGGAAGCGCCGGGACCTTCATACGGGCCTGCTCACGGCTGCGGCTGCGCCTGCGGCACCAGGCCGTATTTCATCACCAGGTCCATGATGTCTTTCTGGTAAAAGACCTGAATGTTGATGTGGGGATAAATCTCGCGCAACAGCCGGATTTTCCTGTTTTTTTTCGTCACCAGGGACTGTTTCATCGTCGTCAGTTCGACATATAGATTCGATTCCGGAAGGTAAAAATCCGGCGTAAAGGACTCAATCACGTTTCCGTTCTCGTCCCAGGCGATGGGGAAAGACCTGGGCTCGTATTCCCACGGGATGCGGTAGAAATCCAGCAGGTTGGCGAAGATCTCCTCCGAAGGATGCCCGAACTGCGCCCGGGCGAGCGAGGCGCGGCCTCGGGGCTGGATGCCGTGGCGCGCCAGCCGGAGCCGGATCTGGAACTGAAGCTGCGCCTCGGCGGCCGGGGAAAGGAACCCGTGCTCAAGCAGGCCCTGCTGCTCAACAGCGCGCGCGATCAGATCCGCCATGTGCGCGGTGTCAAGTGTCGCCGCATTCAGTACCAGATCGAAGGCTTCCGCGGCGGCCTGCGCCCGTCCGAAGCGCGCCTTGCGGAGGCGGGCCGCCTCGCGGTCCCTTTCGGCCAGCGCACGCCGCGCCGCGGCCCGGTCCAGCCCGTTGTCGAGCATGATGTTTCCGGTGCGGCGGGCCGCCGGGGCCACCACGCGCACTCGCAGCAACGCCGGGAATCCGCGGAACAGCTCTTCGGCGCCGTCCACGCCCACCACCAGGTGCTCACTGGTGGCCAGGCGGAGCAGGATGGAAGCGGCCATGTCCGGCCAGGTGCGGGAGGCGCTGTCAATGACGGGGCCAAACTCTTCGCCAAGCAGCGCATCCAGCCGTTCGGTGCTCAGGTGTGTGAAGGAAAGCCGCTGGGCAGCGAGGCGAGCCACCTCGCCCGTGCGGCATCCGGGCTGCCCGGAAACGGTGACAACCGCCATGAATGCGGGCCGGCGTGCCGGCTCAAGCCCATGATAGCGTAGAAAGGATCCGCGATGAAGCCGACACGGCGGCAGTTCGTTGCAACAATTTCCTCGCTTCCTGTTTTTTCGGCGCCCGCCTGGGCCGCCGGCCGTGAGATCGCCTGCGATGTGGCCGTCCTTGGCGGCGGCGTGGGCGGGTGCGCCGCGGCGCTGGCCGCCTGCCGCTCCGGTCTGCGCGTCGTGATGACCGAAGAGACCCGTTGGATCGGCGGCCAGCTCACAGCACAGGCGGTACCGCCCGACGAACATCCCTGGATTGAAATGTTCGGTTGCACGGCCAGCTACCGCGCCTTTCGCAATGGCGTGCGGCAGTATTATCGCGACCACTACCCGCTGCTGGCGCCGCACCGCGCCAACCCGCGGCTCAACCCGGGAGGCGGTTCGGTTTCCGCGCTCACGCACGAGCCACGCGTCGCCCTGGCGGTGCTCCAGGCGATGCTTCAGCCATACCTCGCCTCGGGACGCCTGGCGCTGTTCACGGAAGCCCTGCCGCTGCGGGCCGACACGGACGGCGATCTGGTCCGGGCGGTGGCGATCCGGGACTCCTCCGGCGTCGAGCGCATCGTCCGTGCCGCCTATTTCCTCGACGCCACCGAGACGGGAGAGCTGCTGCCCATGACCGGCACGGAATTCGTCACCGGGGCCGAATCCCGCGGCCAGACCGGCGAGCTGCATGCGCCGGAGACCGCCCGGCCAGACAATCATCAGGCGTTCACCGTCTGCTTTGCGCTCGGCTACGACGCCGAGGCCGACCACACCATCGACCGGCCCGCCGAATATGCCTTCTGGCGCGACTATGTGCCCGAGCTGCGGCCGCCGTGGCCGGGCAGGCTGCTGAGCTGGTCGATGTCGGATCCGGTGACCCTGAAACCCCGCAACGTCTTCTTCGATCCCACGCTTCAGGCCCGCCAGCCCGGGCTCAACCTCTGGCTCTACCGACGCATCGTGCGGAAGGATCTCTACGAGCCAGGCTTCTGCCGCACGGATGTCACACTGGTCAACTGGCCGCAGAACGACTATTGGCTCGGCAACCTGTACGGCGTGCCGGAGCAGGAGGCGGCGCGGCACCTCGAGCGCGCGCGCCAGCTCAGCCTTTCGCTGCTGTACTGGATGCAGACGGAGGCGCCCCGGCCGGACGGCGGCGCCGGCTGGCGCGGGCTGCATCTGCGGCCGGACATCACCGGCACGGCCGACGGGCTGGCCATGTATCCCTACATCCGCGAGTCGCGCCGCATTCAGGCCGAATTCACCGTGCTTGAACAGCACGTGGGCGCGGAGGCGCGTCAGAAGCTGACCGGAAAGCCGCCCGAAGAACTCACCGCCGAGCCGTTTGCCGACTCGGTGGGCGTCGGCAGCTACCGCATTGACCTGCACCCCTCGAGCGGCGGCGACAACTACATCGACGTCAGCAGCCTGCCGTTCCAGATCCCGCTCGGCGCACTGATCCCGAAGCGGATGGAGAACCTGCTGCCGGCCGCCAAGAATCTCGGCGTCACGCACATCACCAACGGCTGCTACCGCCTGCATCCGGTGGAGTGGAACGTCGGGGAAAGCGCCGGCGCGCTGGCGGCGCACTGCGTGCGCCGCAGGCTGCGCCCGCGCCAGGTGCGCAATACGGCGAAGCTTCTGCGCGAGTTTCAGGATTCCCTCGTTGAGCAGGGCGTCGAGATCGCCTGGCCGAAGTTGCGCCCGCGGTGAGAAGCCTCAGGTGCTGGTCTTTTCGATCAGCTTTTCGACGTTGACCAGGAAGATGGCCGGCTTGCCCAGGCGGTCGCTGACAAACAGGATGCGCTGGCTGTCGGGGGTGAAGATCGGGCTGGTCATCGCCGGGTCTGACGCCTTGTGCTCGCACAGCGGCAGCTCGCGGCGATTGATGCGGAGCAGGAGGAGGATGAGCGGCGAGGCCATGCTGCGGCTGGCGCCGAGGAAGACGCTCGCGTTGGCATTGGGGGAGAAGCGGCCAAACTGGGTGGTCGGCGCCACCAGGCGGTCCTCGCGGCCGTCGAGCGACTGTTCGCGGATGACAATGCGCGGATTCGGGCCCTCGGGCTCGTGCAGGTAGAGCACCGCCTGCCCGTCCGGCGACCACGCCGCCTCCAGAACCCGTCCTGGAGGCGTCTCCACCTGCCGGCGCAGGGTTCCATCCTGTGCCGCCACTTGCAGTGTCCCTTTTGGTGTTCGCCACAGAAGCATCGCGCGCCTCGGGTTGGGCGCGGGGGAAAGGATCGGCTCGGCGGATTCCAGCACGGTGGCCAGCGCACCTTTCCCGAGCGGCAAACGCCGAAGACGCCAGCCCTCCGGGCCCTTTTCGGTGAAGTACAGCGCGGTTCCGTCAGGAGACGGCGCCAGCGGGCCGGCTACCCCGGTGCCCGGTGAGATCGCGGCCAGCTCGCGCAGCCGAAGGTTGTTCAGCGCCAGCGCCCGCAAATGCGTTTCGTCAGCAAAAAACACTTCCCGCCCGGTTGCACTCAGGGTGAGAGTGCGCGGCTGCAATCCAGGCCATGAACCGAGCTGGCGGCTGGTTCGCGCTCCAAGGTCCATGCTCCACGGCTGCCAGATGCCGTTGCGGAAGCTCGCAAAGATCAACAACCGGCTGCGTCGGTCCACGGCCAGAGCCGGCGGCGACGGATAGAAGCTTTCGAACTGGGGATCCGTCAGCAGGAAGACTTCAAATTCGGTGACCGGGTCGAGATAGCGGCGCCATTCGTCGGCCTGGGCCCCCGTGGCCAGGGCAGCGGCCAGAAAGAGGCGGCGGGAAATGGAAGTGACACGGGAAGGCGCTTCTGGAAGGTGGAGCAGCGGGTCCACTGAAACCTGTTCACTCGGTGGCCTTTGCCGCCCCAAGGGTCTCACACTCGATGGATGTCTCCCCGGCAGTGGCAGGTTCCAGGAAAGCAGGTCTCAGAACGGGAAGCCCATCCTGGGGTCCGGCGTGGACAGCGCCGAGCGGGCCAGGTAGCCGTAAGGGTTCACCGCCACGCCGCCGCGGCGCACCTCGTAATGCAGGTGCGGAGATGTCACGCGGCCGGTGGCGCCGGTGGCGCCAATGATCTGGCCCAGCCGTACCTCTTGCCCCGGAATCACGTCGATGCGGGAAAGGTGCGCATACCAGGTCTGGAGGCCCTTGCCGTGATCGAGCACGATCAGTTTGCCGTAGTTGCCCATCCAGTCGGCTTCGATCACGATACCGTCGGCGGCCGCCTTCACGGGCGTACCGACCGGGGCGCTGATGTCGACGCCCGTGTGGAAGGCCATGTGGCCGTGAAAGGGATCCTCGCGGTTGCCGAAGTTGCTCAGCAGCCGTCCGGTGACGGGCCACAGGCTCGGCGTCGTGTTCACCAGCCAGCGGCGCGCGGACAACCTGGTGCTGGCCGTGAGGGATGCGGTGCGGAGCTTGTTGTAAGCTTCGAGGGTTTCCGCAAGCGTTGGCGCCAGCTTCGTCGACGTCAGCGCCAGCTCGGTCTCGCCTGGATAGGCGGGCTGGCGGTGAATGCCGTAAGCGACCGAGACCTCCGCGGCGAACATCGACAGCTTCGCCACTTCCTCGTTGGCCTCCTGGGCTTCGTTCAACAGCCGCTGAAAGCGGGCCCGCAGCAGCTCAGCTTCCTGGCGGAGGCTGTTGTAATTGGACACCTTCCACGCCATCCGGACATAACTGGAGACCATGCCGAACAGCGTGAAACAGCCCAGCAGCGCCAAGGCCAGCACGGCAAACACGACCTTCTGATCGATATGAAAGCGCCGCAGCCGCCCGTGCAGCGAATGAGCCAGGACTACGATGAAGTACGACTGATGGTTCATTGCGGCACTCGCGCAGTCGGAGGAGTGTCTGCGCAAACGCCAGGCTTGACTTCCTGGCTGCCGGGCCAGATGAGAAACGGACGATCAACTGGCCGAAGTTACAAGCCTATCCCAGGATGGGGGATGTGTCAAGGCCTGTCGTTCCGGGAGCTCCCGCCTTTCGCCTGGTTTTCACCTGCCGTCGGCACGGCAATGTCCTCTCCTCCGCAGGCGGGCTGGGCCACGGGGCTGCTGCGCTGGCAGAGCCAGAGATCCCAGCCCGTCAACACAGCAGCCACAGCAACGGGCCACCAGAGGCCGTGTGCCAGGGCCAGCAGACCGAAGAAAACAATGACGCTCAGGCCGACCCAGTGGGACGCCTGTGCCAACGGCCCGCGTCTCGCCTCTTCGCCCGAGGAGAAATGACGGCCGGCAGCCAGCAAGGCGGCGCTCACCAGCATCCAGCCCAGGAAGTTTCCCAGCGGGACTCCGTAGTAGGGCCCGGGCTCATGCCACACCCAGTATTGAACAGCCAGGGTGGCAACCGGGTCGATGGCCAGGTCGATGGCGGTCATCCAGAGGGCGCCGACAAAGACCTCTGCCCACGGGTTAAGCTGCAACCGGCCTGACCGGTCCTTCACGTAACTGATCAGGATCACCCAGGCGCAGGCCATCACCACCGGCACGCCTGCCAACTGCGGCTGGAGCACGCCGGTGTAGGAGTATCTGCCGTACAACGCGGAGAAGCGCACGCCAATGAGTTCGGACAGAAAGCCGCCTGCCCCCGCGGCTGCCAGCCAGGCGCGCCGGCGGCCTTCCCCGAGGAAGACCATGGCCGCCGCGCAGGCCAGAAATGCAGGCGCGGCCCATTCAGCGCCCGCAGGCGTCCGCCGCCAGAGAAAGTGCGCCACGACGCCGCCTGCCCAAAGCAACAGATAAAGACCTGCGAGTGCGCCGATCAGCCAGCGGCCTTTCATGACATCGGGCTCCGGTCACGGGCGATGAGCGCAGCGGTGATCTCTGCCGACATCAGCACCATGGGCACGCCGCCGCCGGGATGATAGCTGCCACCGGTGCAGTACAGGCCGCGCACGCCGGGGACGCGGTTGGGCGGCCGGAAGAAGGCGCGCCGCCAGCCGTGGGAGTTCTGTCCATAGATGGCGCCGCCGGGCGCCAGGAATCGCTGTTCGAACAGGCCGGGGTGCCGGATGTGCAAGATCTCGGCCTGGTCAGCGACTCCAGCCAGCCCGCTGCGCCGCAGCCTTTCCAGCATTCGCCCTGCGGCCTCGCCCGCCGCCGCTTCGTCCCATCGGGTTCGTCCATCGCCGGGGGCGTTCGCCATCAGGAACAGACTCTGACCGCCTTGCGGCGCCAGCTCGGCATCCCTGGGGGCGTAGACGTACACGGTGGGGTCGGACGGGAAGACGCCTCGCTCGAACAGCTCCGCAAATTCCCGTTCATAGCTGTCGGAAAAGATGACGGTGTGCGTCTCCAGCGGCGTCATTTGCCGTGTGCCGGCCAGCAGGATGACGCCGGAAAGGGAGCGCGCCTCGGGCCGAGGCCGGGCCGGGCGGCCCAGCAACGGCGGCAGGCGGTCCGAGTCGCCGTTGAAGATCACCAGCGGCGCGGCGATCTTTTCCCCGTCCTGCAACTCCACGCCCGCCACACGCCCGCCTTCCAGCAGGAACCGGACTGCCGTGGCGCCGGTGCGGATTCGAATGCCGCGGCTGACGGCGAGCCGCTCCAGCGATTCGACGATGCGATACATTCCTCCCCGGACACGCCAGGCGCCGAAGCGGTGTTCGATGTATGGGATCACCAGCATCGTGGCCGGGGTCTGGTAGGGCGACGATCCGACGTAAGTCGGATAGCGGTTGTAGATAAAGCGCAGCCGCGGATCGCTGACCAGCCGCGCCACGGTGCGCGCATAGTTGCCCCAGGCGTGCTGCAGCGGCAGGTGCCGGAAGGCCGCCGGCGGCGGAGGCGCGAGAGGCAGCAGCGGATGATTCCGGAAAAATGTCCCCTCGGACAGATGAAAAATCCGCTCGCCAATTTCGTGGATCTTTCTGACTCCCGCCAGGTCCTGCGGCGCAAATTCCCGTACCTGGTCCCACCATTCTGCCACGCGGGCGGGCACCCGCAGGCGGCTTCCGTCGGCGAAAACATATTCCGCATGCGGGTCCAGGCACTCAAGCGAAAGATGGTCCTCCATCCGCTCGCCGAGAAAGGCGAACAGCCGCTCCAGCACGTGCGGCATGGTGAGCAGAGTGGGGCCGGTGTCAAAGGTGAAGCCTGCGGCCTGAAAACGGTTCATCTTGCCGCCCGGCGCCGGCCCGTGCTCGCAGACGATGACATCCCAGCCCGCGGCGCGCAGGCGCAGGGCGAGCGCCAGTCCGCTGACGCCGGCCCCGACGATGACGGACCTCACGCGCTTGCGTACCTCCTGCCCTTCCATTCCACCCCGCCATGGCCCAGGCGCCACCAGCTGGAAAGGCCCAGAGCGAGCAGAAAGGCCTCCGCCGCCGGGTGCAGCAGGCAGCTCCAGAAAGGATGGCGGAAGCGCCAAGCCAGCAGCATCCGCATGCCCAGCACGCACGCCGCCGCAGGCAGGTTCAGGGCGAGGAAGGGCCCCAGAAACAGCCACGCGTGGAGTCCCAGAAACAGCCAGAAGGTCACCTGGAGGTGAAAGGCGGGGCGGAAATTTTTCTGGAAGCCTCGCCACACCTGGCTGAGCCCTTCGTACATGCGCGTGCTGACGACGTCCTGCCCGTCCAGGCACAGTGAAAACTCGCGCCTGCGCCGCCACACGCGGGCAAGAACGGTGTCTTCGAACAGTTCGCCGCGGACGCTCTCGTGGCCGCCGACGCGCCAGTAAGCGTCCCGCCGGGCCAGTATCAGCGCCCCGTGAGCCAGCCCGAGCGACGGGTCGGTCCGGCGCACCAGCGCCAGCGGGGCCGGATACAGGCCGAAGACGACAAAGTTCAGCATCGGCATCAGCAGCTTCTCCCAGAAACCCTCCATTTCGAGCCGCGGCCAGCAGGAAAGCAGCGTGGCCCGCCTGCGTTGCGCCTCCGCCACGATGGCGGGCACGGCGGCTGGCGCGAGGACTGAGTCCGCATCCAGAAACAGCAGCCACGGCGACGATGCCTGCTCCGCCAGCGTGTGGCATGCGAAGGTCTTTCCACACCAGCCGTCGGGAAGGGGTAGCGGTTCGATGCGGCGCACGCGGCTATCGAGCCGGGCGAAGCGGTGGATGACAGCGGCCGTAGCGTCGGTCGAGTGGTCGTCGTATACGAGGATCTCGCTGACGCCGGGCTGGCCGAGCGCCGCTTCCAGCGTGGCGGGAAGGCGCGCCTCTTCGTTGCGGGCGGGAATCAGGATGGAGACCCTCTCCGGCGGATCACCGCCGCCGGCCCGGATCCGCGGCCAGAAGGCCACGTTCACGGCCACCAAAAGCAACAACAGGGCCGCTGCCGTCAACATCACCATGTGTTTTCTCCACGAAGCCGTTGATTCGTCGCAGAATGGTTTCGGCGAAGTCGCCGAGGACCTCGCGCTCGCCGCAGGGGGGAAGCGCCTGATCGAGGGCCGCCATCGCCTCTTCCACCAGGTGGCGCGCACGGCTGCACGCTTCCGACAGCGCGCCGCCGGCGGGAAAAGCGGGACGGCCATGGCGGCGGTCCTGGCCTACGGTCTTGCCGGCAATGCCTTCGCTGGCGAGCTCATCCATCAGGTCGTCGCAGACCTGGTAGGCCTCTCCAGTCAGGTCGCCGAACCGTGCCAGCGCGATTTTCTGTGGGAGAGGAGCGCCTGCGGCCATGGCGCCAGCGCTCAGCGCGAAACGGATGAGCGACGTCGTCTTGGCCAGAAGGCTCGGGCGCACCCCGCGGAGGTCGGCCTGCTGGCCGCCGATCATCCCGTCGCATCCCACGGCACGCACGGCTTCCTCGACAAGACCCGGACATCGGGAGAAGATCCGGAACGCTTCCGCGTACAGGGCCAGCGCTGCCAACAGGGCCGTCGCCTCCCCATACAGGATATGCAGGGCGGGCCGGTGATGGCGCATCAGGGCATCATCCATCGCCGGCAGGTCGTCCAGAATGACCGAACTGATGTGAAGGAATTCCACGCCGCAAGCCAGGTCAAGAGCGTGTTCGGCCGGCAGGCCGAAGGCGCTTGCCGAAAGCAGCGTCAGCAGGGGGCGGATGCGTTTGCCGGCGCCGGAAACGGCGCACCGCAGCGCCTGATTGAGGGGAGCGGCTCCTTCCAGCGACGAGCACGGGCAGAGCCGCTCAAGCCGACGCTCGATGAGCGGCCGGTAACGGTCGGCGTACGCAGTCAGCGTTTCTGGCATGGCAACCTCTCCAGCAGCACGCGCACCACGGCCGCGGGCGCTTCCCTCAGCGGAACGTGTCCAGCGCCGGCGATCTCAACAACCTGCGCCTGGGGCCACACCCGCCGATAGACCGCCGCGGACCGGCGCACGGACTGAAATGTTTTTTCTCCGTACAGGATGGTGATGGGCAGTTGGATGCCGCCGAACGCCTCCGGCCCGGGAATCTGCCGGAGCAGGCCCAGGCTCTGAACGGCCAGATCGGCGGGGATGGAGTCGAGGCCATCCGTAAGATCGGTGTCCTCGAGCCGGCGGCCGGCGAGCGATCGGTTCACCAGCCAGCGTCCGATGGGATTGCGGAACGAGCACGCGTAAGCGTAGCGTCCGATGGCAGGGGAGGCAAAGACACGGAAGTACCAGGGCCAGTAAGCCAACGGATCGATGAGCAGGATTGAATGTACCAGGCGCTCCAGCCCCTCCTGCTGGAGACGAAGAACCGCACAGAGGCCGAGCAGTCCGCCGCTACAGTTGCCCAAAAGGGTCAGACAGGGCTGAGCCACCTGCCGGATCAGGCCGGCAATTTCGTCCGCCACCAGATCAAGACGCCATTGCCGCGGGGCGGGACTGCGGCCGTAACCCGGCAGGTCAGGCGCGTAGAGGGAGACGTCCGGCGGCAGCAACGGCCGTAGCGGGGCGAAGGTATCATGGCTTCCGCTCCAGCCATGAAGGCCGAGGATGACGCTGGGGCCGCTGCCGTACCGCTCAACGTGCATGCTGCTGGATCCTTTCCGCCGTGAGCCGCCCGCTGAGCACGACCATCGGCATGCCGGTGCCGGGCGTCGTGCTGGCGCCGGTGAAGTACAGTCCCCTCAGGCGGCGGCTGAAATTCGGCGGGCGGAACGGGCCCATCTGGCTTAGCGTGTGCGCCGCGCCAAAAGCGGAACCTTGAAACAATCCGAAACGCCGGCTCCAGGTTTCAGGCGTCCAGACCGTTTCACCAGCAATAGCCTGAGCCGACAGGGAGGCACCGGCGGCGCTGAGACGCCGCAGGACGGTTTCCCTCACGCGGTCGGTTTCGGCCGCCCAATCGACCTTGCCGAGGCGGCTCAGCAAGGGCACTGGCACGAGCACAAAGACGCCCAGGCGGCCGTCGTCTGCGAGCGTGGGATCACTGACTCCCGGTGCGGCGACGTAAAACGCGGGATCGGCCGGAATCGTGCATCCCTGATTGAGATCGCGGAAGGCGGCCGCGTAGTCGCGTGGAAAAAAGATCGTATGATGCCCAAGTCCCGGCTGACGGCCGGCGACGGCCCAGTAGAACGTCATCACCGAAGGCGACATTCGGATCTTCGGGGCAGCCAAACCGGCCAGTTCGGTCAGGGTCGATGGCACATCCACATTGGAAACGACCACGGAGCTGGCGATTTCACTGCCGTCTGCCAGCCGCACGCCGGTGACCCGGCCGTTGCGGTGCAGGATGCGCTGGGCACGACTGTGGTAATGAATTTCCACGCCAAGCTCGCGGGCCAGGCGTTCGACGGCCTGTACGAGCGCGTATATGCCGCCCTCCGGCAGCCACAGCCCGCCGGAGAGCTCGCCATAGGGAAGGATCGTAAACAGACCGGGCAGCTCGAAGGGCGAGCCGCCCAGATACATGGCGTAGGAGCCCAGAGCCTCACACAGCCGCGGCGAGGAGAAGAACCGGCCCAGCTCACGGTACATGGATCGCCACAAGGCCGTTCGGAGGATCTCGCCGGCGGTAAGAACCGAGAAGTAGCGCAGGGGATTCCCGTCGTTGCGCAGAACCAACTTTCGGAAAGTGATTTCGAACTTGGCGGCGCAGTCTTCCAGAAACAGGTCCAGTCCGCGCGAAGAGCCCGGGGCGAAGCGTTCAAACTCGGCGCGCAGCCGTTCACGGTCAGAGGAGAGGGTCAGATGCTGCCCGTCGGGCCAGTGATAGGTGATGGAGGGGTCGACTTTCAGCAGCCTGACGTAGTCGCCCATGTCCCGGCCCGCGGCGCGGAACAGCTCCTCGAAGACCCACGGATAGTTGAGCAAAGTGGGTCCGGTGTCAAACGGCAGGCCGGCCACTGAGATCCGGTTCGCCCGTCCGCCGGCGGAGGCACCGGCCTCGAGCACTCTGACACGCCACCCTGCCAGCCGAAGGTGGATGGCGGCGCTGAGGCCGCCGAGTCCGGCGCCAATGACAAGGGCTTCCTTCCGGCCCGAGAATGTCATAAAGCGTTTGATACCTTATCCGCATGGATGCGTGGAGACACGGCGCAAGACTATAAAAATGCCGGGCGATGCTCCGGAAAGGGCGGACGGGAGAGGCCACCGGATGAGCGGGCCTTGCAGAACTGCGCGGGGAACAGGCCCGCCAGGGGGACCGAGGGGGTCATTCTCCGAACCAGGGCTGGCGAGGACGTCGCCCGCCGGTTTGCTGCGCCATGGCCTCTGGACTCGCGCCTGAAAAGACGGTGAGCCTCCGACGAGAGCCCGGGCAAGGCAGTTTACAGAAGGCCGGCGTAGGCGAGCGGCACGCGCCAGTACTTCTGGGGAGGCAGGGCCCGAAACTTCTCGACGGCATTGACTGACACGCGCACGCGCACCGGAGCGCCGGCCTCCAAAAATCGCCGGTTCAGTTTCCCGTAAACCTCTACGCAGGCCCCGACGGCGGAACGGCAACCGGGGGAGAAGACATCCAGGTTGCGGCGGGCAAAGTCGTAGCCGGCCTCGGCCTGAAGGGCGAGCCTGCGGATTACGCGCCGGAGGCGAACCTCGTGGCGCGGGTCGAGGTAGTTGTCCGGATCGAGGGCTTCCGCGGCGAGCATGTCCAGCGGCAGGTAGAGGCGGCCGCGGCCGCAGTCTTCAAAAACATCTCTGGCGAAATTTGTGAGCTGGAGCGCGATGCCCAGCTCGCGGGAGCAGGCGAGCGCGTCCTCCATGCGTGCGCCCCGCGCCGTGCCGTAAACGTAAGCCAGAAAGTAGCCCACAACGATGGCGCTGCCGTAAATGTAGTCGTCTATCAGTGCCTCCAGCGTGGGGAAACAGGCGGGCCGTGCGTCGCGGCGCATGGCGGCCAGAAAACTGTGGTAATGCTCTGGCGGAATGCCTTGCCGGCGCACGACGTCCGCAAAGCCGGCAAGGATCCAGGGAACGCCGGTACGGACCGGTGGACGGAGCCCCTCGCACGCGAGGGCCCTTCGATATGCCTCCTCCCACGAATCCAGCAGGGCGAGTTTCTCCTCAACGGGGATCGGGAAACTGTCCACAACCTCGTCGGGGTATCGGACGGCGGCATAGATCACCTCGACGTCGGCGCGCTCTTTCGGGGGCAGAAACCGCGTCACCAGGAAAAAATTCGTGCTGAACTCCCGCAGAACCCTCCGGGAGGCCCTCACCAGCCGGCCCCGTGCAGCCGACTCGGAGCAAGCACCGGCGACATCCAGGTTGATGCGCTGTAGCAGCAAATTCCAGGTCGTCAGGCTCCAAGCCATAAGCAGGTCTGAACCGGCGCAGCCGAATGGGCGCGTCTCCCGGTTCAGATGCCGAACCTGCTGCCGTAGATGCTTCAACCGGCCAGAAGGCCGCGCAGGTTCCAGCCGCAGATGATGCTGGCTTCGAACTTGTTGCCGGCGGGCCCGGGCCAGTGCGTCTCCAGGCTGACGGCGCCGCGGTAGCCGTCGCGGAGAAGCGCGGCGATCTGGCCTTTCCAGTCGACGTGGCGCGTGCCGAGCGGGCCCCAGACCGGCTTGTGACCCTCCATGGCGCAGTCCTTGGCGTGGACGTGCGCAATGCGATCCTTCGGCAGCAGGCTGTAGCCGTAAGGATAGGGTTCCTCGCCGGCGACCAGCGCGTTGGCCGGGTCCCAGACCAGCTTTACGTGACTGTGCGGGATGGCAGCCAGGAACCTGGCTGCTTCTGAAGCGGTACCGATGTTGCAGGCATGCTCGTTCTCAATGCCGCAGAGGATGTCGTGGGACTTGAACTGGTCGGCGATTTTTTCAATGGCACGGCAGGCGGGTTCGAAGCAGCGGTCGGGATCGACGGTGCGCCAGAACGAGAACACGCGGACGATTCGTGCCCCGGTCATTTCGCAAAGCTGGATGGCGCGCTCGACCAGCCGCGGCTGGTCCTCCATGGTAAAGGTGGCGCCGAAGATGTCCTGCTGAAAGCGCGAGTCCACTTCCCCGCCCTCGGGGAGGGTGCATTTCAGGATCGGCGACGAAAGGCCCAGGACGCGGATGCCCTTGGCGGCGAGCACCTCGAGCGCCCGCTTCACCTCGTCGTCAGTGAGATTCATGATGTTCTTGCCCCAAACGACGCGCAGCTCGCAGGCGGTCATGCCGATGGCGGCCATGGCGGTAGCAGCGGGGTTCAGATCAGGGGAAAACTCGTCGGTGATGGCGGCCAGTTCCAGTTTGGGAGTCATGATGACGGAGGTTCCTCAATGTGATGATAACGGCCGGGTGCGAGGCCCATGAGGCGCTGGCGCGCCCCTCCCGGCCATTCTATTTCAACCGAGCGAACCGCCTGGTCGCGGCCGAGGCCGAACAGCACCACGAGGTCCGAAGCCGAGCAGTAGCTGGAGCCGGACTTCACCATGCCCCACTGCCTGCCGGAAGGCGTTTCGATGCGGACGATGGCGCCGATGGCGGAGCGGTTGGCGCGGCGGCCGTGGAGCCGGAAGCCGATCCAGTGATGGCCCGGCGGCGCGGCGTCGTTGCGGTACAGAATGGCGGGGCCGCCGTTGGATGTCATCAGGATGTCGGGATCGCCGTCCAGGTCGAAGTCGGCCCAGGCGGCGCCGCGGGCCACCAGCGGCTTCTGGATGTCCGGGCCGAGCTTCAGGGTGACGTCTTCAAAGCGGCCGCGGCCGAGGTTGCGGAAGACGAGCGGCGGCTGCGCATAAGTGACCTTGGGCTGCACGCGGTTGATCTCCTCTTCGATGTGCCCGTTGGCGGCAAACAGGTCCTGCCAGCCGTCAAGGTCAAAGTCGAAAAAGAACACGCCGAAGGCGAGCCGGAGGAGCGAGGCGCGGCCAACGCTGGAGCGTGGCGCCTCGTCCACGAACAGGCCGTTGCCCTCGTTGTGATAAAGTCCGAGCATCTGGTTGGAGAAGTTGCCCACCAGCAGATGCGCCCGGCCGCTGCGGTCATAGTCGGCCGCGTCCACGCCCATCGCTCCGCGGGCGACGCCATCTTCCCCGAAGGCGACCCCTGCGGCGACGCCCTCCTCCAGGAACCTGCCGTTTTTCAGGTTGCGATAGAGCTTGTTGGGCTGCGTGTCGTTGGCGACAAACAGGTCCGGCCAGCCGTCGCCGTTGTAGTCCAGCACCGCCACGCCCAGCGACTTGGATGTCGGATCGTACAGCCCGGCCCGCTTCGTCGCGTCCTCGAAGCGGCCCTGGCCGAGGTTGTGGAACAGGCGCGAGCTGACGCCGCGGTAGGACTCGGGGGTGCAGTAGCTCTTGTTGACGCCATCGAGCGAGCAGAACAGATCGCCTTGGGGCGACCAGGCGACATAGTTGGCAACGAACAGATCGAGCCGGCCGTCCAGGTCGTAGTCGAAGAAGGCGGCCGAGGTCCCGAAGCTCGCGTTGGCGATGCCCGCCTGCGCCGTCACGTCGCGGAAGCGCAGCCCGCCCTCGTTGTGGAGCAGACGGTCGCCGCTGAGGGCAGTGAGGTAGAGGTCGGGGCGGCCGTCGTTGTCGTAGTCGCCGACGGCGACGCCCATGGGCCAGCGCGGCAGGCGCGGAATGCCGCTCGATGCGGTGACATTGGCGAACGCGCCGTTCCGGTTGTTGCGGTAGAGCGCGGGCTGCGGGTTCATCAGCAGGATGTCGGGGTAGCCGTCGCCGTCCAGGTCGGCGAAGGCGCAGCCGGCGCCCATGGTCTCCGGCAAATATTTCCTGCCGCTTTTCTGCGCGTCATGGCGGAAAACAATTCCCGCCTGTTTTGTGACGTCCGTGAATCGCCCCTGCGCCGCCAGCGCCGCGGCCAGCGCTGGCGCGAGCAGCAGCGGGCGAAGGCGGCGGCTCACCGGCCCCTCCCGGCCAGCGGGGCGGACTCGTGTTCGTGGATCTGCTGGCGTTCGTTGTTGTCTTCGGGGCTCAGCAGCCGCACCCGCGCGGTGAGCGCCTGAGCGGCCTCGTCGGCCTTGAAGCGCCGGAAGAGCCGTTCGTGCCGCGTGGCGCAGGCCTCGTCGCCGAGGCCGCGGCAGGCGAGCATCAGATTGTAATGCGCCTGGACGTCTTCGGTGTCCACTTCGAGCGCGCGACGCAAAGCGGCCACCGCGCCCCGGAAATCGCGCCGCAGAAACAGGATGCGGCCGATCTGGTTCTGCACCACCCGGTCGCGCGGGTAGAGCCTTTCGACCTCGCGCAACGAGGCCAGGGCGGCGTCATAGTCTCCCTCGGCCTTTTCGGCCATCGCCTTGAAAAACCAGACGCGGCCGAGCGAAGAGTCGAGTTTCATGGCTTTTTCGACAAAAAGCTTCGCCCGTTCAATCTCCCCTTCCTGAATGAGCGCCCGGGCGACGTTCAGCCATCCGTCGGCGTATTCGGGGCGCGCTTCCGTCACTCGAAGGAAGCCGAACTCGGCGGCCTTGAGGTCGCCCTGAAGAAGATGGCCGATGCCCCAGTCGTTCCAGCGCTCCCAGTGCTGCCGGTCGGTGGAAATCCGCCATTCCGTCTTCCTGCCGGGCGGGGCGACAGGCACGCTCACCTCGGCGCGGGCCAGCGTCACGATGGGAATTTCCGGAATTTTCACTCCGGGAGAGGGGACGTATTCACGCGAGTCGTAATGGAGGCTGATGAGGCGTGAATCCTGACCCGGTTTCGGCCGCAGGGCGTAGGAAAAGGCCGTGTAATATTTCGAAAATTTCCGGTAATTCAGCTTTGCACGGAAGACCACTGGCCCGCGCGCGTCGCCGGGAATCCGCACCCGGTAATGGACCGTGTCCGCCGCCCCCGGCGGGATCAGGCGGACATAGAGCACGCTGCGCGCCTGCCAGGCATTCCGTTTGTTGATGGGGTTGCCGTCGCCGTCCAGCATGTAAGAGCGGTAGAAATGCGCCCCGGGATCCACGTTGCCTTCCTCATCGACGGCGCCCGAATGGAAAAATCTGTGGCCCCGAGCGTCCTGCGCCTCCAGCTCAAGCCAGACTTCGAAGGCGTCCACGGTCCCGCCCGGGAAAAAGTGACCGATTTTCCGCGTGCGCACCACCACGTCCAGCCGGATTTCGCTGCCGGGCTCGAGCTCGGGCTGAACGGCGTCCAGAGGAGCGGCGATCTGGGAGATGTCGCGGATGAGGAACGCGCCGCCGCTCCGCTCGGCTTCTTCGCCAACGGCGAACGTGGTCATCAGTTGCGGCTCGCTGCTCGAGCGGCGGATCATGCCGGCACCGTGGCTGCGGCCAGCGGGGCTGGCAGCGAAGATGTCCACGGTAATGAAGCCGGATTGCAGGAATCCGCGAACCGCAGCCAGTTGCGTTTCATCCCCGTTCACCGCCGGCACTGCCGTGTTAGCCGCGGCGAAACGATGGTCATGCACGCGGCCATCGCGCGCGGCAGGGTCGCGGGCCGGCACGAGCGGCATGTGGCAGTCGGCGCACTGCATGGGCTTTTCGGGGTAATAAAAACTGCGCGCGCCCTGACCGCTGACACCGGAGGCCTGCCAGTTGTCATATTCGTTGAAACCGCGCAGCCAGCGGTAATTGTTCACCGGCACGTCGAGATGCACCTTGTGGCAGGCAGAGCAGAACTCGCTGGAGCGCATGAATGGCTTCATGAAGGTCCGGGAATGCGGCGCCGGCTCCACCCGGATGAACAGGTCGTGGGCGTTGCGCACAACCGGATTCGGGCTGACGGCGACTTCATGCAGGCGTGGATATTCGAGCACAAACGACCCGTTGCCGGCGGTGGAATCCACATGGACGATCGAGTGGCAGGACACGCAGCCGAGGCCGGCGTGAGCTTCGGGACGGTCCATCTGTCCGGCGACGGGTCGCTCGAACATGCCGGAGAAAAACATCGCGTGGTCGTGGCAGCCGGCGCACCATTTTGAGCCCTGCGTGCCGCTGATTTCCTGCATGTGCTCGATGGAGCGCGCATAGAAACGGTTGTTGAAGCTCGACCAGCGGTGCATCGAGGACTGCCACTGCTCGTAGATTTCCCGGTGACATTCGCCGCAACGCTTCGAGTCCATGAAGTACGAGGCGGGGATGAAGCCGCCGGTGCTCGTCCGGGCCGCCGAGGGCCAGAACGGGCTCTTCGGTCCCGCTCCCTCTTCTTCCATCGAGAGAGGCACGACGGCGGGATTGCGGATCTCCCGTTCACCGCGCGGCCATGCCACGCGCAGCGACAGCGGGAAGAGCAGAAGGGCGACCGCTGCGGCGAGAGTCCAGCGGATCCAGCCATGCGACAGTGCTCGCTTCATGTTGCCCAGCTCCCCTGTATGCCCAGCCCTGTCCGAAAGCAGGTATTCAGCGCAGCGCGCGCAGAATGCGCAGCGCCGGACGCGTGTTGTACTTCGCCATCCACTCCCGGTGGGCGGGCGTCGACGGGAACGCCTCACCCGGACCGTACGGATAGCCGCTCATGCCGTGGAACGGCAGCGGTTCCACGCTTTGCGAGAAAGCCGTATTGGCATCGCGGTCCTTGGCCCAACCGTCCACCTTCAGCACCCAGTCGCGCTTCCAGCCGGCGGGCAGCGGCGGCAGGGACCGCGCATCAAACTCCAGTGCCAGCTCGTCGCCCGACCCCATGATCACGAGGCGGTCGTCAATTTCCGTCACCAGTTCCCGCACGTCGCCGAAACGCGTGTAGCGGCCCGGGGTCGGGTTCCATGGGGCGCGCAGCGAAACCGGCTCGTAGAAAAACTGCTCCGGCTGACGGCGCAGCGGATGAACGATGTGTTTTGAGAACCCGCGGAAATGCAGGTCCGCGTTGAGCGGCAGCGCGGTGGCCAGCCGCGCATCGGGCGCAGCCGAATTCTCGATGAGAAAGATCTCGTCCCAGTACAGCGCCACGTTGGTGACGATGCGGAGCTGGCGGGATTTTCCGGGGAATTTTCCGGTCAAATCGACAGCTATGGTCTTGGGTTTTCCCGCGGGCATGCCCATGTCGTCGAGGATGGTCACCCACTGGCCGCGGTCGTCCCGCGCCTGGAGCAGTGGAGGTACAAGGCCCTCAGGCGTCGATTGCGCCTGCTGAAGGAACGTCGAACCATCGGCCCAGTCCACCCATCCGTTCAACACGAGCACGGCACGGTTGTCCGGCGCGGTGGCGCCGAAGTCGAGTTCAACCGTGTACTTCTGCGCGACGCCGCGGAAATCGCGGGCAAAACTGTCGATGTAGCGGCGGTCGCGCCGCAGTATGCGCTCGGTGACGTCGTGCCGCCCGTCGAGCAGGGCGCGCTTCGGATACACGCGCCGCGTGGCGCCGAACAGACGGAATTCGGGATAGGGCGGCGATTTCCACTTGTCGTTCGTGAAAATCTCGACGTTCGCCGGATGGTCAACAGCGATCAATTCGACCTGGTCGAGGTAGGTGACCTCGGCGAGTTCCTCGGTGATGCGCACGTGAAGTCTGCCGCCCCGGGGCTGAAGGCGCTCACCGTCGATCCACACATACTCGTCGTGATCGACCGGGAAGTATTTGCCGTCGCCGGCCGAGGCGCCGAGCGGGGCCACTCCGAGCACGTCGGTGATGAACTCGAAGCCCTGTCCATTCCAGGTCCAGATCATCGGGCAGGAGCCCGAGAGCCGCTGCGCTTCCTGGAATTTCAGCGTGGCGCCCGCCTTCTGCTTCACTTCGTTCTGGATCAATCCATTGGGCCAGGTGATCCGAACCGTGTCGATCGTGTCGAAGTCCCGCAGCCCGAACGTCAGCGGCACGCCGCGATAAAGCAGCTTCTGATAAAACGGCCCGGACTTGACCTCCACCTCCGAGTTGAAGGCGAGTTTCAGGTTCTTCACTCCGACGATGTGAACCCGCGCCCACCGGTGGGCCGTCTTCGTTTCATTGCGGAGCCGCCACAGTCGGCCGCCGGGATCCGCCACCGCGAGGTCCACCCGGCCGTCGCCGTCAAAGTCCGCAGCGGCCAGCGCGGCCGCGTCGGCGGACAGACCGGGCGCTTCCCGCGGTTCATCAAACCGGCCGCGGCCGGCGTTGCGGTGTTGACGCCCACCAGCCAGAACGTCGAGCACGCCGCGGTTTTCAACATCGGCAAGTGCGGCCGGGCCGCGGGCGGTCCAGGCCAGCGCCTCGAATCGCCCGTTCCGGTTCAGCGCCGCCCCGCCGTCCCAAACCAGATCGAACGCCGAATCGTTGTCGAGGTCGGCCGTCTGAAGCCGGCGCGCGCCGGCGGGCACGGCCGGAAGGTCGGCCGCATCGAAAAAGCCCCCGAGGCGGTCGCGGTAGACCATGGCCGGGCGGTCCGCATAGCTGACAACAATGTCGTGCGACTTCGTGTCGGGGATGAGACGAGTGACCACGGCGGAAACCGCCCGGCCCGCGACGAAAGGAATGTCGGATGTCCGGTCGGCGAAACCCGCAGGGAGCTGGTTTCGCAGAAGCACGGTTTTATCGCCAAACAGGATCAGATCCTGGTCATAATCGTGGTCATAATCCACCCACAGCGCGGCCTCAAAGCGGCCCTGGGGCAGCGGAAATTGCGTACGCTCATAACCCTTCGGCGTGTTGTGCAGGACGACCGGCCCTTCAGCGGCGAGCACGCAAAGGTCGGGCCGGCCGTCGTTGTCGTAGTCGCCCACCGCCGCCGAAAACGCGCCCTTCACGGACGGGAAAAAGCCGGCGGGAGCCGGCTGCACCCCCTGACGGAAGAGCCGAAGTCCCATGGAGGAGACCACCAGCAGATCGGCCTGGCCGGATCCGTCGAAGTCCAGTACCACGAGCTGCGGGTGATCGCCGGCCGCGGCCGGCAAAGGATCGGCGGCGAAGCGCAACTCGGCCGGAGGCGCGGCCGGCGGCTCCGGCTGAATGGTCTCGTAAATTTCCGAGTACAGGCTCCATTCCACGTCTTCATTTCCGGTGCCTGCTTCCTCATGGCGGCGCTTTAAATCCTGAAAAATGGCCAGTTGTTCCCTGGCTTTCTCCTGGTCTCCGCGCTGGCGATAGTAGTTGAAAAGCTGGAAATGGGGAGCGGCGAAATTCGGATCGAGTCTCGCTGCGAGCCCGAATTTCGCGTTTGCCTCATCGATACGCCCCTCGGCCTTGTACAGGACGCCGAGGTTGTAATGGGTGATCGGCTCGTCCGGCACCAGCCGTGCCATCTGTTCCAGTTGCTGGATGGCTTTCTGCGACTCTCCCAGGCGTTTGTACTCGATGCCCAGATTGAACCACGTGTGCGGAATGGACGGGTCTTTCTTCTGGACCTCTTCGAGAACGTGGATTCCGTCCTGCACCTTCCCGGCGCGCAACAGCGCCAGGCCGTAATTGAGCTGGTCGACCACCGAGGCCGGATTCATTTCCACCACCCGGCGGAACACTTCCACGGCCTCGTTCTGGGTGGTCGGATTTTCGTAATACGCCTTGCCGAGCGTGCGCAGGCGCTGGAGCCGTTCCTGGCGCTGTGCGTCGCCGGGCTGGGCGGACGTGGCAAGAAGCCATGCAAAGAGCGCGCTGGCAACGGCGGCGGCAAGACCCCTCAGTCTCATCTAGACCATATCGTCACACTTCGCCGCGCGGCGTCAATAATGCAAATCTGTTAGGCGCCTGACCGTATCGGCGCTTTATAGGAAAATGAAAGCAACGGCGTTGGAGTCCGCCGCAAACCGCCCCACTGGCCGGGCAGATGACTCCTACCCCCGGTTGCCTCGCTCGCCACTCGGTGCGCCGAGGCGGCCCGGGCCAGCCGCGAAGGAGAACGAATGGACGGGGCGGTCCGGTTCAACGAATCGCAGCGGCGGCGCATTCTTGCCAACGCCGAATACGCTGATCGGCTGCTGGCGGACATCGAGAGCATCCTCGCCGGAGCCGAAGCGGGCCGGCTGTTTCCGCGGCACGAGCCCGATTTCACTCCTCAGCAGGCGCGTTTGATCCGTTCCTCGATTGCGCTGTTCCGCCGTCAGTTGGGACGCTTTCTGGAAGCGGCGCGCATGGGTGGCGACAGCCGCCGGCCGCGATTTGGAGCGCTGCACTCCATCCTGACGACTCTTGCCTTCGTCCGTGTGGCGGTGGAAGAGATCTCGCCTGAGCATCTGCGCGGCTACGGCACGCTGCCCGCCGAGAGCGAAACGGCGTTACACGGTCTTTGCAATGAGCTGGAGGGGCTGGTCACGACGCTGGAAAGCGAGCTGTCGCGGCGCACCGGCGCGGACCTCGAGTCACGGCTCGCGCGCATTTCGGATGCCTCGCTGGCAGGCCTGCTTCAGACGATCGGGCGGATCATCGCTGAGGAAGAGCTGCCCGAATTCCGGCAGCCGCTGGAACGGCTGCTCGAAAAGCTCGAGTCGCCTTCTTACGAAGTCGCCGTCTTCGGGCGCGTAAGCAGCGGCAAGTCCTCCCTGCTGAATCACCTGCTCGGCGCGGCCGTGCTTCCGGTGGGCGTAACGCCGGTGACGGCAGTGCCGGTGCGCATCCGTTACGCGGAGCAGCCCGCGCTGACCGTGCGTTTTGCGGGCAACCGCGTGGAGCGTCCGGGCGTGGACCAGATCGCCCTGTATGCTTGCGAAGATCACAACCCGGGCAATCGCCGCGAAGTGCTCCAGTTGTTGCTGGAGCTGCCCAGCCCGATTCTGAGCGACGGCGTTGTCTTTGTGGACACGCCTGGGCTTGGCTCGCTGGCGACGGCCGGAGCGGCGGAGACGCTTTCCTATCTGCCGCGTTGTGACCTTGGCCTGTTGCTGGTGAGCGCGGTGACGCCGATCAACGAAGAAGATCTGGCGACCCTGCAGTTGCTGAACCGCGCCGGCACGCCGGCGGTGGTGCTGGTGAGCAAGGCGGACCTCATCGCTGCCGGCGACCTCGAGCGGGCGTTGCAATATACCGCCTCTGTGCTGGCCAATGAGACGGGAGAGGCGCCGCCAGTGGCGGCGGTCAGCGTGGCGCCCAGCCACCGCGACCTCGTTGAGCGGTGGAAGGCCGAAAGGCTCCAGCCGCTGCTTGACCGGCACCGGGAGTTGGCAGCGCAATCGCTGCGGCGCAAAGCGCTGGCGCTGCGCGAGTCGGTCATGGCCGTGCTGCGCGGGCGTCTTCAAGGCACGGTGAAAGCTCCGCGTCCGGCGCTGGAACGGGCCGAAGACAGCCTCCGGCGGGCGGCCGCCGGCCTGGAGACGGCCCGGCGCGAGGCGTTGGACACGGCGGACGCACTGCGGAGCCAGGCGGCGCAGGCGTTGGCGCTCACGCTGGAAAACATTCAGGCCCAGGGGCCGAAGCAGGCTACCGAGGCGCTCCGCACAGCAGCGTTGCGCGTCTGCGACGCCGCGGCCAAGGCCATCCAACGGCGGCTGGAGCAATGCTGTTCCGAGATCTCCGCGGCCGTAGTCGCAGCACGCAGCGTCCTGCGGCCAAATTCTGGCCCTGAGGAACCGGGCGTGAACTGTGAGGAACTGCGGGGGCTGCCCGTACCAGCCATGGATGCACTTCCCGCGGATCTGCGGCTGCCTGCCATTGCGGCACTGCCCGTGGCGGGCCGCTGGCTGAAGGCCGCCGCACTGCGGAAACAGGCCGGGAAGGCGCTGGCAAAGACACTGGAGACTTATGCGCGCAGTCTCGAGTCGTGGGCGTTCGGACGTTTCCAGACTTTACAACAGCAGTTTGACGCCGAGGCGGGCGTCTACCGGGCCGAAATTGCGCGGCTCCTTTCGGCAGCGGAGGCCGAGGCCAGCCGGCGGCCGCGGCTCGAGCAGCTTTTGGCCGAGCTGGAGCAGGCATACAGCCCGGAGGCGACTGCTTCCGCTGAGGAGAGGCTCACGCCAGATGCGTGAGCGTGTCGATCCATAGCGGCGCGAACAGAAGATGCCCGTGATGCCAGTATTGGGGCTGCGCGGCCAGCCGGCAGAGAGTGACGATCCGGCCGGGATTGCCCGCGGCGGCCTCCAGCGCCTGTGTGCGGAAAGCCGCCAGCGGGCCGCGGGGATGGAGACAGAAGACGCGAATGGCTTCGTCGAGCAGCGCCTCCGAGTCCGCGCGGGCCAGCGGCCGCAGCACGATGTGCGTGCGGGGATCCCAAAGCAGGCTGGCCAGGCGCCCCAGCTGCGCGCGATCCTCGGCACAAACTACGAGTCCGCAGCCGTCGATCCACAGAACGCGTTCGAAAAACCGGGCCACGCGGGCGCCGGCCGGAGCGGGGTCTTCGATCCAGATCCATCGTGGCCGCGCCTCAAGCGCACGCAGGACCCGCGACTGCAACACCTGGCTTGTGGACCGCCGCGTGGAGGAGGCCGGCGCCCGGCCGCCGGACATCTGATCGAGGAGTTGCCGCGCCAGTTCCATGAGCGGCCCTGGCGAAGACAGGATGAGCGGCTCCACGCCCGCGGCCTGCGCCGCCTCGGCCACAAGGCGCGTCTTGCCCATGCCCCGCGGCCCCAGCACCAGCGCCCGGCTCCCCTGACGGAAAAGCGCGGCCAAAGCGTTCCGTTCTTTGCGGCGGCCGACCAGCGGCAGCGGGCTGAAGGACGCGCGGCGAGCCTCAGGGGCTGGGAGGATTGCCGGCATGGGATGGCTTCTCCACCCGGATGACATCCACTGCGGAGACTGCGATCATTCCGGTGTCGATCATCGGCTCCACGGCGGCGATCAACCGGTCCACGGCCTCCGCGTTGTCCACGACAACGACCACGACCGGCTCGTCAGCGCGGGTCAGATTGCGCTTCGCCCTCGCTCCCGGCGCATCGCGACCCAGCAGAGTCCCCATGGCGAGCTGCGCCACCGTGCCAACCACGATCTCAGACAGGGCCGTCGAGATGCCCGCCCAGTGCGCTGCAAGCACCGCCAGAAGCGCCAGCAACAGCCACAACGCCGCCGTGAACCCCACTTGTTCCATACAGTCCCGCCTCCGTTTTGTAAAACTGTCGGGGAAACTCTGCCGGGCCGGCCAACGACCCCGCAGCCCCGTGCAGGAGTCATTGGCCGTTGTTGGCAACGGCGGGAAGCGGACTCCACCGCTTTCGGAAAATTTCCGATTCGATCATAAGCCCAATTCGCCCTCCAGTCAACGGCTCAACGCTCCGGTCTTTTCCACCAGCCGCAGCACGGAGTCGTCGGTGTCCCACTGAGCGACCTCATCCAGCCGGATCCAGCGCACGTCACGCGACTCCGGACTGACGACGGGCCGGCACCCGAGCGGCGCTTCGGCCAGGTAGCGGATGTCGTAGTGAACATGCGCAGGCTCGGCGCCGCGCGCGGGAATGTGGTGCGCATCGACATCAAAAACGGCCGTCGAGACGAGCCGGGCGCGGATCCCCGTTTCTTCCAGCACTTCGCGCAGTGCGGTGGCGGCGACGTCCGGGTCTCCGTCACAGTGTCCGCCGGGCTGGAGCCAGCGATTCAGACGGCGGTGATGCACGAGCAGCGCATGCGTGCGCTCCGGGTTCACCACCCACGCCGAGCCGGTGACGTGACCTTCAGCCAGCGTACGCTCGAAGCAATCCTCATGGGCTTCGACAAAGGCGACAATACGCGCCAGCATCGCCGCTTCACGGTCGTTCCACGGCCTGTGCGCCCGCAGCGCGGCCAGCAGATCCTCGCGGGTCCTCACCGGTAGAGCCTCACGTTGTCAATTTCGAGCAGCGCTTTCCGGCCGGCCGGACGGGCGATGACAAATTCGAGAGAAATTGCTTCTTTCAGGTCCGCCTTGCCCAGCGTGGCGAAGGGCAGGCGGACGCGCCGCCATTCGGGCCCGGCCTCAAACGGCGTTTGCGCTTCCCCGCCCCGCCAGCGCAGCAGAAGCTGGCAGGCGCCATCGCCGCGCGCATCGAATTCCACTCCCTGCCAGCCGCTCAGGTCCACCGGCAGGACGGCGCCTTTCGACAGCGGAAGCACCATCGCCGCCAGCGGGCGGTCCTTGTCGCTCATCTCGGCCAATATGGTGAGGCATCGGTTGCCAGGCGCGCGCTCGGGGAAATGGTAGGACATGCGCGAATGGTCGAGCCCGGAGTCGGTGCGGTTCACCCAAAGCGTGCCGAGCCGGGAGCGGCCGTCGGCGGAGTCAAAGTCATCAAGAAGCTCCGGCGCCGTGCCGCCGGTCAGCGGAAGGGGCGAAGGACCGGGCCGCTGCACGGCGGCCATCAGTTGCGCCCGGTTCACTTCCCTGCCTCCCAGCCACACGCGGCGCAGGCGGCGGATCTCGGCAATGCGCTCGTGCGGCCTGCCCTCAACGAGAATGAGATCCGCCAGTCGGCCGGGCTCGATCACGCCGCGGTCTTCCAGCCCGAGCAGCGACGCGCTCTGCGACGTGGCCGCGGCAATCGCCTCCAGCGGCGTGAATCCACAGTTCACCATAAGCTCCAGCTCTCGCAGCGTGGATTCACCGTGCGGCGTGCCCGGCATGCCCGCATCCGTACCCGCGCCAGCGAGCAGGCCCGACTGGCGCGCCAGCGCGCAGTTGGCCATCAGGTGCGCCCAGCGCCGCTGCCGCGCCGGATGAACCTTCGCGCCTTTCGGCTCATAGACGGCGAGCGTCTGCACATAACCAGTGTGGTTGGCGAGCATAAGGCCCACTGTCTCCGCGTCCAGCACGCCGTCCCCAATGCCGTGGATGATGATGTCTACGCCCGCGCGCGCGGCTTCGCGGGCGCGCCGCACCGTCACCGTGTGCGTCACCACCTTCAGCCCGTTCAGGTGCGCTTCCTCGACCAGCGCCCGCAGCGTCTCCTCGTCCATCGACGTCATGTCCGGATCCACGCCGTATCGCCAGCCGTCAGTGAACACCTTGAGCAAGTCAGGCCGGTAGGGGATGATCCGGCGGACGGCGTTGCGCGCCTCGCGAGGCGTCAGCACCATCTGCGTGTGGAAATCCCCGCGGCCTCCCTCCATGCCGTGGCCGAGCGGTGTGGCGAAGCGGGCCGCCATCAGCACCCGAGGAGCTTCCAGGCCCGCGGCCAGCAGTCGGCGCATCGGTTCGAACTGCTCCGGATAGGTGCTCAGATCGACCACGGTTGTCACACCGTGCGCGAGGTACAGCTTCAGGACCTTCGCCCAGTCGAGATCCTTGCCGCCGCCGGCGGCCAGCAGGTGCGTGTGCAGATCAAAGAGGCCCGGCAGCACCGTGGCGCCCTCTGCCTGGATGACGGGCAGGCCGGCCGGAATCGGCACGCTTTCTCCCACGGCCGCGATGCGGCCGTCTTCGACAACCACCGTGGCCGGCCGGGCCGGGGCCCCGCGGCCGTCGACCACAATGGCCCCGGTGATCGCAAATCGCTGCGCCCAGACGGAGGCAGCCAACCACAGGACGGCAAACAGGAGCCGGCGCGTCATCCCTCTATTTTGTTCGAACGCGGCTGTCGGCATCGGCGGCCGCCCGCCCGTGGCATGGCTTGGTTCAGAGCAGCCGCGTCACGCCGGGCGTGAACACGGGATAGCTGCCGTCAGCCTGGGGCCAGACTGGCGGTTCGGTGTTCTCGTGCACATCTTCCGGCCGTGGCGGGTAGTAGAAATTCGAATTCCGCACACGCTCCCAGGCGAGCTCCTGTCCTGTGTAGCAGGCCAGTTGGCCCATCACGGCGATCAGCGTCGACCGGACCATGTAGTCGCCATTGTTGAGCGGCTTTCCCGCGCGAATGGCCTGGAACAGGGCCGCGTGCTCCAGATCGTAGGCGTTGTTTTTCGACGGGGGCTGGGCGCTGGACCAGTTCGTCTCGCCGGTGATGCGCAGGTTCAGCAGGTCGCAGCGGCCTTTGGCTCCGAGAATCAGCGAGGAATTTTCGTTGTAGCAGTTGTCAATGGTTCGGCAATATGCATAGACACGGACGCCATCAGGAAACTCATATACAACGGCGTGATGGTCGAAAACAGACCCGAATTCTTCTCCTCTGAGAGTGGATCGTCCGCCCATGCCCCAGCACCGCAGCGGCGCGACATTTCCCAGGACCCAGGAGGCGCGGTCCAGATTATGGATCAGAGTCTGGGGCACATCGTCGCCGGAAAGCCAGTGAAAATGATACTGATTTGAGGTTTGAAATTCCAGTTCTTTCTGCTTCGGCCGGCGCTGCCGGACGACATAGGGCGGCCGCAGCCAGGTTTCCTGAATGGCGACGATTTCGCCGATCATTCCGGCGTGCACTTTTTCGATGGTCTCGATATAACCGGGGTGATACCGCGACTGAAGCCCGCTCACCACGCAGAGACCTTTCTTCCGGGCGAGCTCGCAGGCCTCTTCGACGGCCTTTACGCCGGCGGGATCAATGGCGTGCGGCTTTTCGACGAAGACGTGTCTGCCCGCCTCAATCGCGGCTCTCAGATGCAGTGGATGAAACTTCGCCGCATTGGCGATGATGACAACGTCGCTGGCCTCGATCACCTGCCGGTATGCCTGGAAGCCGGTGAAGAGACGGTCGTCAGGCACATCCACCTGATCCGGGAATCTGAGCTTCAGCGACGTTCGCTTCTCCTCACAGCGGTCGCGCAGGATGTCGGCCAGGGCGACGACACGGACGTCCTTGCCGGCGCGCATGGCATTCATCGCCGCCGCCTCGCCGCGCCCGCCACAGCCGATCACGCCCACGCGGATCACTCCGCTTCCCCGGACATGCACGCTGAGGCTGGCCGGAAGCCAGGCGGCCGAAGAAGCAAGAAATGAGCGCCGCGTGGCGCCTTCGAAATGGATGTCGTGCATGAGGCCTCCTGTTGCGGCCGCGATTCTACCGCAGCAGCGCCACGGGCGCCTCCCCCCGGGAACGGAGGTTAGCGGAAGGCGGCTTCGCCTGTCGCCCATTCCCAGCCGGTTCTCGGCGTGCGCGCGAGCCACCGGGAGGCCTCCGGCTGATTTTCGAAATCCTCGCGGCGCGCGTCCCAGCGCAGCTTGAGGCCGGTGCGCAGGCTGATGTTGCCAAGGTGAGCCACAGTCGTCGCACGCTGCCCGGCCTCAGCATCCACAGGAGGGGGCCGCAGGCCGCGCACTGCATCGAGAAACGCGCGCGCGTGCTCGGGCGTGGCATCACGGGCGCCGGCGTGCCGGGCTTCCGTTCGGAAGCGCGGCGCTGCAATTTCAGCCGCGTTGATCAGCGGCTGGAGCTCCGGGATGATCTCAAAGCCCACCCGGTCGGCCAGCAGCGTACCCTCGGTACCGTAGAAGGCCATGCCGTTGGGGCGGTCAAATGGCCCTCGTGCGTTGTAATAACGCATGTCCGGCGAGCGCAGTCCCAATCCCAGCCCGTTGACCAGAAGACATTCGTATTGGAGGACGAAGCCGGGATATTCATACGTCACCACGAGCACATCGGGCATCTGGCCGGCATCCATCCCTTGCTGAAGGACGTACCGGCCGCCGCATGCCGTGACCGTGAAAGGAGCGTCGACACCCATGACCTGGTGCACGGTGTCGAAGCGGTGTGTGCCGAAATCCGTGATGTAGCCGCCGGAGTAGTCCCAGAACCAGCGGTAGGTGCCGAGGAAGCGCTTCCGGTCGAAAGGCGCCAGCGGCGCGGGTCCGCAGTACATGTCCCAGTCCAGCCCGGCCGGCGGTTCGTCGGGCTCGGCCGGGCCGATGCCGTGCGGAGTCATGTTGACGCAGTTCCAGGCGCGCACGAAGTGAACGCTGCCGATCCGGCCTTCCCGCACCATCGCCGCGCACTGTTGAAAATGCGCGGCCGAACGGTGTTGGGTGCCGGGTTGGACGATGCGCCTCCAGCGCCTGGCGGCCTGCACGATCGCGCGGCCCTCACGGATCGAGTACGCCAACGGCTTTTCGACATACACATGTTTTCCTGCCGCGCAGCCCGCCACGGCTGCGCCGGCATGCCAGTGGTCGGGCGTCGCAACAAGGACCGCGTCAATGTCCGTGCGCTCAAGCAGCCGACGGAAGTCCTGGAAGACGGCGGTAGCCCCGCCACTTTCCCGGCGGAGCCGCTCCGCGTTGGGCAGGTACACGTCGGCGGCGGCCACGACTTCCGCGCCGGCCTCGCGCATCCAGCGGGTCACATAGCGGCCACGGGCGCCGCACCCAATGACGCCCAGCCGAACGCGTTCGTTGGCTCCGGCCACACGGGCGGCTGCGGCGGCCGTCCAGGCGAGCATGGTCCGCCTCCGCATGATTCTGCTATCCTACAACGCGCGCGGCGGGTCGGCGACAGGCCGCCGTTGCGGCTGCGCCTGAAGGGCGCCGGCGCATTGCGAATGCCTGGGTCGATCAGTTACATTGGTGTACGGTGAGGTGCGAGAGTGGTTGAATCGGGCGGTCTCGAAAACCGTTGTACCCGTAAGGGTACCGTGGGTTCGAATCCCACCCTCACCGCCACGCCAATCCTACATGATTCCGTTGAAATGATCTGCTGAGAGAGCTGGGCTCTTGGTGTCTGTAAATTTGCGAAAACCGACACCAAGGGCTGGCTCCCATGAAGCTCCGCAAACGCGTTCGTCTGCTCAAGAAAGTCCGTCTCGCCTCCGGCCGTTGGCAGTTTGTGTCGCTGCCGCGCAAGGGCGCCAGTTGGGTCTGGGATCCTCGACCGGGGCAATGGGATGGTGTCCCTACCGCAGTTGAAAGTTGCGCAGCGGTTCATGATTAGTTTACGCCACCGCCTGCCGGGTGGCTGGCTGCAATCCATCAAGGATTGCCTTCAAGGCCCACAGGTCCCGATAGCCCATAATCTTTCGAAACGATTTTTCGATTTCTAAGAAGGCCGCGGCCGACCAACGCGCCGCCATGCCCGTCCGCCAGCGGCACACGCGACGCGTGCGATCGCGGACTCCGGAATGCGGATTATCGACAATGTTGCTGGTCGCCAAGCATCGATGCAGCGAGGGCAGAATATCCAGCCGGTTGATGGTGAAGCATTCCTCCAAGCCTTCCAGCAGCGCCGCGGCGGCATCCGGATAATCCTGTTCCAGCCAGCCGGCGATCTGGCGAAACTTGGCCATGCCGTCTTTCTGGTTCATCTTCCAGGCGGCGCGCATCAGCGAAGCCGTCTGCGCTTGCTGATGGCGCGGCAGCCGTCCGAGCACGTTGCGTAGTTTGTGATTTCTACACCTTTGGACGGGCGTCTCCGCGCCGAACACCGCGTTGATGGCCGTGCGCAGCGCTTTCGAGCCGTCAATGACGAACAGGCGCCGGCGTGAGGGATCGACCCCGTGATCCACCAGATGCTGGAGCAGATCCTTGGCGGCTTCGGCATTCTCGGTGGCTCCTTCGCGCAACCCCAGCACGTGCTTGCGGCCCTGAACATCCACGCCCACCGCGGCCAGCACACACTGATCCTGAAACTTCATGCCATCGATGTAGATGATCAGCAGATCGACCTCATCGAAGCGCCGTTCCATGAGTTGCTTCAGCGCGGCTTCGGAGGCCTCGATGGCTTCCCGGCTCACCGTCGATTTGGATACGCCCACCGTGTCGGCCATCTCCGCAATCACGTCCCGATATCGGCGTGTGGAAACACCGTTCAACAGAATCTGAAGCATGCGTCGGCCGGTGGCGTCCTGCTGCATGGCTTCGTAGGCCGGAATCGGCACTTCCTTGTTGGCCCCGCGACCTTTCTTCCGCAGACGCGGCTTGTTCACCTTGAGCTGGCGCTCTTTCAGACGCACGCGGCCGGGCTGCGTTCCGTGCCAGACGATATCGCCCTGGCGCGCCTTGCCTTGCTGCGGTGGTCCAGCCACTTGCTGCGCCGACAGCTCCAGCACCGCTTCCAGGCTGGCGCGGCCCATGACATCGATCAGTTCGTCGATGGCCAAGCGGCTTTGCTCGATCAGTTCCAACATCGGCAGTAGCGCCTGGCCGTTGCGCACCAAAAACTCGGCCACCTTGCGCTCGCCCACCTTCCCTTGCTTGTCAATCGTATGGTAGTTTCGATTCACGGCGGTTCTCCTTTTCCGGTTTGATCACCCCGATTCTATTCAGAATCAAGGGGAGCCGCCGCCTCAACTTTCAACTACAGGTGGGGCACCGTCGTCTCCCGTTGGCGTCGTAACGGATTTCCAGTGATTGGAAGCCAGTATACGCTATGGCAACTCCTACCGCCCTCGCCGGCCCGCTGCCTCCCACCCAGTGCATGAAGCACCCGCAGTAGAGTTGCACGCTGCCCATGACCGTAAAATCGCCGGTCCTGCCGTTGATGGGCATGCTTGCATTGGCAATCATTCCGCTGCTCGTGCTGAAGGTTTGGCTCCCGTCGGGAGCGATGATCCTTGTAGTCGTACTGTACGAGCCGTGGGCCTGGCAGCCCGTACTGTTGTCCACCGTGGTGCTGACAGCGTAGAGCGTGACACCATCCGTTGTGGCGTCGTTGTAAACGCTGATGTTGTACACCATCTGGCTGAGGGCGGGGCACGCGAGCAATAGCATCGCCGCACATCCCCTCAGCAGTATGTTGGATCTTCTGATGGCTCGCATGGCGCATACCCCCGAGAGAAAAGAGTTACGGCCACGTCCTTCCGCTGGCAACGGCGCCTGCCGACTGCTGCGGGTCCCCGAGGATCACAATGCGCTTCCTGACGCGTGTCTTGATGTGTTCATCCAGGCGA
Source organism: Bryobacteraceae bacterium (assembly GCA_026002855.1). Lineage (NCBI taxonomy): Bacteria > Pseudomonadati > Acidobacteriota > Terriglobia > Bryobacterales > Bryobacteraceae > Bryobacteraceae bacterium. The sequence continues at coordinate 4,409,680 of BPGD01000001.1, forward strand.
GCCTGACCGTCCGGGCTTAGGAGCCGGAGGCTCGATCTCACGGCGGCGATCGCTTTGTCTTCCCGCGCTTTGAGCGATGCCAGCCTGGCATCGCGCGTCACCGACATGTCCTGGAGCGCCTCCTTCCGCGCCTCCTCAATCGTCTCCAGTTCCTCCCGAAGGCCCTGGACTGCGGCGATCAGCAGATACTTATCAGGGTCGGACAGACGGATATCTGTCAGCCGCATGTCCCGGCGCCGGGATTCCTCCTGCGACGGATTTCGGCGTTCGGCGATGGAGAGAATGAAATGACGGTAGGCGAGTTCATCCGGAATCAGATCCGGCGTCCTGGAGCCATCCACGACCACCGAAAGGCGGTGTTCCGAATGCGCCGGTTGACCGTAGGCCCGCACCATGGGCGCGAGCAGAAGAGGGAAACAGATCCAGGCAGTCATTCGCGTAAATGCCCTTCCGCCTGATGAGTGCGTCCGGCAAGTCATCATTGCCTCCTCTGAATGGCTCCAGTTTACCCCCCCGCGAAAAATGTCAATCGCCAGATTGAAATAATAAGCGCGGAACTTTACTGCTCTGAGAACGGCGAAAGAATGGCAAACGGGGCACGAATTCCCCTGACCTGCTCCCGATAATCCCCTCCAGTCATGATTTGGAAAGCTCTCTTGAAGACAGCAAAAGGAGCTTTCGAAATGAAGAAGACGAAGTTCAGCGAAGAGCAGATGATCGGGGCCGTGAAGCAGCTCGAAGCCGGGCGCTCGGCCCGGGACCTGGCCCGGGAGTTGGGCATCAGCGACCAGACGCTGGACAACTGGCGAGCCAAGTACAGCGGCCTGGAGGTCAATGAGGCGCGGCGTCTGCGGGCGCTGGAGGACGAGAACCGGCGGTTGAAGACGATGGTCGCCGATCTCAGTCTTGACAAAGAAGCCCTGAAAGTGGTGATCCGAAAAAAACGGCTGGAGCTTGTGAGCGCACGGCGGGACGTGGCGTTCGTCATGACCGAGTTTCGGTCCAGCGAACGCCAGGCTTGCACGCTTCTCGACCTGGACCGCAGTAGCTATCACTACGAGGCTCGTCCCGATCGCACCATCGAGTTGCGCGAACAACTGATCAGGCTGGCGCGGCAGAAGCCGCCATACGGGTATCGGCGCCTGTGGGCGCTGCTGAGCCAGCGCGGACACAGGGTGAACGTCAAGCGCGTATATCGCCGATACCGGCAGGCCCATCTGGCGGTGGGGCGGCTGAAGCGGAAACGGCTGCAGCGCAGTGTCCCGGTGAACGCGATGCTGATGGCGCCGAATCAGAAATGGGCGCTCGACTTCGTTTCTGATGGCATGGCGAGCGGCCGCGGCATTCCCATCCTGACCATCGTTGACGGCTTCACACGGGAGTGCCCGGCCATCGAAGTCGGCGTGAGCTTCGGCAGCCGATAAGTCACGCGGGTACTGGAGCGTGTCATCGCCGAAGGTGGAGTGCCGAAGAGCTTGCGCGGTGACAACGGCCCGGAGTTCACGAGCCGGCATTTCCTGGCCTGGTGCGAACAACACGGCATGGCACTGGTGCACATTCAGCCGGGCAAGCCCATGCAGGACGGATATCTGGAACGCTTCAACGGACGGCTGCGCGACGAATGCCTGAATGCGAATTGGTTGTTAAACATCGTGGATGCGAAACAGAAGATCGAACGGTGGAGGGTGGAGTACAACGAAGAACGACCGCACAGCAGCTTGGCGTACCGCAGGCCGAATGAATATGCAGAGGTGTGCTCTGAGCTCACCAGTAGGATGGCTGACAGACGTAATATGAAGAACAGCTTTCCAAATCAGACCTGGTAGAGAAAAACGGGGCAGGTCACCTCCACCGCCAGCCGCAGCGCTGCCTCCCGGTCCGGGGCTTCCACAATCCAGAAGCCGGACACATACTCGCCGGCCTGATGCAGCGGCCCCTCCGTGCACTGCGCCGGATCCGGCGGCCATCGACAACCGCCGCCGCCGCAGGATCCTCCAGACCCCCGGCAAAAACAAACTGGCCGGCCTCCCGCAGCCGCCGGTTGAACTCGGCAATGGCAGCCATCTCGTCGGCCGTGGCCGAACCAGTGCGCTCGTCGATCCCCGAAATCAGAAACCGCATCTCCCGCCCCCTACCCGCCCTCGCGCCCCAGCCTCACCCCGGCATCTGTCGCAGGCGGATGAGCAGGCCCACGACGAGCTGCTCGACTTGGTCGCGCGTCTCGCGCGCCGCCTTCTCGCCCCCGCCTACCGGGTCCGGCACGCGCCATTCCACCACCTCGCGCGCCGGCAGCTTCAGCGGCACGCCGCTCATGTTGACCACCACATCGTAGCGCTTTAGATCCATATGCAGCAGCGCCTTCGGAAAATGCCCTTCCAGGCGGATGCCCTTTTCCAGCATCACCCGTTGAGTCAGCTCCGGGATCTCCACCACCGGCGCCAGGCCGGCGCTTTCCGCCTCCACTGCGTCCGCGCCATAGGCACGCGCAAACGCCTCCGCCATCTGGCTGCGGAACGCATTGCCGATGCAGACAAACAGCACCCGCTTCTTCACTGCCCGCCGTCCCCGCCGCCGAGCCGCGCCACAAACAGCCGGTGGATGCGCAGGTCCGCGGTCAACTCGGGATGGAAGGTCGCTGCCAGGTGCCGGCCAAAATCGACTAGAACAGGATCGCCCAGATAGGTAGCCAGAATCCGGCCGCCCGTTCCCACGCGCCGGATGATGGGCGCGCGGATGAAGACCGCCTCCAGCGGTTCGCCGCCCAGCCCGTGCTCGTCCAGCCGGACCACCCGGCTCTCCAGCTGCCGCCCGTAGGCGTTGCGTTCGATGGTCATGTCGACCAGCGCCAGCGACGGCTGCGGCGGGTTCAGCACTTCCCTGGCCAGCAGAATCGCCCCGGCGCACGTGCCGAAGATGGGCTTTTCCGCACCGAACCGCCGCAACGGCTCCATCAGGCCGTAGTCCTCCATCAGCCGGAGCATCGCCGTGCTCTCGCCGCCGGGGATCACCAGCCCGTCCAACCCGTCCAGATCCCCTGCCAGCCGCACCTCGCGCGGCTCGGCCCCGGCACGGCAGAGCGCCGCCGCGTGCGCCTCATAGTCGCCCTGAAGGGCGAGCACTCCTGCGCGTGGCATCGCCGCTCACCAGCCCCGCGTCGACAGCATCTCGGATTCGCTCATCGTCCGCACGTCCAGCCCGGGCATCGCCTCGCCCAGCTCCTCGCTGGCCTCGAGCACCGCCTTGGCGTCGTTGTAGTGCGTGGTCGCCTTCACGATCGCCCGCGCGCGCCGCTCGGGATCGGAGGACTTGAAGATGCCGCTGCCGACGAAGACGGCCTCCGCCCCCAGCTGCCGCATCAACGCCGCATCGGCCGGCGTGGCCACGCCGCCGGCGCTGAAGTTCGGCACCGGAAGCTTTCCGTGGTCATGCACGTACTGCACCAGCTCGAGCGGCGCCTGAAGCCGCTTGGCCTCCGCCATCAGCTCGTCCTGCCGCAGCGTCGTCAGCAGCCGGATCTCTTTCATCACCGTCCGCATGTGTCGCACCGCTTCCACAATGTTGCCCGTGCCCGCCTCCCCCTTGGTGCGGATCATCGCCGCGCCCTCGGCAATGCGCCGCAGCGCCTCGCCCAGATTGCGGCAGCCGCACACGAACGGCACCCGGAAGTCGCGCTTCCAGATGTGGTGCTCCTCATCGGCCGGGGTGAGCACCTCGCTTTCGTCGATGTAGTCCACCTCCAGCGCCTCCAGCACCTGCGCCTCCGCAAAGTGCCCGATGCGGCACTTGGCCATCACCGGAATCGAGACCGCCTTCATGATCTCGCGGATCTTGCTGATCGCGGCCATGCGCGCCACGCCGCCTTCGCGGCGGATGTCGGCCGGCACCCGCTCGAGCGCCATCACCGCGCAGGCCCCCGCCTTTTCGGCGATCTCCGCCTGCCGCGCGTCGGTGACGTCCATGATGACGCCCCCTTTCAGCATCTCCGCCAGGCCCACTTTCACCCGGAATGCATCGTCCAGATAAATCATTTTGTCCGTCTCCTTTTCGCTGAAATCCTGCCGGAATTCACTCCCTCAAAATCGCCCGCCTCTTACACAATGGCCGGCTCCAGGCCGGCCTGTTCGGCCGCGCGCTGCCGCCGCCACTCGGCGCCGAAAATCCGGCCGAGTGTCTCCAGCCCCTCCTCGATCTGTCCCGGCGCCAGGCCGGCAAAACTCAGCCGCAACCCCGCCGGCTCGGCGCGCTGCACCGCAAAAACACGCCCCGGCAGGTAACTGACCCCCGCCTCTTCGGCGCGCGCCAGCAGCCGCTCGGCGTCCAGCGGCTCCGGCAGCCGCACCCAGACGTTGGCCCCGCCCTCAGGCCGCGTGTATCGCGACCCCGGCGGCAGATGCCGCCCGCAGGCTTCCAGCACCGCCCGCAGCCGCGCCCGGCCCGCCTCAATCAGCCGCCGCCGGTGCGCTTCCAGCCGCCCGCTCAGGGCAAAGCGCAGCAACACCGCCTGCGCCAGATGGTCCGTGTGCAGGTCGGCCGTCTGCTTCCATTCGGCCAGCCGCCGCGCCACCGCCCGCGGCGCCGTCACCCACCCGACCCGCAGCCCCGGCATCGCCAGCTTGCTAAAACTCCGCACCTGAATCACCAGCCCCGCCTCGTCCAGCCGCTTCAGTGAGGGCAGATCCGCTCCCTCGTAGCGCAGCGGACCATAAATGTCGTTCTCGATCACCGGCGCCGCGGCGCGCTGTGCCAGTCGCAGCAGTTCCCGCCGCGCCTCCAGCCCCATCGTCTCGCCCGTGGGATTCTGGAAGTTCGGCGTCACCGCCACCGCGGCCACGGTCTCCCGCTCCAGTACCCGGGCCAGCACCGCCAGATCCACCCCCCCAGGCCCCACCGGAATCCCGATCACCCGCGCCCCAGCGCGCACAAACACGTCCCGCAGGCCCGGATAGACCGGGTCTTCCACCGCCACCGCGTCGCCGGGCCGCACCAGCACCCGTTCCAGCAGGTCCAGCGCCTGCTGGCACCCGCTCGTCACCACCACATCATCGCCCGGTCCCGCCGTGCCCTCGGCGCGAGCCTGCCCAATCAGCCACTCCCTCAATGGCCCATAGCCGTAAGCCGACCCCAACTGCAACAGGCGCGCCGCCTCGCCGCCTGCAAGCACCTCCGCACAGCTCTGGCGGAACTCTTCCACCGGCAGCAGCTCCTCTTCCGGACGCGCAGATACGAAGCTGATCCGCACCGGCGCGCTCCAGCTCCGCACCTCCACCCCAGGCAGGCCCAGCCGCGCTTCCCAGTCAATGCTGCCGCCCCCAGCGGCCACCCCCGCCACAAAGCTGCCCCGCCCGACATGGCCGCGGATCAGCCCCTCCTGCTCGAGCAACCCATAGGCGGCCGCCACCGTGGCCCGGTTCACGCCCAACGTGCCAGCCAATTCGCGCGTTGGCGGGATGCGCTCGCCACGCGGCAGGGCACCGGAAAGAATCAGCTCCCGAAGCTGCCGGTACAACTGCCTGTACAACGGCTCCGCCGCCTGCGGGTCGAGATGGAGCGCGGGCACCATCGCCCTTTCAGCGTAGCCCATCAACCCATCCAATGCAATCCATCCCGTCCAATTTGGACGGCCAAGACGCAACACGCTCCGTCTTACCCGCCCGGCTCCCGCCAGTGCAGCTCAGCGTCCGAGCGCCTCACATAATTGGCATCCAGGGCGGCGGGGTCCTCCAGGCGGTCGAATGCCAGCAGCGCAATCGCTCCCGCCAGCGCCCTCGGCGTCACCGTCGCCTGCACCTGGAACAGCGCCGGCTCCGGCGTCAGCAGCTCGGCGCCCTCGGGCAGCCCGGCCCGCCAGGCCGGAAATTTCATCACCACTTCCGGCTGCACCGGCTCGAGGCGGTCATCATACACCGCCCCATAGATCTCTCCTCGGCGGGCATCGAAAAACGGCGCCCGCAGCCGGGCCGTACCAAACCAGGCCATCGCCTGAAGGTTGGAGATGGCCGCCGCCAGCGCGCCCGAAGCCTCGGCCAGACCCTTGGCCGCGGCCAGCCCCACGCGTACGCCCGTAAACGACCCCGGCCCGGCCGCAGCGGCGAATCCCGTCACGTCTTCATACCGCCAGCCGTGGCGCTTCAGCAGCCGCTCCAGCTGCTGCAACAAAACGTGGGCGAAACCATCCGGCGAATGCAGCAGCACCTCTTCGACAATGCGCCCGTCTTCGGCCAGCGCCAGGCTGCCGAACTCCGATGTCGTGTCCATCGCCACGATGCGCGTCATCCCCGGCGGCCTCCGCCTCTGCCCGCGGACATGCGCGTACTGGGTGAAATTACAAAATCCATTCCAGCCAGTTTCCCGGAAAATTACTTCGCTTTTTTCACCGTAAACACGGTGTCGATCAGATACAGTTTGCCGGCGGCATTCAGCGCCCCCAGCCGCACCGCCAGCGTCCCGGCGTCCGATTTCAGCAGGACCGGATCCACCGTGAACGTCCCCTCCGCCCCCGCCGCCAGGTACCGCCCGCCCTCGCCGCCGGCCGCGATTTCGCCGGTCAGCACGTACATCATGCGCCGCGTGCCGGAAGTCTGGCGCTTCAGCGCGATCCGGTATGGAACCGCAACACCGGCCACGATCGGGGTCCCGAACGGCGGCTGCACCAGCTCAAACGGGGCCCTCTGCGGGTCGCGCTCGGGCTCCTGCACCGGCACGGGCCACGACTCGAACTTGTAGCTTCGCAACATCCCCTGCTTCCGCCCGTCGCGGCTCAGGTGCAGCACCCAGTCGCGGGAGCTGTCCGGCGGCGAGGCCTCGTACAGCTCGCCTTTCCACTGCTTCTTCTCCTTGCGCGCCTCGCCCGTCGCCGGATCCACCCAATAGACGTCATAGTCGTGCTTGCGCGTCACCACGCGGACCGGACCCGGCTTCTCGATATACACAATGTACTCCGTCGCCGGCAGCTCGTAGTCCTCGGTCTTCAGGCCCGGCAGCGCGATCGCGCGCCCGCCGTCCACGTCAAAGTACGGCTGCGTGTCCCAGAAGCGCACCCGCTCGCTCATGAAGCGGAACCACGCCTCCATCGTGCGCGCGTTCGCCGCCTCCGGCCTCACCGCCCCTTTCATCGATGGATAGGCCCCGCTCATCACCGCATTCCACAGCCGGCGGCGGAACTCGTCCGGCGGCAGACGGCCGTCGATCAGCGCCACCTGCGGCACCGTGTTGGCCTGATGCTCAACGGCGATCAGCTCGTCGCGGCCGGGCCCGTAGATCACATGGTCCATCCAGCCGTCCCGGCCGAGAAACGCCGCCGAGTCCCGCGCCCGCGTGGAAATCGGATGCCCGTAGGGATCCATTTTTTTCAGCCCGAGACCAAAATCCTTCAGCAATTCCCGCGCGCCCGGCTGTGTTTCCCATTCCTCAACAAGCTGCCACGTGGAGTTGAAAGCCGCATAACGCCCGGTGATATACCGCAAAAGGCGCTCCCGTTCGGCCGGTCCCGGCGCAATCCGCCGCAGATCCTCGGCCGACGCGGCCAGCAGAAAATCCACCGTAATGCCTGCGGAATGGATCTCGAAAACGCGCGCGTCGAGCTTTTCAAACCACGCCGGATCCGGACGGTCCGGCGCCGGAAAGGCCTGCGGGCCGAGCAACCGCACCGCCAGATGCGTGAACCGGCGCGCCGCAAAGGCGCTCACCGGCTCGTCCGGCACGTCTTCAGCGCCCATGTACAGATGAGGGCGGCGCTCCTCGGTGTACTGCCAGTGATGCACGTTGGCGCGGCGGATAAAGGCCGCCGGCGGCGGCGTGGCGGCGGCGCGGAACTCGCCCGTCTTTCCGTTGTACTCCGCAAGATTGCTGGTGAGCCGGTATGTCCAGTTGCCCGCTTCCGTGGGCGTGAAACGGATGCTCAGCCGCCGGCCGCCGCGCCAGAAGGCATGTACCAGATACGTCTTGAACTCGGGCGAGCGGAACTCGGCAACGACCGTCGCCGTAACGTAGGGATTGACGTGCTGCGCCGCCGCCGCGGCCGGAATCTCAAACTCCAGCTCGCACGGCATGTACACGGACGCCTCCTGGCACGGCTTCTGCGCCATCACCGGCAGCCAGGCGAGCAGGGCCATCAGGCGCCACATCCGCATGTCCCCAGTGTACCGGCGCGCCGCGGCAGCCCGCGCCCCCCGGGCCTCTGCCCGGGTGCGGTCACATCTCAAGCCGGCCGCCGTACATCATCTGCGACAGGCGGAATCGCTCCCGGAACTTGGCAATCTGAAGATCCGCCACCACCTCGATTTCGCTCCCCAGCGACGCGGCCGCACCCCGGTCGAAGTGGACGTACAGGTCCAGCGTGAGCCCGGCCAGATCCGCGCGGGCCTTCACCGGCGCCAGCGTCCTGCCGCGCGCACCCCGGAGCCGCACCCCCTGCATCGCGGCCAGCTCCACCATCGCCGCCCCGCGGTGGGCGATCTGCGCAGGCAGCCCGTGGATCTCCAGGATGGCCTGCTCGGGCTGGTCTTCCAGCAGCTCGTTGAGCGTCCGCACCGGCTTCTGCTGCAAGCGGTACAGGTACAGCGCGCGCGCCTGCCTCACCGGCAGCGCCGAAGCCCAGCGGATGATCAGGTCAGCCTCCAGCGGCAGCGACGTGCGCGGCACCCCGATGCCGCCAATCGGGTTGCCGCCGCCCGGCCTTTGCATGTTCGGCCCCGTGGCCCCGGGAATGTCTTCGGCCCGCGGCGGCTCCGGCTCGCGCCGGCGCCATTCCAGATTCACCCGCCTCCGGCGCGCCCAGGGCGAATCGGTCAGCATCCGCAGCACCTGTTTGTCAGACCAGTTCGTCCAGGAATCAGCAGCGCCCGCCCATGCCAGCGGCGCCGCCAGCACCCATCTCCGCGTGACACGCCGCATCATGTTCGCATCCTCGCCATCAGATACAGCCCGGCCAGCGCGAACAGCGCATTCGGCGCCCAGGCCGCCGCCACCGGCGGCAACTGGCCCACGTTGCCGAGCTGTTCAAACAGATAGTTCAGCGCGAAGTAGGCCACCGCAATCCCCAGGCTCGCCCCGACGCCCGTCAACGCCCCCCGCGTCCCCGTCAGAAACGCAAACGGCACGCTCAGCAGCGCCATCACCAGCGCAAACACCGGCGTGGAAAACTTCCGGTGATATTGCACCTGGAGCGGCACCGTGTTGAACCCGGACTGCCGCAGCTCGGCGATGTAGGCGTCCAGCTGCTCGAAGGTCATCTGCTTGTAGGTCTTCACCTCCTTGATGAACCACGAGGGAGGCTCAACGACGCTCGGAAAAGTGGCCGTCCCGCCCTGGAACACCTGGAAGCGGTTCCCCCCTGGCCCCATCTCCCGCGCCCACCCATTCTGAAAGACCCATGTGCCCAGCGACGGCTCCCAGCGGGCGCGCTCGGCGTAGATGTGCCGGCGCAGGCGGAACCCGGAAGGCTCCAGCTCGTAAACACTGATTCCGCCCAGCACGCCCTCCGCCTCGTTCATGTATCGGTAGTAGAAAATCCGCGGCCCCTGCCCGAAAATCCACGGACTCTGCGGCCGCAGATAGGTCTGCACCGGACGTCCCTTGATTTTGTTGCGAAGCCGCTCCTGGATCACGTTGGCGCCCGTGACCACCGAATAATCGAATGCAAACAGCGCCGCGCTCAGCGCCAGGCTCGCCGCCAGCACCGGCAGCCCCAGCCGGTACAGGCTGACGCCGCACGCCTTGAACGCCGTCACCTCGTTGTTCTTCGCCATGACGCCGAACACCACCAGCGTGGCTGCCAGCACGCTCACCGGCGCCGCGTCATAAATCAGCTTGGGGGCAAGGAAAAACAGGTACTCAAACAGCTCTGCAATCGGGATCTGGTTCCGGAAGACATCGCCCAGAAGTTCGAAGAAATTGAACACTTCCGTCAGCAGAACAAAGGTCGAAAGTAAAACGAGAAAATAGAACAGAAAGCTCGAAATGACGTAGTAGTCGATGATCTGCGGCAGCAGAAACAGCCGCGGCGATCCCGTCTGCGAGCCGCCCTCCGCCGCCGGCCACCGCGGGCGCATCCGCGCGCCCAGCCGCCGGAACGCCTCCTCGAACCGCCCCCGCAGCGCCCCCACCCAGTCCCGCTCGCCCGGCTTCTCCAGCCTCGCGAGCAGCACAATGCCGATCAGCGCAAACACCGCGTCCGGCAACCAGGCCGCGGCCTCCGCCGCAATCCGCCCCTCGCGCGCCAGCCCCACCAGGCTGACCAGCGCCGTGTAGTAAATCAGCGCAAATCCCACCGTGATGACAAACGCCCCGCTCCGGCCGCCCCGCCGCGAACTCACCCCCAGCGGAAACGCCGCCAGCCCGAGCAGCAGGCAGGCCATCGGCAACGCAAACCGCTGGTGAAACTCGATCCGCGCCTCCACGCTCCGGCCCAGTTCGGAAATCAGTTCCAGCGTCGGCGTCGCCGTGTAGTACTTCGCCTTCAGCTCGCTGCGCGGCCTCGCCTCCAGCACCTGTTCGCCCCGCGGAAACGTGATCCGGTAGTACTCGGCCGGGTCCGCGGCCGGCTCGTACGTGGCCCCGTTGCGAAGCGAAAGCTGAAGCCGGTTGCGCGCCGGATCCGGCAGCACCACCGCCTCGGCAGCGATCGTTACCACCGGCCAGTCGCCGCGCGCCTGCCCCACGCTCTTGCGCACCGGGGCCGGCGTCAGATCGGCGATGAACACATTGCGCCAGATGACCGGGTTGCCCGGAATCAGGTCGCCGATATACAGGACCTTGTTCGGAAAGCTCTCCTCAAAAACCCTCGGCTGGATCTCGCTCGACAGCTGCGCCGCCCCAAGCTCGTTCACCGTCCGCACCAGCCGTGCGTTGCTCCACGGCGCCAGATACAGCGAGCACAACCCCGTCACCGCCGCCGCCAGCAGCGCAAAGCCCGCCACCGGCGCCAGCAGCCGCCACGCCGGTATGCCGGCGGCGCGCATCGCCGTGATCTCGCCGTCGCCGGACATCCGGTTCAGCGTGATCAGGATGCCCACCAGCACGCCCAATGGCAGCGTCAGCGGCATCGTCGACGGCAGCAGCAGCAGGAAGATCTGGCCCACCGTCGCCGCCGTCGCGGAGGTGGAAACAAGAATGGAAAACAACTGCGCCGCCCGTTGCAGGATCAGCACGAACACAAACAGCGCCGCCCCAAGCAGGGCGCTCGAGGAGATTTCCCGAAAAATGGCGCGCGACAGCAGTCCCACGGCGCTCCATTTCTGAGCTTAGCAGGCTGCCCCAATCCGCCCCCCTCGGCGCCCCCATTCGCCCCCTGCCCGGCGTGACATGATATTGGGTTCGGGACGTGGCGGGCAACTCGTCTCTCCACGCCTCCACCATCAGAGAAATTTTTGAGGAAGCTGTCATGCGTTGGATCATTCCGCTGTTGTTGGCCGGCACGGCGGCGCTGGCCCAGTTCCCCCCACAGAAGCCGCCCGCCAAAGGCCCCTGGTCGAACGAAAAGCTCCCCCCGGAAGAACGCGCCCGCCTGCTCGTACAGGCAATGACGCTCGATGAAAAAATCCAGATGGTGCACGGCATCGGCTGGTACTTCGGCCCGGACATGAACCTCGCCGGCCAGGAGCCCCCGCCCGTCGTCTGGCGCTCCAACGGCGGCGGCGGCTTCATCCCCGGCATCCCCCGGCTGGGCGTGCCCGATGTCCAGATGAACGACGCCGCCGTCGGCTCAACCGGCGGCGCCCGCATGGGCCGCTACTCCACCGCTCTGCCCTCCGCCCTCGCCCTCGCCGCCACTTGGGATCCCGCCCTCGCGCGCCAATATGGCGCCCTCATCGGAAAGGAGCTGCGCGACCAGGGCTTCAACGTCAGCCTCGGCGGCGGCATCAACCTCACGCGCGAGCCCCGCAACGGCCGCAACTTCGAATACCTCGGCGAAGACCCACTCCTGGCCGGACTCATGATCGCCCGCTACCTCGACGGCAAACAGTCGCAAGGCGTCGTCGGCCTGCTCAAGCACTACGCCCTCAACGACCAGGAGTCCGGCCGCAACTTCGTCAACGTCCGCATGCCGCGCAAGGGCGCGCGCGAAAGCGACCTGCTCGCCTTCGAAATCGCCGTCCGCGAAGGCCGGCCCGGCGCCATCATGTGCTCCTACAACCTCGTCGACGGCGACTACGCCTGCGAAAACGCCTGGCTGCTCAACGACGTCCTCAAAAACGAGTGGGGATTCCCCGGCTTCGTCGTCTCCGACTGGGGCGCCACCCACTCCACCGTCAAGGCCGCCCGCAACGGACTCGACATGGAAATGCCCGGCGACACCTTCTTCGGCGCGCCCCTCAAAGAAGCCGTGCTCAAGGGCGAGGTCCCCATGGAACGGCTCGATGACATGGTCCGCCGCATCGCCTGGGCGCTGTTCCGCGCCGGCGCCTTCGACCGCCCCAGACAGCGCCAGGTCCCCGACATCTTCCTCGGCTTTGACGTCGCCCAGAAGACCGCCGAGGCCGGCATCGTGCTCCTGAAAAACCAGGGCGCCCTCCTGCCGCTCGATCCCTCCTCCACACGCTCCATCGCCGTCATCGGCGGCCACGCCGACAAGGGCGTGCTCAGCGGCGGCGGCTCGGCCCAGGTCGATCCCGCCGGCGGCAATCCCGTCCCCCCGCCGCCCCCAAAGCCCGGCTCCAGCTTTCTCGAAATCATCTTCGGCACTCCCGTCTATCACCGTTCATCGCCCTTGCGCGCGATCCAGGCGGCCGCGCCCGCTGCAAAGGTCGCCTTCGCCTCAGGCGACGACATCGCCGCCGCCGCCGCCCTCGCCCGCTCCTCCACCGTCGCCATCGTCTTCGCCACCCAGCACACCTCGGAGGGCGTCGACCTGCCTGACCTCTCCCTGCCGGGCAACCAGAACGACCTCATCGCTGCCGTCGCCGCCGCCAACCCCCGCACCATCGTCGTGCTCGAAAACGGCACCGCGGTCAAAATGCCCTGGCTCGACCGCGTCCCCGCCGTGCTCGCCGCCTGGTATCCCGGCATCCGCGGCGGCGAGGCCATCGCCAGCGTCCTGTTCGGCCGCGTGAATCCCTCCGGCAAGCTCCCCATCTCGTTCCCACGCTCGGAAGACGACCTGGCCCAGCCGCGCCTGGTCAGGCAGCCCGAGCCCCGCGGCCCCCAGGACCTCGGCCCCATGTTCCCCGGCGGCCCGGCGTTGATGCGCGTCAACACCCGCCAGTTCGACCTCGAATATCCCGAAGGCGCCCGCGCCGGCTACAAGTGGTTCCAGTCCATGAAGCGCCAGCCGCTGTTCCCCTTCGGCCACGGCCTCTCCTACACCACCTTCGCCTGGTCGGACCTGAAGCTGGATGCCGCAAAACGCCAGGTCTCCTTCACCCTCCGCAACACCGGCCAGCGCCCCGGCGCCGAAGTCGCCCAGGTCTACGTCCAGTTGCCGCCGGCAGCGGGCGAAAACTACCGTCGCCTCGCCGGCTGGCAAAAAGTGGAGCTCAAGCCCGGAGAGCAGCGCACCGTCACCGTCGCGCTCCATCCCCTCACGCTCGCCGTCTTTGACGAAAATTCGAACCGCTGGCAGACGCCGCGCGGCGCCTTCCAGGTCTTCGTCGGCTCTTCATCCGCCGTCACGCCCCTCAGCGGGCAGATGCAACTCGAATGACCCGGCGTGGCTCACTCCTTCACGAGCCACGCCTCCAGCAAAAATTCATCGGGCGGGATCGGCTTCAGCCGCACGTCGCGAAACAGGATCGCGTCGCGCCGCCGGCGCCGGCCCAGCCCGCCCGCCACCGGCAGCGACTGCATCCCGCCCAGAATCTTCGGCGCGTAATAAAACAGAATCCGGTCCGCCACCGCGCCCTCCAGCGCCGACCAGTTCACCTTGCTCCCCGCCTCAATCATCAGCGACTGATACTGCCGCTCCGCCAGCAGCCCGACCACTTTCTTCAGGTCCGGCCGCCCGTCTTCCCCGTCCAGCGCCACCACCTCCACCCCGTGCGACTCCAGCGCCGCCCGCCGCGCCGCCGGCGCCACCGACGTGCACACCACCAGCACATCGCCCCGGCAACTGCGCACCATCCGGCTCTCCGGCGGCAGCCGCAGCAGCGAGTCCAGCACAATCCGCAGCAGCGGCCGCGCGCGCTCCAGCCCGCTGCGGTCCGTCAGCAGACAGTCGTCTCCAAGCACCGTGTTGATGCCCGTCAGAATCGCGTCGTGCTCGTGCCGCACCGTCTGCACATGGGCCCGGGCCCGCTCGGACGTGATCCAGCCCGTGTTGTCCTCCGGCGCGGCGATCTTGCCGTCCAGCGTCAACGCCGATTTCAGCGTCACCAGCGGCTTTCCGGTCCGCATGAAATGGAAAAACGCCAGGTTCAGCCGCCGCGCCTCTTCCGCAAACTCCGGCGCAAGCATCACCTCGACGCCCGCCTCCCGCAGCCTCGCAAAACCCTTGCCCGACACCAGCGGGTTCGGGTCCTCGGTGATCGAGATGACGCGCGCGATGCCCGCCCGCACAATCGCCTCCGTGCACGGCGGCGTGCGCCCCTGGTGCGCGCAGGGCTCCAGCGTCACATAGAGGTCCGCCCCCCGCGCCAGCTCGCCCGCCTCTTCCAGCGCAATCACCTCCGCGTGTTTCACCCCGGCCCACGTGTGGAACCCGCGGCCCACCACGCGCCCCTCGCGCACCACCACCGCGCCCACCGCCGGGTTGGGCGAAACGCGTCCCACGCCCTGGCGGGCGAGGTCCAGCGCTTCGCGGATCCACTGCGGGTTCATGGTTCGAACAGCGAGTCAATAAACTGGTGCGGATCGAACGGCAGCAGATCCTCGGTCTGCTCGCCGACGCCCACGTAGCGGATCGGCAGGTTCAGCTCGCGCGCGATCGCCACAATCACGCCGCCCTTCGCCGTCCCGTCCAGCTTTGTCAGGATCAGCCCGGTCACCCCCGCCGACTCGGTGAAGCGGCGCGCCTGCTCCAGCCCGTTCTGCCCCGTCGTCGCGTCCAGCACCAGCCACACCTCGTGCGGAGCCCCTTCCACCAGGCGCCCCGCCGTGCGCCGCATCTTTTCGAGTTCCGCCATCAGGTTGGACTTCGTGTGCAGCCGCCCCGCCGTGTCCGCCAGCAGGATGTCGGTTCCGCGCGCCTTCGCCGCCTGAATGGCGTCGTACAGCACCGCGCTCGGGTCGGCGCCCGCCCCCTGCCGCACCAGATCCACGCCCGCCCGCCGGCTCCACACCTCGAGCTGCTCAATCGCGGCGGCCCGGAACGTGTCCGCGGCCGCCAGCAGCACGTTCTTGCCCTGTGCACGGAACTGCGCCGCCAGCTTGCCCGTGGTGGTCGTCTTGCCGGAGCCGTTCACGCCCACCAGCAGAACCACCGCCGGCGGCCGCGCCGGCCAGTTCAGCGGCCGGTCCCACGCCTCCAGCACGCCCAGCAGATGCTCGCGGATCAGCGCCCGCAGCTCGGCGGGATCGTTCACCAGGTGCCGGTCCACCCGCTGCCGGATCGCTTCCAGAATCTCGGCCGCCGTGCGCACGCCAATGTCGGCGGTAATCAGCGTGTATTCCAGTTCGTCCAGCAGCTCGGGATCAATCTCTTTCCTGCCGAGCAGGACGTCTTCCACTTTGCCGACAAGGCCGGCGCGGGTCTTCTGGATCCCCTGTTTGAGCCGTTCAAGAAGGCCGGGCATGGTACAAAATCAGCGCTTTTTCTGATTGTAGCGGGCCGCCGGCCCTACTCGCCGATGATCTTGACAAGAACGCGCTTGCGCCGCCGCCCGTCGAACTCGCCGTAGAAGATCTGCTCCCACGGCCCGAAGTCGAGCCGCCCGTCGGTGACGGCCACCACCACCTCGCGGCCCATGATCTGCCGCTTCATGTGGGCGTCGGCGTTGTCCTCGCCGGTGCGGTTGTGGTGATACGCGCTCACCGGCTCATGCGGGGCCAGCTTCTCCAGCCACACGTCGTAGTCGTGGTGCAGGCCCGGTTCGTCGTCGTTGATGAAAACGCTCGCCGTGATGTGCATCGCGTTCACCAGGCACAGCCCCTCGCGGATGCCGCTTTCCCGCAGGCACTGCTCCACCTGCGGCGTGATGTTGAGGAAGGCGCGGCGCGTCGGAACCTCGAACCACAGTTCTTTCCGGTAACTCTTCATGCCATTGTTCATTGTAGGAGACGCCAACCGCGCCCTCCCGCCCCCCTTCCCGGCCCCGCATCGCGCCCTCCGGTCCCTCAAGCACTCCCCGAATCCACTGGTCCCATGCTGGACATCCTGATTCTCCTTGAGCGCGAATCAGTGTCCAGGGAAATCGTAGGGCGGGAGACAGAGATCCAACAACGGCATTTGGAGCCGTAATAACCCGTTCGGCTGTCGAAAGCGCGACCATGGCCCTAGACTAAGTCCTCGAAGTAGCCCCTTATCGCCCCCTGAAGGACAGGGTCTACGCCACCGAACAGGAAGGCGCGGTTCAGGTTCAAGTTGAAGAACCGGCAGCTGGTTTCAGACAGGTGCAGGCACGCGTGGCAGGCCCCCTCTCGCTCTCGGCAGACCGGATCGTAAATGCACTGCGTAGTCGACCGGAGAGACTGGAGCCAATCAGTCAACGACTGTTCGAATAGGGCGGTTAATGCGCCGATCGTCGCTCCGAAACGGTGGTTGGAATAGATGGAAAACGTCAGCGTCCGCGGAAGGATGTACTCCGATATGCTCATCATGTCCAGACCGCATAGGAGGGCGGCCTGTCGAACCGACAGGTGGGCCAATGTGTGCAACAGGCCAAAAACCAAGCGCACCTCGGGATTGTTTTGTATGGTTTCCCGGGGGTTCGCGCCGGCAAACAATTTCACGAAATACGCGTGAACCGAGAGATCCGGATCAGAGCCGCTTGGCAGCACGGGATTGGCGTTGTTGCGTCGCATCCAGCGGACGACCGCAGAAGGATCAAGCCGCAACGATAAGGCGTCCGCCTGGATGCGATCGATGTATATCGGCAGTCGGCCGCCGAAGTTCTGGTCCGCCGGGAAGGCGTTCAGACGGCATTCGCCCGGCGAATACGCGACCCTGCTATAACCATACGTCGCCGTCACAATTGGAAAGTCGGAGAACAAGAACACATTTTCCAGGTTCATTTCCCTGGCTTTCTCTCGTGCACTGTCGCTCACGCGGGGAGAGGCAAGATCGGCAGGAGTCGCAATCTCGAACGGCAGTACCGCCTCCAACATCTCCTGACCCGCTTCCTCCCAGACTGGCAGGGGAGTCCCGGTACGCTGGATCAAGGCTTGGGCAATCCCAGTCGGCGAATTTGAGGCCTGTTCACGCCTCCGGCGGTTGAGCCGGTCGGTTAGCTGCGTTACCAACTGATCTGGCGTCAGTTCGCCGCTGGCTTGCTTCTTGAGCAGCTCGTCCAAGTCCGCGGCCGAGAGCGTGACATCGCTAGGCCCGGATCGAGGAGCGGCAGGCACAAAACTGCTTAAGGGCCGGTTGGCCACTTCGGGCAGGCCAAGCTGCTTCGCCGCCGCAATCACCTGCCAGCGGTCTAGACTCAGAAACCCGCTAAGCTCACGTTGGGGAGTGTTGAGAAGAACGGTGCTGTGGGCATAGTAGGTACGTCCGGCGCGGTGGACTTCAATGTCCATGTTCTGGAGTCTTGAGTCGCCTTCCCATTGGCATTCAGTGCATCTGCCGGCAAAAACGGTCTGCACTGTGTTGCATTGTCGGCATACCCAGCGGAAGTCCGCGATTCGCTCACTCCCTCTGGTATCGAGGGCCACGCGCTGGGCACTTCCGCATTGCCCGCACGGCGGTGGTTTAAGCGGGGACAAGGCACCGCATCGGTGTACCCGGATGAAGCGCATCTGCACCAGCTTTCCAGTTCCACAGGCCGGACAGCGAGTGGATGTCGGAATGTCCCTCCCAGTCCGGTCCCAGACTATGCCGCAAGAGCGGTTCTGGCACCAGAACACGCGCGGGAAAATCTGCGTCCTGACCTCCTCGGGATCGACCAGCACGAACCTAGAAGCATCCCGCAGCACCTCATCGCGCAACACCGGTCGAAGATCAGCACGCCACGCTCGAGCCTCCTCCGCAACCTTGAGAAGCACCATGTTTATGTTTAGGTCATTGACCGGTGCACCTCGGATCGTATCTACCCGAGCGATCACTGGTACCTTTTCGAAGTCGAAGGTCCGACCTGGAAGGAAGTTGTACAAGACTTGCTGCTTTCCCCGGCTCATTGAGCGCATATCCGTCTCTCCCTTGCCTCTACAGCTACCGCTGCCGTGCGGCCCACGCGGAGCCGTCGTCGTCCAGAGTGATCGTGATGGCCTCGTCAACATCGCGCAGGCTCCGCATCGGCTTGGGGATGAGAGCCTCCGACACGAACCGCGTGCTTCCCGAGGCGAGTATCTGATCCAAGAACTGGCGGACTCTGAGTTGGATCTCTGCCTGGAAACTGGCTTCACCTGGCACCGTCGGCTTCGCGACCATATAGGCGTCTTCAAGGAGTGGGACGAAGGCGTCCGGTCTAATGCTGCCGTCCGCTATTCTCTGCTTGACGAAGTCGATCATGTAGTAGCGGTCCGGGCTACCACCGGCGCCCGCGGCGGTCGCAAGGCGTTGGAGCAGCACGGCCATGAAAAGACCGGGCAGCGTGCGATTGATGCTGTATTTCGCCCAGCGGTTGATCGCGACAGGCTCTATCAGGAGGCCCAAGAATTCGTGGTACTTTGCGAAATAGGTATAGTGGCTACGATCACGTTCGCGCATGGGATGCATGACTGTGAATACAAGGCCCACATGCGATCTGCCGACGCGGCTTGAGGCCTGAATGTACTCCGCGTTCTGCCGCGGCATCCCATAAAAGAACATCGCGTTCAGGCGGTCGATATCGACACCGTGGCTGATCATGCTCGTAGCCAGGACGCAGTCGTGTGGTTCATTCAGGCCGGCAGTCTCAAGCCTCTCCAGAATCCTTGTAACGTCGTCGGTTCGCGTGGCGCCGGTAAGCTCCAGCTTGTTGAGCGCGGCAAGCCCGTCGTGTTCGAGGTTCGGATTCAGATCGCTCTCGATGTCGGTGCTGATGGAATCAAGATCGCGCTGGGCAAGGAAATAGGTGAGGGATGTCTTGTACGCATCCAAGAACTGTCGCCAATCCTGGGTCCCGACAACTAGCTGGCCACCGTAGGGATTCGGGCTGTTAGCGGGCAGCCGCTCAAGATTGCTGAGTTCCCGGTGGTAGTAATCGAGGAGCTCCAGGATGGAGTTGAACAGTGTCTTGTTGTGCGGCAGCACCCCGATGAACAAGCGCTGTGGATAGGATTGGGTTTCTGCGTAGAACGAATCTGTGAGGGTCGGGCCGGGGCATGGAAACACACGGGCGTCCGTTCGGCCCTTTCCGTACAAGTGCTCAATCTGCCGCTCGAACGCTTCCACAGTCGCGGAGGAAGCTATGATCTTTAGCATGCTCGGGTCCCCGAACTCGTTTCGGAGCCGCTGGAGGAAGGTCTCGTAGTGGCTGTCGAAGGTGCCCAGGCCCTCCTTCAGAAGGTGTAGTTCATCCTGGATGAACAAGGACGGCCCGGTGAGTCCAGGAGGGACTCGCTTATCGAGCAGCCTGATATCACTGCAATCCTTTTGGCTGCACTTTCCTTTGTAGAAGCCATGGAGCTGGCAGCGCCCATCCACCCTGCCGAATAGCTGGGAGAATTTACGCTGGTTACCGATCACCGCGAGCTTGTCGATAGTCCCGATGAGGACGGTCGGCAGGTACCTGTAGATTTCATTGTCGACGACAATCACCGGCAGCCGTCCGTCGGGGAATGGACAGCCCTTATTGGTGCAAGCGTGGATAACACGAACCGTGGCGGGGTCGAAGTCCACTTGAACCGATTTCGTGCGGCAGGCCGGACAGTAGACGACGCGTTTCCAATCCTGGCGCTCGCGGGGATCGCAGGCTTTCGCCCAGGATGCCCCTACCTGCGGCCCAGCGAATCTAGCCCGCTGGGGGTTGGCAATCTCATTCGGCGAACCGCCCTCGCCGACAAAGTAGCCAACAGAGAACCCGTCCACGTCAGCAGAGTGCAGCCGGGGGTCGGTTTGGGCTCTACGAACGAGTTCAGCGGTACAGATGATCTCCGCCAGACGCTGGGTTTGCTGGAGGGTCAGAAGCCGCAACGGAAAGCGTATCCACGCCGTCGTTCCCAACCGCTTGCCACGCAGCCGGTCGAAGAAGCAGTGAAACACCAATACTCCCAGGTACGCTTCGGTCTTACCGCCGCCAGTCGGGAAATATAGAATGTCCACAAACCGTCGTTCAGCAAGGTCCTGAGGGTTATTAGTGTCCAACGCGGTGATGCCCGGGACTTGCGTCAGGATGAAGGCGATTTGGAATAGCCGCCAACGGTCGCGACGTTTTCCTGGAGCTTGATTTGCACCTGCCCTCTGAAACGTTTCGTTCATGAGTCGAAATGCGGCGAGCGCATTCGCATTCGTTTCGAGGACCTCGATCCCACGCCTGAATCGGACGATCTCACCTTCGAACCGACTCCGATCAGCATCGAAATCCGCCCCGGACCTACTTTCCCACGTGGGATCCGCCGCCACGTAGTCCCGCCGTGCGCGTTCCCAGACGGCTCGGAAGCCTTCAAGCTCACTCAGGATGGAGCGCAGGACGGGAAGAGGGTCCATCGCCAAGTCTTGGAACAGCGCAGCGGGACGCGTCCGGGTCGTCAGGCGCAGTTGGCGATAGACGGGCATGTGGGTCGTCCGGATGGCTGGTGGGCTCGATTCCAGCCGTTCGATCCCACAATTGAAGCCTCTGCCCCAGATCCGACGGTCATACCGGAAACCTTTCGGAGCGAGATCCAACTCAAACGGCAAGAGCGCGCCATCCGGGAACGTCAAAACGAGTTGCGGATCGAAGATGAATGGTTCCCTGTGTGGGTTGGCGTCATCCAGTGAATTGTTGCTCAGCTCGAGCGACAGCAGCAGGGGGCTCGCCGCCCCCGCGCTTTCGGGTGTCGCCTTCGCATCGCACTTCCATCCCCAACTTGGAATCACTTCTGTCGTCAAAGAGGCCACGAACGCCCGGTAGGCCGCTTCCGTCTGAATCGCGGTCTGGGGCACTTCAACTTTGGCTGAGGGTGCACCCGCAGTTCGGAGCCGATCCGGATCCGCTCGCGCAAGTGCGACCGCGCGGGCCATCTCAGCGTCCAAGGCGTTCCGTAAGTCGCTTGCGTCAACCTGCACCGCCCCGGATGGTTGGCTGAAGACTTTGATAGTACCCGCAGCATTGCAGACGATCTTTCGGAATTTGACAAACAGTGTGTCTTTGGGCGTCCGACGACGCTTCCTTCGCAGTCTGGCATCCCCGCCTCCCCATGGCTGTTCGGTACGGAAACTTTCCTCAACATCAGTGCTAGTGAGTGCGTCCTTTTCATCGAGATACTCGACGTCTCCCGGTTCATCGCAAGGCCCGTCGGAGTCGGTTTCGCCCTCTGCACATTCAAGAGCTTGCTGCATGTGTTGCCGCTGCTCCGCAAGCGAAGGGAGGACCCGGTAGTACACAGCCCAACTCGCTTTGACCTGGATCGCCATTGGGTCCTCAGTCAGCGCGACCATAAACTGGGCGCCGATCGCGAACGGCGCGATCTTCCTCTGGATCTCCATCTGACCGCGCGCTCCTGCTGCGGCCGCCCCGACCGTTTGAACCGATCGCAGATTCCCCACGAAATAAACGTCGCGAGGGTAATTTCGCAGGCATTCCTTCTCGGACGCTCCTGTAGCCCGGGCTTCAATTGCTCGGGTTATATACTTCGTGAACAGGGTTTCCTCGACGTTCATGTCGACGTCCATAGTCAATGCGCATTCCTTTCCAGACGACCGAGGCAGCTCTGAAGAATCGGTTCTCGAAGCGTTTTCTTCTCGATGACTCGAAGCAGGAGGAGCGAATCTCTAAAGTCGTCGAAGGTGATTTCCAGTACCTCGTCGATCACTGCATCATGTCCGACGTGTGCCACACCTCCAACTTGCGAAACAATCCAAGAGTTCAACCAGCGCCCCAGGGTTTGATGAAGTGTTCGCAAGCGCTTCGCCGCCGCATATATACAACGGTATTGCGTAGAGATGAAAGTGGATTTGAGCACTTGGCCGACTCGGCGAAGATCCTCCGGGTCCTCCGGACACAGAACATCCCCCGCCTCCCAGGATCGGATCGTCCGGGTGGACTGGATGCTGCTGCCCAAGGCTTGAATCGCATACAGCAATTCCTCGGGAGAATTCGAAGCGTGAGCGACGTCGCTTTGCCACCTTTTGACCAGGGCAACGTGGAGGGCGTATTTCGGATGGCCGTGGATGCGCGAAACTAGAAGATCGTAGAAGCTTTGGCGCCGCTCGCCATGTATGAGCACCACCAGATCTCCGGGTTGAACAGCGCGAACATACCGCTCCTCAGTTGTTAATCCGCCACTGGACTGAACAACGACGTTCAGTTTTTCATCAGAAGCGTAGAAAGCGGTCCACCCGTGCTCGAACCGGAACCAGATCGCCTGATCGCACCACATGCCGGTCGCATGGCTAGCCCCCTGCCCGCGCTCCGGCACATCTTCCTGTTCTGATTCGATTTTATCAAATATCTTGGCTATCTCGTCCGCAGCATCGAACCCCTTCAGAAGGGATGGCACATTGATTGACAGGGTCTTCGTCTTGGCTGAGTTGACCTCCAATTCCGCCGGCGACTCGCAAACAATGCGATCGGTGATGCTTTGTGAGAACGCCGGTTCAGGTTGACCGGACAACGCGGCTAGGGCACGAGTGACGTATCGTACGCTCGGATTACACCGCTCTGCCCATTCCGCAATCCGGCGATAGCCCGCCTTGAGTTGATGGCGGTACACAAGCAGATCAAGACGCTTATACGAAAAGCACGGCAGAATCTTCGGCATGAGCACGGGCCTGGGTACTGACATCAACACCAAGCAGCACTGCCGATCGGCGCGCAGCAAACGATCTGGTCGGGACAAATTCCCGGGCATAATCTTGTGGCGCGAATACGCGTCCAGCTCCTCAAGCGTCATCACATATGTTCCCACTTCCGCTAAATCGTCCTCGGTGATGTTATGATGTGCCAGCAAGGCTAGCAGGAACACATGCTTTCGGGATCGGCTGGAAAAGATCACAAGCCGTGCCGAGCCGTCGCTTGGCTCGTCCAAGATGACGTTGCACAGCGCGATCCATAGCGGCGCGGATCGAGCCTTCACCTCCTCGATGGCGTGGCCAAGATGTGTCGCTACTGTTTCAAGGCGGCCGGTGAGGTTCGGGTGCTTCTCAGAAGTGTGGTTCCGGAAAGAGGCGCAGGATTGTAGAAGATGTGAGAACGTTCGCAGACCGTAAAAGCGCTGTGTTTCGCGCTCGTAGAAATCCAGAGGCACGCACAAGCCCTCCACATTCCGCAATAGGCGCCAGTGTGCCAGCACCGCCGCTTTCGCGAGCGTACCGTCCGGCGGCGTCAGGCGAGACAGTTCCACGGTTGCCGCCCGCAGGTGCGTGTCTACGCAGGCGAGACCGGGCCCTGCCAGCACCACGGGCCTCACCGTCGTCTTCATGGCAGGTTGCCAGAGTTGAAGCCCTTGGGAATGGTTGACGGAGGGAGCTGCAGGATCAAGTCCTTTCCATGGCCAGATAAAGATGCTTCCAAATTCAGTGAACAGGTCAACCAAACTAGAAAGCGGGTTTTGGCTCCAGCAGATCACAGGTACTTGACGTTTCCGGGCGTAGCGCAGAACCCCCGATAGCCACTCGGCCCGAGAGCTATCGCCCAAGTCGATCGCGATCCACTCCGGATTCTGACCCGACAGGATGGCAACGGGATCAACTGGCGCGTACACAGTTATCAACTCTGGCGCATGTCCGCCGTACTCGCCGTGGCCGGCTTCCTTCTGTTTCACCGTCGATCCGGAAGGACCGACGTTGCGTTGAGGGAAAACCTCCGAAAAGCGCAGACCCCAACCGGCCAGCTCGAGCGACGCCAAGTGTTCTCGGATACCTACATATGACCCAAAATAGACGACGCGCGGTCGGTAGGAAGGCGACGCCAACCGCGGATTTAGCAAGGAGTGGATGAGGCCGGTCGCCAAAAGGATGGCGGGCCTATGAAGAGCGAAGTCCGGCAGGACCACCATTAGGTTTCGACCAGTTTGAAGAGCCGACCACACGAGCCTCGAGCTGCGCTCGTCCACCTCATCGGTCGAGCAGCTCCCCACTCGGGCCTTCAATAAACGCTTCTCCCAGACGCTGTTCAGCGCATGAGAGCTGTTGGCCGGAAGCTGCCCGAACGCGGCATCAATCCAAGAAATCGGCACGCTTGGTTGCGTTACTCCCGAGTCTTGCGACAAATCCCTCTTCCCTTTCCCTCCATAATGTGAGCGGGTCGCACAAGGGTCTAAAATTTACGATGGTCAGGGGGCTGCTGGCCTTCAAATCCGGATAATGTCCTAAAAGAGCGGCCCGCAGTTCGCCAAGACCCCCGAAGCCTTCGCGTAGCGCATCCTCATGCGTCAGCTCATCGAACCTGCAATGCCGTGTATGCGTCACCTCAACACATAACTCTTCCGACCCTGCTTGAAGTATCAGTGGACCGCTTGAGACATCGTACCGACCTTTGCGAATCGTGCTCCGTTTTACGCCACTCCTTAAAGCCGGCAAGTAACACCGTTTGACGGCGAGGTGCGGGGCCGCCCAGATCTCGGGACGAAGCCTGAGCCGCCGGACGAACTGCCTTCCATCGACGACAAGGTGCTCGGTCGAGCTTGAGAGGTGTATCACGAGATCCGGTTCTAAGCTCGCGACGAAGGTTTGAGGCTGAGAAGATGCGACGATCAAGGCTGCCCCAAGCTTGCGCGCTACCCGTTGGACCCGCGAAGCAACCACGTTCGCGGTGAGCACGTCAAGATTGGAGCAGAACTCGTCCGCCAGCCACACGTTACAGCCGCTGGCAACTAAGGCAGCAAGCGCAGCTCTGTACTGCTGGCCGTTACTAAGTTCCTCAAAACGTTGCAAATAGACGAACGCATCAGAGAGGCCAACAATCCCCAACAGTTCGAGGGCCGAGCGAACATCGGCCTTCCCCAGCAGTTCCACCAGGGGCTTCTGTGATCGTAGTCGAGTGAGGCTGCCAGGACGATAATTGGGCGGCGTGCATATAGCGTGGCCGCTCGGAATAGAATCCGGCCTAAGCAACGCCGATAATAAGCTTGTCTTTCCAGATCCCGAAGGGCCCACAATAAGCACAACTTGGCCAGCTGCGATCTGAACTGAGAGATTTCGAATAATGTTATGATTTATAAAATCCGGTGAGATCCCAAAGGCCTGCTGAACAAGATGAGTCTTTCGGGTGCGGCGTACACGCGATTGATATGAGATGCACAAATCCCTGATGGTGACCGGCGATTGAATGGGATCTATGCTCGGCAGCGAATGCCGATGACCGTTCGAGATCTGGAGTTGCGCCACCCGCCGGTTGACAAACTCAGAAGCCTCGGGAGTGAGACCTTGCAGGTAAGTCGGCTTTGGGAGGCTGATGATTCCATTGAAGAGCGCGAAATCTCTTAGCGAACCTTTCCTAGCGAGGGTGTCCAAGCGTTTCGTCAGCTCAGGTATAGTCAGCTTCTCGCTTTCTAGCAGTTGAGCTGCACGGGTCATCCTGGCGACCTGTTGATCGACAATGCCGCAGGCCTCTTCATGGACGACATCCCGGTTCCGTACGCGTTCTTGATTGGTGAGCAGATATCGCAAATCTTTGGCGACGCGAGCGAGATTTCCCTCAGTTTCACCAATGAACGACATTCCGGCACTGGCGCAGAAAGGAACAAATTTCAGCATGTCTGCCGCAATCTCGATGAAGTACGGCTTGAGTCCAGCCACTTGCCAGTGGTCTTTGGCATAGTACGCGGCGTGTTTCACGAGTAATTGTCCTAGCCGGATTCCGCGGAATTCAGGGTATACTACACATCGAGCGATCCGCACCAGCAGGTGGATATATTGCCGCAGCGTGGGCGTGTCCCAGCGGTCCCAGCCAATGCCGTTAGAATGAAATGGCGCGTCCAGCACCGCAGATCTAGGTTTGCTCATGTAAAACGGCGTCGCGAGCTCGATGTAACCGACGATGCTCGGGTACATCGGGTGGAAGCTCCTGGCGACAAGGCGGGCCGTGCGTCCGTGGAGGGCCTTTCCCCGGTAATGAAGGTCAGCCAGTGCCTGGTACGCGGAGAACTCAGCCTCTTCCGTGATCTCTTTTATCAGCACCTCCAAGGAGACATTCCCAACCGAAACCGTCTCGCGGGCAGCGTAGGGCGGATAAAGGAGTGCGTCACCGTTCCGGCAGGGGACCGTGATTCTCTCGGGACTAATGACGACGTAGTCTCCCACCGAGACGCATGCAGATCTCGGCAGCACGAGGGTCCGCGCTGATGTACCAAGCCGGATCTCTTTTAGGTGCCCACGCCATTCAACGCTGGCGACGCGATACCGCCCACCCATGACGCTCACCTACATGCCTTCTGCTAGGGAACATTCTCGTATTTATATACACTCTTGCGGAGATCGTATCAAGTCAAAATCCACTGGAGTTCAGAGTGCCTTGCGCGCCCAGTGTAACCGCACCCGATTTCTTTGGACAGTGTTTCAAAATATGGTCATTCGGTGGACTCCAGGGCAAGCAAGGCCCGATGAGCCTGCCGCAGGGACCGAAAGTGAAGGCTCTCGACGAGCCAGTGGTCGTTGTAGCGCTAGCGGAATTCCTCGAGGGCTTTGGCGAGCCCCTGAATGGTGTTGAAGTGCTGCACTACCACGAGTTGCTCCTTGAGAGTGCGGAAGAAGCGTTCGATACAGCCATTGCCTTCGGGCTCGCGGACAGGAGCCGGTGAAGACACGCGGCCGAGAAAGCAGATCTCTCGTTGAAAGTCGTCGCCCAGGAATTGGGAGCCGTGGTCATGACGCAGCTTCACACCGGCAGCGATACCTTCCGTGAAACCGCCGAACTGCTCGCGCGCCGCCTGGCGCACCGGGTCCGACGCCTCGAACCGCGTGCCGCGTCTGGCCACGTGGATGCCGAGGCAGCGGGCCGAGCCGTGGTCGACCATGGCGAAGACGGCCAGCTGCCCGTCTTGCAGGGTGAAGCAGGCCGTGGCGTCGATGCCCCACATCTCGCTTGGGCGGTTCGGCGAGGACAGTTCCTTCGTGCCGTTTGGGCTCGGCAGGTTGCGGCTGACGTTGCGGCCGCGAGCAGCTCGTGTTCTTGCATTAGGCGCAGCAGGCACCGCAGGGCAGTGCGTCCGCCGCGAAGGCGCAGCCCTGGCCCATACCTTGCGATGCCCCTCGCCATGGAAGGGCGATTCCTGGTTCGTGCGCCGGATCTCCGCCACGAGTTGCTCGTCCGTGTAGTTCGTCTCCGGACCGCGCCGAGCGGGCAGCCGGGGACAGGCGCCGGCAGCGCCGCTGGCAGAACGTCGACCGCGGAAGGCTCCACGCCTAGATTACCCGAACCCGCCCGTACGAGCACCCCCATGGAGACCGACCGGGCACGGCTCATTTCCTCGACCTCCGCTTGAGATATGGCTTCTCGTCTTCCATCCGGTGGACGCGCTCCCGCAGCAGCTCGTTCTGCATCGCCAGACCGGCAATGAATCGCTTCTCGCACCAGCCCTCCCCATCGACCAGATCCTCCGGCCGGATCTTGAGCGCCTCCCCGCCGGACGGCAGAAAAGCCTCGGACTACTCCGACAGGCTCGCCGCCGTGATGCCGTACTTGCGGCTCGTAGACTCCAGATCCGCGCCGCGGAGCACCTCCAGGACTACACTCATCTTGCGCTTGGCCGACCAACGGCCCTTGCCGGCGCGACCGGATTCCGGCCCCGCTTCAGTCGCCCTCCGGGCTCCTTGCGCGGGCCCGGAATCCGCTTGTTTCATGCTGGACATACTGATTCTCCATATCGCAAGTCAGTGTCCAAGGAAATCGTGGGGCGGGGGACTCCGAGATTCTTAGGCGTCGATAGCAATGTGATCAGGCGGCGCTAACAATCACATCGCTTTCAATCCCTACCCAAGACTTTGTGTTGACCTAATCGCGCCTTTCAGGAACTGAACCTTCGCCAGTACCTCCAACGCCTGAAAACCGCACCCGGCGCAACCATCTCCCAGAAAGTCGAATACCTCAGCAACCTCGGCGTCACGCTCAGCCCTCAGGGCCTCCACGAATTGCAGACCGCCGC